>JBGSSA010000224.1:0-6761 GCA_041737295.1 Bacteroidales bacterium | reverse complement strand
CGGAAAAAATTGTACTTTTATCCATGTAGTAACATTATTTGTGGTAAAATAAAATTACTACATTTTCAGAGGGGCTTCGGCCCCTTTTTTCATATTTTATATACTTTTACCGGACAACAGTGTTTTGCAGTTTTGCAGTTTGGAGCCTTCGGAGTTCGATGTTCAGGGTTCCTTATTCAATATTATTTTCACATCAAATAACACCGAACATCGAACACCCAACACCCAACACCGAAGACATCTCAACCTACAGCCCACAGCCTTCAGCCTTCAGCCTTCAGCCTAGAAGCCTATCCCCCAAACTTCCCTTTAATTTCGTTTATGGTAACTCCAAAAACCTTTTCCGTGATCCTGCTCAGGTCAGCCTCATTTCCGGTAAAATGAAAGATTCTTTGCCTGTGGGTAAGTTTATCCCCGGGTTTCAGATCAGCGGCCGGAGAAGAGCTTTCAAGTTCATAAAAAGGCCCCATTTGTGTTCCGTCCTCCACCGGACCATCATTGTATGCATTGATGGCATCCCCGGAAAATGGATCTTTCTGGATTTCCCATTTTGAATTCACATACTCTTTTTCTCCTTTGGGAAGATCGCACCAGAGCAGGGTAAGTGCGCCGCGACTTGCATCATAGCTGCCTGAAAACGCCGAAGCTCTCTGAGGGGGAATACCGATTTTGCTCCTGTATTTGCCATCAGCCTTAAAATAAATGATCCCATCCCCAATAAGGAGCCTGTCCGGGGGTACCTTTCCAAAGTAATCGTCATGGACGATCTTTACAAGTTTATTTTCTTCGCTATTATAATAAGGTATGAAGATTGTTACTTCAGGTGAAGGATTCAGCATGGACAGCATCCATATCGAAAGCATTCCGGTTTCCTTTGTCCATGCATTTTTTCCCAGGTTATTCAGCACATTCTCGGATTGATAGGCCACGCTGCTTATGGCTTCCGGCAAATACAACCCCAGTGATTGCCCGATGGCTTGCCGGTCGAGCAGGCTTATTGTCCTTTCAATACCTATGTCCAAAACTGTCCCGGAATAATTAACAAGTTTGAATTCCTTTTTAAAAGTTGCCTCTGCCGAACTCTTTGAAACCAGGTCAAAACCTACCGTATCCAGTTCAGGCGGAACAAACCAGTTGCTGAATTCCTGCTTTGCTCCTTCTGCGAAATAAATAGAAAACTGGCCCCCCTCGGGTCCAAGCCACAATCTTTCTTCGCCTCCGAAGGCATTGATGTGGGGTGTATTTTTTCCGGATGATATCAGCTTATAATTTATCCATCCAAAGCTGAATCCGCTATTCCCGTTTGTTGTACTGGTCATAACACGTGCCTGCCATCCGGGAATTATGATTGCCTGTGCCTGTGACTGGCTGTCTGACAGCACTATGGTTTCCACATGCCGGCCTAAAAACTCAAGGTCATATCCAAATGTACCATCAGCAGTATCGGTTGTTTTCATTGTTTCCGTATTATAAGATTTACTTTTACAGGAGGAAGAAAGGCAGATAATTACCGCCAATACCGCAATATATCCGGCACGACGGGATAATTTGTTTGATTGGGTTGATATCATTTCAGTATAATTTTAATTACCGTATCGGTTTGATCGGGCAGGGTATAGGTCATATGAGTAGGCCTGTTGATATTCACAAAGAAATTATCCTTTTCATTATTTCCCCACCATCCTTTTTCAGTTGGCAGTTCCGCTCCTGTAGAAAGCAGGTAGGCTTTTGGTGACTTGTCCGCTATTCCTTTAATGTTGATATGACCTATTGCCGGATGCATCCAGTGTGCGTACAATACATCACCTTTCCGGGTGTACCTTCCCCATTCAGGTTTATTGAATCCGGACAACCCGCACCCGTAAATACTTTCGTTGTTCCTATCCATCCATTTGCCTACCTCGGTCAGTATCCTTATACTTTCCGCCGGAATATTGCCACGTCCGTCAGGACCCACATTCAGCAGCAGGTTTCCATTTTTGCTGACACAATTTACAAGGGCATGGACGATCATTTGAGGAGATTTCCAATCTTTGTCGCCTTCAAAATAACCCCAGTTATTGTTCAGGGTGAGGCATGTTTCCCAGGGAATGGAGTTTCCGTATTTGTCAAGGATGGGTTCATCCGGAATTCCCTGTTCAGGAGTTTCAAAATCACCATACATGCTGATCATGCGGCCTGTTGTTTTGGTGCCTTCGTTTACATTCAGGCGGTTGTCCACAATAATGGCGGGTTGGTGTTTATGGACCATGTCGAGAAGTTCTTTGGCTTTCCATTTTTCCCCGCTGTATTCGTCAAAGGAATAATCAAACCACATTATATCGAGCTTTCCGTAGTTTGTCACCAGTTCTTCCACCTGTGCGTGCATATATTTCAGGTAATTGTCCCAGTTAAAACTCCGTTTGGCGTATTCCTTATCGTCGCGTTGCGGATGATTGCCAACATTCGGGTAATCAGAATGATGCCAGTCGATGAGGGAATAATATAATCCCACCTTTAACCCTTCGGCCCGGAAGGCGTCAAGGAATTCCCTCACTATGTCGCGACCACCGAAGCGAGTACTGACTTTGTAATCCGTAAGCTTGCTGTCGAACAGGCAGAAGCCGTCATGGTGTTTTGCGGTGAGCACCGCATATTTCATACCCGCGGCTTTGGCGAGTTTTGCCCACTTTTTGGCATCAAAATCCACCGGATTGAACACATCAACATATTGCTGATATTGTTCCGTGGTTAGCCGTTCGGTTGATTTTACCCATTCCCCGCGGGCTGCGACAGAATAGGCTCCGAAATGGATAAACATGCCAAACCGGGCATCCCGCCACCATTGTGTGCTTTGCATGATCCGGGTATATGCCTCTGAATATTCAGGGGCAGGCTTTTCCTGTGCGGTTGTTATGACCGGGAATATTACAACAAGCAGAAAGATGAATGGGATTGATTTTTTCATGGATTGTTTTTGTTTAAGTTTTGCAGTTTTGCGCGATGATAATTGTAGAGAAAAGGCATTGCCTTGTCTCTACGATTTCTGTTTTGAAAATAATCTTGCAGTCATGCAGTCATGCAGTCGTGCAGTTCTGATCCGTGGTCCGTGGGTTTCACCCCCGGTCCGTGGTCCCGGGTCCGTGGTCCGTGGTCCGTGGTCCGTGGTCCGTGGTCCGTGGGTTTCACCCACGGTTATTCAGATTATGCCCCTTCGGGGCTTCTCCCGACTCATCTCTCATCTCTCTACTCTCATCCCTCACTCTCTACTCTCATCTCTCATCTCTCCCTACTCACCTCTCCCTACTCACCTCTCACCTCGTCACTTGTACAGGGGCCCGTAAACCTGGCATGCCCTGAAATCAGATCCTTCAGGATCCATTCCGAAAGCACCCCAGGCGCTTGGCCTGAAGATATGCTGATCTTCGATATTGTGCATGCATGCGGGAATACGAAGCATGGATGCCAGGGTGATCAGGTCTGCCCCGATATGGCCGACGCTGAAAGCGCCATGATTCGCGCCCCAGTTATACATCACCGAATATACATCGGCAAAAGGACCTTTACCGGTCAGGCGCGGAACAAACCACGTTGTGGGCCAGGTTTTATCCGTACGGTCATCCAGCATTTTATGCATATCGGAAGGTATTTCAGCGGTCCATCCTTCGGCGATTTGAAGCACCGGGCCAATTCCTTTTACCAGGTTTATTCTCGACATGGTTACCGGCATTCCGCCAAGGGTTAAAAAGTTGGACGAATATCCGCCACCTCTGAAATATCCCTGGGATGCAGGATACCATGTTGTTGAATCAAGGCATTTCTTCACATCGGCATCGGTAATTTCCCAGAATGGCTTCATGGCCGGCACCTTGTCACGTAACATCTGGCCGCTTCCGTCAAGGGATGCCGATCCCGAATTGATCAGGTGGATCATACCGTTGGCGGCTACACCGCTCAAACTCTTTCCGGTAACCCTTTTTACGGCATCCGGACTCCAGTATGTACGCACGTCGGCAAAAACCTGGGCGGTATTGCTGAGCAGATGGCCGAACAGCATGGCAACGCCGTTCAGACTGTCGTTTTCAGTAGCCACTACAAATGCCTGCCGGATACCGTTCCAGTCAAAGGAAGAATTGAGTATGGCTTCTGAAAAATCGCCATTGGGCATATGGTCAGTCCAATGACGCTGTCCCTGGAACCCTGATGCAATGGCATTATGTCCCAGTGCCTCCTCTCCGAATCCCATTTTTGCAAGAACCGGGTTTCCGATCATCATATCGCGGATGATCAATGTCATTTTCACAACATATTCCCATATTTCGTCTTTCCTTGTCCTGCTTAATTGCGCAGCCGGCTCATTCTGATCGGCACCTTCTTTGCAATTGGCCTTTGTCCATGCCATGGCCTTTGCAAATTCTTCCTTATCGAAAATATCCCCGTTAACGCGACGGATAATTTCAGACATGTCGGCATATTCATTCCTCATTCCGAGAAAGCTCTGGAAAAAGTCGGCATCTACAATGGATCCGGCAATACCCATGGAAACTGAACCGATGGAGAGGTAGGATTTCCCCCTCATGGTAGCCACTGCCAATCCTGCCTTGGCAAATCTCAGCAGTTTGCTTTTTACGTCGGCCGGAATGCTTGTATCGCTTGAATCCTGCACATCATGACCATAAATACTGAATGCAGGAAGGCCTTTCTGGTTGTGACCAGCCAATGCGGCGGCAAGATATACGGCTCCCGGACGTTCCGTTCCGTTAAATCCCCAAATAGCTTTGGGCAGGACAGGGTTCATATCGATTGTTTCACTGCCATAGCACCAGCATGGAGTGACGGTGATTGAAACGCCAACACCTTCTTTTTCAAATTTTCCGGCACATAGTGCGGCCTCAGCCACCCCCCCAATGCAGGAGTCGGCAATTACACATTCCACCGCACTGCCGTCCGGATGGCGAAGTTCGGCTGAAAGGAGGGCTACAACGCGTTTTGCCATTCCCATGGTCTGATCTTCGAGCGATTCACGCACGCCACCGAGTCGACCATCGATCACGGGACGGATTCCAACCTTTGGCAAGGCACCTTTTAGTCTGTTCATTTTTTTTGTTGTTAGTTTTTAATAAAATGTTGTAGAGACAAGGCATTGCCTTGTCTGTACGATCTCTTCCAATTCTTCAGTTTTGCAGTTCTGCGGTTCTGCAGTTCTGCAGTTCTGATCCGTGGGTTTCACCCACTTCCGTGGGTTTCACCCACTGTCCGTGGGTTTCACCCACTTCCGTGGGTTTCACCCACTTCCGTGGGTTTCACCCACGGTTATTCAGATTATGCCCCTTCGGGGCACGATTCTCCCCCCATTTCTCTCTCCCTACTCACCTCTCACCTCTCCATCTTTAATCCCGGATCACAGAGAGCCCCGAACAATCATCCGTGCCGGGATTATCTCATGCACATCCTGCCTCGTTTTCACAAATTCCGAGGCTTTTGATCCCATCAGGGCAAAGTCTGTGGAAATTACCGTGATCCCGTTTTCAATTATTTCATACATGGGAGAATCGTTATAGGCAATCAATCCCACATCCGTGCCAATTTCCAGGTTTTTAATCCTGCATTGCTTGACCATTTCCACGAGATCTTTCTGTTGTATGGCCAGGTAAGCCGTTTCTTTTAGTGGTCCTGATGCCGGTAACGATTTGATTACCTCTGCCCCGAATTCAAAATCGCGGGACAGTTTTTTAATATACTTTATAAGTATTTTGGGATGTTCCGATTCATCTGGCAATACCAGGACAAACTTTTTATATTTTTTAATGAGTGATATATTCTCAACCAGGCAGTGGTATACCGATTTACCGAAATCCTGGCAGATATAGGGGTAAGTGCTCTTGTCGAAATCTCCGAGATCCAGCAGGAGAAGCTTTCCCGGGTCGATCCGCCTGATTGATTCGTGCAAAAACTCATTGTTGAAATTCATGATCACATAATGATTATAGCGCCCCAGGCTATCATTGATCACGGTTTCAAATAAATGCTCATTGTAGAAATGAAAAACCAGGTCTACCTTGTAATTCCTGGGGAGGTTGCTGACAAAGGCATTGTAAAGCACATCCTTAAACGGACTGTATACATCCAGCATCAGGAGGACTTTGTTGGTTACGTTCATCACGTGATAGGACTTAGCCGGGGTGGAATCAATGATGCCGTGCAGTTTCAGTTCACGGTATGCTTTAAAAACCGTGTCGCGTGAAAGATTGTACTTTTTGCTCAGGTGATTCACAGAAGGCAACGGACTGCCGGGCTTATATCTGCCCTGGCTGATGGCATTGCTCAGGGCATCAACCAGGTGCCTGAGCTTGGTAGTACTGAATGATTGGCTAAACTGTAATTCCGGGAATTCCATTGTTCAGGATCCGTTAATTGTTCAGTATCTAAACTGTGCTGTACTGTGCTGATACAAATTTAAAAAGTTTTTGGTAAATGCCAACTATTTTCAGGGCACAGTTAAAGGTTTTTTTAGGGAAGCACCGGGCAACCTCCGGGATGATATATTCTTCGAACAATTATTTTTTTTTCATGTTCCTGAAATAACAACAGCAACCTGACAGTATGGCTAAAATTCTCATTCTCTTTGCTCATCCGAGGTATGAAAACTCATTGGTGCATCAGCGGCTTTCCTTGGCGGCGCGGCAGGTGCGCGGAATTACCTTTCACGATTTGTATGAACTTTACCCTGATTTTGATGTGCAGGTAAGCCAGGAACAGGAATTGCTTCTCAGTCATGATGT
>JBGSSA010000197.1:0-28580 GCA_041737295.1 Bacteroidales bacterium | reverse complement strand
ATCTCCTCGCTGAATGATTTCAGATCGATATTCGCGGCATCAATATTCACCGCCATTTCACGCAGCGGTTGTTCATGAATATATCCTGCCGATACGAGAATATTCTTAACTCCTTTAGAACGGGCCAGACTGGCTGTATCGCAAGTGTATTCATAAAATGTCACCGGTTCGGAATATGTATAGGCAATGGATTTGCAATGACTGGTAAGGGCTTCACTCACAACCTGATCAGGCATCAGGTCATCATACCCGGTTTTATCCGGCGTGCACTGAGAAATCGTCCAGTTCTGACAATTCAGGCAGGCCAGGTTACAGCCGGCAGCAGCAATTGAAAATGAGAGACTTCCCGGATAGAAGTGCAGCAATGGTTTTTTTTCCACAGGATCAATATGCACTGAGCACGGATTGCCATAAGCAACCGTATACAGAATGCCGTTCAGGTTTTTTCGGTTTCCGCAGTTTCCCGTCCCGCCTTCCGGAATATTGCATTCATTCGGACAGATCATGCAACGGATTCCGTTGGGAGTTTGGACCTGGAACCGTGCTTCCCTGCTAAATTTTCCTGGCTTATCTGAAGATTCCATGGATTTATTTGTATTACTTCCCGGGTTTGCCGATGAATACCATTTGGAATAATATCATCTTCAAAAATATTGTTTTTTTGATCTTCCTTTGGTTTTGTTGAAAAGTAATTCCGAAACAATAAAAACAACCCTGACAGGAATCAGGGACAGGCGGAAAAGGGAATGCGGTGGGAGGTATATTTAGTTAAAAGCGCTAAATTTGGATGGTTCTAATGTAACATCAGCATGCAGATTAAAGCACCGGAACATATTACCCCATTGCGAAACAGGTTTGAAAAACTGCTCAGGCTGATACGCAAGAGTAAGGAGATCAGGGATTATAGCCAGTTGCGAAGTGCATTTGACCGGCTGGTACAAACCCTTGAAAATGAGGATGATCATGCCGGACAGCTGGAAATTATTTCAGCCATGGAAATTGCTGAAATCGCTGTAAAGGAAATAGGTCTCGGAATGACATCCGTATTGGGGATATTTCTGATCCGGGTTTTCAAGAAAAAGGGAATTGTCCAGGCTGAAATTGAAAAGGAATACGGGAAACCGGTAGCGGTCATAACTCTCGGTCTGAATTCAATCTATGAATTGGGAAACAAGACCATGGCCCCGCAAGCGGAAAATTTCCGTAACCTCTTGTTGAATCTGGCCGGGGATGTGAGGGTGATCCTGATCAAAATAGCAGAACAGTTGAGCCTAATGCGTGCGATGAAAAATTTGCCTGAAGAACAGCAGATCAGGCTGGCTTCTGAGGCATCATACCTTTACGCCCCGCTTGCCCACAGGTTAGGCTTTTACAATATCAAGTCGGAGATGGAGGACCTGTCACTGAAATATACCGACAGGAAAACTTATGACACCATAGCCAGGCAATTGGCCCAGACTATGACAGACCGGAAACAATTCATTGAGGATTTTACCGGTCCGATTGAAGAAGCGTTGAAAAAACAGGGATTTGACTTTGAGATACTGGGAAGGCCCAAGTCAATACATTCCATCTGGAACAAAATGGTAAATAAGGGTGCGGCCTATGAAGACATATATGACCTGTTCGCGATCCGCATCATTTTAAACAGTGAACATCATAATGAAAAGGCAGATTGCTGGCAGGTTTACAGTACCGTAACCGATAAGTATCAGCCAAATCCGTTGCGGCTCCGCGACTGGATATCCGTTCCCAAGACTAACGGGTATGAATCTCTTCATACTACGGTAGTCGGACCGGGAGGATACTGGGTTGAAGTGCAGATTCGAACACGAAGGATGAATGAAATTGCCGAAAAGGGATTTGCAGCACATTGGAAATACAAGGGCCTGGAGTCGGAGCAGGGGCTGGAAGAATGGCTGAAGCGCATCAGGGAGGTACTTGAAACCCCTGAACCTGATGCGAAAGAATTTCTTGATGATTTTAAACTCAGCCTGTATTCAAAGGAAATATTTGTATTTACGCCCAAAGGCGACCTTAAAAAATTCCCGGCCGGAGCCACGGTGCTGGACTTTGCCTATGATATCCATTCCGAGGTCGGTTCCATGTGCACCGGGGCGCGGGTTAACGGGAAAAACGTACCGATCCGTCATGTATTGCAGAATGGGGACAGGGTTGAAATAAGCACTTCGAAAAACCAGACACCGAAGATGGACTGGCTGGGCTTTGTGGTTACATCCAAAGCGAAGACCAAGATCAGGTTTAAACTCAATGAAGTACGGGTTAAACAGGCGGAACAGGGAAAGGAGATCCTTACGCGAAGGTTAAAAAACTGGAAAATACCGTTTTCGGATGAAACAATTAGGAAGCTTCTGAAAGCCTATAAGCTTAAATTATCTCAGGATCTTTATTATCAAATCGCTACGGAAGAAATAGATCTGACGGATGTTAAAGAACTTTTGCAGGAACCGGCGGTTGAAGAAAAGCCCCTGATTACGGAACCTGAACCGCATGTCGTTGAAAGTGTTTCAAAAACAGATAATTATCTGATCATTGATGACAAACTGGCCAATGTGGATTTTAAACTGTCGAAATGCTGCAACCCGATAGTGGGTGATGAGATCTTCGGATTTGTCACCGTGAGTGAGGGAATCAAAGTGCACCGGTTGAATTGTCCGAATGCAGCCCAGCTAATATCAAAATATGGCTATCGTATTGTAAAAGCCCGCTGGAGTGCGAAGGGCAAGCTTACGATGTTTACGGTTGAAATTGCTATCCGGGGTGAAAATGATCCGAATATACTGAATAACATATCCACTGTGCTGTCAAAAGATCTGAAAATCAGTCTTCATTCGATAAATCTTGATAATGTGGACGGAATGCTCCAGGGCCGTTTGAAAATCTCCATCAAGGATACGGCCCACCTGGATGTATTGCTTGCCCGGTTATCTGCTATTAAAGGGGTTTACAATGTTACCCGTGTAGAACGATACAATGTTTAAAATAGAATGATTTCGAGACGGGTTTTAAACCCGTCTGTACATTTTACGGATTTTAAATCATTCTCCTTTATTAATTATAAACGGATTTTAGGATAATCATCTGATGGTCAGTCTTCGCAATCTCGTTCATAAAATTGTAAAATTCCGGATACGTTTCCTTTGGATATTCAGCCTTATTAATGATCAGGTTTTTTGAAACATATATGTATTTACCATTATATGAAACAGAACGGGAATAGCTTCCGAATTTCGATGTAATATCCTTATTTTCAGGAAGAAATTCTGTCTCATATCCTAACGGGATCTCAAATCTGATTGAATCATGATGCTGGTATGATGTTTCAAATTCTATTTCACTTGGATCTTCCCAGATATAGGAAGCCCGGGATATAATTGACGGAGTTACATACAGCCTGTTAAGGCTCCGGGCAGAAAGATCTCTCATCCGTACCTCAAAATTTGCCATTGCTGCCGGCACAGGCGCATTTTTTTCAAAGGAATACTCTTCTTTCTTTATTTCAAAAGCAGCATTCTCAAATTGGATCGCGAGCCAGGTCTTGCGTATATCCGGTTTGCTCTCCGAAATCGCAAACAAGTTGTCATACATGAGTCCGGTTTGAAGATACTGAATTTTGATGTCAGCATCACCGGATGTAAGTAGTGAAACCTCGGAATATGTGCCTATTTTATTGTATTCCAGACCGTAAACAGGAGTTCTCAACAATTTTCCACCATCCGGTGTAACCGCCAGTACATCCCTGTTGCAGGTAGAACTGCCGAGATAGTTGAATGGCATGGTTTGACTTGTACATTCCAGCCAGATCGTTTCATTGTTGTCAGGAACGCATAAAATAATATGGTTAAACTGGTCGCTGGGAAAGTCAGGCTGTATATACTGGTTGTCTCCCGATTTTACCAAAGTATAATACGATTCAATTCCCACAGCTTTGAGCAGGGCCTTCATATAATTGCTCAGGGCTTTGCAATCACCATAGCCATTTTTGGCAACATCATTGGCAGGCATGGGTTGATTGCCCCCAATACCAAAACCCACATAAAAATACCTTGTATTTTTCTGCAAATATTCATACAATACCCTGATCTTATCCCTCCGCACAGGAATATCCCTTACAAGTGCTATTGCTTTGTCTGCAAATTCCTTATCTAAAATATCCCTGCCTTCAATTAGAAGATTAATCCAGTTTCCATAAGACTGCCAGCTTGCGAATGATCCTTTATATCCCTGTAAATCAAAATTTCCGGGAGCCATATATACAACAGGCATTTTCTTCAACAGGGGAGGGGCATAGTCCCGTTGCCTGCTTGCCGGACGATTTTCTTCCTGCCAGGTGAGATACAGGTTGTTCTTGATCCTCACGCTATCGGTATGGTTTTTCAGGTTTAACTCTTTATAATTGAAATTTGATCCCGGTGGTATGACGCATTGTATCCCTGACTGTTGAACTGATATTTCAGGATCATGCTGAAGATAGCGTGCAGAGCTGAGGTAATAGTCAGGCATCCTGATCTTATAGGAAAACGATATTGTAAAAGGATAATTATGAGATGGGATCTCGAATGCTTTTTTCCTTGAATCGCTGAGGAATTCAGGGCCCTGGAAATCGCGTAAATCGCGTACCATATAGTTATTCAGTGTCCATATGAGTTTACCCGATTCATCCCAGGCGCTTGCATTTACAGATGAGACCCTTATTAGTTCATCATAAGGAATCTCAATGATAAGAAGTCCTTCTGCATTTTCATTCAGAAGGGTTATGACTGTTTTTTTTTCATATTCACATTCTTTATTGCTTTTCACCATTATCTTCAATTGTTCTGAGCGGATAACGGCTTTGGCTCCCGCCCTTAGCACCGCAGGTATTGAATCGCACGGATACATGAGCTGCGCCATGACCAGGGGAGAAAACAGCATTAAAAAAAGGATGAGACTTGTTAATTTTTTCATGAAAGGGGAATTAATTTTCATTGCTCTTTTTCAATATGATCATTTCAGAACATTTCTTATTCACCTGGGTATAAAACTCCCGTATTGTTGGATATTCCGTTGTGGAATACTTGGTTTTCTGCAGTTCAACTTCAGCCAGAATGGATATTCCATCATTAGCAGGTGAGATACCAAACATAAACTTCGCGTCATTTCCGGGCATATTGATGCGGATGGTCTTTGGCAGTTCCTCAGTCTTAATATTGGAAGGGAGATGCATAACGCAAATGAAATTACTCCTGACCGGGCATCCCAGGTCAATCGGAAATTTTCTTTCATCTTTTATCCACACATTCCTGTAACCTCCGAAAATGCTGATTAGGGGCTTGAAGAAAAGATACTGGCCTGCAACCTGTATGCTGTGTTTGAATTTTATGTCATACGAAATCCTTACCGGGGAATGCAGACTATCCAACGCATAGAATTTCAGGTTTGTAATGGATAAATCACCTGAATTTGCAATTCTTTCTTCGCGAAAGCCCATTTCACCCTCGTTATGCAGCAGTTTGCGCACCTCTAATGCTTCATAACCATAAAATATGACATCACCATGTCCGGTCAGTTCTCCGGACTCTTCCAGTGTTAAATCATAAAATTCCTTAATAGTTCTTTTTTCATTGTTCAGCAATTTTACCCATCGTCCGCGATTTGGACTTAATACCCAACCCTCTCCGTTCAGGCATTTAAAGGGCAGTTCTCCCATGGGCATAAATTTATCAGATGCATCCATCAGATAGTCCTTCCCGTCAACGATTGCTATGCATACCATATAATTGAGCTCGCTGGCAAGGGCGACAACAGGATTTGCCTGTCCGTTTTCGCGAGTGCTGAGAACAAGAGGATCAGCAGTAATTCCGGCAGTTCTGAGCATGTTTACCAAAATCAGGTTCATGACTGCATTTGAACCGGTTTTCTCCCGATGTGCTTTTACAAAATTTTCTTCAGGTAATATTTCCTCATACCCGTTCCATTTCATGTGATGTTGCACATAATCGTAAATAGCCTGCATTTTCTCAAGGGTAGTCGTTTTTCCGGCTGTCAGCTCTTTCACTTTTCCCGCGAAAAGCAGGGTATTATTTATTTGCCCCAACTGACCGGATTCCAATAATTTATCATAAAGTTTAACGTATGTGGGCGCTTCCTCAAAATAGCCTCCGTTGGGCATTTTAATACTGCTTAATTTGAAATCAACCCCGGCTAAAAATTCGTCACTCTCCGGCATCATTGGCTCCGGTACAAAAGATACAAGGTTATTGCCTGTCCAATGATACTGATCAAATGGAATTTGGATGGAATTATAGTATCCCTTCAGCGTGACAAATTGCTGCTTAATCATATTGTTGTGATTAAGGTTGATCATATATTTAAAGAATCCGGGGATGGTGGCGTAATATTCCACATGACGCACCGGGATCATCCGTTGGAAACGGAATGACTTAAAGCCCCGTATTTCCTCCTGTCTGAGGGAATAAGTGTATTCGATAACTGAGCCTTCCCGCACATTGGGAAAGGTAAAGCGGGTGGAGGAGTGGTATGAACTGACTTTTTCCAGGTAAAACTCCTTACTTCCCAATACATCAGTTGTAATGCTTTCATCATCAAGGTTATATGTTGCTGCTTTTAAACCATATATCTTATCATATTTTGTATAGGGTATCTGGATATTTGCCTGATCAAGCCCGGTGGGTTTAAAAATCTTGATTCGGACGTGACGTGTAAATTCGATCTGGAATTCATCATTGACCTTTGCGGTTGCATAGTCGCATAAAACGATGGCTTCAGCACCTTTTTCCGCCGGATAAAGCTCTGTCTGAAGGTCTGCGCGCGTAACCGCACCAAAGGTGATCGGAGAGGTCTGGCCATATATTTTCGCATACAGGGAGATAATACTGAGCAGGATAACACTTATGAATTTCATATGGAACCTGATATTAATGAGGGTAAATGGCTTCTGAAACATTTTAAAAATTTGGATCGAATTCAACAACATCATAAAATTGTCGGTAGATATTTTGATCATCATAATTATATCCTCCTCCAATATAGATTTTACCATTATAACTATATCCATACATGCTTCTCCGGCTGCCTGGAAAATCCGTTAACCTTTTCCATGAATTGTTGGCAATTGAATAATACCAGAAATCCTGGTAACACATACTATTGTCCCAATCAATATCAAAGGAGGCAGCACCGGTTCCATAATAAATTCCGTTGGCATCATTGATTGCCACTCCGCATGCACGGGCGTTACCCGGAAAAGTTGCTTTTTTTGTCCATTGATCGGTGGATGGATCGAAGGAATAAACATCCTTTCCCTCAATAACATAAGCTATATCATTATGGACAATTGCGCTGGCACCGACTGCAGCGCCACCCGGATAGTCCGCTTTTTTAGTCCAGGTGTCATTTGAGGAATCGTATTCCCAAAAGTCTGAAAACAAAGTGCCATAATTAATTCCGGTGCCAACATAACCATGGGATCCAACCGAGAAATAAAAGCTTCCTGCCCTTGCTGGGCCCGGAAAATCATTCAAGCGTGCCGAACTATTATCTCCGATTGCAATTTTGTAAAATGAAGACGTGTAATCTATTCTGCTATAATCATTTCCAATTCCAAAATAAGCGCTATTTCCAATTACAAAGGCCGCACAATTAAACAGATTGTGCATTTCCATAATTCCGTAATCATAGACCTCGACCTGGTTATTTACACAATTATAGACCTGGTACAAATTATTGTTATTACTCAAACCACCCAGTAAATACATAGTATTGTTTAATACGATCGTGGATTGATCCATCCGTTCGTCAAATGTCCATCCAATCTGGGCCCAGGGACTAAAGCACTGAAATGTGCCCGCTTGTGCCCCGCTGCCTCCGGTGCTTACATCCAAATTATAACTTCCTGTCGGCAGGCTGGGAACCCTGACATTTATGTGGTACCTGTCGCCATCCTCCGCGATCACAGAATGGGTATAATCAAAATACACCACGTTATTGGCCGCATCGGGATTAAAGTAATCTCCTGTAAGTGTTATTATTTCACCTGGCTTTGCACTTTGGGGGCTAATTGTATTTATTACAGGAGGTGTGATGCGGGGATCATTATAATTGTCAATTTTCATTCCACAAGTAAAAAGAGAAAACCCGGATATGCCGCATGAAACCTGTAAAGGCATTTTAAACTGTATTTCGCCGGCTGATGCAGATATAATTTCCGCTTCTGCATTATTGCATAAAATAATGTGGATATTCTCCGGGTCAAAATTTTCGCCTGTAACTGTTACAATTTCTCCATAAAAACAATATTCAGGAGAAACAGATGTAATGGCTGGATTTGCAATTGTTAAAAGATTGGAAAAGGACCTGGATTTGCCTGAAGTTGAAACAGTAACCGTAACCGGCCCATTCGAAGTAAAACTCCCATTAAGCCTTCCCACAATCTGGCTTGTAGTTATGGAAGTATAAATGAAATTATACCAATTATCATTAAAACCTAATTCAGTATTGTCAGGATTAAAGTACTTTCCTTTAATTGTGATCTCACCAATTGAAGTTGACCTGGCCGGAGTGATAGAGCTGATTTCCGGCCCCTTCAGGTTAACTGCATTAGCATAGGTAATTGTATAGGATCCTGTTTTGATCACCATTTGAGCAGAATGGGTGTTTAATACAGGCACAATACAGGTTAAGCTGCTGTTATCCGCATAAATAATCCTGGCGATGGTTGTGTTGAATAACACCTGATTGCTTTTTATGTCAGGATTGAAATTGCCCTTTAAGACAATTGTATCATCCCATCCAAAACTTGATGGCGAAACGGAAGAAATGCCGGGAATAATCATTGAAATATATACACCGGAGGCAATCCAGTGGTTGTCAATTCCAAGTTCAATTTCAACCTTTTCTGTATAGGTTGAAGGAGGAAAAATCGCTGTAATCTGATCTTCCTTAGTGTCTATAATAGTTACAATGACCTTATTTATCCTGAGACTAATCTTATATTCCTGATAAGGAAATACGCCTTTAATTACCAACGTATCACCCCATTTAGCTATGTCAGGTGAAACGTTTGCCACAGACCCGGGAGACAGAAGAGTGAAATTTTTGTCGGCCACGCATTCATTTCCCAGCATATTCAATTTTACTGCACAGGTTAAATCACTTAACGAATGGGGAACAGTCACAATTATCTTTTCATCAGTGGATTTAACTAATGTTGCATTTACTTTCCCGAAAAGAACCTTTACGCTATTTTGTTGATAGGTCAGATTTTTTCCATAAATCGTTACAGTGTCACCCCAACTTGCTGAGCCGGGCTCAAAATCTGTAATTTCAGGCGCCAGGCTTCCCAGGCTTATGAATTTCACCGGATCACCATAAACAACCAGGTTTCCAACTTTTACATAAGATCTTACATAATAGTCCTTCATTGCTTCAAGCGAGTAACTGATATTGGCGGAAAACTCATCCCTTTCAGGAGCATCTTCAGTGAGTATCTTTTCAGAATAAGCAATTGTAAGCTGATTAGACCTTCCCCAAACAAATCCGAATTCTGTTATGTCATCAGCAGATCCGCTGATAATTGTCGCATTAAACCGGGCACCGGCAGAAGTTATCTGATCAACTGCAAGGGTCCGGATCTGCGGATACTCACGTTCCTCCTTTTTTTCTTTCTGACAATCAGTTAGGAGCAAAATGAGAAATCCGGTTAATAACATGAAATATAATCTGTTCTTCATTCGGGCTGATTATTTTGAAATTCTAATGTAAATATTATTCTATTAGCTGATACCCGTGGGATTCATTATTTACATATTCTTTGCATATAGATAATTTTAGGTGTATTTTGGATTGATGGGATTACTTTTTTTAGTATGTTTAAATTTTTGACAAGTTTTGAAAGGCATGAAAAAAGCGACCATTGTCAGCATAATTTTGGTGTTGTCGGGTTTTTCGTTGATGGCCCAGGCAGGATTCCGGCCCGGATTTATCATCAAACATAATGGAGACACGCTAAACGGTCTTGTTTATTATGGCACAAATAACAAATTTGAAAAAAACTGCCTGTTTAAACGATTTGAAATCGCCCGGGAAGTAAGATATTCTGCTGTTCAGATAAATGCTTTTGGCTTCAGGAATGGCCGGTATTTCGAGTCAAAGGTAACCGGCAGAAAAAAAGTTTTTCTGGAATGCCTTGTAAAAGGAGAGGTAAGTGTTTATGTCAAGCCAGGTAATTATAAGGGACAGGTGTATATTGAAAGCAAACAGGCCGGACTGTTCAGCCTGGCCAAAGGAAGCAATAAGATTGAAGGCGCAGGCACTTTCGATAATTATCGTGAAGCGCTTGCCTGGGTGCTCAATAAAGTCGGAAACCAGGAAATATCCCTGAAAGATGTCGAATATGATTCAGAAGACATCGCTTACGCGGTTCGTGAATCATTATCTCTTTTTGAATCTACGGCTAAAGGTTTTAACCAGACTCCCGGTGTTAATTATGTAAAGGATAATTCGGTTTTTAAGGAAGGTTCACTCTGGAAATTAGGGATCAGCGGGGGGTATCAATTTGTCACTATAAGCACTCCCGGCAATACTTACAGCCGTTATCTCGGTGAAGCAGATTACAATATGAGCTACCGGCCGGCTATCGGATTGTATATAAACCACAAACTTTCAAGGAAATCAAATCTCTTTTCATTTGACCTTTCTTTGCATTACACTACCGACAGCTATTACGGGTATTCTGAGTATTCTGATGGACTTCATTATTATCGGGATGATATCATGATCGATTTCTCCGAAATTCAGGTTCCCTTTTCATTGCATTTAGCTTTTGGAAAAAAGAGTATACATCCTTTTATTAAAGCAGGAATGTATATGTCATTTCTTATTGATCAATCATACAGTAGGTTATCGGAGGAACAAACAGGGGAAAGCATTTACACTGAGTTCTATGCCGATTATTCTTTAGGACGTGAGAGCGGGTATATTTTAGGTGCCGGAATTGAATTTGAAGTTGGCAAAGCAAGGACTATCAGTTTAGAAGGTGGCTATTCAAATGGGGGACAGTCGTTGATCAACCAGAATGAAGGAAAATCGACTACGCTGGAGACAAGCACGTTTTCTATTATGGCAAGGATCAACTTATAATACTTTTGATTGTTGCTTGAAAGGGATCCGGCATAAAAATTAATCAAGGTAATGTTGAAGAATACAGCCATACCAGCCAGTTTTCTTTTCCTGTTGATTGTTGTTGCTTCATGCTATAGCAAGGTGACCATCAGTGTGCTGGAACCCGGTACTTACATTTTACCTTCATCCTTACAGAAAGTGACTATTTACTCGATTCCGGGGATGCAGTCCACTCCGGGGTTGTTCGACAGCCTCACGGATTTGTATATTGACCGTGAAACCGATATTAATAATATCAGGCAGGGATACCTCGACGGGCTATATGAGATAATGTCAGTTTCTCCGCGATTCAGGAAGGTTGTTTTATCCGATTCGGTGTTTGATGAGCTTCTTTCATATGGCAATCTGACTTGGAATGCGGTAGACAGGATATGCCGCCATGACACAAGTGATGCCCTTCTTTTTCTTTCGAAAGCGGTCAGTTATCCAGCCAGGCAGAATAACTCATCTTTTACATGGCCACAGGAGTATGTGGATCTTTCGCAGATTCAAAACATTTCAAAATGGATGATTTTCAGTCCGGTCACCCATCAGCAAGTCGCATCCTATACGTATTCAGATACTGTTTCGGTGGCACCTGAACTTTTTCTGGACCCCGAAAACATTGAGTATGTGTTATACCAGAACTGTTATGTAATGGGCAGGGCATTCGGAGAAAAACTTTGCCCGCACTGGAATGATGCTGGCAGGATCATGTATGTTGGCCCGGGCCGTGAGTTGAGAAAGGCCATGGCTTTTGTGGCGGATGACAGGTGGGTTGATGCCGGCGCCATCTGGGATCAGCTGTCTGAAAGTCAAAATAGGAAACAGGCATATTTTGCTGCTTTTAACCTGGCCCTCGCCTATGAACGTGATGATGTGCTTGATCAGGCTGTATTATGGATTGCCTATGCGGATAGTTTACGCCCCACTGCGGCCTCATCAGCTTATAAAAAAGTACTGGAGGGAAGACTCAGGGTGAAGCCCTTGCTGGATGAACAAATGGCAGGGAATTGAATTATTCTTGTTAATATTGCAGATAACTCTATTAACTAAATTTACAAAAAGTATGAAGCTTCTCGAAGGAAAAACTGCTATTGTCACGGGCGCTGCAAGGGGTATTGGAAAAGCCATTGCCATTGCCTTTGCTAATGAAGGAGCCAACGTAGCCATAACCGATTTACGGCTTGACGACAATGCACTCGAAGTTGAAAAGATGATCTCCGGCCTTGGTGTTAAGTGCAAGGCATATGCTTCCGATGCAAGTAATTTTACGGATACTGAAAAAGTGGTGGAACAAATTGTCGGTGATTTCGGAACAGTGGACATCCTTGTCAACAACGCCGGAATTACAATGGACGCCTTGTTACTGCGGATGAGCGAACAACAGTGGGATACCGTCATAAATGTTAACCTGAAATCAGTATTTAATTTTACAAAAGCCGTTCAGCGTATAATGATCAAAAAATTGGGTGGCTCAATCATCAATATGAGTTCTGTTGTTGGAGTGGGGGGTAATGCCGGACAGGCAAATTATTCTGCGTCAAAAGCAGGGATGATCGGTTTTACCAAATCAATCGCCATGGAACTGGGTTCGCGAAATGTAAGATGTAACGCCATTGCCCCCGGGTTCATCATTACAGAGATGACTAATAAATTGCCGGAAGATGTTAAGAAACTCTGGGAAGATAAGATTCCTCTCCGGCGCGGCGGAACCCCTGAAGAAGTTGCCAAGGTTGCATTATTCCTGGCCTCCGATCTTTCATCATATGTAAGTGGCCAGGTATTGGGCGTTTGCGGTGGCATGAGAACTTAAAAACATATTATCCGGGAAATCATCTGCTAATACAGGTGATTTCCTATTTCAAATCCAATGATACCCGACCGTTCTTCACATATTCTATCAGCCTGTCTACTCATAATTCTAACTGCGTGTTCAACAGCACACATCAATATCAGCGTGCTGCAACCAGCTGAAAAAACAATTCCGCACTCCATCCAAAAAGTATCGCTTTTTCCCGGGGCAGGCATTCCCGATCCCCCGGGCCAATTCGACAGCATTGACCATGTAATATTGAAGCCGGATTTTGATTACAACCGGATCAAAAGGGGGTATATGCTGGGGGTTTATGAAATTCTTCAGCAAAGTCCCCGGTTTAAGCGGGTTGTCCTGACTGATACTACTTTTGAACATCTTATTAATGAAGGCGTTATAAGTTGGGATGATCTGCAGGAAATCTGCATTCATGATTCAACCGATGCTGTTTTGTTGTTAAAAAAGGCTGTTTCTTATGATTTTTTGGATCAATTATTCGAAGATGATTATTGTGGTCTTCGGTACAACCTTGTTAGTCATACCAAATGGTGCTTTTACCAGCCGTTGGAATTACTTGCTTCCGGGGATTTTGTTTTCACGGATTTCAATAAATATGAGCAGGAGTTTGAAAATTGTCAGCCGGTTCCACTTCAAAATATTCCGGGTATTTTATTTGATGCATGCGTTCTTTCAGGGAACAGGCTGGCTGCCCTGATATGTCCAAGCTGGCAGGATAACGTAAAACGGGTTATTTTTACCGGTCCCGGAAAACCTATGAAACAGGCATTTTTCCTGGCCAGCCACAATCAGTGGAACCAGGCTGCCGTAATATGGAATGACCTTTCAAACAGCCCTAACAGGAACGAGGCTTCCCGTGCATCTTTTAACCTTGCTTTAGCCTGGGAAAGGGACGACGATCTTGACCAGGCCGGGGAATGGGTAAAATATGCAGACAGCTTACGCAGTACTAAAATTACAAAGGCTTATATCAAAATTATGGAGGAAAGGATCCGGTTTAAGTTGGAAATAGACAACCAGATAAAAGGGGAATGATTTATCGCTTAATTTTGTAGCTTATTTGATATCTATAAAAACTTATGTTTAATACTGTATTTATCGCAATTATTGTAATTCTTGCAGTGGACTTTGCACTGGAACGATACCTGGACTATCTGAACAGCCGTCACCGCAGCACCCGGATACCCGAAGAACTGAAGGATGTCTTTGATGCGGAACAATATCGGAAGCAACAGGAATATAAAAAAGTAAATGACCGGTTCTCGCTGCTCACCAGTTCAGTGAGTTTCCTTGTGATCATGTTGATGCTTTTTCTGGGGGGATTCAGCCTGGTGGACGGGTGGGCGAGAGGCCTTACCACACAACCTGTATTGATTGTCCTGGTCTTTTTTGCCATTTTGGGGATAGGATCTGACCTGATCGGCACACCTTTTAGCCTGTATGATATTTTTGTTATCGAAGAAAGATTCGGATTCAATAAAACCACACTGAAGATATTTATCATGGACAAACTCAAGGGCTGGCTGCTTGGTGCAATCATCGGGGGCGGATTATTAGCCCTGATTGTATGGTTTTATCGCGTGACCGGTCCTTTATTCTGGTTGTATGCCTGGGTACTGGCCACCGTATTTTCAGTATTTATGGCCATGTTCTATTCTTCATTCATTGTCCCGTTATTTAATAAGCAAACACCCCTCGAAGAAGGTGAATTACGGGATGCGATCCGTTCATTCAGTGAGAAGGTGGGATTCCGGCTTACAAATATATTTGTGATCGACGGATCAAAAAGATCGACTAAGGCCAATGCTTATTTTACAGGGTTAGGCCCGAAAAAACGAATCGTATTATACGATACACTGATAAAGGACTTGTCGGTTACTGAAATAGTGGCAGTATTAGCCCATGAAATAGGTCATTACAAGAAAAAACATACCCTTACCGGCATGATAGCCGGAATTTTACAGACAGGTCTGACCCTGTTTATCCTGTCGCTTTTCATTAACAATCCCGCTTTGTCTGCTGCCCTCGGTTCTGATCAGCCCAGTTTTCATATGGGACTGATTGCCTTTGGAATCCTATACAGTCCGATTTCATTGTTAACCGGACTCCTCATGAACCATATCTCCAGGAAGAATGAATATGCCGCGGACCGGTATGTTAAGGAAAATTATGAGGCGGAGGAACTGACAGGGGGGTTGAAAAAATTGTCCTCTAAAAATCTCAGCAACCTGACTCCGCATCCGGTTTACGTGTTTTTCCACTATTCACACCCGACGCTTTTGCAGAGAGTGAGGGCCTTGGGGAAGTAGGGAGTAGGGAGTAGGGAGTAGTAGGGAGTAGTAGGGAGTAGGGAGTATGGAGTAGGGAGTTATGCCTCTCATTTCTCCTTACTCCTTACTCCTTACTCATTTCTCCTTACTCCTTACTCATTTCTCCCTACTTATTCTTGTTTCGTTCCTAATTATTTCTAATTTTGGCACCTGACAACAGAATTGCCACTTTAGCTCAGCTGGTAGAGCAGCGGTTTCGTAAACCGCAGGTCGGGGGTTCAAGTCCCCTGAGTGGCTCAAGTCATTGGTAATAAAATAATTGCGGGAATAGCTCAGTTGGCAGAGTGAAAGCTTCCCAAGCTTTAGGTCGCGGGTTCGAATCCCGTTTCCCGCTCTCTGTGTACTTGATGATTTGTTGATCTGTTGATTTGTTGATTTGAAATCAATAAATCATCAAAATCAATAAATCATCAAATAAATCAACAAATCAATAGATCTACAGATCATTAAATTAGTTCCGTGAACGCTGAAATTATCACCATTGGCGATGAAATACTGATTGGACAGGTTGTAGACACCAATTCAGCATTTCTGGCTACAGAATTGAATAAACTGGGTATCACGGTGGTTCAGATATCTTCCGTTCCCGACACAAAGGAAGGTATAAAAGATGCACTTGATGCAGCCAAAAGCCGCGCCGGGCTTATACTGATCACCGGCGGACTTGGACCGACCAGCGACGACATTACTAAACCTGCACTCGTTGAATATTTTAAGACCTGCCTGGTTGAAAACCCGGGCGTGGTAGAAAAAATCCGCTCCATCCTGGCCAGTCGGGGTGTGAAGATGACTGAACGCAACCGGAAAATGGCAGAACTTCCTGCCGATTGCGAAATACTGAACAACAGTGCAGGCTCCGCCCAGGGAATGTGGTTTGTAAAGGACGGGCAACAATTCATTTCACTCCCAGGGGTTCCTTTTGAAATGAAGGCCATTTATTTCGAAGAAATTGAACACCGGCTGAAGGAAAGGTTTTCATTGCCCAATATTCATCACATCACTATACTTACACACGGAATGCCGGAATCCATGATGGCAAACCTTATCCAGGAATGGGAGGAAAGTCTTCCGGCCGGGATTCGGCTCGCCTACCTGCCGTCACCGGGAATCCTAAGGTTGAGACTTACGGGAAAGTCGACAGGGCCCAGGGAAGAACTCATTATGCAGATGGAACTTGAGAAGGGCAAGCTCGAAGATATTATTGGCAAATATATATTCGGTTACGGCGGGGATTCATTGGAACAACTGATAGGCAAGCTGCTGAATGAAAAAAAAATGACCCTTGCGCTGGCCGAAAGCTGCACCGGCGGTACGTTAAGCAGCATGATCACTTCTGTTGCGGGGGCATCGGCCTATTACAGGGGAGGAATTGTCTCCTATGACAATGAGATAAAAACTTCCGAACTGAACGTTAGTCCGTATACGCTGATGATTAACGGCGCGGTGAGCCAGGCTGTCGTTGAACAAATGGCAGAAGGAGTGAGGATCAGGTACAAAAGCGACTTTGCCGTGGCCACGAGTGGCATTGCAGGACCCGATGGCGGTTCACCCGAAAAGCCCGTTGGGACCACCTGGATTGCTGTAGCATCAAAAAAAAGAATTGTTTCCAGTCTTCATAACTTTAACGATGAAAGGGGTCGTAATATTCAAAAGGCCGCCATTACTGCGCTTTTCATGCTATGGAATGAAGTAAAGGATTGTTTATAATTATTTTTCAGGGTATAGTTGAATTTCTGAAAAAATTTACCGTACTTTGCGAGCTGTTTTTAGAAAGCGAATAAACCGATTTATCCAATGTCAAGAATTTGTCAAATTACCGGAAAAACTGCGCAGGTGGGCAACAATGTTTCACACTCGAAGCGCAAAACGAAGAGAACTTTTGAGGTGAACTTGTTTGATAAGAAATTTTTCCTGCAGGAAGAAAACCGCTGGATTGACCTCAGGGTTTCAGCAGCCGGCTTACGTTTCATTAACAAACTTGGTTTGAAACAGGCCCTCGAGAATGCGAAAACAAAAGGATTTATTAAAAGTTTTTAACACAAAGCACATCAGGATATGGCAAAAAAAGGTAATAGAATTCAGGTAATTCTTGAGTGCACAGAACACAAGAATAGTGGTAAGCCAGGTACTTCCAGGTATATCACTACCAAAAACAGGAAAAATACACCCGAAAGACTTGAATTAAAGAAATTTAATTCAGTTCTGAAGAAGGTGACAGTACATCGTGAAATTAAATAATTAAGGGCCATGGCTAAGAAAGTAATTGCAACATTAAAAACAGGCGCAGGCAAAACTTTTACCAAATGCATCAAGATGGTAAAATCACCTAAAACCGGCGCTTATGCATATAAGGAAGAAATTGTACACGCAGATCATATTAAAGATTTCTTTTCAGAAAACTAATGCGTTTTTACATTCGGTAAAGAATGGCTTTCTTTGTAAGAAGAAAGCCTTTTTTTTGCTGGAATAATTCCTTACTTTGACTCTATGGCTATTTTTGGTTTATTCGGGGGACAAAACAAGGACGACCTGAACAAGGGCCTTGAAAAAACAAAGGAAAATGTAATTAAAAAGCTGTCAAGGGCTATCATCGGCAAAACCCAGGTCGATGAGGAAGTGCTTGATAATCTGGAGGAAGTCCTGATTTCTTCCGATGTTGGTGTTGATACAACCCTACGTATCATTAAAAGGATTGAAACCCGTGTTTCACACGATAAATACATGGGAACAGAGGAACTGAACCGAATCCTTCGTGAAGAAATTGCCGTCCTGCTCGAAGAAAACAGCTCCGGAAAAATAAATGCCACTTTCGCGGAACTTCCCGTAAAACCATATGTCATTATGGTAGTGGGCGTAAATGGTGTAGGCAAGACCACCACAATCGGAAAACTGGCGTGGCATTTTAAAAAAGCAAATCAGAAAGTACTTTTGGGAGCTGCTGACACTTTCAGAGCCGCCGCCATTGGTCAGTTGTCTATTTGGGCCGACCGTGTCGGTGTTCCTATTGTGAAACAGGAAATGGGCTCCGATCCGGCATCGGTTGCCTTCGATACAGTTACTTCGGCGAAAGCCGGCAATATGGACGTTGTAATTATTGATACCGCCGGACGGCTCCATAACAAGGCCAACCTCATGAATGAGCTTACTAAAATTAAACGCGTGATGCAAAAGGTTATTCCTGATGCACCTCATGAAATCTTATTGGTGCTTGACGGGTCAACCGGACAAAATGCTTTTGAACAGGCCAGGCAATTTACAGAAGCAACTCAGGTTAATGCATTGGCTATTACTAAATTAGATGGAACTGCAAAGGGTGGGGTAGTGATCGGTATTTCCGATCAGTTTAAAATTCCCGTGAAATATATTGGCATTGGTGAAAAGTTGGACGATCTTCAGATATTTGACAAGACAGCCTTTGTAGAGGCACTTTTTTCTTCCCAAAAGATGTAGTATAAATACTTAAAATTTCTTCCCATGCAGTTATTCAGAACCAAATCGATTAACCAGCTACTTGAAGATGCGTTCGATAAGGAACATGGCATGAAAAGAACCCTGGGAAGAGGCAGTCTGATTACCCTCGGCATAGGCGCGATCATCGGAACAGGTATTTTTGTACTTACGGGAACCGTGGCGGCGAATAATGCCGGACCTGCACTGGTGTTGTCGTTTTTGTTTTCTGCATTGGGTTGTGTTTTTGCCGGTCTCTGCTATGCTGAATTTGCCTCGATGATTCCTATATCGGGAAGCGCATATACATACGCCTACGCTACGTTGGGTGAATTTATAGCCTGGATTATCGGCTGGGACCTTATACTCGAATACCTGCTGGCAGCATCCACCGTATCTGTTGGATGGTCAGGTTACATCGTCAGCTTTCTTCATGATTATAATATCAATATCCCCGCCCAGCTGTGCAATGCACCATTCGACTATATCAAAGGGCAGGGGTGGGTTCTCACCGGAAGCCTCCTGAATTTTCCGGCAATGTTTATAATCCTGTTTCTTTCCGGACTTCTGATCATTGGTATCCGGGAATCAGCAGGATTCAACAATGTAATAGTGGCTATTAAGCTGATTGTTATCCTTCTTTTTATTGGCTTCGGAATTTCTTTTATCGATACTGCCAACTGGAAACCATTTATACCGCCAAATACGGGGGAGTTCGGACATTTTGGAATATCCGGGATACTTCGGGGAGCCGGGGTTATTTTCTTCGCGTACATCGGGTTTGATGCCGTTTCTACAGCAGCACAGGAATCGAAAAACCCTCAAAAGGATATGCCTTGGGGTATCCTTGGATCCCTGTTCGTTTGTACCATTTTGTATATCCTTGTATCCGCGGTTCTTACCGGCATCATGCCTTATACCCAGTTGAATGTACCGGCACCCCTTGCCCTGGCAATTGACCAGACAGGCAAGGCATTATTCTGGCTTCGTCCCCTTGTAAAAATCGGGGCAATTGCAGGACTGAGTTCCGTTATTCTGGTCATGTTGCTCGGTCAGCCCCGTATTTTCTATACAATGGCAAAAGACGGTCTGCTGCCTGTCACATTCTCCAAATTGCACCCCCGCTTCAGGACACCCTATATAACCACCATCGTAACAGGACTTACAGCAAGTTTCTTTGCCGGCTTGTTACCCATTAACATCCTGAGTGAACTGGTTTCGATCGGCACATTGTTTGCCTTTGTAATAGTCTGCCTCAGCATCCTCATCCTGCGAAAGAAAAGACCCGATATTCACAGGCCGTTCAAAACACCCTGGATGCCAGTGGTTCCCATCCTCGGTGCCGGAATATGTTTCGCCCAGATGCTGGGTTTGCCCTGGGAAACATGGGAAAGACTGATTATCTGGATGGCCCTGGGTATGGCGATTTATTTCTTGTATGGCCGTAAAAACAGCAAATTGGCGTGAGGAAAGGCTGAAGGCTGAAGGCTGCAGGAGGAAGATTGTTTAAAAAAGTGACGGATGCATACAAAAGGGGATTTGAGCGATAAGATCAACATAGTAACATTGGGTTGTTCTAAGAATGTGGTGGATTCAGAATTTCTGATGAAGCAGATTGATGCAAATTTTATAGGTGTTGTCCATAATGCCGATTCCTTTCAATATAAGACCGTTATAATCAATACCTGCGGCTTCATCCAGGATGCCAAGCAGGAATCCATCGATACGATCCTGCGCTTTATCAGGGCTAAGGAAAAGGGCCTTATCAGGCATGTGTTTGTAATGGGATGCTTGTCGGAAAGATATAAAAAGGATCTTGAAAAGGAAATTCCCGATGTTGACATGTACTTTGGGGCAAACGACCTTCCCGGAATTATAAAGCACCTGGGGTTGAACTACAAGGAAAATCTCGTGGGGGAGAGGGTACTTACAACCCCGCCGCATTACGCGTATATGAAGATCTCCGAAGGATGCGACCGCCGGTGCGCTTTTTGTGCCATCCCGATCATGCGGGGAAAACATATATCCACACCGATTGAGGAATTAAGGGAAGAAGCAAAATCTCTTGCCGGATCCGGAGTGAAAGAACTGATCCTTATTGCACAGGACCTGAGCTGGTATGGGATGGATATATATACCCGGCAGGCGCTTCCGCAATTACTTGAAAACCTTGCAGATGTAAAAGGAATCGAATGGATAAGGCTTCATTATGCCTACCCGGCGGCTTTTCCACGGGATGTTATACGGGTGATGAAGGAACGCGACAACATCTGCAACTACCTTGATATTCCGTTTCAGCATGCCAGTGATAAGGTTCTCAGCCTGATGCGACGGAATCATGACAGCAGGCAGAATTATGAACTGATCGATTTTATCCGCGGGGAAATTCCCGGGATTACGTTGAGAACGACCCTGATGACCGGGCATCCGGGGGAAGGAGAGGAAGAATTCGATGAACTCAGGCGGTTTGTGAGGGAAGTGAAATTCGACAGGCTTGGCGTATTTGCTTATTCCGAAGAAGAAGATACCTGGGCCGCTGAAAACTATGAGGATTCCATTCCGTCAGATGTGAAAAAATCCAGGGCAGCTGAATTGATGGAATTGCAGCAGGGAATATCTAACCAATTGAATTTGAATAAAATAAATAGATCAATTAAAGTCTTAATTGATAGAAAGGAAGGGGAGTATTATATCGGAAGATCTGAGGCTGATTCTCCTGAAGTAGACAATGAGATCCTGGTACCGGCCTCGGGTAAAAAGCTGCAAACCGGACAATTCTACAATATTAAGATTACGGGGGCCGAGGAATTCGACCTGTATGGAGAAGTGGAATAAGCTGTTGCCAGCTTATTCCATTTCTTCAGATTCGTCGACAATGGCTTCGGCCGATGAAGCATCATCCGTACGAATGACCTTCATATCCACTGTTTCCTTTTTCTTATTGAAAGTGATGGCAATTGTATCACCCGCTTTCATATTTGAGCGGATTATGACTTCTGCCATCGGGTCTTCGAGGTATTTTTGAATTGCCCTTTTTAGCGGACGTGCCCCGAATTGTATATCATAACCCTTTTCAGCAATGTAGTCCTTCGCGGCATCCGACAAGCGCAGATTGAATCCCATGGCAATGATCCGGGCATACAATCCCTTCAACTCGATATCGATAATCTTATGGATATCTTCACGTGTAAGGGTATTGAAAATGACCACATCATCAATACGGTTTAGAAATTCAGGGGAAAACGCCTTTTTCAGGGCATTTTGAATGACACTGCGGGTGTACTCGTTTGATGTTTCCTGCTTCGTCTTGGTTGTAAAACCCACACCCTGGCCAAAATCCTTCAACTGCCGCGTACCGATATTAGAGGTCATGATCACGATGGTATTCCGGAAATCCACCCGGCGTCCGAGACTGTCAGTCAGCTGACCTTCATCGAGCACCTGCAACAGGATATTGTATACATCCGGGTGGGCTTTTTCAATCTCATCGAGCAGAACGACACTATACGGGCGGCGTCTCACTTTTTCCGTCAGCTGTCCGCCTTCTTCATAGCCGATGTAACCAGGAGGCGCTCCGACAAGTCGCGATACGGAAAACTTCTCCATGTATTCGCTCATGTCTATCCTGATCAGGTTATTCGGGGAATCGAAAAGGTATTGTGCCAGCACCTTGGCAAGTTGGGTCTTACCCACACCCGTGGGTCCGAGAAAAATGAACGTGCCGATCGGCTTATTCGGGTCTTTTAAACCGGCCCTGTTTCTCTGGATGGATTTAACCACCTTTTCAATGGCCTCATCCTGTCCGATTACACTGCCCCTAAGTTCATCGCCCATCTTAAGCAACCGCACTCCTTCTTCAAGCGCAATACGCTGAACCGGAACACCGGTCATCATGGCGACAACTTCCGCTACTTTTTCAGCATCCACTACCTGGCGGTTGCGGGTAAGTTCCTTTTCCCATCTCAGTTTCTCTTCTTCAAGCAATTCAAGGAGTTCTTTTTCCTTATCCCTGAAGCTTGCAGCTTTTTCGAAATTCTGATTTTTAACGGCTTTTATTTTTTCCTTCTTGGTTTCTTCGATCTTCTTTTCCAGTTCGATGATTTTTTCCGGAACGTGGATATTGGATATGTGAACCCTTGAACCTGACTCATCCAGGGCGTCAATGGCCTTGTCAGGAAGGTGCCTGTCCGATATATACCTTGTTGTTAACTTAACACAGGCCTCAATGGCTTCGGGGGTATAAATCACATTATGGTGGTCCTCATACCGTTCCTTAATATTATTAAGGATCTCCTGGGTCTCTTCGGGTGAGGTCGGTTCCACCATTACCTTCTGGAAACGGCGTTCCAGGGCACCGTCTTTTTCAATATGCTGCCTGTATTCATCGAGCGTGGTGGCACCGATACACTGGATATCACCGCGTGCCAGGGCCGGTTTCAGCATGTTGGCGGCATCAAGTGATCCCGTGGCTCCGCCGGCACCCACGATAGTGTGGATCTCATCGATGAAGAGCACGATACTGGACGTTTTTGAAAGCTCATTCAGGATTGCTTTCATACGTTCCTCAAACTGGCCGCGATATTTTGTCCCGGCTACAATAGCAGCCAGATCGAGCGTAACAACCCGCTTGCCGAAAAGCACCCGTGAAACTTTCTTCTGGATGATCCGCAGGGCAAGCCCTTCCACGATGGCAGACTTACCAACCCCGGGTTCTCCGATCAGGATGGGATTATTTTTCTTCCGGCGGCTCAGGATCTGGGCAAGCCGTTCAATTTCTTTCTCACGGCCGACTATCGGGTCAAGCCTGTCTTCTTCTGCCGCTTTTGTGAGGTCTACTCCAAAATTATCAAGGACAGGCGTATCTGAATTGGTCTTCGAACCCGGTTCCGGGTTACTGCCTTTGCCTCCCTGGGAACCGAAGGAGCCCATAGGCTCATCGTCTTCATGAGGATAATCGGCACGGGGTTCATTGTCCTCGGAATCCCCCATATGTTCGTTCAGCAATTCCCGCCTGGCTTTTTCATAATCAATGGAATGATCAAACAGAACCCTTGAAACCGCGGAATTTTCATCCTTGATCATTGCGAGCAGCAAATGTCCGGTATCAATTGTACTTTTTTTCATCGATTTGGCTTCCAGATATACCAGCTTTAATATCCTTTCCGAGGTTTTCAGAAGGGGGACGTTATCCATATCGGTTACTTTTACAGGACCGACAGCAGGGGCAATTACAGATTCAATATCTTTTTTCAACTGGTATAAATTCACACCCAGGGATACCAGAATATCTATGGCAACCCCTTCACCCTCACGCAATATTCCAAGCAGCAAGTGTTCCGGCGCAATTTCATTATTTCCCAGCCTGATTGCCTCTTCTTTGCTATAGGACAAAACATCTTTTATACGTTGCGAAAACTTGGCGTCCATAAAAAAATTAAATTCGTTTTTCCCCGCAAGGGGATTAGTTCGTTATGCAAATATACGAATTTATTAGAAACGTTTTTTTAACAGGTTTTGTTAATATAAACAATGCAAAAAAACGATAAAACATGGAGAAATATTTACCTTAGCTGCTTAGATATTTTGTTGAAAAGTAAATGTCGTTTTGTTAAGCCAACGTGTTAATTCAGGGCACTTTACATCCCGTGGCCCGGGATAGGGGTTTGTACCGGCTGATCAGGCGACATTATAATTAACCATTTACCGAATATTTTTACAATGGCTGAAGGAGAAAAGATCATACCGATTAATATTGAAGAAGAAATGAAATCAGCGTACATCGATTATTCGATGTCGGTGATTGTTTCACGTGCCTTACCGGATGTTCGCGACGGGTTGAAACCCGTTCACCGGCGGGTCCTGTTTGGTATGCAGGATCTGGGCGTTATGTCAAACAGGCCTTACAAAAAATCAGCCCGTATAGTCGGGGAAGTGCTTGGAAAGTATCATCCCCACGGAGATACATCTGTATATGATGCCATGGTCAGAATGGCACAGGAATGGTCGTTGCGTTACCCGTTGGTGGAAGGCCAGGGTAATTTTGGATCTATGGATGGCGATAATCCTGCCGCTATGCGGTATACAGAAGCAAGGTTGCGCAAGATCGCGGAAGAAATGCTCGCGGATATTGATAAAAACACGGTTGACTTCCAGCTTAATTTTGACGATACGCTGCAGGAACCTACCGTATTGCCCTCACGCATACCCAACTTGCTAATTAACGGCGCATCGGGTATTGCAGTGGGAATGGCTACAAATATGCCCCCGCACAATCTTACGGAAGTTTGCCGTGCCATTATAGCATTCATAGATAACAAGGAAATCACCACCGAGGAACTGATGGTCCATATAAAGGGCCCTGATTTTCCAACCGGGGGTATTATTTATGGCCACCAGGGAATAAAAGAAGCATTTGAAACGGGCAGGGGCCGCATTGTGATGCGTGCCAAGACCGAAATTGAGATCACCTCAAGCGGCAGGGAAGTAATTGTTATTAACGAAATTCCTTACCAGGTCAATAAGGCAGAAATGATCAAGAAAATTGCCGAACTGATCAATGAAAAGAAACTCGAGGGCATTTCTTATATAAATGATGAATCCGACAGGAATGGTGTTCGTGTGGTTATAATCTGCAAAAGAGAAGCACAATCCAATGTTGTGTTAAATAATCTCTTTAAACAAACGCAGCTACAAACCTCATTTAATGTAAATAATATTGCACTTGTACACGGCCGGCCACGACTCTTATCACTTGTTCAGAGCATCCGGTATTTCGTCGAACACAGGCATGAGGTTGTTGTACGGCGTACACAGTTTGATCTGGATGAATCTGAAAAGAAGGCCCATATCCTGGAAGGACTAATGATCGCGCTCGATCATCTTGACGAGGTGATCAGTCTGATCAGGGCATCAAAAAACCCTGACGAGGCAAAGGACAGCCTGATGTCTGCATTTAATTTTTCCGAAGCCCAGGCCAAAGCCATTCTCGAAATGAGACTGCAGAGACTGACGGGATTGGAAAGAGAGAAAATCCGACTGGAATACGAAGAATTGCAGAAACTGATCGCCTATCTTAAAAGCCTGCTTGCTGACGAAGGTCTTCGAATGCAGGTGATCAAAGATGAACTGACCGATCTGATTGAAAAATATGGAGACGAACGGCGCACCAGCATAGTGCCCGATGCCGGTGAATTCAATCCTGAAGATTTTTATGCCGATGATGAAATGGTCATAACCATTTCACGGTTAGGGTATATCAAGAGGACACCCCTGACGGAATTCAGAACGCAGAACCGCGGAGGAAAGGGTTCCAAGGGTAGCGAGACAAGGGATGAGGATTTCCTGGAACATCTCTATAATGCCACCATGCATAACACAATGCTTTTCTTTACGGAAAAGGGACGTTGTTTCTGGATGAAGGTGTATGATATCCCGGAAGGGACAAAAATATCCAAGGGCCGTGCAATACAGAACCTGATCAGCATAGAACAGGGTGACAAGGTGAGGGCATTTATCAATTTGCGAAGCCTGACGGACCCGGATTATATTATGAATAATTTTATTGTCCTATGCACCCGGAAAGGGATCATTAAGAAAACCTCCCTCGAAGCATATTCCCGACCACGGGTTAATGGAATCAACGCCATTAATATACGCGAAGGCGACAGCCTGCTTGAGGCCCAGTTAACAAATGGCAGCAATGAAATCCTGCTGGCGGTGAGATCAGGAAAGGCACTCAGGTTTAACGAAAAGACTGTACGGCCGATGGGCAGGACTGCCTCCGGTGTAACGGGTATACGTTATTCCTCACCCTCAGATGAGGTAGTCGGTATGGTATGCCTGGATGATCCGACAAAATCGATACTTGTTGTATCGGAAAACGGATATGGGAAGCGAACGGAACTTGAAGATTACCGGATTACAAACCGGGGTGGGAAAGGGGTGAAAACCATTAATATAACTGAAAAAACAGGGCCGCTTATTGCGATAAAGGCTATAACGGACAAGGATGATATCATGATTATCAATAAATCGGGTATGACAATCAGGCTTGCAGTCTCCAATCTCAGATTGATGGGGAGAGCCACACAGGGTGTGCGGCTTATCAATATCCGGTCAGGAGACTCGATTGCCTCTGTCACTGATGTGGTTGGTACACCGGAAGAGACTATGGAAGAAACTGAAACTCCGGAAGCAACAGAATAAATTTAATGCTTAATATATTGTGAATTTTTGGACAATAAGCAAATAGAATTTATATTTGGCAGAATTTTTGATATCTACCAATACAGTTTAGTTGAAGTAACATTTAAAAACGAATAAAATGAAGCGAATTAGTTGGTTTCTTATGGCATTTTTCATTATGGCCCCCATGTGTCTTAAAGCGCAGGAAGGGGCTACCCAGGCTTTGAACTATCCGGGTCTGGAGAAAAAATTAAAAGCGAGCGAAGCAGATATTCAGGATCCAAAGAAGAATATTAAGGTGAAAACCTGGATCTCACGTGCAGAACTCATGATCAACATTTATAATGTGAATAACGACCTTCTGCGCAAGGGTATGGATCCTGTCAGCGTTAAGCTTTTTTACAAGGAACCGTTGGAAATTCAAACCAGCCAGGAAGGCGCAGACAAAATTGAGACTTACATTTATGACCGGGTTACAATGAAATTCCGGAATGGTGTACTCGACGGATGGGTGGACACCAAACCAATTCATCCTGATCCGCTGACAGAAGCCATCAAGGCACTGGATGAAGCGAACAAGCTGAATACCGATGGCAAAGCAGACAAGGACATCAAGGAGGCTATTATAACCCTGAAGGCTGCACTGGAAACTGAAGCAGTTGTTCAATACGACAAAAAGAATTTTAAAGGTGCGCACGCCAGCTTTGTTAAGATCCTTGATCTGAATAAGTTGCCCCAGATGAAAAATGTTGTCGATACGATCTACTACTATTATGGCGGCCGTGCAGCGATGGAGGATAGCAACTATGCAGAAGCCAACAGGATGTTTGAAGAAGCTGTTGCGAACAAATTTGAAGATCCGTTCCTGTATGTATTCCGCAAACAATCCTATTTTGGAAGCGGTGATACAGCAAAGGGGGTTGCGGCAATTAAGGAAGGATTCAATAAATATCCTGAAAATCAATCAATTCTGATTGAAATGATCAACTATTACCTGACCTCGGACCAGGCCGATGAAGCACTGAAACTATTGGGCGTTGCAAAAGCAGGCGATCCTCAGAACGTTTCCTATACATTCGCGGAAGCCACGCTGTATGATAAAATGGGAAGATTTGAAGACGCAGAGCGTTCTTACAAAAGCTGCCTGGAAATCAATCCGGAATATTTCGATGCTACCTATAACCTGGGTGTCCTGTATTTTAACAAGGCTGTAAAAATTTATGAGGACGCATCAAAAATTACCGACAATGTAGCCTACGAGAAAGCACGCAAGGAAGGCGACGAAGTATTGAAACAGGCAATTCCGTATATGGAAAAAGCTCATGAAATTGATTCCACGGATAAACCATCCCTTGAAACCTTAAAGACTATTTTCTACAGGTTAAAAATGGATGATCAGTATAATAAAGTTGTTGAGCAATTAAAGGCACTGTAATATTCAAAAAGGGAAGACCTGATGATCTTCCCTTTTTTATTATTTTATTCTATTTAACATAATATTAATTATAGGACAATTGACAAAGCAAATTTGTGGGATGTCAGGGTATGTTGATCCAACTTATTACAACCTGCAGTGTTATTAATTCTGACAATAGTATAATATA
>JBGSSA010000170.1:0-6878 GCA_041737295.1 Bacteroidales bacterium | reverse complement strand
GGGCGCATCGGGTCGCTGATAATACCGCGACGACTCCTTCTGCAGCGAGGTAATCGCTGAGGTTGATCCCCGGGCCTGGCTGACGAGAGCCTTGAAATCAATATAAAAAGATTTGTTGAAAAGGTAATGTCTGAAATCCACTCCGCCTGACATGGAGGATTTATTAATATAATCGAGGTAATTGTGATCAATATCACGCAGGGTAGATGTGAACATACCGCCTACCATTGTATTGCTCTTATTAATATCTTTCTGAACCCGCCCCACAAAATAATTTGTAAGCGGTTCTGCAACCATGGTGCGTTCGCCTTCAGGTGACGTGATCTCAATATATTCACGGGAGGTAAGGCTTTCCATGATGCCCACTGACAGCCCCTTGCTTGTTTTCCCGGTTAATTTCAACGCACCGAGAATGGATGTATATTCGGGCTGATTAGCATATTCCGTACTGTCAGGTTCATATCGGTACTTGGGTATATGACCGATCCTCCTGCTGTAAAATAACTGGTTATCATCGAAACTGAAGTCGAAAATATTCCGGCCTTCAATAAAGAACGGCCTTTTTTCTTCATAATACGTTTCAAAGGCGGTCAGGTTCAGATCAGAAGGGTCGGCCTCAACCTGGCCAAAATCGGGATTGATCGTGTAATCGAGGGTAAAATTGCTGCCCAGGCCGAATTTTCCATCCAAACCGATCGCCACCGCCGGGTCAAAACCGTCATTATAGGGATCCCCCTCTGTCTTCTGGTAGCTTTCGATTTTAGCCAGTGTATACGGCATAAATTCCATGCGACGAATCAACGGAAGATCATTCAGCCCGTGTAATTCACCGAAATAAAACAGCAAGCCTGCATTTCCGCGCGGAATCAGGTTCCAGTGGTCCGATTCCCTGTTGCGGTTGATCCATCTCCATGCATGGAGGCCCCATACCTGCGGTTCCTGCTTTCCGTATCGTAACTGGCTCAGGGGTATTTCCATCTCGGCAATCCAGCCTGAATCCATTTGTCCCACCTTGCCATCCCATACCGGATTCCAATTGGTGTCAAAACCATCGTTAGTCATGATAAGGTCAATTTTACACCCTGCTGCTGTAAGATTAAATTCGAATCCTGTACGGTGATCAAAATAGCTGTCGAAATTTATACCCACAATATCCCCTAAACGCTCATCCCGCCGGGTCATTTGCCTGTCGATTTTATCGGGCTCGTTGTCATAGGCCAGAATGGCTACATATATGTTTTCATCATCATACAGTATCTTGAACTCCGTTTTTTGGGACGGAGGAGCGCCCTCTTCCGGCATGTTCTGCCTGTAATTCCCTGCCCACTCCCCCTCGAGCCAGCAGGCATCATCCAATATTCCGTCTATTTTAGGTTTCGCTGATTTTATATGATTTGTGCTGTAAATCCTGGTTTCGCCGGCAAAAGGAGGGTCATCGGCAATTACCGGGCAAGGCAGCAGGAAGCCGGCTAATGACGGAATTATATATATCCCCGAAAAAAAAGCCTTTAGGCATTTTCGAGACATGGAATATTGATTTAAATATAAAATTAGGAGAAAAACCCGGTTCATGGATAAAAATTGAACCAACAAAAAATTATTTAAAAAAATTAGGTTTATAAAATAAACCAGTATATATTTGTGAGTAGTTTATGATCTTATTGAAAATTTTAATATACTGACAGGTTTCCAACCTGTCTTTAACGAATGTAATTAAAAATCAATCCTATGGAAACAAAAAATGAAAGATTGGAATTCAGCCACGAAGACGGGCTGAAGACCATTTATGCAATGATCACATCCACGAAAAACACGATGGGTGAAAACTATCTTTTCTATCTTGTATGGGGCTACCTGGTTGGGCTTGCCTGCATATTGGAATTTTTACTGATGAGAATAGTGCAGTACGAGCGCCATTATATTGTATGGCCGGTTTTAATGGGTTTGGGAATGGTATTGTCGGGCGTTTTGACTTTTCGCAGGCAAAAAACAAGTACCCATAAGTCGTTTATCGGTAATATTATGGGTTATCTCTGGGGAGGATGGCTGGTCAGTCTGCTGATCATTATGTTCTTTACCACCCAATTGGACAATCACAGTCTTATTTTACCATTCACCATGGTTATGTATGGGTTGGGAATATTCATTTCAGGGGGAGTGATCAGTTACCGGCCGCTCATTATTGGGGGCATAATTTCATGGATTGCGGCACTGGTTTCATATTTTCAACCCTATAACGTACAGCTTCTGCTTATGACGGCTACTGTAATTGTATCTTATATCATTCCTGGTCATATGCTTCGAATCGAAGCCAAAAAGGAAATGATATGAGTGTTTTTCGTGAACTTGATCCGATATTGCATTCTCAGCTGCGGCTTTCCATTATTTCATTACTGATGGGAGTAAAATCTGCAGAATTCACATATCTGGCAGAGAAAACCGGAGCCACAAAAGGCAATATCAGCGTTCAGCTGAAGAAGCTTGAAGAAGCAGGATATATTGCGATACGAAAGTCGTTTCGCAACAACTACCCGTTGACCACATGCAGCATCACTCCCAGGGGCAGGGAGGCGTTTGTTAATTATGTGGATTCGTTAAGGGACTATCTGGGATAATTTGTTGATTTGATGATCTGTTGATTTGCTGATTGGGCTGACGCAGCGGGAGATTTGATGATTTGATGATTTGTTGATTGTGCTGATGCAGCTGACTGCATGACTGCAGGACTGCATTTTCTACCGATAGAATATCCCTACGGGATATCAAAACCGGAGAACCGGAGAACCGGAGAACCGCAGAATCGCAGAACGCAAAACCGCAAAACTGCAAAACTGCAAAACTTCCTTGTCACTCGTCACTCGTCACTCGTCACTAGTTCGCCCGCTCGAGCTGGAGGAATGTCCGGGTTGATCGCTTTACAGCGGAAGCCCGGAAAAATCCCGCCCCCCCGTCGCTTACGTTTCCGGGTATGTTGGCAGGGGGGCCATCCCAGGGACTTCCGCGCCAGATTGTTTCAATCATCAGGGCAGACAGAAATTCATAATATGCCTTGCTGGTGGAATACATTTCAAGGGTAACAGACGAAGTCAGGCTTTTCAGATCGATTTCCCGTATCCGGAATACCTGGTAGTCCCGTACAAAACTGCCATTAACAAATTCATCGGAAGCGAAATTTACCTCAGTGATCGTATCCGTGTATAGTTCATTGTTAATTCTCAACTGATACATATAATGATTCCCGGAAGGCTGAGGTTCATGTCCGTAAAACAATACATCATACCCGTATCCCGAATTAAACGAATTATAATTCGGCGATTGGCGGATTGAATCGATATCCGCACAGGCTTCAAGCGAATCGGAAGCAGTAAATTCACGGCCGTCCGGAAGCGTTACATGAAGAGTGTATTTTTTACCAATCTTTCCGAAGACGTTGCCCTCGGTAGTATAAAATCCATCTTTCAATTCCCTGAGAGGAATGATATCCGTTCCATCGGTAATATACGCGATGGCGCCTTTCGCCATCTCCTGTTCCGAAATTTCAAAATAGTCTCCTGAATACGAGAGAATAACCTGGTGTACTGTGGTATCTGTTGTAATAGAACCATCCACAACCAGGTTTTTTGCTGCATCCCCTGTGAAATCTGCATCCATGATTTCTTCGCAGGAAACCAGCATGAACAACGCAACAACCGGGGCACACATTTTCATCCATGCCGGAAATTGCTTTAATTTGGATATAATGTTGCTTTTCATAGCTTCTAAAAGCTTATATTATAGGTAATTGCCGGAATGATCGGGAAAAGATAAAGCTTAACCACTTCTACCTTATTGACTGCTGACGGGTTGTCTGCATCCGGTTTCTGTTGCCTGAAATAAATGGCAAATGCGTTATGACGGTTGTATGCATTATAAATCGACAGATTGAGACTGCTTTCTTTTTTAAAGGTCTTGAAGTAATGATTCACCGACAGATCAAGGCGATGATAAGCAGTACCCGGGATCCGCGTTCCTCCTCGGGTAGAGTAGGAGGGAACCCAGGTATTTCCGTAGTATGAACCCTGTGTGGGCACAGTCACCGGAATAGCCGTGGAATAGACCCAGTTAAGCCCTGCATCAAATTTTTTGCTGATCTCATAATTCAATACAACGGATACATTATGGGGTTTGTCATAGGGGGGCGGAAATTCGTTCCCGTTGTTAATGGCCGGTATGGTTCTGAATGTGCGGATATAGGAGTAACTAAGCCAGCCCGTGAGTTTTCCTGTTTGTCTCCTGAGCAAAAATTCGAAACCATAGGAATAGGCTGAACCAATACGCAGTTCCCCTTCGAGATATTGCTGCGGGACAAGTACTGCATGGTCCTTGAAATCCACAGCGTTATAGAGTTTCTTGTAAAATGTTTCAAACGAAAATTCGAGTCCATTGTCAAGAAAATTCCGAAAATACCCGACTGCCAGCTGATCAGCCCGTTGTGGCTTAATATTGGGATTGCTCATGAACCACATATCGAGCGGGAAAGTGGCGGTTGAATTGGAAGCAAGTTGCAGATATTGGGCCGTGCGATTGTAACTGAATTTCACAGAATTCTTTTCGTTGAAACTATATCTGAAATTAAACCGGGGTTCGAGGGATGAAAACGTGTTAAAGATATCCCCGGCTCCATATTCCGTAGAATCGTTCACCTGGTGACTTTCATTATAATGGTACAACGTGGTTTTTCCCATATTCTGGAATGCGGATAACCGCAACCCATACAGTACGGTAATCCTTGATCCCAGTTTCTGCTCATTGCTCAGGAAAACTGCTGATTCCAATGCATGGTTTTCGGGGAAATTCACTGGTAAAACATAGCTTTCAGAACCGGTCTCCGTTTTTCCGGGCCGGATTGTATGATAGGTCAGCTGCACACCAAATTTGATCGTATTGGAGGGATTCACATAATATGTATAGTCATTATGCAATCCATAATCGATGATATTCGATATCCATTTAAAGGCCATGCTTCCATCCGGTACCCCCAGGTTGTAGTTAAAATTGCTGAAAATCAGGGTCAGATTGGAAAACAGCTTATCCTTATAGATATGGTTCCAGCGGATCGTTCCGGTGGCATTTCCATAATTCATGCTGAACATATCCCCAAAATCATTAATGTCCCTTCCAAAATAACCTGAAAGAAAAATCCTGTTGTTCTGGTTGACCTGGTAGTTTATTTTCGCGTTCAGGTCAAAGAAATAGAGATTGCTTTTCTTAGCTGTGGTATCTGTAATGAATGGGCGGAGTACTTCCATGTAAGTGCGCCTGGCAGTAAGAAGGAAGGACATTTTATCCTTAATAATGGGACCTTCAATAGTGAGCCTGCTGGAGATCAACCCAATGCCTGCGCTACCCTTGATTTTTTGAGTATTGCCTTCATTCATCCTCACATCAAGAACGGATGACAGTCTGCCGCCATATTCTGCCGGAATGCCTCCCTTGAATAATTCCACGTTTTTAACAGCATCACCGTTGAAAACAGAAAAGAATCCGAATAAGTGGGAGGGATTATAGACAGTGGCACCATCCAGAAGGATGAGGTTCTGATCGGCATTTCCGCCACGTACATAAAACCCGTTGGAGCCTTCCACACTCGACTGTACCCCGGGAAGCAACTGGATGGATTTTATAATATCCACCTCGCCCATGAGATTGGGGATCTTTTTGATGACCTTGGCGGGAAGTTGCACATTGCTCATGGCAACATTCTTTACATTCTCATCTTTCCGCCGGGCTGTAATTGTAACAGCATCGATGGCTTCAGCTTCAGGTTTCAGGCTGATGGCAAGTTTTGTATTGACATTCAGGCTGACCTGTTGCTCATTTGATTCGAAACCGATATAGGAATACCGGAGTATATAATTTCCTTCGGGAAGAGTCAGCGAATAAAAACCATAAACATTTGTGATTGTTCCATAGTTCGTGTTGGGAACAATCACATACACACCGGTTAATGCTTCACCTTGATCATCTGTTACATAACCGCTAAGGGTAAAACGATTCTGACTTACTGCGGTCATTGATATCATGACCGCAAACAGTATTATGCACAGTTTTTTCATGATTTACAGGGGATAGAAATTACGTAAGGTAACTTTCAAATCCCCTGCAAATATAGGGTATCTTATTAAAACCTGCCAAACTTAAATGTTACTCCGCCCATGAATCCTCTTAGAATATCAGGATCTACATTATAGTCGGGGTTATCGATTTGCACATCCGTTGTGTACCTGTAATGCGCACCGATACAAAACCTGAAAAAACGGGTAATATTCATTTCCACCTCAATGCCCGGTTCAATTACCATAAAAGCATCTGAGGCTTCGGAATTGAAATGATTGTCCCATGAACTGTCATCATTATTTATGACGCCGACTCCACCACCACCAATAAGTATAGGGAAAGCAACATGAACCGGATACTTCGGAAACAGGATAGGTTCAAAGAAAAAACCGCCGTATCCGCCAGCCAGGTGCGTATTATTACTGGTAATCTGATTATAGTACTTGTCGTTAAAAAAACCGTTGATCGAAAGACCCATGGCTACCGTGTGCCCCATCAAAATGCCACCTCTTGCCCCGAATACGAAGGCATCGCGATTGTTGATCTGGCTATATTGCATGGTGAGGGCGCCATATCCACCCACGGCATTATTTTGTCCGAGGAAGGTTCTGATCTCATTGGGGTCGCCGTTTCCGTCATCTTTTTGTGCATAAGTGGCCAGGGTTCCTGCCAAAATGAACATCAATACAAGTAGTTTTTTCATGATAGATAAATTAACAATTATTATTAGTATTTAAATTCCAGTTTATTATAAAGTCCACAAATATCGAACCGATGTTTTA
>JBGSSA010000152.1:0-34766 GCA_041737295.1 Bacteroidales bacterium | reverse complement strand
ATTTCCAGACAGCTCGCTTGTTATCGCTTAGATGAATTTATAGGAAAGCCGTATGCGGGAAAACCGCACGTACGGTTTGATGAGGGGACGGGGGCAGACTTTCTCTGCCTTCCGTTCTACTCTACCGAAAATCTGCGAGAACAGAAGACACGCCAACACATAATAATCTGCGGGAAATAAATACTAAAATTTCTATTTAAACTCCAGGGAACCAAAAAGCCTGTAGGCATGGAATGTGTCAGGAACCGGCTGCCAGGACCATTCCCTCTGGCCATGGTCATAATCTATCCGGTAGAAATTGGCACGCCAGCGGGTGCCTTTTACAGGAGTACTATCGATAATAGGTTTTAATAGCGTATAGGGGATAAAAAACTCGGCAGTCCATGATTTGCCCCGACCGTTGGCGTTGTTATAAATTGAAACAGCATGGCGAGTAAGCCGGTTTCCCTCATAATGCCAGGGCCTCCAGCCATAAAAATTACCGTCATTATTTGGCACCATGATCGGCAATTCATAATTCTGCGGTGATAATTCATACTCAAAGTATACCGGTATGCGCTCATCTGTCCAGAAAAATGCCTCAACCACATCCTCCTTCCAAAGATCCAGGAAATCTCCTTTCAGGGTGGATATAATGGCACTGTCATTGCACTGGTATAAGCAATAAATGCCTGAGTTGGAATACATGATCCTGAACTTCGTTGTATACCGGGAATCCGGTTGCTGGGGGTTCAGGATAGTCCACCGCGCTGAATTCCAGGCGGGGTCGCTTCCATCGCCTGTCAGGACAAAATCCGGGCATTTTATAACCGGCATGACCTGATCCGCGGGGTTTGAACTTCCTGACGGCTGTGCCATAAGGGCGGAGGCAGCAACCAACAAAAATGCCGTGAGCAATCCGGATATATTTTTCATAGGGAATAAATTTATTGAAAAACATTTAAAATTATATTGCAGATTGTGTTGACTGTACGACTGTATTCCTGCAATGTGTTGGAAATCGTACAGACGAGGCAATGCCTTGTCTCTACAACCTGCTTGTCCCTTGTCCCTCGTCCCTCGTCCCTCGTCACTTCAGATAAGTGTCCAGCCAGGCGAAAAATTCTCGCTGCCAGAGAATGCTGTTCTGGGGTTTCAACACCCAATGGCTTTCATCAGGAAAGAAAAGGAGCCTTGAGGGAATTCCACGCAGCTGGGCCGCGTTGAAGGCCTGGAGGCTTTCCGTATACGGGATCCGCAGGTCATTGGCTCCCGTAATAAACATAATGGGCGTATCCCACTTATCTACATAAAGATGGGGGGAAAACTGTGTAAAACTTTTCGGTTTGGGTTTATCCCAGAAATTACCCTCCAGGTCATGATTCGGAAAAAACGTCTCTTCAGTAGCCGCCGATTGGCTTTCGAGATTGAAGTTGCCGCAATGTGCAATGAATGCCTTGAATCGCTTTTCATGGCATCCGGCAAGGTACATAACCGAATAACCCCCATAACTGGCACCTACAGCGCCTATGCGGTCACCGTCTACATAGGGCTCCTTTTTCATGTCATCCACAGAACTTAAATAATCCTTGATGTTCTGCCCGCCATAGTCGCCCGTGATCTGATCATTCCATTCCTTTCCAAAGCCCGGTAGTCCCCTGCGATTCGGGGCGATAACAATATATCCTTTTGCTGCCATCATCTGAAAATTCCATCGGTATGAAAAGAACTGGGAAACTGCATTTTGCGGTCCTCCTTCACAAAACAGCAAGGCCGGATATTTTTTAGTGCTGTCAAAATCAGGGGGATATACAACCCATACAAGCATGTCTTTTTTGTCGGTCGTCTTTACCCATCTTTCCTTTACTTCACCCAGTTTTACTGCATCATAAATGTTTTTATTGATGAAAGTGAGTTGCGTTTCCTGTCCCGAAACCGGGTCGATGCTGAAAATCTCGGCGGCCATTGACATTGAATTCTTCGTTCCGACAAGTTTATCGCCGCACCTGTAAATAACATTGTAATCATGTTGACCCGAAGTTACCGGGCGCACGGATCCATCGGCCGTATTGCATTCGTACACCTGGTAAGTTCCGTGGATGATTGTGATAAAGTTGATCCTGGTTCCGTCAGCATTCCAAACATACCCGAATGCATTGAAATCAAACGCGGCGGTCAGATTTTTCCGGCTTTGCGTTTCAAAATCATAAATGAACAATTCTTCCTGGTCGGATTCATACCCGGGTGTTTCCTGGCTTTTAAAGGCCAGCTTTTTGCCATCGGGTGAGAAAACGGGAGATTTGTCATACCCCATCATGCCATTCGTTATGTTCGTTGTTGTATTTTCATTTACATCGAAGACATATATGTCAGAATTCGTACTTGTCGCGTACTCCGTTCCTTTTAATTTCTTGCATGTATAGGCTAGTTTGGACCCGTCGGGACTCCAGGCAATTTCTGCCGCGTCAAAATAAGGCGACAGGGGGGTGTCAAACGGTTCACCCGGAAGGATATCCGTACCCGTTTCGATTTTGTTCTTGTCGAATGAAGTAACGAAAATATGGCTGTAGGCATAATCATGCCATGAATCCCAGTGACGGTACATCAGATCCTTTATTATCATACCCTTTGCCAGTGGAAGGTCGGGATATATGTCCTGGGTTGTGGAGTCAAGTTTCACATCCTGGAGATAAAAAAGCCTGTCACCGGAAGCTGCGAATTCAAAACCATTTATTCCCCCGTCTATCTTTGAAACTACTGTCTTGTTGCTGCCATCGGCATCCATCTTCCATAGTTGCATGCTGCCATCGGACTCACTCAGGTAAGCAATATTTTTATTATTTATCCAGCGCGGATTGGCACATGAAGGACTTCCTTCGGTAAGATTAACAGGATTTCCCCCGGCAGAGGGTATTGAAAATATCCAGGTATGGCGCGTATTTGTTTGATAATCAAACCGGGTTACCGTATATAATATCGTCTTCCCGTCAGGAGACGGTTGTATTTCACCCAATCTTCCGAATTTCCAAAGCATTTCAGGGGTTATCCGTGCACCACTCACTTCTTCCGGTGATAGCGTATTTGAGAAATTGCCCTCATCTGCAACATGTTGCGGGGTGCGGTTATCCATGCAGGAACCGGCAATTGCCAGGATGATGAATGCGAATAGAAGATTTTTCATCGGGATGAGATGTATGGTTAATTAATCAGGACTAAAGATATAATTAATAATTTTTTGCCAATGTGAAAAAGATCATGCCCGTAATAGTTGTCCATGAATAATTATCTTTGATATGAGCAACTATATCTCAGTTAAAATATGTCCAGCAACGATTATATTATCGGCGTAGATGCCGGAACATCAGGGATAAAAGCCCTGGCATTTTCATTTAGGGGTGAATTGATACGTTCGGAAAAGAGGCAGTTGGAAGTACTTCCTTCTGAGCAAGGGTGGATGGAACATGATGCAGAGTTAATTTTCAGGAGTGCGCTTTCCTGCATAACTGAACTGGTTGGTTCTATGGGATCCAATCCACACGCAATCGGGTTTTGTACTTTTATGCACAGCATCATGCCTGTGGATAAACAGGTCGTGCCTCTCGGAAACCTGCAACTCTGGAATGATAACCGGAGTGCCCCAGCCGCAAGCCTTCTTAAAAATACGGTCACCGGAAACGATATATATTCCCATACCGGGGCACCTGTTCATCCCATGTCGCCTTTAACAAAACTAAGGCAAATGAGGGTTTCCGACCCGGAATCCTTCAAAAATGCGGAATGGTTCATTGGCATTAAGGAATACCTGCTTTATAAATTTACGGGTAAACTGATAATCGATTATTCAACTGCGTCCGCTACCGGCATGTTTGATTCGCGTAACAGAAAATGGTATGTTCCTGCAACAGATTGGTGCGGTATTAAGCCTTCCCGGCTTGCTGAACCTGTTTCTTCGCTAGAGACTTTTCCATGTATTCTCGATCACCTGAAAGATATCCTGATTGTTCCCGGGTTAAGTGACGGAGCGGCGGCAAACCTGGGTGCAGGGAATATCGACCCTTCCGAATGCACATTGACATTGGGAACCAGCGCGGCTGTAAGGTTTACGGGACCCGGGAAAACGACGGATACGGAAGGTGTGCTTTTTTCGTATTGCCTGGATGAGGCAACCTACATTTCAGGAGGGGCAAGCAACAATTGCTTTAACGTGGTGGAAAAGATTGTATCTTCATTAGGCCTCGGTCCGGAATGTTTAAATGATCCGGAATTTATGTCGGACAAAGCGGACAACCTGATTTATCTTCCGTGGATGTTCGGTGAAAGAGCCCCGATCCAACTCCTTGAACCCATGTCTGGTTTTATTGAATTGTCATCTTCTTGCCAGCCGGTTCACCAGGTGAAAAGCGTGGTGACCTGTATTTTGTACAATCTGAAGCATATTGCCGAAAAACTGTCCCTGTTGAATGACGGAAATTTCGAATGCATTCATCTGAGTGGAGGATTGTCTCATATTAAACCTATCCGGCTACTGGCTTCCTCGATTTTTAATGTTCCTCTGGCAGAACATTTAACAGGAGAAAGCTCCGCACTGGGAACTGCTATTTATACTGCCCGTGCCGCAGGAATTGTATCCGATTACAACGATATACGACAATGGAATCCCATTAAAAAGATACACAAAGCTGATCCCATACTGGCTGAAAAATTCGAATTCTCATACCGGCAGTTTCGGAAAATATCAGAGGATCATCTCAGAAAAGAGGGAAGGATCAGGTAAATTCCCTTTATTCCAAAACAATTGAATAAGATTTAATATCAGAGATGAGCACTTCACGGTTTCCTGTTCCGTCAAGACTTCCCCAGGCAATAACATTTGTACTTGTTTCCGTCCAGTAAATACGTTTGGCTGCTTTATCTACAAAAATCCCGTCCGGCCGGTCAACCCCGTCCGAATTGTCAAACAATACAAGTGGTGTACCAGTGCCATCCATATTGGCCTCTACAACCTGGTCGCCAGTTTCGTCGCACCAGTAAATCTTGCCTTTGTCGGTATCGAGGAATATGTTTGAAGGGGAGATCATCCCTGCAAAGTTGTTATTATCCCAAACAACAGCAGGAGTTCCGGTTCCGTCAAGGTTTCCGGCTTTGATATATTGATCAAAATCAGATATATAGAGTTTGTCGTTTTTTTTGTCAATGGCCAGGCCATACGCATACCCAATAACAACCCTGTCTCCATATAGCGGTACCGGTGTGGAAAGCCCGTCTATTGAACCCCTGAAAATCTGTCCCGTGCCTGAATTGCACCAGTATAAATTCCCATTTGAGTTGTCTGAGGTTATAGCCGTGGGCATGTTCACCCCGTCTGAGACTTTGTAGAGTGTAATGACATTGCCGCTTCCGTCCTTTTTCATCTTTAATATCCTGCTGGTGGTCTCTTCCGTCACAATAAGATATCCGTCATCGGTAACTGTGATTCCTTCCGGGGTCACAATACCGTCTGATCCGTTAAACAAGCCCGTAAATGAGTTTGGCGCTCTGGTCAGATCAATTTTGCTTACAGCATTTTCATCATATACAGTAAAATAGAGATTTTTTGCTTTTGACGGGGAATTGTCGTCGTCCTTCTTGCAGGAATCGAAAAACAACGCCATAAATACCAACAGGGCAACTAACATTTTTTTAGGATGGCTTTTCATCATACGTATTTTAATTGAATCCGGATTGAGGAATAACACTTGAAAAGCAAAGTTAGCCCTGCTGGTAAACCAATAAAAGATGGAAAAATCTTCTATTTATAGCTTGTTACAGGAATAATTTAACAATTAGTTAACATATTATAATATAATTATTTTTGTCGATTCTTATTTTACACCATTTTGCATGAATCGAATCGTTACCAAAAGATATCTCTCCGCCAACGTAGTTGAATTGGAAATTGAATCCCCGTTGATTGCTCTAAAAAGGAAGGCGGGTCATTTTGTAATCCTGAAAATAGGAAGCAATGGTGAAAGGATTCCACTGACCATTGCAAAGGCTGACCCGGTAAGGGGAACCATTACATTGATTATACAGAAAGTTGGCGTTACGAGCCATAAAATCTGTAACCTGGAAGTGGGAGATGAAATAACCGATGTGGTTGGACCATTAGGTCATCCAACACACATCCAAAAAACAGGGACACTGCTTTGTGCCGGAGGCGGAGTAGGGGTGGCACCCCTGTTGCCAATAGTGGAAGCAATGCACGAAGCCGGAAACCGTATTATTACTGTGCTTGCAGCCCGATCAAAGGAACTGGTTATTCTTGAGCCTGAAATACGGGCACATTCAGACGAAGTGATCATCATGACGGATGATGGCAGTTATGGGATGAAAGGAATTGTGACCCAGGGCATGGAAGAAGTGATCTTACGGGAAAAGATCGATATGGCGCTCACCATTGGTCCTGCCATAATGATGAAATATTGCAGTCTGCTTACCGCAAAATACAACATACCCACCATGGCCAGTCTGAACGCGACCATGGTGGACGGCACCGGCATGTGCGGGGCATGCAGGGTATCTGTAGCCGGAAACACCAAGTTCGTTTGCGTGGATGGTCCTGAATTCAATGCCCACGAGGTGGATTTTGACGAATTGCTGATGCGCCTGGGTGGATACAGGGAGGAAGAAAAGGTGCTGTTTCAGCAGTACCTTGATAAAAACTAAAAGACAATAGTGAAATGTCCGGAGAAGGCAATATGACTGAAAATATCGAATTATCGTCACGCGATGCGATGTGGCGTGAGAAACTCAGACAGGAACTGAAGGCGCCGGAGCGCACCAGGTTAAAACGTGTTGAAATGCCGGAAGCAGATGCGGGGGAAAGAATAAAGGGGTATATAGAGGTGAACAGGGGATTGACATCTGAACAGGCTATTTTGGAAGCCAGGCGTTGCCTCGACTGTAAAAATCCATCCTGTATCAGCGGTTGTCCAGTGGGAATTGACATTCCCGGTTTTATCAAATGTGTTGAAAAGGGTGACTTTCTGGCCGCTTCAAGGATCATTAAATCAGCAAGTGCCTTTCCTGCTGTTTGTGGCAGGGTTTGCCCCCAGGAAATTCAATGCGAGGCACAATGTATATATGCCTGTAAAATGCAAAAAGAACCCGTAGCTATCGGTTATCTTGAGCGGTTTGTAGCAGATTATGAGATGCATTCGGGAAAGATATTCATTCCGGCTACAGCCTGCAATAACAATGTGAAAGTTGCCGTGGTAGGATCGGGTCCGGCCGGACTTTCGGCGGCGGGCGATCTTGCCCGGCTGGGGTATTGTGTCACTGTTTTTGAGGCTTTGCATGATTTAGGCGGTGTGTTGAAATATGGTATTCCTGAGTTCAGGCTGCCGAATGACATTGTGGACACGGAAATTGAAAACCTGAAAAAAATGGGGGTTGAATTTGTCCGGAATTTTATAGTCGGAAGGACATTGTCATTTGAGGATTTGGCGAATAAGGGATTCAGGGCCTTTTTTGTTGGCAGTGGTGCCGGACTGCCCAACTTTATGAATATTCCCGGCGAAAATTTTAACGGTGTTTTGTCCTCCAATGAATATCTTACCCGTGTTAACCTGATGGGGGCAGCAAAAGAAGATTATGACACTCCTGTATTCTTTGGCAAAAACGTTGCCGTGATCGGCGGGGGAAATACGGCAATGGATTCAGTAAGAACTGCACGACGCCTCGGGGCGGAAAGGGCAATGATCATCTATCGCCGGTCTTTTGATGAAATGCCTGCCAGGAAGGAAGAAATCAAGCATGCCCTGGAAGAAGGTATTGAGTTCCTGAACCTGAATTCCCCTGTTGAGTACCTGGCGGATGAAAAGGGACATGTGAACAAAATCAGGCTTCAGCGGATGGAACTTGCCGAACCCGATGCATCGGGCAGGAGGAAGCCCGTCCCGGTAGTGGGTTCAGAATACCTGGTTGATGCCGACCTGGTTATTGTCAGTATCGGAGTGTCACCCAATCCGTTGATTGCACAAAGCCTTCCGCAGCTAAGCGTGAGCAAATGGGGAACCATAAATATAGGGGAAGGCACTATGCAATCCAGTATCCCGGGATTATTCGCCGGGGGTGACATCGTCAGGGGCGGTGCCACAGTGATTCTTGCCATGGGGGACGGGAGACGGGCAGCGGGGGAGATCCACGAATATCTGAGTAGGGAGAGGTGAGTAGGGAGTAGGGAGAGGGGAGAGATGAGAGATGAGCGATGAGCGATGAGAGATGAGAGATGAGCGATGAGAGATGCGAGATGAGAGATGATGCGTCAGCGCCCCGAAGGGGCAGATCTGAATAACCGTGGGTGAAACCCACGGAGACCGTGGGTTTCACCCACGGTCTCCTACAAATCCTTTAAGAGAAGGTTCTTCGGCGATTGACGAATATCATTGTAAAAGGATTCTACAATATCCGATATTTTTTCCTTATCGGGGGTATCATTATCAAAGTTTACCTGGTGACCCAGTTTGTCAGTTTCATCAATTACAAAACTTACAGTAATAACAGAAGGGTCGATCGCGGGTTGATAAGCCACCTCCCGCATTTCCTGGTTAATTGTTTCAATGATAATTTTAGAATTCAGCAAAATGTAAATTACATCACGCACAAGCCTGACCGGTATGGACAAATCAGCTGCAATCTCACTTGCATTCATTGCAGGCCGACCCTCAACAAAATTCCGGATTATCTTCCTCGTCACCATTAGCATAAGGATCTTTTTGTCCTTCAGGCTTACCGTTGTTCCCTCCGCTTCCTGCTCATAATGAACTTCATTCTGATAGGCAAAGGAAATCTCCGCCCCCAGTAAAACGATCAGCCAGCTAAGTTCAAGCCATAACATAAATAATGGCAGCGCCGCGAATGTTCCGTAAATGGCCCCATAACCTGAGAGCAATGACTGGAAATTAACATATCCCCATTGCAGTAACTGAAACATGGTTCCTGCAAGTATTCCGGCAATCAATGCAGGAACAAATTTTACCTTGGTATTGGGGATCACAATATATACAAGTGTAAATACAAACCATATCAGGGTGAAGGACAGAACTGTAACTAATATTTTTAAAAATGAATCAAGGTACCGGAGAAAGGGAATACTGTCAGAAATACTTTCCAACCTCGATACATTAAAACTACTGGCGATGATCAGCAAAACCGGGGCGATAACTACAAGGGAAATGTAATCAGTGAATTTACGTGTGAACATCCTGGATTTCTTTATTCGCCAAATGTCATTGAAAGATTCCTCGATGTTCCCCAGCACCTTCATGACAGACCAGAATAAAATCACCAAACCGATACCGGTAATATATCCCCCGTTTATCCGGCCAAGGTATTTTTCCACAAAGCCAAGGAGCAATTTGAGCAGGTCCTCGTGCTCATGAAATTTTTCGATAAGGATGGTTCGCAGGTATTCCTGAAGGCCGAAACCCTGGGCGATTCCGAATACAAGCGCAAGAATCGGGACAATTGATATCAGCGTATAGAATGACAGGGCTGATGCCCTGAGTTGGATCTTGTCTTCATAAAACCCCCTGACTGCTACGAACAATATCCTTCCCTGTTTAATAAGAAAACTCAATACAGGGTGCTTATCCTTAATGGATATTTTCCAGATATCCTTTTCGAAAAAATTCTTTATTTGTTGGATACGGTCTACTTTCATACTGAATATTATTCGCTTTTAAGCAGGGTTCATGCTTTTATAACGGTTAAAATTACGATTTTTTATACTTTTACGACCATATTATTTATAAGGTTTCCTATGTCCTTCCCAAATCTGCAGAATAAGATCGTTCTCGTTGTTGAGGATGATGATATGAGTTATCTATACCTGAGCCAGCTTTTTATGCTGACAAAGTGCACAATGGTTCATGCCCGGTCAGGATCAGAGGCATTGGAAAAATTTAACAGCCAACAACCTGATATGGTCCTCATGGATATCCAATTACCGGATATGGACGGAACTGAAGTTACCCGGATTATCAGGCAATCAGGCAGTGAAATTCCAATAATTGCGCAAACGGCAGGAAAGAGCGGGGAGGTGCAGGATAAGGCTCTTAAAGCAGGATGCAGCGCAGTTCTTATTAAACCGTTTACAATGGAGAATTTGTTTGAGGTGATTTTGAGGTATGCCTGAAAATGAAACAATCTCCGCGGTTTCCCGGGAGATTGTCTCAATCATAACCCTAATCTAACCAAATCATAAAAACTAACCTGAAAAACCTAAAAACTAACCTATTATTAACCTGAAAACCTATTTTTTCTACCTACTGTCAATCCCTTACTGGAGTTTTCTTCCTCGTCCCTCGTCCCTCGTCCCTTGTCCCTTGACATACACAACATAAGGAGTGGAAACAACCCTGGTACAAACATTGCAATTCACAGCCGGCTTATTGGTAACTATATTCCTGATCTTATACCATGCCGTATTTTTTGATTTCTGATAATATCCTACGTGAATTACATCGTTACGCGACCTGGGATTTGATTTCAGTTCATCCTTTCTATCCTGTGCACTTTCTACTAGCAAAACCGGCATGCTTGATTTTTTGGTGGCTGCAGATTCATCCACAATAGCTTTTTCCGGATTGTCTTCCAATGCGGACGGAGCTTTATAACGTAAATCGTTTTCCGTATTTACAGCAAAGTTGTCGAGAGCGTTCCAGGCATGTTCAACCGCCGAAACCACCTCTTTGTCATACCCGCCTTTTACTGCAGGCTGTGCGTATATTGAAGCAGACAAGGCCATCAGGACAATAAACAGGATGGCCCATTTTTTTGATTTCCTGATGTTATTTTGTGCTTTCATTTTTGTAGATATTGCAGTGCGTCAGTTTACAACTACCATCCACAAAATATGCCAAACATTACAATGATAATATAATCAGTAAATTATAAAAATTTACTGTCATTTAGGGAATCGTAAAAGTGTTTGTTTTCGGGAATTTAGTGTTCGTTTCCGAACGAAAACAGGAGAATTTTATTTTTGTGTTTTCGGTTTGACAGCTTTCTTTTTAGCAACGGGTGCCTTTTCAGGAACAGCTGCAGCGGCCGTTTCCTCTGTTGCCTTTTCAGCAGCCGGTTCTTCTTCAAAGCTGAGCATGTTCAAGGACAACAACGTATTGTACCAGGTAACCAGTTTCTTGATATCGGAGATATAAACCTTTTCCTGGTCGTAGGTTGGCAATACCTTTTCCATAAATGTCTTCAACTCTTCAGGTGAAGATTTCGGATCGGGTGCAGGACCTCCGTTTTCAAGTTCGAAAATGTTTTTAAGGACTTGTTTAAGGGGAACTTCCTCTTCGCTTGTAAAAATCGCTATGTCTTCCAGGGAACTAACTTTGCTGGAGGCATTGATAAAACTTCTTTTCTTGTCGGAAAAAGCTTCCACGATAATACCATTCCGGCCTTGCGAAATAAACCTGAAGAGCCCGCTTTGTCCGGATACGGACATAATTTCCTTTAAATCCATCATGCGTTAGTTAGATACATTTATGCAAAAATACAATTTCTTCATCACAATCAAATTATTGCCGGGGTTTTGTTTTGATCATCATGGGATTAAATCATCTTTCTTTCTTTTTTAATTGTTTCGTAGGCTTCACTGATCTGTTGAAACTTCTCCTGGGCCTTTTTCCTTATGTCCTCGCCCAGGTATGCCACCTTATCAGGATGATTTTTCAGGGCAAGTTGCCTGTAGGCCTTTTTAATCTCCTCATTGCTCGCGTGGGTATCAATTTCAAGAACGCTGTATGCCCAGTCAACAGAACGAAAATACATATTTCTTACCGAAAGAATATCAGCCCGGCTCAGACCCAGGTCATAAGCAATCTGCTCAATGAGTGCCAGTTCGATATCATTGACAGCCCCGTCAGCCTGTGCAATCCCAAATATAAGATGGATAAGCTGGAGTCTCGACGGATAATCCATTCTTCCTTTAATCTGTTGTGTAACCTCTTTTAACGGGATTTCCTGTTTCAATATGTCGCGCAGTATACGGAGCATTTCTACAGCTTCCTCTTCCCCAAAGGCCTTCACCAGGTATTGTTTTACATAGGTAAGTTCTGATTGCATAACCCTCCGGTCTGCTTTCATCACAGCAGCCATCAATACAAGCAGACTCACCACAAAATCCCCTGTTGTTGTATCAATGTTCGAGTTTTCAAATTTTTCAAAATCAGAGGCATCCACCAGGGAACCAAATGCAAAACCAACCAATGCCCCGATCGGTCCGCCGATTGTCCATCCCAATCCCGCACCGATCCATTTGCCAAATCTTTTCAGTCCTGTCTGATTAAATTTCATTTTTGCTCAATAGGTTATAAATTGATATTATTTGGGGTAAGAGCAACGTTGTTCCGTCATTTTTTAAAACAAAGTGCGAACGTACAATTTTTTCTTCTTCAGGTAACTGGTTCTTTATTATTCTTTGAATTTTTACCTCGCTCATGCCTGATCTTTCAAGCACACGCTGAATGCGCATTTCTTCAGGTGCAGTAACAAGGATTATACGATCAAACCCTTTATAGGCATCACTTTCAAAAAGGATAGCACTTTCATGGATTACAAAAGGAATATGGGTGAAAGTTGAACACCACTGGTAGAAGTGATTCGCAACCCTGGGATGTACGATCCGGTTTACACCGGCCAGCAAAGCAGGATCATCGAAAATTAGCCCGGCAAGCATCGACCGGTCAAGTTTTCCACCTGCGAAAATAGACTCCCCAAAGATGCGGATCAGTCCATTTCTGATCTCCGGGTCACTATCCATGAGGATTTTGGCTGCATCATCCGCAGTATAGACCGGTACACCTAACTTTGAAAAAACCTGGCAGACCAGTGATTTGCCACTTCCAATTCCACCTGTAACTCCAACCTTAATCATTTACGGGTAATTAGGAATTCAATTTCATTTGGATTGAACCTTACATTGCTGATCACACTGGGTGTATCAGCCAAATAAACAGTCAACCTTCCGGAATGAGTAAGTTCGATATCCCTGTAATTTATCCTTGGCATGAGCGGATTATTCAGCATTTTCTGATAATTGCTGAGACAAATATGATAGGTTACTTTTACCTGCCCGGGAATAGCGATCATGGCAAGGCTATCCGGCACATTGACAGACTGCACGGGAAGGTTATTTTCCACTTCCGTAAACCTGTCAACCGGCAAAGTAACCTTGACTTTCTGAACGGAATATGTCAGTGTTTTCACGGGTTTAAGCTTTGTGTCTGATGTTACCGTATCAGCCAGGTCGTTGAATGATATAGGCTCTGTTTCAATAAAATGAATTGCATTGACAATATTACCTGGTCCGGAAATAGTAATGCTGTCAGGGGACAAACTGATTTCACCGTTCTGTGTGTATTGCTTGCGGTAAAAACGGTCATGCATTACGAGTTCCGGCATAACAGGAACCTTTCTGGTAACTATATCAGTCAGACGGAAGAACAACGTATCCGGTGAAATGCTGAGGATCCTCACCTGGTCGAGCTCTTCCGATAACATATCCCGGATGTTTTGCGTGATAACAACGTACGTGTCCTCTCCGGAATTATTCATTGCATATGAATTCACGTTAAATCGCAGAGGGACTATATTGAGATTGAGGCGGGACTGTAAAATACTGAAGCCGCTGGCTCGTACCCTGAGAATTAATTTCTGGGGAATGTCGCCGATGAGGACCTTGTTTTCGGGAAAATCAGTATATCTTACGGGGTAAGTAACGGTGGTTTCATATTGCTGACCCAGGGATCGCACAAACCAAAAAGCGGTAGCGACGAAAACGAAAAACAGGAAAGTGATGAGTCTGTGGTGAAACGGAGATCTTACGTCAGCCAGGAGCCTGTAGTATTTTAAAATATAACCCGGCCAGATCTTTCCTTTATTATCGGTACTACTCAATTGAAGCAGAGTTTAAAGTATATGGCAAATATACCCTAAACTCTGGTTATTCATGTAATTACTGTGGTTGATTTTCAACATCCGTTGTGTCACGGAGAACTGAATTCTTGTCTACTTTTAGCAAAATGTTATTACCGACATCAACTGTAATAAAGTGGTCGGAAATGTTGTTGATCTTGCCATATATGCCACCGGCGGTAATTATGCGATCACCTTTTTTTAGTGATTCCCTGAAAGTTTTTAATTCTTTCTGTCTTTTCATCTGCGGGCGGATCAGGAAGAAGTAAAAAACAACCATGATCAGCAGCAACGGAACAAGAGATGACCAGGGACTACTCTGTCCTCCTTGTGTTGGAGCACCCATGAGAACAACACTTAATAAATTACTCATACTTAAAATTATATTATATTAATAATCAGGAAATTCACAAATAAATCAGGCCTTAATCCAAAACGCAAAGTAACAACAAATTTATTAACTCTGCAAGATGGGATAGCCCGGAGAATGTTTACTCTTCGTTTTCACCAATGAGTCCCCTGCCGGTTTTTACAATCCGGCGTTGATCTTTAAGATGCCTGAATATCTTATCCAGCAGTCCGTTGATAAATACACTGCTTTTTTCAGTGCTGTAGAATTTGGCAATTTCAAGGAATTCATTGATGGTTACCCGGGTAGGAATAGAAGGGAAAACTACGGCCTCGGTAATGGCAATTTCAATAATCAGGAAATCCATAAAGGCTACACGCTCAATATCCCAGTTTTCGGTAAAGGATTCCACGAGTTCCCGGTATTCCTCCTTATGCATTACGGCATTGCGGTAAAGGTCACGGGCAAATTCACGATCATCCTCATTCTTGAAAAGCGGCATAAGCTCTGCATTTTCAGCATCCTTTTGTTTGAAAACCTTCAGCGTCTTAGTGATCATGCTGATTACGAATTCGACCTCGTCATTCCAGTAAATGCTTTGCTCTTCAAGTGTCTGGTAAAGGCTTTCGAAATTAATGATCTCACTCGAGTAAATATCGAGTATAACTTTCAGGTCGCTCTCATAGGTTCTTTCCGGACTTTCCATATATTCCCTGAAGAAAGGGGCTGTACGGATGCGGTTATGAAGCTTTTTGATCAGATCGGGGGAATTTACCCACGTCAGTTTCGTTTTGCTCAGATACTGGTTAAGGTGCTTGTTGGTGCGGATCTGCTGAATAACCAGATTGTCAACGAATTTTGTATTCGGGTTCAGATCTTCACGTGTGGGGATTTTTTTCTGCAGGGCTATCTCAATCCTTGAGTTCGCATAATCAGCTATTTCAACGATTAATAACAGCAGGTAATGATAAAGGTCGTATGTTTTCTGAATGCTGAAGAATAATTCTTTTTCTGACTTATTCAATGAACTCTCGGCACTTTGAAAGTAAGCATACAGGAGCTGTAAAATCTTAATTCGTATTATCCTTCGGCTGATCATAATTGAAAGAACGTTCTGTATGAGTTTATGGGATATTCCTGGTTAAAGTGCTGCAAAGTAAATGTATTTTTTCAATATAATCAATTTTATCCGTGTATCAGCGTTAACTTGTTTTTCGTCAAAAAAATGATAATACAGGCAATCAAATGAATGTTCGAAGTAAAAAATTTTTATTTTTGAGATGCATTTAAACTCTACAACTACAAAATACCCTAATTTATGATGGATGAAAGAACAGATAAAAGCGATGCTTTTGAAGACTCCGAACACCGGGAAATTTATTCAAAGGCAGTCAGAGCAGGAAAGAGGACATATTTCTTTGATGTAAAGGCCACGAAGAGGAACGATTACTTCCTGACAATTACAGAAAGCAAGAAACGTTTTCAGAAAGATGGCCGCTTCTTTTTTGAAAAGCATAAAATCTTTTTGTACAAAGAGGATTTTGAAAAATTTGCAGATGGGTTTACCGAAGTTATTGACTACATTAAGAATGTTAAATCCAGTGAGCAGGGTGTGAATGGAGAAATGATACACCAGGAATCTGAAGTTACAGAAGATTATACCAGTGTTGATTTTGAGGATCTTGAAAGTGTTGATGTAGAGGATAAGCAGAGAAAAAGTTAGCACGGTTGTTTACACTGAGAACCCGGATATTCCTAACTGTATCCGGGTTTTTTAATGATTATTCCTGATCATCAGGTTTCTGATCTGCTTGCCGGACAGAATTCTCACATTCGTGATCAGGCATTCGCAATCAAGGAAATCCCCGTACATGTTGCACTCTTCAATGACCTTATCGAACAAAGGCTGAATAGGGATCTGCAATGGAATAACCGATAATATCCTGCATAATTCCCCGCTAAAATGGATACTTTCCAGCTCGCCATGACTGTTTTTCAGGCAGGATTGCATCTCGGATTTTATAAGTTTCTTCTCATAATTTGAAAAAACCCTTCCGGTCAATGTCTGTAATACTGTGAAATACCGAAGTTTCATACCTTTTCCGCCTAAACCGGTGGAAATCAGAATCTGGTTTTCATCCAGAAGGCTGCTTTCAAGCAACATTTTATTTTCCTGGAAGGCCAGTACCGCCCATTCTTTTAATTCCTTATCAGGCACGGTAATGTAATTTTCGAGGATTTGATGTGATTCGAGTGTTCCTATTTTAGCAAGTTCAACAAGGTATTTCTTTTTATACTCGATTGAATAGCCGGAGTTGTGGAGTGTATCTTTTTTTTGCAGAATTTCATCAGGATCGGAATCCATTTTCTGTTCAGCCAAAAGGTTGTATTCCATTTGAATATCGGCATCGATCTGTTGTTCCAGGACGGCAACGTTTCCAGCCATGGTGCCCAGGAATTCCTTTATTTTGTCATATATGTTGTCGTTATTGCTCAAAATTATTCATATGATATAATTAAAGATATATAATATTAGCAAAACAGATGCCAGTTTTGTTCAAAATCATGGAAAAATCAATGTATTAATTTCCCCATTTGTTGGTATTGCCAACCAATGAATTAATAGTTACTATTGTCATTATTTTTGCAGAATGACAGAAAAGTCCCTATTGAGCGAAATTGAAACAGGAGAGAGTGTATACATTAGCAGGGTAAGAGGAGAAGGTGCGTTCAGGCAGCGCATAAGCGAAATGGGTTTCGTTAAGGGAAAAAAGATAACTGTCATTAAAAATGCTCCCCTCAACGACCCTGTTGAATTCAGTCTCATGGGATACAATGTATCTCTTCGCAGGCAGGAAGCCTCAATGATTGATGTTACTTCTGAGATTGATATTGCCGAATCATCGACTAACGGGTTTTCAGAAGCAGATAGTGGTCCGGATCCGGATAAAAGTACCGGTAAGATAATCCGTGTGGCGCTTGTCGGCAATCCGAATGCAGGCAAAACAACAATTTATAATTATGCCTCCGGCTCACGGGAGCATGTGGGCAATTATACAGGTGTAACAGTAAATTCAAAAACAGCCTCTTTTAAACTTGACGATTATACCTTTCAACTGACGGATTTGCCGGGTACATATTCGTTGTCTGCTTATTCCCCTGAGGAACTGTATGTAAGGGAATTTATCCTTGAACAACGCCCGGATGTCGTCATTAATATTGTTGATGCTGCCAACCTGGAACGAAATCTTTATCTCACCACCCAGCTGATCGACATGAATGTAAAAGTCGTGATTGCACTGAACATGTACGATGAACTGGAAAAGAACAAGGACAAGTTTGACCATGAAGCACTGGGCAGTATGCTTGGAATACCCTTTGTTCCGACGGTAGGCGCCCGCGGCAAGGGCATCCATAAGTTATTTAAAAAAGTGATCGAGGTTTATTCGGGTAAGAACCGGATTCAGAGGAGTATCAATATTAATTACGGAACTGAGGTTGAGCAAAGCGTAAATATCATACGGGATAAGATTAAGAGCATTACTAAAAGTGATTTAATTGAAGGAGTTCCGGCCAGGTTTGTTGCGTTGCGGATGCTTAACAGGGACCGGCATATTGAGTCGCTTCTGCTTAATTTTCCACGCCATATTGAGATTCTGTCAGCTGCAAAGTATGAATCCGACCGGATAACTGATGTTATGAATGATACTGTAGAATCGGTTATCACGGATGCCCGTTATGGATTTATTTTTGGTGCGCTGAAGGAAACTTTTGAAGCAGCGCCAAGGAATAGGGCAACACATTCCGACCGCATAGACCAGCTACTGACAAATAAGTACCTGGGATTTCCCTTGTTTTTGGTTTTCCTGTGGATCATGTTCTCATTCACTTTTACACTTGGAGCGTATCCACAGGATTGGATAGAGCAGGGGGTAATGCTTGCCGGAATTGCTTTTAACAATGTGATGCCCGACGGTTCCCTGAAATTGCTGATCTCGGAAGGAATTATAGGTGGCGTAGGAGGAGTTATTGTTTTCCTTCCTAATATACTGATCCTGTTTTTCTTCATCTCGGTTATGGAGGACACGGGTTATATGGCCCGGGCAGCATTCATGACCGACAAGCTTATGCATAAGATCGGGTTGCATGGAAAATCGTTTATCCCTCTTGTTATGGGTTTCGGCTGCAATGTTCCGGCCATAATGTCAACCCGTACGATTGAAAGCCGAAATAACAGGCTGCTCACGATGCTTATTAACCCGTTTATGTCATGCAGCGCACGCTTACCGGTGTATTTATTACTCATTGGGGCAATTTTTCCCCGAAATAGCGGTACATTGCTTTTTGGTATTTATCTTGCAGGAATTGTTATGGCAATCCTGGTTGCCCTTATCTTTAAAAAGACTTTTTTCCGTGCCCCGGACGCCCCATTTGTTATGGAGCTGCCTCCGTACCGTTTGCCAACCCTGAGGTCCACCACCAAGCATATGTGGTCGAAAGCTTCACAATATATCAGGAAAATGGGTGGCGTGATCCTGATAGCCTCCATTATAATCTGGGCCCTGGGGCATTATCCTGTTAACGTAACGTATTCAAAGGATTATAATAAGCAAAAAGAGCATGTAGAAAAGAAATATAAAACTCCGGCGATGGATGCGGTTGAATATGTTCAGCCTGGTATTCTTCAGCAAAATAAGGAAAAAGAACTTCAGGCCATCAATACCAGCATGAAAGCCGAACACCAGGAAAAATCATATATCGGAAGGATAGGCAAATCGGTAGAACCGCTGATCAGACCTTTGGGATTCGACTGGAAAATGGGGGTGTGCCTTGTCACCGGAGTTGCTGCCAAGGAAATAGTTGTCAGTACCATGGGTGTTATTTACCAGGCAAATGAAGGAAACGAATACACCACCTCATTGCAGGGAAAGATAAAAAACGCTACCTATACCAACGGTGTTAACAAAGGGAAACCTGTCTATACTCCCCTGGCAACGATTTCGTTTATCCTGTTCACCCTGTTCTATTTTCCTTGTATTGCAACAATAGCCGCGATATACAAGGAATCCGGTTCGTGGAAATGGGCTGCATTTACGGTTCTTTATACAACCGGACTGGCATGGGTTGTATCCCTGGCGGTATTCCAGATTGGGCAATTATTTATTTAAACTGATAATTATGATCCAGGACGTGCTAACCTATCTGTTGATTGCTTCAGCAACTGCCTATATCCTATATAGCCTTTTCAGGCTGATATATCCGTCTAAAAATGCCATGGGTGCCGGATGTCCGGGATGTGGCGGGGGTTGTTCACATGAAGGGAATAAAAAGGATACGGTAGAGACGGGTTACAAACCCGTCTCTACATATATTCCAGGGAAAAATTCGTCTAAAATTTTACCTCCCCGATCTTATTCATCAGGTTCAGGATACGTGCCTGCCGGCGGAGCAGATAAGATGTGGGTGCCGCGGGATTTCGCTTCCTCGGATTTGGCAAACAGGCTGCAATGAGCGCAGCTTCACCACGGGTGAGGTTTTTTGCGGATTTGTGAAAATATTTTTTGGCGGCCGCCTCAGTTCCATAAATGCCATCACCGGTTTCAATAACATTCAGGTATACCTCCATGATCCGCCGCTTGCTCCATATCAGGTCTATTGTAACTGTAAAATAAACTTCAAATCCTTTGCGGAGCCATGACCTGGCAGGCCATAGAAAAACATTTTTGGCCACCTGCTGCGTGATTGTACTGGCACCGTGTTTTCGCTTGCTGCGTTTGTTATGTTGAACGGCTTTTTCAATGGCATCTAAATCTATACCCCAATGTTCAAGAAAGCGGTTATCTTCTGAAGCTACAACAGCCCTGGCCATATTGGGGGAGATTTTTTCAAGCGGCATCCACTTTTTATGCAACTTGACTTTTTTGCCCGCCATTTTTTGTTCAACCATCCGGGTGACCATCAGGGGCGTTAACGGGGGGTTAATAAAAGTGTACAGGATTTCAACGAACAACGTGGATGCGAAAAAGAACACGGCTGTCCATTTCAACACGATAAGAACCTTCCTGCAATAATACCGCCAGTTCTTTTTTACAACTATGCTTTCTGCTTCATCAGCCTGATTTATAATTTCAGGTTCGTCCATTTTTTTCGTTTCAGCTTTTAAAAATAACAAAAAACCCGGGGTTGCAATCCCTGGGTCAATTTTTTTTAATATTCTATTTTCTACCTACAGTCAATCCCTGCCGGGATTGTTCTTCCTCGTCACTTGTCACTTGTCACTTGTCACTTCTCCCCTCCAGCTCCTTTATTTTCTCCCTGATCCGGAGGTAATAGGCTTTGTATTTAATAAAATGATTGCCTTTTTCAAATTCCCATATAATATTGCCGGCGCGGTAAATTTTGCCAATGCAGGCTTCAAAAATGAGATTGTAATTAACGCCTGTGATGCTTTCAGCCTGTAAGATAGAAGTGAATCTGACATTTTTATCGCCGAAATATCCAATGACGGGTAAGTTGTACTTTTTTTGTTTGCGTTTTACCTGAGGTAGGGTTGTCATGGGTGATTTTTTACATAATTTACGAATTTGTTCAGTGATTTGTTACGATTAAGGGCCAAGGATTGCGCCGCGTGAACAATTGCGACCGGAGTATGTTACTCCGTTCGAGATAACATGAGTGTGGACGTCCTTAAATCAAATACGAAATCCGGTTCAGCGGCATTCAGATCACGGGTACGGGAATATAGTGCCCTTGTCGAAGATGTGCATAATTCCGTGAGGGCAAAAACCATGGGGGGAAGCCATGAATCGGTAAAAAAACATACTTCAAGGGGGAAACTTATGGCGCGTGAGCGCATTGACCTTCTGGTGGATGAAAATACCCCCTTCCTTGAACTCTCCCCGCTTGCTGCATATGGTCAGTATAATGATGATTTCCCGGGAGCGGGTATTATTACCGGTATTGGGGTTATACACGACAGGGAGACAGTAATTGTTGCCAATGATGCCACTGTTAAAGGCGGAACATACGTTGCCGAAACTATAAAGAAGCATCTCAGGGCCCAGCAGATCGCACTCGAAAATAATTTACCCTGCTTTTACCTTGTGGATTCGGGGGGGATATTCCTGCCGGAGCAGGCCAGGGTATTTCCCGACAGGCACGATTTCGGCAGGATTTTTTATAACCAGGCCAGGTTATCCTCAATGGGTATACCGCAAATTTCCGCGGTAATGGGTTCATGCACCGCCGGAGGTGCCTATGTACCTGCCATGAGTGACGAAACAGTGATTGTAAAGGGACAGGGAACGATATTCCTGGGAGGGCCCCCTCTTGTAAAGGCCGCCACGGGTGAAACGGTTACTGCTGAAGAACTGGGTGGAGCCCTTGTGCATACCGATATTTCAGGAGTTGCTGATCACCTTGCCATGAATGAGCATCATGCACTCAGTATTTGCAGAAATATAGCTGCTACTTTTCCGGCACCACAGAGACAGGCCATTCAGCCCGATACTCCTGAGGATCCGTTGTACGACCCTGCAGAATTATATGGTCTTCTCGGGCTTACGAGCCGTGAAATTCCGGATGCCCGCGAAATTATCGCGCGTCTTGTTGACGGAAGCCGGTTCCATGAATTCAAAGCCCGGTACGGAACTACCCTGATCACCGGTTTTGCCAGGATCATGGGCTATCCGGTAGGCATAGTGGCCAATATGGGTATCCTGTATCCGGAATCAGCCCTTAAAGGAACCCATTTCATCGAATTATGCAATTACAGAAAAATACCCCTTCTTTTTCTGCAGAATATCAATGGATTCATGGTGGGAAAGGATGTTGAAAACCGCGGGATCGCAAAAGAAGGAGCCAAAATGGTACATGCGGTCGCCACAGCTTCCGTCCCTTGTTTTACCATCATTACCGGCGGTTCCTACGGCGCCGGAAACTATGCCATGGCAGGAAGAGCCTATGATCCCCGGCTGCTTTTTATGTATCCCGGGGCCAGGATCTCCGTAATGGGCGCTGAACAGGCTGCCCTTGTCCTGGGCAGTATCGGCAAACATGAAAACCCGCCTGATGGCAGTATTTCCGTTGAATCCGGGAACGTTATTTATGACACATACAACCGCGAAGGATCACCTTATTATAGTACATCCAGGATTTGGGACGATGGCATAATCGATCCGCTTGATACGCGAAAAATAATTGCCATGGGAATTTCCATGTCCTTAAACAAGGTATTTTCTGACCCGGTAAACGGCATCTACCGAATGTAACCACCAAAACCATGATGAATACGCAAACTATCATTACAGAGATCAGGGGGCCTTTGGCCCGGTTGTGGTTAAACAGGCCTGGTGTCCGGAATGCGCTGGACAGGCAAATGCTCGAAGAACTGTTTTCGTCTGTTGAAAAAATCAATAACAATCCTGAAATACGGATTGTCAGTCTCCGTGGAATGGGATCTTCATTTTGCGCGGGTGCGGATCTCGGATGGATGCAGAAAGCCCAAAGCCTCTCCGGTGAGGAGAATTACAGGGAAAGCACATTGCTGGCACAGTGTTTTCATGCATTGTACACAAGTCCCAAGATTATTGTCGCCGGGGTTCATGGTGCAGCTCTCGGTGGGGCTCTCGGCCTGGTTTCGGCCTCTGACATGGCCATCACAACAAACACCACTGTATTTGCCTTCTCTGAAGTAAAGCTTGGGCTGGTTCCGGCCACCGTGGCCCCCTTTCTCCTCCGGAAAAGTTCCAGTGGGAAAATAATGGAGTTCCTGCTGACCGGGAGGAAATTCAGCGGATATGATGCGGTATCAATCGGATTGGTGAACAAATCCGTACCTGATGAGCAATTTGAAAAGGTACATGAAGACCTGCTGGTTGAATTGCTGAAAGCAGCTCCTGAAGCACAACTTAAAATAAAGGAACTGGTGCGTTCACTCACCGGCTCGGCGCCTGACATAACCACCATGGCCAGAACAGCCTCGCTGCTGGCTGAAGTCAGGGTATCGGAAGAAGCACGGGAAGGGATCCAGGCTTTCCTGGAAAAACGACAACCAGGCTGGATGACCAGCCAGTAAAAGGGTGAGACTGTTTTGAAAACGGAATCCATACATAAGATCCTCATAGCCAACCGCGGTGAAATTGCCCTGCGGGTGAAGCGCGCAGCCTCCATACTGCATATTCCGGTTGCTGCGATATATACTAACCGGGAATCGGAATCCGGATGGGTCCGGCAATTTGAAGAGTCTTATTCCATGGGCAACGGCCCTCTTTCAGATACCTGGCTAAATAGTGAAACCATCATTGCACTGGCTAAAAAATCGGGTGCGGATGCAATTCATCCCGGTTATGGATTTTTGTCAGAAAATAGCCTTTTTGCAAAAGCCTGCGAGGAAAATAATATTCGGTTTATCGGACCGTCTTCCGATGTGTTAAAACTCATGGGCGATAAGTTATCTGCCCATCATTTTGTGTCGGGACTGGGAATACCGGTAATCGGCAAAATAATCGATTCACCGCGTGAGATCAGCAAACGGCGGCATACAATTGAATACCCGGTACTTGTAAAAGCTGTGGCAGGGGGAGGGGGTAAAGGGATGAGGCTCGTAAAAACCCATGCTGAACTTACCGACGTTATGGAAATTACAGCCAGTGAGGCTTACCAGTACTTCGCCGATGACAGGGTATATATTGAGAAGTACCTTCATGCCCCCCGGCATATTGAAGTTCAGATTATCGGCGATTCCTATGGTAACATAGTGCACTTGTTTGAACGGGAATGTTCTATTCAGCGAAGGCATCAGAAATTAATTGAAGAGGCACCTGCTGCCAGTCTCACTGTCCTGGCAAGGAACAGAATTATCGAAGCTGCCCTCACAATAGCGGCTTCAGTCAACTATGTGAATGCAGGTACAATCGAATTCCTCCTCGATGATACCGGGGATTTTTTCTTTCTTGAAATGAATACCCGCATCCAGGTTGAGCATGGCATAACCGAAATGATCACTGGGGTGGATATTGTTAAAGAACAGATCCGCGTAGCTGAAGGATACCCCCTTTCTTTTTCGCAGGAGGATATCATCCCCCGGGGTCACGCGATTGAATCCCGCGTATACGCTGAGGATCCGGAGAAGGATATGATGCCGTCCCCGGGAAAGATACATTATTACCGCGAACCCTCCGGCCCGGCTGTTCGCGTTGAATCTGCAGTTACCCCGGGAACAATAGTTCATTCGGATTTCGATCCGTTGATTGCCAAGGTTATTGCTTATGGCACAACCCGAGAGGATGCACTAACGCTGATGAAGGTGGCCCTCGATCAAACTGTGATCACGGGTGTCCGCCATAATATTCCCCTTCTCAATGTTATCCTGGCGGATGAGGCCTATTGCCGGAATGAGGTGAGTACAACGTATCTCCAGGAAAAATACGAACTCTTTAAGGAGCGGATTGCAGGACTGAAGAAAAAAACAGAAATACAGGAGCTTATCGTTGCCGCAACACTGATAGCCCTTTTTTCCCCGGCAACACGTCAATCCTCAGTGTGGAAATCAATTGGGTACTGGCGGATCACACCCCGGATCGGATTTACGTACAATAATCTGAAGTATCAGGCAGAATATCGTGTCATCAGTGCTGATTCCGCGGAAGTATGGCATGATGCTGTGAAAAGATCTGTTACCGGTATCAGCATGACCGGAGGCGAAATATCCTACAATCTGGATAATATTTATACCCGATTATATTTTGTTCCTGAAACAAACGGAATAATTACGATCACGAAAGACGGACTCGACTTTGAACTCAGGCGCAATGACCGGTTAGAATCCGTTGATTATAGTCTTTTTGAAGAGGAAATTCCGGAGGGGCAGGAACTCGTAAGGTCCCCTCTGCCGGGCAAAGTAAACAGGATATTTGTAAAAATAAATGAAAAGGTAAACAAGGGGGATCATTTGATCTCTATTGAATCCATGAAGCTTGAAAATGGAATTCTGGCACCTCATGAAGGAACAGTTCAGCAAATTCTGACAAGCGAAGGAGCACAGGTAAAGTACGATGAACCCTTGATTTTTCTAAATCCTGTACAGTAAACAACGAATAATAATATTTGATATAAATGCATTCATTTCTAACACCATCTCATGAAGAGTTCAGGCTCAAGGTCCGGGAATTTGCCACCAGGGAAATTAAGGAAATTGCAAGGAAGCTTGATGATACCAGCACCTTTTCACCCGAACTGACCCGTAAAATGGGCAAGTTTGGACTTTTTGGAATGAATCTTCCTGAAAAGTACGGTGGAACCAATATGGATACACTTTCATATATAATTGCCGTAGAAGAGCTTGCACGCATTGACAGTTCCCAGGCAGCCACTGTGGCTTCACATAATTCACTCGGAATCGGACCGATTTACCAGTTTGGTACCGATAAACAGAAAGATGAGCTTTTGCCCGGCTTTTGCACAGGCGAGCGGTTATGGGCTTTTGGACTCACGGAGGAAACAGCCGGTTCGGATGCCCGGGGAACAAAGTCCGAGGCCATCCTCAACGATGGCCAGTGGGTGATCAACGGCACCAAGATGTTTATTACCAATTCTGCTTCAACCCTATCCTTTGGGGCAACCATCCAGGTTGTGACAAGCAACAGCAGCGGGGACAAGGAACTTTCGGTGATCCTGGTTCCCCGCGAAACACCCGGTTACCGGTGCGAAAAAATCAGCAACAAGATGATGTGGCGTGCGGCAGATACCGGCATGCTGTATTTCGACAATTGCAGGGTTCCCGAACAGAATTTGCTGGGCAAGAGGGGAATGGGTGCAAAAATCATGCTGCAGACGCTTGACAGCGGAAGATTGTCGATTGCTGCCATGGGACTTGGACTGGCGCAGGGAGCTTTTGAACTCTCCCTTGAATATGCAAAAAAGCGGGTTCAGTTCGGTCGTCCGATAGCACAATTTCAATCCATTGCATTCAAGCTGGCGGATATGGACATGAAGCTTGAACTGGCACGCAACACGCTTTATAAAGCTTGTAAAATGAAGGACGACCAGTTGCCCTTTGGCAGGGAAGCAGCTATCGCCAAACTGTATTGTTCGGAGATTGCCCGTGAGGTAGCCGACGAGGCCGTGCAGATCCATGGGGCATACGGATTGTTCAAGGACAGCGATATTGAGCGGTTTTACCGTGACCAGCGGATCCTTCAGATCGGTGAAGGCACTTCTGAAATTTTACGGGTTGTGATCTCAAGGCATCTTGGATTAAAACACATTTCTTAATTTATATGGAACACCGGAAGGCTGATCATATTGAAATGGCATTTATGTCACAGGTAAACGAGGTGGAACATGATAACCGTTTCTATTATGAACCCATGCTTCAACCGCATCCCGTGGCTTCGGCAATGGAAATTACGTTCCTTGGGAAAAGGCTTGGGACACCCATGTGGGTCTCCAGTATGACAGGCGGGACTTTTGCAGCCCGGAAAATAAATACAAACCTGGCGAGAGTATGTCACGAATTCCGCATGGGAATGGGGCTTGGATCATGCCGTGCCCTGCTCGACAGCAGTGCCAGCATGCCCGACTTTGATATGCGCGATTTCATCGGAGATGATCTGCCCCTATATGCAAACCTCGGCATAAGCCAGGTGGAACAGCTTTTGGAAAACAACCATGTTGAGAAGATCAGGAAACTCATTGATAAATTGCGCGCCGACGGACTCATCATACATATCAACCCGTTACAGGAATTCTTCCAGCCCGGGGGGGACCGCCTGAAACATGCACCCATACAGTCAGTCAAACGCCTGCTCGACGCGGTAAATTTTCCGGTTATCGTTAAAGAAGTCGGACAGGGAATGGGACCGGCAAGTCTGCGTGAATTAATCCGTCTGCCCCTGGCTGCCCTGGAATTCGCTGCCTTTGGCGGTACCAATTTCTCCAAGCTTGAAATGCTTCGAAGCGAAAAGGGAACAGTGGATGCATACGGACCCCTTGCCAGTGTAGGTGAACGGGCCTCGGATATGGTCACCTATGTGAACAAAATTCTTTCAGATGAGCCCAGTATCAATTGCAGGCAAATTATTATATCAGGAGGCATTAAAAGCTTCCTCGATGGATTCTACTTAATGAAAAGACTGAATACTGCGTCTGTTTTTGGACAGGCGTCCGGGTTTTTACGGTATGCAAAAGAAGGGTATGAAGAACTTCATCAATATGTGGGATACCAGGTGAACGGGTTGAACCTGGCAAATTCCTACCTAACCATAAAAAAAACATAAATGGAAGTTCCGGGACAAATTCAGGGGTTTTCAAAGCTTGGCCGCGAAGACCAGGTGAAACTGCTTGCAGGATACAGCGACGATCCTGGCGGGATAATTCATGAACTCAATGCCAACCTGGCACAGGATAAAGTCCGGCAGAAGATATACCAGGAATTTTCTGAAAATTCCGTTTCAAATTTTCTTCTTCCCTATAGCATTGCCCCGAATTTCAGGATCAATGACATATATTACCTTGTCCCCATGGTTACAGAGGAAAGCTCAGTTGTAGCCGCAGCCTCCTCGGCTGCCAAATTCTGGTCTGAAAGGGGCGGATTTCATACACATGTCAGCAGCATGCAGAAACCAGGCCATATTCATTTTACCTGGAAGGGAAGTACCCCGGAATTAACCGTCTTTATCGATGAATTAATGGACGGCTTTTTCAAGGTAACGTCCTATCTCACCCGGAGAATGAATCAGCGCGGCGGGGGGATCCTGGAAATAAACCTGAAGGATCTGACCGATAAAATGGAAGGCTATTACCAGCTTGAAGTTATTTTTGATACGGCAGATTCGATGGGAGCGAATTTCATCAACACGTGCCTCGAGCAAATCGCGGATTTTCTTCATCAGCAGGTCCAGCTAGCCGGACTGGCAGACCGTCTCGAAATTATTATGTCCATACTGTCAAATTATACTCCCGGGTGTACGGTTGAATGTACCGTCAATTGTTCTGTCAGTGAAATGGCACATACCCAATATAATATGGGAGGGATGGATTTCTGCCGGAAATTTGAAACAGCGGTGAACCTTGCCCGGCATGATATATACAGGGCTGTTACACACAATAAGGGAATCTATAATGGTGTTGATGCAGTGGTTATCGCCACAGGCAATGATTTCAGGGCCGTTGAGGCTGACGGGCACGCGTATGCTTCCCGGAGCGGCAAATACTGCGGGTTGACAGAGGTTGAGGTTTCGCAGGCTTCGTTCAGTTGCCGGATCGAGATACCGCTTGCGCTGGGTACGGTTGGCGGAATGACAGGGTTGCACCCGATGGCGGCTGTATCATTGAAACTGCTGGGAAATCCACATGTATCCGATCTCATGTCAATTGTAGCTTCTGTCGGGATGGCAAGCAATTTCAGTGCTATCAGGGCACTGATCACCGGTGGGATTCAAAAGGGACACATGAAACTGCATCTTTCAAACTTGTTAAATCAGTTTAATGCTTCAAATTCAGAGAAGCTGGCGGCCATGGAATATTTTAATAAGCGGGCAGTAAGCTTTTCCGAGGTGGAGGATTTTCTCATCAATTTGCGCACCCGTCTTGAAAAGTAACCCGATAAATCGGTATTATGCCAATGCGAAATTGCTGATCTCAGGAGAATATCTTGTTCTTTCAGGGGCCGAGGCCCTTGCCGTTCCGTTGAAAAAAGGACAATGGCTTGAAGCCGGAACAATCAGCGGAGAGGAAAGTCCCTGTCTGATATGGCAGGCCCGGGTGATGGATAATATATGGTTCACAGCCACCATCCGGTTACCCGGATTGAACATTGTACAGTCATCCGATCCAATTATCGCGGGTCGTCTGGTGAAAATTTTCAGCGCGATTATGGAAATCAACAGCGGATTGTTTGCCGCAGGTAAAAGTTTTTCCTTTACCACTATTTCAACTTTTGATCATAGCTGGGGAATGGGAAGCAGTTCTGCACTCATTGCCAACCTGGCACGGTGGGCAATGATTGACCCTTTTGATCTTTTCCATCACCTGAACAGGGGTTCGGGATACGATGTTGCAGCTGCACTCGCCGAAGGCCCTATTCTCTATAGCACCGCGAATCAAAAGGCGAGGATAGTCCCGGTAAAGTTCCGGCCCTCCTTTCACCAGCATATCTGGTTTATTTACCGGGGACGGAAACAGGATACGGAGGAAAGCCTCTTTGATTACAACAAATCGCCTGTACCAACCAGGCAACAGATCGCAATGATGAATTATTACACGGGTGAATTGTTGCATACCCGGCATTTGGAACAGTTTATGCAAATCATGTCTGAACATGAAGCGTTTATTTCACATATACTGGACAGGAAGACTGTCAAGGAAGAATTTTTCAGCGATTTTAAGGGTGAGATTAAATCCCTTGGAGCATGGGGGGGTGATATGATGATGGTGGCTTCTGAAATGCCGGGGGATTATATACTTACCTATTTTCAAATGAAGGGCATTCAAACGGTATTCGATTTTCATTCATTGGTCTTATCATGATGTATAATTCACTTGATGAAAAATTTATTTTTCAGGCGCAAGGGCTTCTGCATCCGGCTGTGGAAGTTCCCGGACGAACAGGTTGGGAATGCCCGTCCAATATTGCCCTTATTAAGTACTGGGGGAAAAAGCAGGTGCAGGAACCGGTCAATCCTTCTGTGAGCATGACCCTGCAGCAATCCAGAACCATAATTTCAGTGGATTATCACTATCACCAAAATGTGGATAACTTATCACTATCCTATTTTTTTGAGGACAGCCCCAATTTACCTTTTGAAGAAAGATACATGCAATATCTTCAACAGGTTTCAAAATACCTTCCTTTTCTGAATCACACTGAATTAACAGTCAAATCACACAATACTTTTCCCCATTCGGCCGGCATAGCCTCATCAGCCTCGTCATTCGGTGCCCTGGCGCTCGCTCTGTGTGATATGGAACGAACGATGTTTGGAACGCTGGCCGAGGATGCCGATTTTATTGAAAAGGCATCATTCCTGGCCCGTTTGGGTTCCGGAAGTGCCTGCCGGTCTGTTTATGGAGGTTTTTCACTGTGGGGAAAGGCAGAGGAACTTATGTCATCAACCAATGAAGCGGCTATTTCATTGAATTTTCTAATTCATCCGGTTTTTACAGGTTACTGCGACAGCATTCTGGTTATTGATTCAGGGATAAAAGAAGTTTCCAGTTCTGCAGGACACAGGTTGATGGAAAATCATCCATTTGCTGCAGCCAGGGTTACCCAGGTGCAGGATAATCTGAAAAAAATGCTTGTCTCCCTGCAATACGGAAAAGAAAAGTCATTTTCTTTGCTGGTTGAGGAGGAAGCCCTGACGTTACACGCCCTGATGCTTACCTCCAGGCCCGGATATATACTTTTGAAGCCCAACTCCCTTGAAGTGATAGACCGGATCAGGAAGTTCAGGCACACTTCCGGCCTGCCTGTAAGTTTTACACTTGATGCCGGGGCAAACGTGCACCTATTATATCCTGACAGGCTGAGCAGTGAGGTCAGGCCATTTATCACGGATCAGCTGTCATCCTTTTGCCTGGATGGCAAGATCATTCATGATGCAATCGGAACAGGACCCGTAAAATTTCTATGATCGTGGAAACCCGCAACCGTTCAACCAGGAATTTTTCCGGCAAGTTGTTATTGATTGGGGAACATTCGGTGTTGGATGGCTCTCAAGCACTCGTTATTCCTTATCCCGAAGTTTCATCAGTTCTGGCTATTCACCACGGGCCGCTTAAGGGTAAAGAACATGCATCCAATCGTGTATTGCTTGAATTCACAACATGGTTGAGGGATAACACTGATCCCGGACTGCCGAAACTGGATACAGCAAGGATGTTCGCAGACATTGAACAGGGTCTGTACTTACAGTCGTCAATACCTGAAGGGTATGGAATGGGTAGTTCGGGAGCACTTTGTGCTGCCGTGTATGATGAATATGGGAGGAATAAAATTCAAATTTCAGGGAATACGGATCCTGATCATTTGCAGGAAGTAAGAAAAACTCTGGCGACAATGGAATCCTTCTTTCATGGCACCAGTTCAGGGATCGATCCGCTCTGCATCTATATTAACAAGCCGGTTGTCATGGAAGGGAACGAAAAACTCAGGGTATGGCAAATTGAAAGGCTACGGAAAACGGGTTTACACGCTTTTCTACTGGATACCGGGATGCCTGGAAATACGGGTGAGCTGGTCAAAGCCTTCCGGAATAAATTGCAGGGACAGAGTTTACGGGAAAGCTTTACGGAACAATATATCCCTCTTGTAAACGCGGTAGTGGATCAGTTTGTGGAAGGGCAGCCTGACTATGATTCACTGGTTCAGTTATCCATATTTCAGTGGAGGATTTTTCATGATATGATACCACGGCGATTTTGGGAGGTATGGGAATATGGATATGACTGGGAGTATTATACCTGTAAACTGCTTGGATCAGGGGGAGGCGGCTATATTCTTGGTTTTACACAGGATTTTGATTACGCCGGTCGCTGCCTCCTTGAACGCTTCAACCTGAAACCCATTCATCTGCCGATCTGGTAGTTCAGACAAGGCTCTGCCCTGGCTGTAACTATGGTGCCCCAGTTCAGACAAGGCTCTGCCTTGGCTGAAAATATGGTGCCAGGCTCTGCCTGATCCGGGTAACAATATAGTACCCAAAATTTTACCGCAGAGTTCAGGAAGTTTGTTTACCAGTCTATGCGAGGTCACTGAGAAATCTCATTGCATTCGATTACCATTTCCAGAGTCAAATCTCCAAATCTCCAAATCTCCAAATCAACAAATATCTAGCCGCGTCAACCCAATCAACATATCAACAGATCAGCAAATCAACAAATGAATTAGTATCCAGTATCCAGCTTCAACTTACAACTTTCAACTATCAACTTTCAACTAATTTTCTACCTTTGCGCCAAATTATTCCAAATGGCTTTTGAAATAGGCGAACAAAGCATAAACAAACTCATCATGGTGGGAGACAGGGTGTTGATAAAACCCAGGACTCCGCATGACAAGACAAAAACGGGCTTGTACCTTCCCCCGGGAGTGCAGGAGCAGGAGCCTATTCAAACCGGTTATGTAGTGAAAGTCGGGCCCGGATATCCGATACCTGCCATTCATGAAGCCGATGAGCCATGGAAGGATAAGGGCGAAGAAGTTAAATATGTGCCTTTGCAGCCACGGGAGGGTGATATAGCAGTATATCTCCAGAAAAGCGGGTGGGAAATCGAATTTAACAAGGAAAAATATGTTATCATTCCCCATAATGCCATACTCATGTTGATCAGGGATGAAGGACTTTTTACCTGAGAATCATGTGTATTCCAAAACAAAGTGTAGCTGTTTTATACCCGGTTACCAGCTGTTAGTCATTGTTTTACTCCACTCGTCAATTTTATTAGAACTTTTTATCAGTTAAATCGTAATGTTACATGAAGTTAGTAGATCCACCAAAACCTGACAGCCACGATATGCGTCATTACAAATTGTATAACGATCAGTTCCAGACAGGATTTCTGTCCGAGCAGGATGCCTTGTTCAGAATTGTATTTGAAGAATCGCCCGATGCTATTTTTATGCTCAGTCCGGGCAATTTCAGTATTATTGATTGCAATGCAAAAGCCGTTCAGCTTTTCCAGGGTGATCTGAAGACCGACCTTACCGGCCGGGTATCATTTGAATTGTATGATGCACCGCCGGTAGAATTCAGTAAGAGTGTATTTATCGATACCATCAATAAAGGTGCTGAACATACACAGGAAATGGCCTTCCGGTCGTTAAAGGGAAATATTTTCTGGGGCAAGTGTTCTGTAAGGAGGGTTGAGGCAGCCAGGGGGCCGGTCATTGTATTCAGGGTAAGGCGTGTGGTAGATTACATGAAAACTGCAGAAATGCTTTCCACTATGATCAAGCAAACTGCCCGGGTAACCGGAATGGAATATTTTGGCGTACTTACAGAGTTGCTGGTTAAGTCATTTGGTGTAAGCGTGGCATTTATTGCCAGCATTGATGAGGATCTTCAAAAAGCTGATATTATACATTGCTGGCACAAACAGCAATTCCTTGAATGCAAATCATATGATCTGGCCACAAGTCCGTCACTGAATGTACTTCGCGGATACACCGCCTACTATCCGAATAATCTGCGTGAAATGTTTCCTGATGACAAGCTGATCCGACATCTTGAAGCGGAAAGCTACATGGGCACACCGGTATTTGACGTGAGAGGTGAGGTATGCGGCTTGCTGGTGATGATGGATGACAAGCCTATGGAGGAAATCCCCAATTCACGGTATATGCTTTCCATTTTTGCTTCGAGAGTAGGAGCGGAGTTGGAGCGAATGAAGATTGAAGAATCGTACAAAAAAAGAATAAATGAATTGACCAGGTTGATTGGAAATCATTCAGTGACGAGTTAAGGGCAATAAAAGGAGTTTTGCAGTTTTGCAGTTTTGCAGTTCGGTTACTCATCAATCCCGTCAGAGATTGACTATAGGTAGAAAAGAGTGTTTCACCCTCGTCATATTTATTAATAATTTTCTATATTTGCACCCCATACGATTAATACAGGGCCCCGTAGCTTAATTGAATAGAGCATCTGACTACGGATCAGAAGGTTATAGGTTTGAGTCCTATCGGGGTCACCAGTAAAATCAAGCCATTCAGAAGTTTTTCAACTGAGTGGCTTTTTCATTTGCACCAAAATTTGCACCATAAGTTTGCAAATATTATCCACAGATTTAGAATTTTATTTTAAAAAGTAAAAGGCCAACAATCAAGTGCTACAGACAAAAATCATTATTAAATGGTAGGTGGATTTGAATTCACAGGTGAAGGTAACTATGGACAGCAGACATACATGGCCTTGCAATATGAATATGGCAGCCTAATCTCTACATATCAAATTTGATGTTGTTTTTATATCAAGCAATTTCCATTTTCAAAACTCTTTCAGTTATGTATTAAATAATGCTCCTGGGGGATCTCTACAGTCGTAAATTCCTAATCCTTATTTGTTCTAATTCTAAATTGTTTGATGCGGTTGACTTATTCACAATTTTATAATATTTTTAAGTTAATATTATGAAATTATAAGTTTTAAGAAAGATTTTTGTTATACGCAAAGTGTAGCTTATAATTATTAGACAAGTTTTTTTGATTATTCCTATTAATTGTTAAATCTCTCTATTAGTTAGAAAACAATTGAAAAATAGTAATACCCTATATTGTGTTTAATAATTTAAAAACTAAATCCAAATGAAAAGAATCAATCACACTTTAATTCGGTTTATTTTTATTATTCCGATATTGATTTTCCTAATTACCTGTAAAAAGGAGGCACTTCTTTCAGATATTCAAGATCAATATAAAGTTACAATTGCCTATGATTTTGAGACTCTTTCCTTTATTGGTTTACCAAATGCTGCT
>JBGSSA010000144.1:0-20363 GCA_041737295.1 Bacteroidales bacterium | reverse complement strand
GATAAATAGCTTAATAAATTCATTTAAAGCCAAGGGTGTAAATCCCAGCGCAAAAATAATTCCCCATGCCCTGATATCGGGCATCTGCAAATGAAATGCACTTTTTATTGCCGGTATTCCAACCACAACCAGTTGAAGGGCCAGGCCTATCAGAATTGCTCCTGCAAGGTATTTATTCGAAAAGACACCAATCCTGAAAATGGATTTCCGCTCATTCCTAAAGGCCAGTGAATAAACCAGCTGACCTACCACCAACACCATGAAAGCCAAGGTGCGGGCATATTCTATTGTGTTTTGTGGTACTTGCTTATCAAAAGGTGAGTATCCATGCTCATAATACCCAAAAAAGTAAGCGGTAATGGTCAACGCTCCGATTAGAAATCCCCCGACCAAAACATGCATACCGGCTCCGTTTGCAAAAAAACTCTCTTTTGCAGGCCGTGGCTTTTCTTTCATTACATCCGGGTTTCCCGGATCCATTCCCAGCGCTATCGCAGGGAGGGAATCGGTGATCAGGTTTATCCACAGAAGTTGCGTGGCTATCAATGGGGCTTTCCAGCCTAAAATCAGTGCTGCGAATATTGTAATTACTTCGCCAAGATTACAGGTGATCAGAAAAATTACAGACTTTTTAATGTTATTGTAAATATTTCTTCCCTGCTCGATTGCGGTAACAATGGTGGAGAAATTGTCATCCATAAGGATCATGTCCGAAGCACCTTTAGCAACGTCGGTGCCTGTAATGCCCATCGCAACTCCAATATCGGCAGTGTTTAATGATGGGGCATCGTTGACCCCGTCACCCGTCATGGAAACAATGTTGCCCTGGGATTTCAGGGCACGTACAATTTTTACTTTATGTTCTGGGGATACGCGTGCAAAAACATAATAATTGTTAATCTTTTCAGAAAATTGCAGATCGGTAAGCTCATCGATTTCCTGCCCGGTAATAGTCTGTTCAATCTTTCCTGCGATTCCCAGCTGACTTGCAATAGCGAATGCGGTATTCTTATGGTCACCGGTAATCATGAGCGTTTCAATTCCAGCACTTTTGGCTTTTAGAATGGAGTCCTTAACTTCTGCTCTCGGCGGGTCGATCATTCCTACCAGACCAACAAGAATCAGGTCTTTCTCCATTTCAGCAGGGTCAATTTTCCCCTTTACCTGCTTATAGGCCGCTCCTAGAGTACGTAAAGCCTGGTCCGACATATTAGTGGCTGCATCAAGATATCTCTTTTTAATCCCCTCAGTTAAGGGAATCGTTTTTCCTCCGTCTATAACCTGGGTGCAGATTTCAATCAGGTTTCCAATGGCACCTTTCGTATAAACTATAAACTTCCCGTTTTCTTCAACCAATGTTGACATTAACTTACGGTCAGAATCAAATGCCAATTCATCTATACGTCTGCTGTTTTGTTGCAATGTTTTCCGGTCAACTCCCAGCTTGTCGCCCATAACAAGCAAAGCTATTTCGGTTGGATCTCCTGTTCCTTTTCCATTGTCGTAGCTTGCATCCGAGCAAAGGATCATGGCTTTTGCCAGAAATTTTAATTCTTCTGAGGGCGTAAACTCCATTCCGAAGTCCAGGAGACCTTCAAGGGTGAAGAAGCTTGTAACCGTCATTTTATTCTGGGTTAAGGTGCCTGTTTTATCGGAGCAGATAATATTCAGGGAACCCAGTGTTTCAACAGCGGATAGCTTTTTAATGATTGTATTTTTTTTCGAAAGGTTGGTCACGCCTATTGCCAGCACGACTGCCACGATTGCGGCTAGTCCTTCGGGTATGGCCGCTACCGCTAGGGAAACCGACATCAGGAACATTTCAGCCAAATCCCTTCCCTGAAACATTGCAATGATGAAAATCAATACACAAATTACAATTGCAATGATACCTAAGTTTTTTCCCAGTTTATCCAACCGGATTTCCAAGGGGGTTCTCGACTTGACCTCCGTGTTAATGATGGAAGCGATTTTTCCAATTTCGGTATTCATGCCTGTTCCAACTACCACCCCGAATCCCCTTCCGCCGGTAATGATCGTCGACATAAAACCTAAGCTTAACCGGTCTCCCAGAGCGGTTTTTGGGTCATCTTGAATAAATGAAGCGTCCTTTTCTGATGGAACTGATTCGCCTGTTAATGATGATTCATCTACTTGAAGATTAATGGATTCAACCAGGCGAATATCTGCGGAAATGATTCTACCCGCATCAAGGATAAGAATGTCCCCGGGAACGATTTTTTCAGATTCAATCTCCTTAACTATTCCGTTTCTGCGAACGAGTGCTTTGGGGAATGTTAGTTTCTGAAGGGCTTCAATCGCTTTCCCGGCTTTTACTTCCTGAATAACACCCAGGAAAGCATTAATATTTATGACCAATATAATTATAGCTGCATCAACATACTCCCCCATAAAAATGGTTATAACCACCGCTCCCAGCAGGATATAAATCAGCCAATTTTTAAGCTGTGCAAAAAACATAAGGATTATGCTTTTCTTTTTTTCAGCCTTTAATTTATTTGCACCGGATTCCTTCAATCTGGTTAACGCCTCTTCATCAGAAAGACCATGAACCGGATCAACACTTAGTTCTTCTAAAACTGCTTCTGCTGATTTGGAAAACCACATGATTTGTTTTGGATTGGTTTAGTTGGAGCAAATACAGTGAATGGACCTTTACCCTCATGGTAGATACCATATCAGCGGCTTTTAAAGCAGCTACCATTTATTTAACAGAATAGAATTTGATTCGTTCAGAAATCATGAAATATTATTTAATGCTATTGAATATTTCCAACTTTTTATACTTTTCCAATTCGATTTTTTGCTAAATTACATACGAATTATGCCCTGACGCTGATCCTGAAAGTGACAAGATTCATGCTTAAGTTACTACAAAGAAGTTGGTATGTAAGACAGAACATTCTTAAACAACCGTAATCACTAATTAAAAGATATTATCAAATTAACTTCCAAATGGCATGAATACACCATTTCAATATAGTACTTTATATAAATATTTAATTATTAGCACACTTACATTCTCCTGTGCTACTTTTGAACATGGCTGGAATTATGTCATTCCAACAGAAAGTTCGGCAAACCCTGACCAGATTCTGGAGAGGGCGGGAAAAATTGAATCTGAAGCTGCATCAGCAGCGGATGTCGAACTGCTGATTAAAACATTTAAAGAAGTTGAGAAAGCTGATCCTGCTAATTATTATGCACTTTGGAAAATAGGGAATTATAATATTCTGATGGGAGCTGCCTATTCGGACAAAAAGAAAGATAAAAAAGCCTATTATCGTGAAGCTATAAAATACTGTGAGAAGGCTATGGTCACTAATGACCGCTTTAAATCGGATGTCCTTCAGGGAACACCTATTTGCTCTGCATGCTCCAGGCTGACAATTCAGGAGATAGACGCAATGGGCTATTGGTATACTGCAAGGTTCTATTATTTTAAAGATTGTCTTTCATCGCTCGGAAGACTTTTCAATACAAATATTGTTATCGATAATAACAAAATGATCGAACGAATCGACCAGCTGGACTCCACCTGGGCCGGAGGGGGTAATTATTTTTCAAGAGCTTTGTATTATATAGCTGTTCCGGAGCGTTTTGGCGGCAGCAAAGAGCGGGCTGAACTGGAATTCAGAAAAGCGATCGAAACCGGACCGGATTATTTGGTGAACCGTTGGGGCAGGGCAAAATATTTATATGCAATTACAGGAGACAAAGCGGGGTTTATATCAGATATGACATGGGTACTGCAGCAGGATCCCAAAAATTCGGGCAATCCATATCCCTGGAATATTTATTTTCAAAAAGATGCAAGAAGTATTTTAGTCAGTGGGGATGATCTTGTGCATTAGTTCAGGTTCAGACGGATTTAAATGGGGCACAGGATGTAATGATAAAATCCAGGCTTCATTAAAATAGGGTGTTGTTTTTTTGAAGTAGTTTTTATTAAGTTACTTAGTATGGTTACCCCAGGTTTATTATTTAAACAGGATATTATAGCCAAGTCCGTCATTTCTTCTGATGTATTTGGTTGAATCTGATAAATTCACAGCCCTGCCATGAAATACATCTGTATAAAAATCCTTTATGTTTCCACTTTCATTTGTCATTTTTCCGATAAAATAGGTATGTGAGTTACCGGTTGGCATAGTAAAACCAATTGCTTTGGTGAAATTGATATAGGTGGCTCCGGATGAAAGCGGTAATTTCAGGCGTTCACCCAATTGTTTTCCGGATTTTGTAAATAATCTAACCCCATTCAGATTAACGTCACTTCTGTTGCTTGTAATATAAATTCTTTTCTGAATGTGAAGGCTGTCTACCCAGCTTGCGTGTGCTTCCTGGTTTACAGCTGCAGCATTAATGATCAGATTATCAAATAAGTCACTGTCCAGGTCAGCTAATAAGCTGTCTTTCACCAGCCTTTCGAGGTAGTAATTTCCGAGGCTGTGCAAAAACAAGCTGAGATGGTAGGGTTTCTCAGGCCATTGTTGATTTCTCTTATATGCCTGTATCATCAATAACAACTCCTTGAATTTTACACCACCTGCCTCTACATTCATTTTTGAATTGTTGAAGTTTTTTAATCCATTACCAATCTCCGTTTTTGAAGGCCAGCTGAATACCAGTACATTAACATGATGAAGGTTTTGAATCTGTAAGCCTCGTATTGCTGCAGCTGAAAAAGTCTTGCTGTCGCCATGCACAACAACAAGCCAGTCATTTTTAGACTCTGATAATGCCTTGCAATCATCAAAGCTTTTTATCTTATTGCAATAAATGCTGTCTATAGTATGATTGTATTCAAAAATTTTCAGGGGATTGTTGAAGTCAATATAGTTCTGAAGTTTAAGGTAATCGTCAGAAAGAGTGTCATTTAACCGATTTGTAACCACAGGAAGAGAAGGATCACTGAAGATAGCAGGTTCATGTATGCTTTTGCTGCTTTGGCAAAGGATAACAGATGGAAATATTGTAATCAGGCAATAGAGAAATATAATTTTTGTTTTATTCATAAAAGTCGCTTCAAGTTTGTTCTTCGAAAATAGGAATTTTTATTTACCTTAGAATAGAAATATTTCAATTATACCTGCAATTATGAGACGCTCACCTTCTGTAATCCTCATATTGATTCTGCTTGTTTTCCCTGTGTTGCATGTGCATGCCCAGGCAACGCTTGATCTGGAGACAGGTGTTGCTGTTACCGGGTATAATGATGTCCGCATTCCCGGTGATGAAGGAACGCTTTTTTCATTGAAAGATGATCTGAGCGCAAATCCAAAGATTTTTTACCGGATAAAAGTGAGTTATACAATTAAATCACGTCATACCCTGTCGGTATTATTTGCACCCCTTACAACCACATCAGATGGAAGTATACCCTATGATGTAAATTTTGCCGGAACAGTATTTCCGGCTAATACTTCGCTGGATGCAGATTATAAATTCAATTCCTACAGATTGACTTATCGCTACGATATTGTTAAAAAACCAAAAATTGATTTTGGATTGGGATTTACAGCGAAAATCAGGGATGCCAGTATTGCGCTCGAATCATCAGATTTGAAGGCTGAAAAAACCAATGTTGGATTTGTGCCCATTATTAATTTCAGATTGCATTGGCGTTTTACGGAGGATTTTGGATTGCTGGTTGATGGCGATGCCCTGGCTGCTAAACAGGGGAGAGCTGAGGACATATTGATTGCAGCCACTTATAGTTTATCTGACCGCTTTGTAATAAGGGTTGGTTATCGCATTCTTGAAGGAGGCGCTGACAATGATGAAGTTTATAATTTTGCTTTGTTTCATTACGGCTCGCTTGGGCTTTCCTTTACACTGTAAGTCTTTTCCTGTTAGTTTGTTTTAGTTCAATGTATCCATTAAAAAAAACGCTTTGAGAATTTCAAAGCGTTTTAATGTAACCGCAATCTGACGCGTTTTATTTGGGAAGCACTACTCCATCAATTACATGAATAACACCGTTGGTGCCCTTCAGGTTTGCCGCGGTAACATAAGCAGTTTTGCCGGATTCATCGGTTAATTTTACCTTATCCATTTCCAGAGAGGCAGTTAGTTTTCCTCCGCTGACAGTAGTTAAAACGGCTTTGCCTTTTCCGCTCTTAATAGCCTCTGTCACTGCAGCCGCGTCAAGATTTCCGCTAACTACATGATACGTCAGAATTTTAGCCAATTGGGCCTTATTTTCCGGTTTTAGCAGATTAGCAACCGTACCTTCAGGCAGTTTATCAAATGCCGCATTGGTTGGGGCAAATACAGTGAACGGACCTTTACCCTTGAGGGTGGTTACCAAATCAGCAGCTTTTACAGCAGCTACCAGTGTCGTATGATCGGCAGATCCGATGGCGATATCCACAACATCTTTACCCTGGCCGAATGCATTCATTGAAACGAAAGCAGTCAGAATTACAAATAGCTTTTTCATATTTAAATTATGTTTAACGTTAGTAATAAAATATTAAACAGAATATAAAAAGATTTGTTCAGAAAATCATGAAATATTTTTTTTTTCGAAAATATCTTTCTTTATACGCTATTCACTGCGATTATTTGTAATGAAATATGCCATATGGATATAAAATCTAATAACATTATTCTATTCCGACAGCATATTCATATACTACCGGATCAAAAGGAATTTTAGTACATTATTTATATTTGTTTAATAAAAAGTAATATAAATTAAACAAAAAGGTTTGTCTTTTGTTTGTTCCTTAAAATAGCAATTATTAACATAAAAAAAGAAATCATGAAAAATAAAAATCAATTCAGCTGGGTCTCCAAAATTACAATGGGGATCATCATGGCAAGTATGGTACTGGCAGGTTGCAGCAAAGACGAGGATATTGCCGAACAACCCGGGGAAATGGACATTGTGGCCTCGCTGGAGGCATTTGACCAGGAAATCGAGTATTTTGAAGCCGGGAATGAATCAGATCTCAAAACTCTGCGCTACGATTTCAGAAAGGTCACCTTTTTTACACTTGTCAAGGCATTGCAGGTAACAGGCCTTACAAAAACAGTTGCTACCGAAAAACTAACAGTCTTTGCGCCTTCCGATTATGCATTTGCCCAGCTCGGCCTCAATCCTTCAAACATTGGCCAGGTTCCTAACCTTAAGGAGATTTTGCTTTATCATGTCGTTAAAGGCAGGGTTTATTCACGCAACCTGAAACAGGGCTTTGTTCCCACTCTGAACGGAGCGGCTGTTGAGGTCTCCTTCAAACAGGGCAGGGCTTTTATCAACAATGCGGGCGTGGTATTGCCTGATCTGAGGGCCTTTAATGGTGTAATTCATATCGTTAACGCAGTGTTATTGCCTCCTTCCCAGAATCTGGTCCAAATTGCCTCTGCCAATCCCGATTTTTCCATACTTGTTCAGGCTGTTGTAAAAGCAGGACTGGCCGATGTGCTCTCCACACAAGGTCCATTTACGGTATTTGCCCCGACCAATGATGCCTTTGTAAGTCTGCTGGGTGAGCTGGGCGCTACCAGTCTCGATGATATTGATGCAAATACCTTAAAGAGTGTGCTTCTATACCATGTGGTTCCCGGCAGGGTATTTTCAAGTGATCTGAAAACCGGACCTGTAACCTCGCTTGGAGGGGTATTCAACGTAAATGTCAGCACACTTACTATTACGGATGCCAAAGGAAGAAATTCCGGTCTGGTTGCGGACAAGCTCAACTTTCAGGCAACCAATGGGGTGATTCATGTAATAAACAAGGTCATTCTTCCGTAACGTGTTTAGTAAGGTATATACCAAACTGAGAGGGTGTCCCGACTTTAGAGACACCCTCTTTTGGCTAAACATTCATCAAAATCAGATGCGGATTTTATATATCTCATTTGTTTTTTACATTCTAATGAATATATTTATGAGAACCTAAATCTGCCTCTCATGACACTAGCTGAATTCAACCGGATGCCTTTCGAAGACAGACGAACGTTTGTTTTGGGAAATAAAAACCTGCAGCTTAAATCCTACCGATATTACTATAATCAGAAGGTCTCCCTTTTTGAACTTGAGGATTTCCTCGTTGAAATCTATTATCTGCCTTCACGGGAAACCATAACGAATGTTCAGGCAATTGCCCAGGATGATGAAATACTGGATGTATACCTTGAGCAGATGAACAGGCTGCATTGTTAACTTTACACGGTAATTACCACATTTCCTGTCTTCTGCCCTGTTTCAACATAGGTGGTGGCTTCTGTAATTTCTTCAAGGGTGTATGTCCGGTCTATAATTGCTTTATATTTTCCGGCTTCAATCAGTTCTTTAAAAAAGATAATATCTTCTTTGCTGTCCCCTGGAATTGGAAACTTTACCTTTTTGCCTGTCCGCCTGCCTGGCAACCCGCTAAGAATTGGAGTCAGGAGTGCCAGGAAAACATTCTGCGCCAGATAGCCCAGTTCTGTTGAAAAATAGACACCTCCCGGTCTTAGGATTTTCCGGCAATGAAAAAAGGAACTTTTGCCAACGGCATCGATAACAACATCATACAATTTACCATTTTTTGTAAAATCTTCTTTTGTATAATCTATTACAGTATCCGCACCCAGCGATTTCACTATTTCAATATTCCGTGTATTGCAAACGGCTGTTACATCAGCGCCATAATAGCTGGCAAGTTGCACACACGCAGTGCCTATAGAACCCGAGGCGCCGTTGATTAAAATTTTTCTTTTACCGGAAAAGTCTATTTCCCTGATATAGTTTATTGCAAGCATCAGGCCGTCGCATACGGCAGCAGCCTCGGCATAAGACATATTAGCCGGCATTGTGGTGATGGAACCTGTTTCAGGCAGACAGATATATTCTGCATGTGCCCCGAAATTTTTGGCGCTTAATCCAAAAACCCTATCGCCCGGTTTGAATGTTTTTACAGCATTACCAATGGCTTCAACCTCGCCGGCCAGTTCACTCCCCAATATTCTTTTCCGGGGTGTAAACAGGCCATTGACCAATCTGATTATGACCGGATATTCCGGCTTTCTGAATCCGCAATCCGTTCTGTTTACGGTTGTTGCATAGATCTTAATCAGTATCTCGTTGTCTTTGGGTGAAGGTTTTGGTACCTGCCGGAGTTCCAGAACTTCCGGCGGTCCATACTGTGTATATACAATTGCTTTCATTTTGTTTTAATTGGTAGATACTCCTTTTTCAAAACAGAAATCACAGACTTTTTTCCCTGGCTGCGCCAGGGTGCAGGACCTCTTAAACACAATTTTCGGGAATAATGGATCGTAAGATACATGATCAGTCTCACAGAAAGCCGGACAAAGTTCAAAGGCATTTCGAAATTTGAGTTCTTCACAATAGAGGCAGGAAACCATATCAAATGAAATTCTTTTGCGGCTGTTTTCTTTCCAGATAACAGTCCAGCCTTCTTTTGGAAAGCCATATTTAATTATTGGCTTAATCATAAGTCTCATTATTCCAAAGGCAAAAGGAAAGTTTTGGAATTTATTCATAAATTTCCCTTCGCGTGAGGCAGTTTTATTGAGTTCTATCCTGATAAAATCAAATGCATCGTTTGTATTAATGCCTGATTCTATCAGGGCTTTATAGCCTGCAAATCCAGGCAGGATGAAAGCACGTATATGTTTGCGAACAACTTTGTTCCCTCTGTCATGCATACTATTTAGTTCGCTAAATAAAATCGAGGTTGCTCTATCAAATATCAGAGTAGCTTTTTCTTTTCCAAATGCGGACGATAAGGACTGTTCAAAATTATTCAGGATTGTTTTTGAAAAGACTTTTTTTCTTCCGGATTCTGTTTTAGATTTCATAAATTATTCCTCTGATTTTATTTATCTATATGAATTATATGCTATTAATATATTTATTTTTCTCAAAATCGCCATGCAATTTGTACACTAATTACCAACATTATAAATATTGCCGGATCTGAGATGTTGTCTGATTAAAAATATACCCGGTACATCAGGTTAGGGAAAGCGGGCATTGCCCTTAAATAATCGACTTTTCCGGGTTTGCCTGCATCATAGTATTCCGAGATCCTTGCCTGTGAGTTTGTTATATTCTGCAGATCAAGATAAATTTCATGGGTTGCCCTGGGCTTATTTATTTTATAACTCACCGACAGGCTAACCTGGTAGCAATCTTCAAATTTTTTATCATAGGCCTTTTTATAATCCCTGTATAAATCCTTTGCCGGGTCAACAGTTGCATCTCCATTTGCATCGCGTAACAAGGGAATATACCTTTTACCCCCACCGAAAAATATTTTGGCGTTGATGGCAAGTGATTTGTTCTGTTTTTTGCCAAGGTTCTTGAACTCTTTGCCTCCCAATATATTGACTATATAATTGCTATTGTACTGTGTATTCCTCCAGACTCCCTCCAATGTTTTGTATTTTGAATCGAATAGGGAGGCACTGACCAAATAGTAGTAATTATTGGTAAAGAAATGTTCAAGGGTAAATTCCAGTCCCGAGTTTTTTCCTGTTCCTTTGTTAACCAGAGGAACATATTTGTAATCGATGCCTTCATTAATGGTGCAGTAACTGCTGCTATCGGAATTCTCTACGGGCAGGTCGTATAAATACTGATAGTAGGCTTCGACTTTCGCAACAAGGTTTGCAGTTATGCGCTTTTTATATCCCAGTACAAAATGGTGCGCTTTTAGCAAGTCCAGGTTTGTATTCGGTTCAATGATACTCCCGTCATTTTGTTGTATGCGGGTAAAATAGTTGTGGATGCTTTCCATAGTACTATGCTTCCCATAGCCTGCGCTAACGGAACCTGAATTGGTAATCTGCCAGTTTATGGCGAATCGTGGCTCAAAGGTGCTCCTGTTATTGAGTAAAACGTTCATATTGTGAATGCCGGTTACAAAACTCACGTTCTCATTCAAGTTGTATTTCCAGCTTATAAAATTATTGATCACACCAAAATTTATCTTAAAATCCTCAACTGGGAACAATGCAGAAAGCTCGTTGCTATAATTACGCTGATCGTATTTGTTGACCATTAGCGTATACCGTGAACCAACCTGTATCTTGTTTTTTGAGTTAACCTTATGGTTGAATGTTATGGCTGCCCTGTAATTCGATTTGGTTATCCGGTTGCTGAATGTATGCATTGTATTTGTTGCCGAGTCGTTTAAAAAGTCACCATTGTCATCGTAATTTTTAACAACGGTATATTCGAAAATATCGTCGCTTATGCCGGCTGATGAATAGGTAAGGGATGATTTCAGAACATTTCTGCTATTGAAGGACATTGTGTGATTTAGTCCCAGGTCCGCAAGAAAATTGCTCTTTTCATAGTTTTTCCGGATATCGGCATTATTGTTCTCACTGCCCGGGGTTGTCATTATTCCCATCTTCAGGTTTTTGGCATCTGTACTGCTTAATCCGCCTAACCCGAATACGGAGAATGTGCCTGCTTTTTTCGTTGGTAACAAAAACTTAAAATTGAGATCCTGAAATCGGGCATCGGGGTTTTCTCCCATATCAACCAACCCCAGTTTGTTTAAAAGGGAGATCGTAGAGTACCTGTAATTAATGAGGTATGAGCCCGCGTAACCTTTTTTAAAAGGGCCTTCAAGTGTAAGTTCCGTACCCAGTAACCCCACTCCGACAGCCGCTTCAAATTTCTCGTTGTTGCCTGTCCTGAGCTTCACATCCATTATACTTGATAATGCATTCCCGTATTCAGGTGAAAATGCCCCTGTATAAAAATCGGATGCGGCCAGTAGTTTATTGTTAAGAGAACTTAATCCGCCGTTTGAAGCATTTTGATCATCGAAATGGTATGGGCTGAGGATTTCCACGCCATCCAGTCTCCATTGAAGGTACTTTGGAGAATTCCCCCTGACAATAATATCGAAGCTTGCCCCGTCGGGATTCGTTGCTACCCCTGCAAAATTGGAAACCACGCGTGAAGGATCGCTCCAGCTATTTGAATAACGGCCGGTTTCCTCTATCGAAATGGAGCGTGAACTAATCACCGACATTTCATTCAGTGCTTCTCCTTTCTTATAGTTCGGCTTCACAACCACTTCCTCCATTTTTAATATGGATTCGTTCATGGTTAAATCCAATACAACTTCCTTACCTGAATTTACCTCTATATTTGTAAGGGTCTGTGGTTCATAGCCCACGTACGACAATTGCAGTGTGATCCTGCCGATAGAAATGCCTTCCAACCGAAATTTGCCGTCAGCATCTGTTGTAGTACCAATTACAGGATCAGAGCCTGCTATTACCACGGTCGCGAATATCAGCGGCAATTTACTGTCGTTGTCAATTATCGTACCACGCACCGTTTGTGTAAGATTTTGACCTAAAATCATCATTGTGCCCAAGGCAATGGTTAATGTTGTTAATAGAAGCTTTTTCATTTTTTTAGTTTGAATAGTGAATAGATAATAGTGAATAGTTTATTGTTATTAATTGTGATTATTTTCTGTCGGATTAACAGAGATGAGTTTGAGGTTCAAGTCCCTGATCTGATTCAGAACCCCATGTAAATGGGCTTCATCCTTAATATTTCCGGTAAACATTGTGTTTCCTCCTTCATAGCTGATCTCCAGCCGGTCAAAGCAACCCTCCCATTTTTTATCGAGATGGCCTTCTACTTTTATTTCGATTTTACCTTTCATGGATTATGAGATAATTTTCATCAAAGGTCTGGTTCACCCGTCAAAAAAAAATCACCCCCCGGGGTGATTCGGAGGGTGATTTTTTGAAGTTCTGAATGTTGAAATTATTACCGCATTGTTGCGGAATGGAGAGCAAACCTCAGACCAGGTTCAGCTCTTTCGCTTTTGCAATGGCTTTTACCCGGTTATCAGTTTCAAGTTTGAGGTATATATTCTTAATATGGGTTTTAACTGTATTCAGGGAAATAAATAGTCTATCGGCAATTTCCTGGTTGGATAAATCCCGGGCAATAAGGTTGAGAGTTTCCAATTCACGGGCACTTAAATCTATAGCGACCGGTATTTTCTTAAATTTTTCTTTTCTTTCAATAATAATTTTGAGGTTTTCAACAAACTTGCCCGGGATCCTGGTTTTTCCGGCAGCTTGTTTTTTAAAGGCTTCGTTCAATAATTCGCGGGTTTGATGCAGGTCATAAATAAAGTACGAAAATAATTTTTCATCTGCAGCCATCTCCAGGGCCTGGATCACGTTGAGAACGGCTTTTTCATGATTACCTCTTATTTTATTGATAATGGCGAAATACATTTCAATCCCTATCAATCTTTCAACTCTTTTACTTTCATTTGCAAGGTCATATAATTCCAACAACAGCGATTCCGCTTCGTCTATCTTATATCGGGAAAGCAGCAAGCGGGCATAGGCGAAATACACCATGTCATCTGCCTGTGATTTCTTTTTATCCAGTCCAAAACCATATTCCGAAAGAATATTCTCAGCCTGGTCAAGTTGACCCGTTTCAATTAAAATGAATAGTTTCGAACTTAAATATATATATGTTAGAAAAGGAGCGATGTAATTCTGTTTCATTAAATCTTCCGCTTCATTGATTTTATTTTCTGCTCCGGTTGTATCACCACATTCAAACAATACGATAGAATAAAGCACTAAAATGGGTAGTTTCACAGATATGTCCTTTGTTGTGGAGCTCAACTCATAGGCAATTTTTACGCATTCATGTGCTTTTTCCATATTTGCCCAAATTGCCTGTGAACTGGCCATTACAGTAAATAGTCCGGCAAAGGTCCATTCCGTTTTTGCAATTTGTGAATAGCCTCTTTTTTTCATATAAGACAAAAGATCGGAACATTTCTTATTGGCAGACGTGTAATGCCCCAGCTGTTGTTCGTTGTCTGCGACTCTAAAGGCTATTGACGATATGAGGAAGAGATTCCCTGATTTTACACCATATTCCCATGCTTTTTTAAAAGCCTTGTTACTTTCATTTATTTCCCCACGGGAACAATATGCAATACCGTAAGAATACCAGATCCAGCTGAACCATAACGGACTATCCCCTTTCAGGTTTTCTATTGCTTTTTTACAATAGTCAATAATTCTCTCCGGAAGTTCTTCGTTAGAATTCAAATATGCAAATGCAACATAAATTCTTCCTAATAAATTCTTATTATAATTAATAATATCACTGGTTATTTTCTTTTCATTAAGTCTGTTTGTTGTATTTTTTTCTGCACTTATTAAGAAAGGTTTCCCTTGTTCCAGTTTGCCTGCTGATATTAATATCCAGGCATAATAAAGGCAAAATTCAGGATTGTTTTTAATTATTTCAGCCGGTATTGAATCACCGTATTTGCGTATTGCACTATGCAATCCGTTTTCCCACATATTCTCAACAATTTCACCCAGCAATTGAATACTTTTTTCGTAATTTTTAATTTTCAATGCATGCTCCAGGGCCAGGTCTTTCATGTTGTTTTGTTCAAACCAGTCACACGCCTTTTGGTGAATATCGCTAGCCACTAGTTGATCATGTTGTACAAGCCTGAGTTTTAACAAATCGGCAAAAAGATGGTGATATCTGTACCAATGTCTTTCGTCATCAAGGGAAACGATAAACATATTGTTTTTATAGAGGTTTTCGAGTATCAGCAGGCTATCGTTTCTATTTAAAATTTTGTTGCATAAAGGGGCAGACATTTGTTCCAATACTGAAGTCGCTATTAGAAATTCCCTGATATCATCCGGTTGTTTTTTTAGTACCTCCTCCATCAAATAATCCAGGATATATCGATTACCTCCTTTTAATTCATGAATAAACGCCGGGATATCTTCACGACCCTGAATTGACAGGGCTGTTAATTGCAACCCTGCGATCCAGCCTTCGGTGATGCTTTCAAGTGAAATTATATCGTCAGTTGAAAGCTTCAGTCTCATTTTTTTTGTAAACAAATCAGCAATCTCGTTTGCGGAAAAACTTAGATCTGACGAGCGCAGCTCAACCAGTTGATTCTGACTTCTTAATCGGGCAACTGGCAACGCAGGGTCTGATCGGGTTGAGATTACAATATGGATATTATCCGGTATTCTTTCGAGTAGAAAAGCCAGAGATCTCAGGATTTCATTGTTGATGATCAAATGGAAATCGTCCAGTACCAGGAGAAAATCATGATTTATATCGAGAATATCATTGATTAACAGGCCAATAATTGATTCGGGGCCGGGTTCATTGGGTGATTTTAACAATTGTTTCGCACGTTGTCCGAATTCCTTATGAATACGTTGAATCCCTGAAATTATGTAATTAAAGAATTCAACAGGATCATTATCACCGCTGTCGATTGAAAACCAGGCCGTTGGAAGCTTGTTCTGATTGATCCAGTCGCTTAATAAGGATGTTTTGCCGAATCCGGCAGGAGCTGAGATGACAATTAATTTTCGGCTAAGCCCGGTGTTCAGTTTCTTATAAAGTTCCGTCCGATGAACAATATTGTCCCCTGCAGGAGGAATATGTAGTTTAGTCAGAAGCACATATGCAAAGTAATAAATATATTTCTCTTAACGGTACTTCAGGATGAATTTTCATCAGGAACAGTATTGCTTCTTCAATTGCCGAATGCCTTTATAAAACATATTAATCTTTTAGTGATAAGCGAAAATGCAAGATTCATAATTTTATCACAAAATAATTGGATTTAGATATGTAATTCTTACTAAAATTCAAGTTTATTTCATGAACTGTTTAACTTTGACAAGTAATCAATTTTTTTAAACAATAACTATAATAATTATGGCACAGGAAAATTTGTTGGACTCGATTTCGGAATTGCTCTCAATGCAGGAAGTATGGATGGTAAAGGGTGATGATGGTGAGCTTTATCATCTGGATGAAGGAGTTAAAGGCGTTCCCGTATTAGTGACAGCGAAACACGAAATTTACCGGTTGTATTTCGGTAAAGAAAGAGCGGGTGTAAATGATCTGAAAAGACTTATAACAACGTATGAAGAATTAATTGCATTTATTTGGGAGAATTTCAATTACAAAATGAAAATTGATAGTCAGAAAGAAATGGCTGACATTATTGAAAAATATGGATTAAAAAAAGTCAAGACCAGGGAAAAAAAGAAGTAACCCTATATAAATTATTATAAAAAGGCAGCCTTAATTGGATGCCTTTTTGTTTCATTATACCTTGAAATAGTGATGTACCCTAAATTGCCAACCCATGAATAAGCCTGCTATTTTAAAACTGATTCTTTCACTTGCATTGCCACTCGGTATCGGGGCTATTTCAGGCCTTTTCACATCGGATGCGATACCCGGATGGTATGAAACCCTGAATAAACCATCTTTCAATCCTCCGAACTGGATTTTTGCCCCTGCGTGGACAACCCTTTACTTTCTCATGGGGATTTCCCTGTTCCTGATTTGGAACCAACAGGCAAGCAGGGAGCGTAACAGGGCAATCCTGGTATTTATGCTTCAATTATTTCTGAATTTTTGCTGGAGCTTTCTTTTCTTTTACTTCCATCAGATCGGATTTGCGGCCCTTGAACTAATTCTGTTATGGCTTTGCATACTGTCAATGATCTTGATTTTCCACAAGATCCGGCCGCTTGCCGCCTATCTGAATATACCCTATTTGCTGTGGGTGACTTTTGCCGGAATTCTGAATGTTTCTGTGTACTTTTTAAACAGGGCCTGACACCATGGAACAACATGCAATAGCCGATAAACAGGTCGTCCCGGCGCGGCTTATTTTTTTCATCGTTTCCGGTTTTTTGGGCTTTACAGGTGACTTATGGACGGATGAATTTAAGTTGATATTTTATAAATCAGCCGATGCGTTTTTTATTACAGGATGCATTATGTTGGCGATGATGATGGCCCGCAAGGGATGGGATCTGCCTGCCTCAGGTTATACCGTTCTTTCCATTGCATGGGGCGTATTTTTCCTGGCGAAAGATTTCAGGGGCCATGAAATTGGGAATGATATTTTCGCTTCCGCGTTTTACTTCCTGCTTCCTTCTATGATATTGATAGCATATTATAAACCGTATCCAACCTTTATAAAAATCCTGACCCTGATAACTATTCTCCCATCCTTATTGGTGCTGATCAGTATGAAAACCGGGACGTTTTTATCCTATGATGAGGCTATCAGAAAGGCAGGATATCAGTTTATTCATTTTGTCAGTTTAATATGGGGCGTATATTTTTACTGGAAATACAGGAAAGAGTTCAGGCAACCCGAGTGATCTGACAGGTTGGGTCATATTTTATTTTTCAATAGGAGTTAAAACAAGATTCCGGTACATTACCCTGCCATGATCTCCCTGAAGGTAAATGGGGCCTTTTGCAAAAACATCGGAAAGGATTGCGCCTCCTGTTGGTCCGTACACCGGTTGGTTATCAATGATCAATTTCCCGTTCAGGATTACCGTAACGTGACGGTCGCACAGGGTGATATCCATACTCTGCCAGTTACCAGCTGGTTTTTCTGCTGAAAGCAGCGGGGTGATCCGGCTGTATAATGCTCCCATATTGTGAGGATCGAGCGGCTGGCCCCAGGAATCCACTACCTGGATCTCATACATACCCCGAAGGTAAATCCCGCTGTTACTTTTTTCAGGTACATTGACTTCCAGTTTCAGGTTGAAATCACTGAATTCCTGGTCGGTCCGAAGATTTCCGTAGGCTACATGAGGCTGACCTTCCACCTGAACCGGGTCATTCTGAAGGATGCCGTTATCCACCTTAAAGCCATTATTCAGCTTTTCATCGATCAGTCTCCAGCCAGTTAAATCCGTACCATTAAAAAGCTCGATGGGTTTCCCGTATTTTACACTCTTCAGATCCGGTGCCGGGGGAACAGCGGGCAATTTTGTACCGGAGAATGTGGTTGAATCTACACCAGTTCCATCCTGGCGGGGTTCCAGAAAGTAACCTTCAATTTTTTCACCTTTTGTATGGACTTCCAGCCAGCTGGTAACTTTATGCGAACGCAGGGCATTGCCGGCTGTATCTTTTTCTACAGCTACATCGTTGGTTCGTGTTACCATAAGGCCCCGGTCTGCAGTCATAAACACATTGGCAACAGGTTCAACACTACCCCATTTCCATAGAAGGTCCGCATCAAGGTAACCTTCTTCCTGTCTCACATCCAGCCAGCCTACCATACCGCCCTCAATATCTAATGTCCACTGCCCCGTTAACTCATTTATGCTTGTTTTAACGGGAGCTTCTGCTTCAGGATTTGGTTTGCATGATACGATCACGAATGCTGCAGCAATTATACAAAGCAGGGAGGCAATCTTTTTCATAGGGCAGGATATTAAATTTAATTATAGGTGCAATGCTGAATAAAAGTACAATTTTTATCAGGATTTGTATGCGCCTGAAGTAAATTACATGTGAATCGGCCCGGAGAAATTATATTTCCCGGATGAGGGTTGGAGAAATGATCGTATTTTGGCAGCTGAATTAATAGTGAGCATAATGGCTTCAAATTTTAAAGAGAACAAAACGGTACTATGTATTGTCAGGCATGGTGAAACGGACTGGAATGCCCAGGGAAGGCTGCAGGGAAGGGAAGACATCGAACTAAATGAATCGGGCCGGGAGCAGGCTTTGAGAATTGCTTCTTATCTGAAAAGGGAACAGTGGGATGCCGTAGTCTCGAGTCCGCTTAAACGGGCTTATGAAACAGCCCGGATCATTGCCCGGGAACTCTCGGTTTCTGAAATTGGAATCGAGGAACAGATAACGGAACGGGATTATGGTGCAGCATCCGGATTATGGCCTGAGGAACGGAGAAGCCGTTTTCCGGACGGCATCCCGGGACAGGAAGATTTTGAAGTGCTCCGTCAGAGGGCGATGGCGGGTTTAGAGAATATAGTCAATGATCACCCCGGTAAAAGAATTGTGGTTATATCGCACGGAGCGCTTACCAATTCGATACTATACACTCTTTCCGGCGGTGAATTCGGAAGTTTCAAAACGAGGCTTAAAAACGGATGCATAAACCAGATCACACTCCTTAATGGCACCTGGACTGTTGATTTTTATAATAAAACCGTGGAATGATCCTGTCGGGGTTATTAAAATTTCCTGCCGGGAACACATCCTTTTGAAAAGATGGTTACTTTTGAAGTGACCTGTTTTATAATATTTCAATCATCTTAATATTACCTATGAAGTTTATTTTCCTTAATTGTATTGTATCAATCCTCTTACTTCCTGGTTTTTCTTCAGAAGGTTATGCTCAGGGCGAAAAGAAGGCAAAAAAAATTCATCATCGGGCTTACGTGATTGATACTCATACCGATGCGCCCATGAAGATGGCGGAATCCTATTTCAATATGGCGGAGCGGCACGAAGCTCCGGATTCGCGAATTGATTTCCCGCGTTTACGGGAGGGGGATGTGGATGCCGTATTTTTTGGACTTTTTACCAGCCAGCGCGAACGGACTCCTGAAAATTACGATAAGGCTTACCGGTTGACCAACCGGATGATTGACTCCACCTATGCGGCTGTTGTACGCAATCCCCGGATGGTTGCGATGGCCAGGTCTTCTGAAGATATTATCCGCATATCCGGACAAAACAAAACAGCCATTTGTCTCGGGATGGAAAATGGATTCCCCCTGGCAAAAGACATCACCCGCATCAGTGAATTTTATACTAAAGGAGTTCGGTATATTACCCTGTGTCATACATCCAACAATGACCTTTGTGATTCTTCCACGGACCCCATGGGTTCGGAAAGCAACGGACTGAGCAGTTTCGGAAAGGATGTGGTCGATGAAATGAACCGGCTGGGCATGATCGTGGATGTATCCCATATTTCCGATAAGGCCTTTTATGATGTGCTGGCTCTGACCAAAGTGCCGGTAATTGCTTCCCATTCCAGTGTGCGGGCCCTGTGCGATCATCCGCGCAACATGAGCGATGATATGCTCAGGGCGCTTGCCAAAAACGATGGTGTGATTCAGATCTGTATCCTGGGAGATTATATTATTGCCGCGGATACGACTACCGTAAATTACAATAAACATCAACAGCTCAAGGCAAAGTACAATAACTGGAAGTTTGCCAATGATGAGGAGCGGCACAGGGCCTGGGTGGCTTATGATTCCATCGATGCTGAATTTCCCCCGGCATTACCGACGATTGCCCAGGCTGTGGACCATATCGATCATGTTGTTAAGGTTGCAGGAATAGACCATGTGGGAATCGGAAGCGATTTTGACGGGGGTGGCGGGTTGGCGGACTGTGTGGATGTAGCCGGTTATCCGAAGATTACGGAAGAATTGCTGAAAAGGGGGTATTCGGAAAAGGATATTGACAAGATCTGGGGAGGGAATTTTTTAAGGGTTTTCAGGAAGGT
>JBGSSA010000130.1:0-60292 GCA_041737295.1 Bacteroidales bacterium | reverse complement strand
GGAGCCTCCGATAACAACTACGATTTTGTATACAACGAGGGGATCCTTACAATTAACCGCAAAGTCCTCGCGATCAACCCCGGTAATACGGAGAAGATCTATGGTGAGGAAAACCCGGGGTTTCTGCTTCAATTTGAGGGTTTTGTCAATGGAGACGGTATCGAGGATATTGATACAATCCCTGCAGGATATTCGCCGGCAACACCGGGCAGTGATGCCGGACTGTATGCTGTATATGCCTCGGGAGGAAATGACAGCAATTATGTATTCTCCTTCGGGGAGGGCTCACTCATGGTGAACAAACGCAATATAACCGTTACACCGGCCGACCAGGTAAAAACGTATGGGGATCCTATCCCTGATATGGCTATCAACTTTTCAGGCATGGTAAATGGAGACGACAACAGCGATATTGATTTGTTGCCTGCAGTCTCTACAACAGCGGATGTATATTCTCCAAAGGGTGAATACCTTGTTGTTTTATCCGGCGCTGAGGATAACAATTATACTTTCAGCTATGTCAACGGCACCCTGACCGTCAATCCAAGGGATCTGTCTGTATCCGCAGACAATCAATCGATTGTGTATGGTGAAGCCTTACCCGGATTAACCTGGGTTACCGAAGGATTTGTGGGGGATGATGATGAGGACATATTTACAAGTCCTGTGGAAATACATACTTCAGCCACTGAAAACAGCGATGCGGGCAATTATGCCATTTCCGTTTCAGGCGCTGCTGCCGAAGATTTCTATACCATTGCCTTCAGTTCAGGATCGTTGGAGATCAGCAAGGCCGTCCTTACCATAACTGCAATAGACCGGGAAAGGTCTTATGGCCAGGAAAATCCGCAATTACCTTACACGTATGACGGGTTTGTCAGGAATGAGAATCAGGACGTGTTGGATGTAATTCCTGTTTTAACCACATCAGCCACGGTATCGTCGTCAACAGGATCATATGATATCATCCCGGATGAAGCTGAGGATCAGAATTACAGTTTTGTTTATCAGCAGGCAACGCTAACAATTATCAAGGCGGATCAGCAGATAGAATTCGAGACTATACCGGCAGATCTTCGTGCTGCTACATCCCATACGCTTGTAGCCACAACGGGAAGTAACCTTGAAATGGCCTTTGCAACCTCTGATCCTTTGGTTGCCTCTATAGAAAGTGACCAACTGGTGATCAATCGTGAAGGACGCGTTACAATCACTGCAATACAAGCCGGTGATGATAACTGGAATGCCGCTTCCTCATCCCAGGAAGTGGAAACAACGCCGTCATTCGGCAACAGCGATTACCTGATGACTCCCAATGGGGATGGTATTAATGATTTCTGGCATATCAATTACCTGGAAGATTATGGAAAGACATCGGTACTTATATATAACCGATGGGGAAAAAAGGTATTTGAATCCTCCAGCTACGGAAATGATTGGGACGGGATTTACAGCGGGTCATTACTCCCGTCAGGTTCCTACTATTTCATTATAGATTCCGAAAATGAAGGCATTAAAAAGGGTGTCATAAACATTGTTTATTAATTCCGAAAAAACTACAATCATGAAAAGATATTTAGTATTCATAATTCTCTTTATCCCTGCTTTCATAAAAGGGCAGCAACTGCCGCTCACCGAAAGCTATCTTATTGACCCGTTTGTGCTGTCCTCAGCCTATGCAGGTGTGCACAATACAAATACCTTGCTGGCCAATTACAGGTCGGACTGGACAGGGATTTCAGGCGGCCCCAAGACATTCCGGTTAAGCTATCACCAGGAATTGCCCGTGTTAAAAAATGTATCGGTGGGTGCAAAGCTGATGTCTGACCAGATGGATATATTCCACCAGAATTATTTCCTAACGAGCTATGCGTATAAATTACAAGTCGGCGAGAACCAGTTCCTCAATTTTGGCCTGTCCTTTGGTTTTTACAGAAATTCAATCCGGTTGGATAAATACTATGATTCCCCGGATTATCAATTGGATCCGGGATTAACAGCGGATTTTGAAAAATCGAAAATAAAGTTCATGACAGATTACGGGGTGTTATACCGCTGGAAGGACCTGGAAGCGGGAATGGTCTTTGTTAATGTAAGCTTCGGGAACAGTCATTATGAAAATGCACCGCAGATCGACAATAAACCCCTGGCAAATTATCTTTTCCATGCAGCGTATTTATATCGTCTGAACGGAACCTGGAGTATAAAACCATTTGTCATGCTGAAAGCGGGTAAGGATATTCCTTCACAACTGGAACTTGCTGCCCAGGCCTATTATCAGGAGAAATACTGGGCATCACTGTTGTATCGCGGCAGGGGGATATGGAGCATCGGTATCGGCGGAGAGATCCTGGAAGGGGTAATGCTGGCCTATTCCTACAATGCCGGGTATGATATTGAGATATCGGCATTTCAAAACCATGAACTCAGCCTGGGGCTGAATTTGCAGACACTTTACAAAACAGTTAAGAAATAGGACTCCCGTTTCCCTAACATATACCCCGAAGCCCATGAACGGGCTTCGGGGTTTTAACAATCCCCTTTTAATAACGAACTTTCAGCGCGATATTTCCGAACGGTTTTAGTTCGTCCTGACTTGTAAAAATTACCCGGCCTTTTTTTGAAATTACCTGCCATGCAATCTCGCTGGTTATATCGTCAATTATATCAGGCTGTGTTACATCATCCGTCAGTTCAAATGAAGATTCACCGGTCATTTTCACTGCCTGATGAAAATCATTTTGTGTAATTAATAGATCTCCTCTGCCCTCTTTAGCGGCACGAAAAATAGCAGATAAATCGGTGATAACATTTCCTTTGCTTACTGCCATTTGCATCTCTTGTAGTGCATTTGTCCTGTTCTGCTTTTGCAGAGTTTTCACCATTTCCCAGGCATTTGCTGCTAACGTGTGATGAGCAATATCATTATAATTTATATGAATGTACCCATAATAAACAGAAGGCTTGTCCGCAACCTGAATTAGCCGGCTGTAATTGTCTTCCGTGCAAACGACAACACAATTCATCTCATTTATGTTATGGACTCTTACTATAGCTTTGTCCACTTTGTTTAAAAATTCACGGACCATATTATCTACCTGCTTTCCATCGCTTAATTTATCGTGATTTGTAAGGTAATTAAGGTTTTTAGTAAAAGGGAAATCATCATTTTTGATTTCATCCACAATAGTATCATTGACAGCATGAAATAAATTTACTCCTGATTGGGATAGCAACAGAATCATATAATTTTCTGTACGGTTTAATGCCTTGATTAGCGGTTTTATTGAAAAACTATCGGAAATATGAACCGTATTTTGTTGAATTGGCCAGGGTGATTTAATAATTTCCTTTGTATCATTTGAAAGAAACAGATGCAGACTGTCTAAATTGTAATTCACATCTATGTCATTCTCCACATTGTCAATGTTATCAAGCAAGTTGCTGACATCTCTTTTGCCAAATTCATTCACAACACGCTTTCGTGCTTCACTTAAAAGATTTTTAAGCACGACAATATCTTGTGCATTTTCAGGATGAGTTCTGTGTGTGCTCAACGAAACAGTAACACAAGGGTTGCTTCTCTCAGCGGCTATTTTTTCGAGGTAATTATTTTGCATGATTAGTTGAATTGAAATTAAAAATTACAATGAAAGAATTCCGGGTAAAGTTGAACCTATGAGATTACTTAAACATTACAAAATTTTAGAAATTGGTTACATCATTCGCACATTTTCCGGTGCGGGAGGTTGCTTCTCTGATTAATTTGAGGAGGGGAGGCCAGTCAATCCGGCAGTCTAAAAAAACAAATGTTGGTGCTTATAATAAACCATTATTCATTTTTATTGTTTTTTCTTTTTTGAAAATCGTTATGCTGAAATGCAAGCTAAAATAAACCCCCATTCAACAATCTCTGAAAATTTATTCTTATAAAAATTACTTACATTATGGAAACAAAAGAAGTAATTCAATTCGATAAGAGAAAAGCAGATCAATTTGCTGATGAAATTTTTCAGATTATCAATGGCGGAACACTATCCTTGATGATCTCTATAGGTCATCGGACAGGCTTATTTGATACGATGAAAGAATTGAAACCTGCTGGATTTGAAACTATTGCCGCTAAGGCAAATCTTCATCCCCGCTATGTAAAAGAATGGCTGGGGGCCATGGTTACCGGAGGTATTGTTGAATATGACGAATTATCAAATACATATCATTTACCTTCAGAACACGCCGCTTCATTGACCCGATCTGCCGGAGCGAATAATATCGGTGTTTTTTCACAATATATCAGCGTTCTGGGAGGTGTTGAAGATGACATCATCAAATGTTTTTACGAAGGCGGGGGTGTCCCATATGAAAAATTTCACCGGTTTCACGATGTAATGGCCGAGGATAGCGGGCAAAGTGTGCTTTCCTCCATTTTTGACCATATTCTTCCGCTCGTACCAGGACTTTCAGGGAAGCTTGAGCTGGGTATTTCGGTGCTTGACATCGGTTGTGGTAGCGGCAGGGCGGTAAATATGCTGGCAGAAGCATTTCCTAAAAGCACCTTTCTGGGATTGGATCTGTGTGAAGATCCTGTATTAAAAGCGCGGAAGGAGGCCGAAGAAAAAGGCAACATCAATACGTGGTTTGAAATTATGGATTTAACAACCTACAGTTCAGATTCGAAGTACGATCTCATTACAGCTTTTGATGTTATTCACGATCAGGCCCGACCCGACAAGGTATTAAAAATGGTATATGAAGCATTAAAGGATGATGGTATATTTCTTATGCAGGACATTGATGGATCTTCGCAACTAAGCGAAAATAAAAACCACCCGATGGGATCGATGCTTTATTCCATTTCCACAATGCACTGCATGACTGTTTCACTTGCCCAGGGGGGAATGGGACTAGGTACCATGTGGGGTGTGGATACAGCAGAAAAAATGGTGCGTGAAGCCGGATTTAATCATGTGGAAATACATCGTTTAAAACATGATGTTCAAAATGCATACTTTGTTATAAGAAAATAAGGCAGTTCTGCAGTTCTGCGGTTCTAAAGCAGTGACAAGTGACGAGTGACAAGTGACGAGGAAGAATAATCCCGGCAGGGATAGACTATCGGTAGAAAGAATTTGTTCCGCGGTTCTGCGGTCATGCCAGAACTGCAGAAAAAAGAGGTGATGTAAGCGGTTATCGTCCTTCACTCTTGATTTTGCAAAGCACAGTTTTAAGGGAAGGTCTCCTTTATTGAATCTTCGATATCCAATTTGATTATTTCCCAGTATTTACCTTTGAGACATTTTGGGTCAAAATCGGATTCAGCCGATGTAAAATCAGTCAATCCATTTATGATTTCTTCCAGAGAATGTCCATAAGGATATCTTCTTTTGTAAAAGCTTAACATTTCTTCCCAGGAAAAATGCACCATAAGCTCGTGGATGTCCCAAAAATCCTTTTTTCTTCCGCCATTGCTGATAACTTCAAGTTTCATCGCAACAATTTCCTCTAAATGAGAAATTCTAAGTCCTTTATATTCAATATGGGGGAATATGAAAGATTCTGTATAAAACATATCCACTTTAACCGCCTCATTTTCACTTTTGCCAATAAAATAGGATTTTCCAATGCTGCTATTTCCATTAAATATGAAACTTACATAGTTAAAAGACTCGTTTAATCGTTTATCAATTACTTTAAAATCGATAGTATTATATTCCGCATCAGTAAATAAGTCTATATCAACAGAAATTCGATGACCTAATAATAGGCTTAATGATGTGCCACCAACTAATTGAAAAGATTCTAATTCCTTAATATTCATTAATTTATTTAGGATCTCCCATAGAAATGATGATACAGTATCAGTATATATCTTCATCTATTATTTACAAACTTATTTACATTATGCTTAAATGAAGGCAAGTAACTCTCACTAATTTCATTTAATTCGTTTTTAACTATTTCGAAGCCATAGAATTTTATAATCTCATCTATTTCTTTTCTATTACCCCGTTCAAATATTCTCTTGATGATTGCCTTTCTATTAATTTCCCAATCAATTTTATTGTAATCTGCATCCCAGAACAATACTCTTCTTATATTTTTCAAATTCGGAGTGGGTTGTTTTAATAATTCCTGTGCTTTCTTTACATCATAACTTGCCTGTAAAAGCATAAAATAGTCAGAATCAACGCCAAATGTTGTTCCAAGGTTTATAGATAACACGGGTGTCATACGTCTTTTTTCTTTAAGTATTGCACTTATGGTTTGCGCATGAACACGAATTAATAATGCCAAATCCTTATTTTTCATCCCCCTTTTTTTGATTTCCCGTTTTAATATTACGCCCGGGTGAATCCCTTTTATCTTTATAATATCAGGCAACATATAACTTTCAATTAACTACCCAAAATTAGCAAAATTTAAGAAACTAAACAAATCTGTTTATTAGGTAATAATTTCGCTAAAGGCACTGCATATTTTAAATATTGCAAATTGTCAAACGAAAAAATCTGATGTAGAGACCTTTGGAGTTAATACAGTCAAAAATTTTGTACTACTTTAGCTATATTACTTAAATCTGAGGCAAACTCTATATAAGACTATCATGGGAAAAATTCAAGACTATATTGTAAAAACGAATTCTACTGATTGGAAGCCTTTAGTTGAAATGAATGTGAATACAACTGGCATTTATGTTATTCCATTACGATATAGTGAAACGGGGAGAGCCCCTAGTTTTATGTTGAAATTTGAAGCGGGTGCAAGTTATCCATATCATAATCATCCATCCGGTGAAGAATTATTTGTACTTGAAGGCAGCTGTTTCATCAATGAAGCTAAACTTGAAAAAGGAGATTATTTATATACGCCACCTGATGCAAAGCACTCGGTCCGGTCTGAAACCGGGTGCATCCTTCTCTTTATTGTGCCCAGCGAAGTTGAAATAATATAGGTATGGCTGGTTTCAATTAAAACTTCCACCAATGCTGTATATTCAATTATTATAGTGGCTATTAGGGTCGTGATCGGATAAATGGTTATATATTTTTACAGCCGGGGGATATAGCAAAATTCAACTGACTAAAACATCCCCAATTTTGCCCCATATAAAAATCAAACCCGTCTAAATCTGATTAGACGGGTTTTAATTTGTTAATCTGTAGCCCCACCAGGAATCGAACCTGGATTTAAGGTTTAGGAAACCTCCGTTCTATCCATTGAACTATAGGGCCATATCCGCCCTGGCACTGCTGCAAAAGCGGACTATATGTAATATCCACCGTTCGGTGGATGTGGGGATCGCCTTCGCTAAAGCTTCGGCGATCGAGGCAAAAGTATTTAAAATGATCGGACTCGCAAAATTATGGGGAATAATAATATGTAATCCGTGTTTCGGTTGTCCCTCGTCCCTCGTCCCTCGTCCCTCGTCCCTCGTCCCTCGTCCCTTGTCCCTCCTCATAGAGAAAGCCCCCGGAAAGAAACCGCAATCCTGAAATGTTAAGAGTCTCTTAAATGCCTGATAGTCTCTAACTATACCCTTGCTGGTTTGTTTCCTATATGATCCGGCCCGGGCAGACTACCCTTCCAGTCTAATTCATTTTGTCAAAGTTTTCCGGTTTAAAAACATGCCGTGTATTCTCTATAATGGCGTATTATAATGGAAATTCAGAATATCCACAAAATAGCTATTTTCAGGGCGCTGCAACTTGGCGACATATTGTGTTCCATCCCGGCAATCAAAGCATTAAAAATGAAATACAGCCAGGCGGATATTTTCCTGGTCGGACTGGCCGGCATGGAGGATTTGGTAAAACGATTCAGCCGGTATTTTGCAGGATTGATCCCTTTCCCGGGTTATCCGGGTTTGCAGGAACAATGCTACGATGTGAAGGCTATCGCGGACTTTATATCCAGGATGCAGGAGCAGTCATTTGATCTCGTATTGCAGATGCAGGGTAACGGGAATTATGTTAACCAGTTCGTTGAATTGTGGGGCGGAAAATATTATGGCGGTTTTTATACACCCTATGATTATAAACCACCCGGGAGGTTGTTTATCCCTTATCCCAATTCAGGGCATGAAATTGAACGCCATCTGAGCCTTATGAATCACCTTGGTGTTCCGGACGGGTCTGTATCACTCGAATTTCCAATTAGCGATGAGGATATCACCGATTTTAACAACCTGAATTTTCCGCTTGAAAAAAATAAGTATATCTGTGTTCATCCCGGTTCAACGGCTTTTTGGAGACAGTGGCCCACGGAAAATTTTGCCAGAATGGCGGACTTTTGCATGGATAACGGTCTGCAGGTTGTGATCACAGGAACCCGGGAAGAATTGGAAATAACAGAGAGGGTGGCCAGTCAAATGAAACATGATCCCCTGATGGCTGCGGGAAAAACAAATCTCGGATCCATGGCTGTTTTACTCAGGAATTCGTTTGCACTGATTTCCAATTGCACCGGTATTTCGCACATGGCAGCCGCATTGAATGTCCCTGGAATCATCATCAGCATGGATGGTGAACCGCTGCGTTGGGGTCCCCTGGATAAAGAATTATTATATACCTGTGATTGGGTTGCGGAGCCGGATTATGAAAAAGCGGAATCTGCTTTGCTGACGCTGATACGGAAAAGATTTGTTGATTGTTGATTGTTGATTGTTGATTGGCTGACGCGGCGGAAAGAATTTATTGATTTGTTGATCTGTTGATTATTGCTGTCCGGCAAAATGATAGTTTTTCTCTCACGGGATAATTCTTCCTCGTCACTTGTCACTCGTCCCTTGTCACTACTTTACTTTTTCAGAATTGTATCAATGGCTCCGCCCCTCTGCTTCCGGATTTCTTCGGTCTTCTGCGCGTTTAACTTGTCCTCCATCCGCTTGAGCTTCGCGGTTACTTTGTTGTATAATTTTTGAAAGTCATCGGGATGCTCGGAATAAAACGACATGGTGGAATCAAACATGGTACGGGTAACGCCATATTTGGAAAAAACAGACCCGTATAACGAAGCGGAATCAAGCACCGGTCCTATTGCCTGGCTCATATTTTCGACCGCGATTCCATCAGCCAGGTGAATGTCTACAAGCACATTGATAAATTTTTTCGATGGAATGGTCTCACCGTATTTCCTGTTTCCGCAGGACAACACCACTGCTGCCAATATTAGCAGAAGAAAGTATCCTCCCAGGAACCGCATTTTTTGTGTCATTATTCTTTTATATCGTTAAACCTGTATCCCAGCATTATTTCATGGGATCCAAAGTTATGCGCTCCTAATGGATTTAACACAACTTCATAGGCATATCCGATATAAATTTTTCTTTCCCAGGTGTACCCCAGCAATATGGAAATGGCTTCCTGCGACCGGTAGGATATCCCGGCCCACATCATATTCCTGTACCACACACGGGCGTTGAAGTCGACCTGGACCGGTGCAGGCCACACTTTCTTGATAACAATGCTTGGCTCCAGCGCCCATTCCCGGTTGATGTAATACTTGTATCCCCCTGTCAGGTAGAAGTGGGTTTTCAGCCGGCTTTCCCCGGTCGGATCATCCCCGATCTTGATCTTATTGTTTAATACATGCCTGAACACTATACCGGCATGGTATGTGGATGTCCAAAGGTAAAATCCGACATTGGCATCGGGGAGATAATAGCTTTCCTTTGCATTCATGACCAGGTCTCCATCCTCAGGCATTTCGATCTTGGCAAAATCAATCTTATACTGGATCATTCCAAGGTTCAACCCCCCGGAAACTTTCATATCCTCGTTGATGTTATAATGATAGGCATAGGAACCATGAACGGAACCCATGCTGATAGGCCCGGCCACATCATAGCAGATGGTTCCGCCCCAGCCCATAGGCTGTTTTACAAGCGGGCCATATACACTCAATGAATTCGTAATGGGCGCGTCTGAGAAGCCCACCCATTGAAAACGGTTGGATGATATTACCTGGAAGTAATTGTTCGTCCCTGCAAGGGCAGGATTCAGGACGAAGGGGTTGGTCATGAAAAGGGTGGACAGGGGGTCCTGCTGAGCCAGGGCTGCTACCCCTCCCATAAGGCCAAACAATATCAGGAAACAGGTTCGTTTCATTTTCTTATCTTAATATGGTTACTGTACCGGTATAGGGTTCTGATTTACCGTCGTCAACTTCAATGATGTAATAATAGGCGCCAACCGGCATGGGTCTGCTGTTCCGGGTGCCATCCCATTCCTGCGATCCGCCGTAACCGGTGGATTCAAAAACGGTTTCTCCCCATCGGTTGAATACGCGCACATGGATACGTTCGCCATATTCAACAGCATGCGTGATGATCCAGGTGTCATTTGTGCCATCCCCGTTCGGGCTGAAACCGGTGTATATTTTAATTGCTTTGGCAATCACCACATGAACGCGGTCGGACTCTATACAACCATCTTCCGTGGTTCCGAATACCGTGTAATAATTGCTTGCAGAGGGTGAAACCACGACTGCTTCCGCCGTCGGATCACTCAGACCTTCTCCGGGTTGCCACAGGTAACTCTGGAAGCCGGGCGTGGCAGCCATTGTATAGGTTTCGCCTTCCAGAAGGAAGAGTGCCGTGTCAATATTGACCTGGCCTGAGGCATCATAAATATCCATCCCGATGCGCTCGTATGCACCGAGTATCATCGTATCACGGTCCATACATCCATTCTGGTAAACTGTATAGATGAACTCCGTTTCACTCAGGATGCTGACAGTCGGGTTATAAATTTCCGGATCATCGGTTACCGAGGCGGGTTCCCAGCGCATGCTATCGCCCACACTTCCGATCAGCTGGTATTCCGATCCCGGGCAGATTGTGTCATCCATCCCTGCATTGGCGGTTGCCACATTGGTTCCCGGCACAGCAAAATCATACAGGGAGCTGCAACGGTTGGAATCAGTTATAGTAACACTGTATTCACCAGCTTCTATACCATTAATATCCTGGGTTATATCACCAACAGACCAACTGTATTCGAGCGTACCCGTACCACCGGTAACCGTGAGGTCAATGCCTCCGTCTTTCGTGAGGGCCGAGCAGCTGGCATTGGTGATCACGGCTGTAGCCGTAATTTGTGCAGGTTCAATAAGGTTCACTGTATCAGTATATAATCTTCCTTCACTGTCAGTGATCCATAAATCATATACCCCTGCTGTTTGTCCCGTGAAGGAGATCAGCCCGTCATCCGAAATATACGGATCGGTAAGCCAGCTTGCGGTAAGTGTATAGGGTGCAACACCGTCAACTGTAGTGATCAGGAAACTTCCGTCTGCCACACCATAGCAGGTAATATCATTATCAGACACATTCACATGCAGGGCGTTTACGACCAGGGATACATCCTCGGTGAATACGCAGCCGTTTGTATCCTGCACAAACACATGGTAGATTCCGATAGCCAGACTGTCGAAGACGCCGGACACATGAAGTGTAGCGCCATTGTCAATTGAATACCTGTAAGGCGCCGTGCCTCCTGAGGCTGTAAGGGTTATGCTTCCGGGTGTTGTACCGATAACGGGAACAACATCGATCTGAACATCCAGCTGACTGCGCTGCTGCAGCGTGATTACAATATCCAGGGAGCATCCGTTCGGATCCGTTGCCCGGAGTGTATAAATACCGGCCGCCAGGTTAAAGAATACCCCTGAATCAGCCACAGCTGAAGTGAGGTTTCCGGGCAGCAGATGGTATGTCATCTGGCCTGAGCCTCCCCTTGCCTTTGCCCTGATAAAACCATCGGTAGAACCGAAACAGGCCAGGGTATCTGAAATCATTACCGTGTCATACATGATGGAAGGCGGTGCCGACACTTCAACCGTGGCAACCGAGGAACAACCCATCGCGTCCGTGACAAGTACCGAATAGGATCCTGCTCCCAGGTCAACCTGTGCCGAATTCGGCTCGGTCGTCGGACCGGTCCACTGGTAGGTATAAGGAGGTATTCCACCCTTTACAGTAACCACGGCCCGGGCATCTTCCGAATTGAAACACGATGTCATCAGGCGGATCGGCACCACAAAGGATGTCGGGCGTAATTCGCCGCTTATCGGGTTGAGCACATGTTCGTCGATGGCTCCGGAATTATAGGTTATGACAGCCGTATCCCCGTCTGTATCCAGGTCGGTGAAAGATAAGGAGGCCAGTTTAATGAAGCCGTCAGGGTCGGGAACTGATTTATCCGCATCATAAACGCGTATCTGCCATGCCCCGTTTGCCGGATCTTTTCCGTGCAGCACGTTCCAGTTACCTGTCGCGGCAAATGTGCCGGTAAGCGGTTTGTCCGGCAGGCAGTAATCGAGCGTATCACCGGTAACCTTATCGATTTCATTTGTAAATGTTGCGTCCACACCGTTGTTAAACGGATTCAGTATACACCAGATCGGCATGGGCGCCTTCAGCATCACCTCGGTCCCGTCCGGTGCAACCAGGGCAAATCCCAGGTCCCAGTTCAGGAAACGGTCGGTTATTTTTACACCCACACGGATTGTGGTGGTGGTTGAATCTATCAGGAATGGCGCAGGGGTTCCGATGGTGGCCACGATAAGGTTAATATCGAGGTTCATTGAATCGGAATAGGCCGTGCCGCATCCCGAGGTGACAAAGCACCTGTAATATCCTGAATCGGCAGCTTCTGCATTTAGAATCCGCAGGTTCGGGGTTGTAACGCCGGATATATCGCCTCCATCGCTGAGATCGATCCAGTTTCCGGTATATAACCACTGCCATTGGTATGTTTTTGGCCCGAAGCCATTGGCAACTATGTTGAAATCCACTGTGCTTCCCTCGCAGACAAGTGTGTCATCATCAGAAAAGGTTACATCGGTGGCGGGATCTACAATAAGAACTCCCGGATTGCTTGTCAGGGTGTCGCACTGGCCATAAACAAGTACATCATAATTACCTGATTGTGCAGCAGAAACAGCATTTAATGAAAGTAAAGGTGTTACCTGTCCAAGCAGGTTTGTTCCGTTCCTTCTCCACTGGTAGGTAAGGTTTGTGCCTGTGGCTGTAATGCTGAATGACACGTCCGTACCTTCGCAGATTTCCTGGTCGACAGGCTGAATTGTGATTTGAGGTATTTCAGCCACTGTCAGCAGGGCCGGGTTGCTGGTTACGGAACCGCAGGTACCTGTGATGGTTACATCATAGTTTCCTGCACTTGACAGGGTGATGCCGGGCAGGGAAAGTGCCGGGTTTGTCGCTCCCGCGATATTGATCCCATTCTTTCTCCATTGATAGCTAAGGCCTGCGCCGGTTGCTGTCACCGAGAAATTTGCCGTTGTTCCTTCACATGCGCTGATGGCAGCGGGCTGGGCAGTAATGGCCGGGGCCCTGTTCACGGTCAGTGTTGCCACAGCAGAGGTAACATTGCCGCATAAACCGGTAATGACAACCGTGTAGCTTGCTGCATCGGCAGGGGTAATATTGTTGATCGTATAGCTTGCATTCGTAGCGCCGGCGATATTCACGCCCCCTTTGCGCCACTGGTAGGTAATTCCTGCCCCGGTGGCGACAACTGAAAATGTTGCGTTTGTACCTTCGCATTGAACCAGACTTGCCGGTTGGGTTGTAATGACGGGCGATTCATTTACGGTGAGAGAAGCTGCATTTGAAATAGCAGCCGCGCAGGTTCCGGTGATCAGCACGTCATAGTCTCCTGCATCTGCCAGGGTAATGTTATTGATTGTATAGCCTGCACCGGTGGCTCCTGCAATATTGGCGCCATCTTTTCTCCACTGGTAGGTCAATCCGGTGCCGGTTGCCGTTACCGTGAAGGTAGCGTTTGCTCCGGTGCAACGAACCAGGTTCGCCGGCTGACCGGTGATAGCCGGTGCGGTATTTACCGTAAGGGTAGCGGCTGCTGATGTCAGGTTTCCGCATGTACCGGTAATCACTACTGTGTAGCTGGCTGCATCCGCTGCTGTAATAGCATTGATTGTGTAGGTTGCATTCGTCGCTCCCGGGATATTCACTGCATTTTTACGCCACTGGTAGGTTAAGCCTGTTCCGGTAGCGGTGACGGTGAATGTGGCATTGGTTCCTTCACACTGGGTCAGGCTTACAGGCTGGCCCGTGATGACCGGGGCCGTATTGACGGTAAGCGTGGCTATATTTGATGTCAGGTTTCCGCAGGTGCCCGTGATCACCACGTCATAACCTGCTGCATCGGCGGCGGTGATATTGTTCAGCGTAAGGCCGGCATTGGTGGCCCCGGCAATATTCACGCTGTTTTTCCTCCACTGGTAGGTGAGTCCGGTTCCGGTCGCCGTTACCGTAAATGTGGCATTGACGCCCGAGCAAAGTACCAGGCTGGCCGGCTGGCCGGTTATGGCCGGAGCTGTATTTACCGTAAGTGTCGCGGCTGATGATGTCAGGTTTCCGCAGGTACCCGTAATGACAACCCTGTAGCTGCCTGCATCGGCGGCGGCAATATTGTTGATGGTATAGCTTGCATTGGTGGCGCCCGCGATGTTAACCGTATTTTTCTGCCACTGGTAGGTCAGTCCGGTTCCGGTAGCCACCACTGTGAATGTAGCGTTTGTCCCGGTACATTGCACAAGGCTGGCGGGCTGTGTCGTAATGGCCGGAGCGGTGTTTACGACGAGGGTTGCCGCGTTGGATGTGGCATTTCCGCAGGTGCCGGTGATGACAACGTCATAACTGGCGGCACTGGCGGCGGTGATGTTGTTCAGCGTAAGACTGGCATTTGTGGCGCCTGCTATATTCACACTGTTTTTCCTCCACTGGTAGGTGAGTCCGGGTCCGGTGGCGGTTACCGTAAATGTAACGGAGGTTCCCGTACACTGGGTAGCCCCGGCAGGCTGTCCTGTAATGACCGGCGCCGTATTCACTGTCAGCGTGGCTGCACCGGATGTTATATTTCCGCACGTTCCTGTAATAACCACAGTATAGCTGGCGGCATCGGCAGTGGCAATATTGTTGATTGTATAGGAAGCATTGGTAGCCCCGGCAATATCCACTCCGCCTTTTCTCCACTGGTATGTCAACCCGGTGCCGGTTGCCACTACACTGAAGGTGGCATTCGTTCCTGCACACTGGGCCAGGCTGACCGGTTGTGTCGTTATGGCGGGTGCCGTATTCACCGTGAGGGTGGCTGCGGCTGAGGTCGCTGAACCACAGGTTCCGGTGACAACCACATCATAATTGCCCGCGTTGGCGGTGACAATATTGTTCAGCGTATAGGATGCGTTGGTCGCGCCGGCTATGTTCACACCGTTTTTCCTCCACTGATAGGTAAGTCCGGCGCCTGTAGCGGTAACCGTAAAGGTTACATTGGTCCCCGTACACTGGGTAACGCCAACCGGCTGCACTGTTATTGCCGTAGCGGCATTTACAACGAGTACGGCAGCGGTTGAAGTAACCGTTCCGCAGGATCCGGTGATCACCACGTCATAATTTGCAGCATCCCCTGCGGCAATATTGTTGATAGTATAGCCAGCATTGGTGGCTCCTGCAATGTTTACTGCGTTCTTTCGCCACTGGTAGGTGAGTCCGGTGCCGGTAGCGGTTACGGTAAAGGTTGCATTGGTGCCTGCACACTGCGTTACACCTGCCGGCTGGCCGGTAATGGCAGGGGCGGTGCTTACGGTGAGGGTGGCTGCACCAGAGGTCACAACTCCGCAGGTTCCGGTTACAGTTACAGTATAACTGGCGGCATCGGCGGCACTTATAGTATTGATCGTATACGTTGCATTCGTAGCTCCTGCAATGTTTACGGCGTTTTTCTTCCACTGGTAGGTGAGTCCTGAACCGGTTGCCGTTACCGTAAATGTAGCGTTGGTGCCCGCGCACTGGGTTACATTGGCCGGCTGTCCTGTAATATTCGGGGGACTCAGCAACGAAGCGGTAATAGTATTGGATACCGCCGGGTTACCGGAATTACACCGGAGATTTGACGTGAGCAGAACGTTCACCTGGTCACCGGCGACAAGCGCTGCATTGGTGTAGGTCGGTCCGCCGGTGCCCGCGTTGGCACCATTGAGCCTCCACTGGTAAACCGGGGTGGTTCCCCCGTTTGCCGGGGTGGCCGTAAACAGAACCGGTGTGCCCGGACAAATGCTTCCGGCAGGATTGGCAGTTATGGCAACACTGACCGGTAAATTGGGGGTTGTAAGGACTGTTTTATTGGGACCGCTCTTTTTACATCCTTTTTTATCCATCGCCCAGGTCTGGTATACTCCGGCAGGAAGGCTTCCAAATACATTAGACGCCTGGTAGCCGCTGGCACCGCCGGCGGTAATGGAATACACGGGAGGGGTTTTGCCACCGTGGGCATAGATGGTTATGGAACCGTTCGACTGGCCCTGGCATGTACTGACAACACTGGCAGAGTCAAAAACAAAAGCCGGGGGTATACTGTCGGTAACCCCTTCGAGGAACAATTCACGGGCTGTAGCCGGTGTGGGATTTCCGCAGTTATTTGCATCATTGACCCGTACCTCGTACCATCCCTTGGGAAGGCCGGTGGCCGATTGATTATGCTGATTGATCGTAACCCAGCTCCCGGTATTTACATACCAGTCATAGGTATAGGGGCCGGTGCCGCCTGTTACTGTCGCCAGCAGGATGCCATCGCTGCCTTCATTGCAGGTGAGCCCTTTGGTGATAGTAATATCGGTTACGGTAAGCGTTGCAGGCTGGGTAATGACAAGCGCCGCATTTAGCGTGCGGGTACATGCCGGTGCGGCCTGGTCGCGCATGACTATATTGTATGTGCCGGGGGCAAGGGGTGAAAAGGTTCCGGAAGCCTGCCATGTGGAACCGCCGTTGCGGCTGTACTGGTACGTTCCTGATCCTCCCACGGGGGCAGTGATCACAATGGATCCGTTGCTTTTCCCGAAACAGGTTACATTGGTGAAATTAAGGGTTGCATTCAGCTGGGCTGCCTGGGAAATGACAAGCGCCCCATTCAGTATCCGTACACAGGTGGGATCATTTTTATCGCGTATCCGGACATTATAGGTGGCAGGGGGTAGCAGGGTAAACACACCGGTGGCCTGCCATGTTCCGCCTCCGTTTATCGAATATTCCCAGGCTCCTGAACCGCCGGTTGCACTGCTGATCGTTATTGTACCGTTATTGGCGCCAAAACAGGAAATATTTGTCGAGGTGACCGTCGCGTTCAATACGGCAGGCTGGGTGATCTGCATCGTGTTGAAGTCAATTACATTATCCGTATTTACATCCCGCACGAAAACCGTGTAATAATCCGGGTCAAGGTCTGAAAATGTGTAGTTCAGGTTGGCAGTCGGACCAAATGAATCACTGACCGAAGGCATGAATGTCTTGTAATATACGTATCGGTAGGAAGAACTTCCGCCCGAAAGGGTCATTGTAATCGATCCGTTTGAACCGCCATTACAGGTGACATTTTGTTTGGTAAAGGTTATGGTTTGCGCTGTTAATCCGGCAGATGCAAGGAGCATCGCCAGTATACAAACCATTGAATAATTAAAAATGCGGTTAGCCATGGGATGAAAAATTAATTCTGTCCGTTTTCGGTTTCTTTGATCTCAACGGTCTTGCCGGCAGGCAAACCCATATTATTCACTATTTTGACAAAGTATTTTCCGGGTTTTACGTCCCTGAATACATACGATTTGCCGGCGTCAGCTTCTGATTGCATGAGTACTTCCCCTTTGATGGGGTCATTGGTCATGAGGAAATAGGTGAAACCAGGTTCACCTTCTTTAACGGTCACCGTGATGTTAGCCGTGACGGCCGTTTCAGTGTTATTGTATTTTGTCTTTATTTCATACCGGATCTCCTGGGAAAACAGGGGAGCTGCTACGAGAAAACATAATAGCAGCAGGATATATATTCTTTTCATTAGTATGTGGGTTATTTTCAGTTAAAATGATGTGCAAAACGCAACAAATATCAATGTTTACGAAATGTTAATAAATATGTTTCGTTGTGGATAAACGCGTGTAACCAGCGCCTTTGGCGCTTAGCTAAGAATTTAACGCAAAATTAACCGCGGAGGGCGCAGAGATTTTGCGCGGAGGACGCAGAATATTAATTTTTCAGAGGCTAAGCTCCTGATTCGTAAATTTTTATTAACTTACTTACCGAATTTGTTTTAATAAGTTATAGGCAATTAAAGTTATGAATGAGAATGAATTAACAGGTATAATCATTGGTATAGCCATTGACGTACATCGAAGCCTTGGACCCGGCTTGCTTGAAAATGCATATAAGGAATGCTTATATTATAAGCTTCGGCAATCCGGTATTCATTGCGTTAAAGAGAAATCCATGCCTGGCACAAACTCTCACCTATATTAAACTGGGTAATTTTAAGATTGGATTGTTGATCAATTTTAATGTGGTCTTACTAAAGGATGGGATTCGAAGATTAATTAACTCCAAAGGAAAAATAAATCTCTGAGTCCTCCGTGTAAATCTCCTTAACTCGGCGGTTAAATCTTACAAGGCGCCGAAGGCGCCTACTCCTCCTTCATCCCCTCCACATACCCCCTGTTCAGGAAATGTATCGGGTACCACGCCGCGAACAGCCCGATTATAATTACACTTACCAGCACAAGCGCCACATCGGTAAATTTCACCAGTACCGGGTATGCATCAATAATAAAGGTACCCGAACCCTGTAATTTGATGATTCCAAAGCGCATCTGCAACCAGCAGATAATCAGCCCCAGGATGGCCCCGAAAATTGCCCCCGAAGCGGTGATCATCCATCCCTCCACCAAAAAGATCCGCCGGAGCAGGCCCGAATCTGCCCCCAGGTTCCGGAGGGTGATAATGTCCTTTTTCTTTTCAAGCATCAGCATGGTAAGCGTTCCGATCACATTAAACGAAGCCACGATCAGGATAAAGATAAGAATAAGGAATATCGCCCATTTCTCGGTTTGCATGGTCTTGTAAAAGAGATCATTCTGCTGGTACCGGTTTTGAACTACGAAATCCTTTCCCACAATATCCGACACGGCTTTTTGGATCGCATCGCCTCCTGCCTCCTTGTTGAATTTCACTTCGAGAATATTCACCTCGCCACCGGTGTATTCGAATAAATCCCTTGCAAATGAAAGCGGCACAAGGATATACTTCGTATCATAATCCTGCTCGATGCTAAACACCCCGGCGATGGAGATATATTGGCGGTTAAGCGCCCGTTCCGCGTCCAGGGAGAGCTGCTTCAGCCGGCGCGGGACAAATACGGTCATCTGTCGCGGCGACTGCGGCCTTATATTGAGGTATATGCTGATGCCCCTGCCAACCAGTGCGAGGGGTTCAGATGTATCCCCGATATTGTAACTTCCGTCTACCATCATGCTGTCCAGCCCGGTAATGGCCGCGTAATTATCACTGACCCCCTTCAGCACGGCATTGGTCTGAAGTTCATCATATCGCACCAGCACATTGTCTTCAAGCACAAAACTGATATCCAGCACCCCGGGCACCGCTTTTAAGTTGCGGATGGTTTCCTTATCGGGAATGAAGGTCTTGCCTTCAACGAGGGTTATTTTAAGGTCGGGATTAAAGGAATTGATCAGCGACTTGACGAGACTGTCAAAGCCGTTAAAAACTGACAGGATGACAATCAGCGCCATCGTGCCCACCATCACCCCCATAACACTGATGGCCGATATGATGTTGATGGCGTTGTGTGATTTCCTGGCTACCAGGTAACGGCTTGCTATGTAATATGGTAGGTTCAAGGCATCAGGAGGCGTAAACCGGTTAAGATTTCAGCAGTTTGTCAATCCGTTCAAAATAATCCATGGAATCATCCAGGTAAAAAACAAGATCGGGGATCACCCGCACCTGGTGACGGATATTCTGACCCAGCAGCGACCTGAAATGCTTTGTATGCGGTTTTACCTGCTCCACAATATCCTCATCCTTCTTGTTGGGAAATACGCTGATATAAACCTTTGCCAGCGCAAGATCGGGGGTTACCCGTACCATCGTGATCGTAATCATGCGGCCCGGAAAGAGATTCTTGCTTTCCGACTGGAAAAGAATGGCCAGTTCTTTTTGTATCAGCCTTGCTATCTTATTTTGCCTTACGGAATCCATCTTCTCTTAATTAAAATTGATATCATCTGCCATTATAACAGGTGCCTGTCATCTATCCGATCTCCTCATGTCAACCTTACCGTGTAAAAGTAAATTTTTTAAATAACATTTTATAGATTTGTGGCCTTGTATATATGCAACCTCACAGAAACCACGAATAACATGACAAAGAAAAGAGTACTGTCCGGAATTCAACCCACGGGGGAGATCCATATCGGCAATTATTTTGGCGCGATCAAGAATTGGGTTGACATCCAGGATACCTATGAATGCGTTTACGGGGTTGTGGATTTACATGCCATGACCATGCCCTATGATCCGAAAGTGTTGCAGGAGAATACGCTCAGGATGTTTACCGACCTGCTGGCATTGGGCATCGACACTGAACGGTCCGTCCTGTTTGTTCAATCACTGGTACCCCAGCATACTGAACTTACCTGGATCCTGAATTGCGTTACGTCGTATGGGGAATTGTCGCGCATGACACAGTTCAAGGATAAGTCGGACCAGCTCGAAGAAGGGTCCAAAAAATCATTTGTCTCGGCCGGGTTGTTTACATACCCTGTCCTGCAGGCCGCGGATATATTGGTGTACAAGGCGAATTGCGTACCGGTGGGGAAGGACCAGGAACAGCACCTTGAATTGTCAAGAAACATCGCTGTCCGTTTCAATAACCAGTTCGGGGAATATTTTCCTGAACCGGCACCCCTGTTTACGGAAGTTCCCAAGCTGATGTCGCTTGCCGATCCCACGAAGAAAATGAGCAAAAGCCTTGGGGATAAGCATTATATCGGTGTGTTCGAAAGCGAAGAGTCCATCCGTAAAAAGGTAAAAACGGCAGTTACCGATGTCGGCGGTCAGCCGGCAGGGGAAATGAGCCCGGGGGTAGCCAACCTTTTCACGATCATAAAGGCCTGCGGCAACATAGATGTCTGGTCCTCGCTGATGAAGGATTACAACGGGGGCGTATTAAAATATAAGGATCTGAAGGATGCTGCCGCTGATTCGTTGGTAATGAAGCTTTTACCATTTCGGGAACGGCGGGAAGAATTGAACCGCAACCAGCCCGGGATCAAAGCCATTATGAAGCAAAGTTCAGCTGTTGCACGCGAATATGCCGGAAAAACTCTGGATGAGGTGAAAAAACTCACGGGGCTGATCCAGGTGTAACGATTTCCCCCGCTGGCGGGGGCCAGGGGGTGGATAGCCGCCTCCGCCATATTGCCACATTAGCATATTAATCAAATAAAAAGTCCCGGCTAAATTAACCGGGACTTGCCCTGACTGATCAGGTATATTTTGATGAACTGTCATTGCTTATAATGCAAAAACAATGCCAGAATAACTTTTCAGGAATAATTTTTTTGATAGAAAAGAACGACTGCAAAACTGCAAAACTGCAAAACACTTTTTCTACCGATAGTTTATCCCTGACGGGATTGAGGAATCGGAGACGCTTTCTTCTACCGATAGTTTATCCCTGACGGGATAGAGAAATAGGAGACGCTTTCTTCTACCGATAGAAAATCCCTGACGGGATAATTCTTCCTTGTCCCTAGTCCCTAGTCCCTAGTCCCTAGTCCCTCGTCCCTCGTCACTTGTCACTGCCATACCCATAGGCCCTCGCCGTCACATCCACCACCGGCAATTCCCCGTAAGGTTTGCGGAAAAACTTGGTTTCGACAAGGACACAATGCGCCTTCATGGCCGCTGCTTTTTTCCGCAGGGTTATGGCCGCATGCCTCATCAGCTCGTCGTTATTCATATTCCCTGTTTCAGCCTCATACCGGGTTTTGATCTCCCCCAGCGCCGCCAGGTTATTCACATCTCCCGGGTTTTCTGTCACAAAGACTTTCATCCAGTCTTGTTGTCCCTTTACCAAAATCCGCCCGGTGTCCACCAACTCTTTTTGCTTCACCTGCGCGTCATCCAGCGCAATGAACAGGTCACGCCTTCCATTTGCATACAGGATCTGGCTCACGCGCGTCCGGCTTACTGATTTTTCTGTTTCATCAGGAGGGCAGGTATACCGGATTTCCGAAAAACTTACATTGATAATGTTGCCTACGAATACTTCCCTGTCGAAGGTGATGATCTTGTCATACGCTGCCAGAGAAGCCGAATCAAGCTTGTATAACAGGCCCAGCCGCTCAAGCTCCGGATTGATCAGGCTGTCTGCCATCTCTTTCGAGCGGTAATCGGCCATCCGGGTCGCTGCAGGTTGTGCATGAACGGATTGAATACAAAATAAAAACAGAAAGGCCAGGATCAGTATCCGCATAGGTTGAGAAAAGTGGTGTGAATGTTTTACGGATAAACGGGACAGGAGTTACGGCCGTGGTTACTTGCCGTTCAGTTGCGGGTTTGCCGGAACGGGACTGTTGTCAAAGATAATCCGGACCATGGCCCCTTTGTCGGGAAGATTGTTTATTTCAAGCTTGGCCGAAAATGTATCCAGGATCAGCTTGACGGTCGCCAATCCGACCCCGAACCCGTGGGAATGGTACCGCAGGTTATCCGCGGCAAACAGGTCATAGAGGCTTTCCATGGCTTTGGTTGAAAATCCGGGCCCGTTATCCGCCACTTCAATTCCCGCGAGACAATCATCCTGGAAGATATTGATACTCACCATCCCCTTTTCAGAGGAATATTTCAGGGCATTATCCACGATAAGCTCCATGCAGGTATTGAGCAACCGCTGATCGGCCTTCACAAATATGTTTTCCGCAGGTTCTGCCCCGACAAACCGGATCTTTAAACTGTCGGGCTTGAATGTTTCCATTATCTGCATGACGGAATTCCGGAGCAATACCGGCCTGAGGTTGATCTTATAGTTTTTCGCCTTGATCTCGGTAAACAAAAGTGAAATCTCAGAAAGCTTTACAAGCCTCTTTACTAGAGAATTGATTGCCTGTATATATTCCTTTTGTTCAGGTGACTCGACAATTTCTTCCATGATCAGGGTGAATCCGTGGATCCCCTGCAACGGCGTTCGCAGCTCATGGTTGATATGCCGGATGAATTCGTCTTTTGCCTTGTCGAGGTTCGACAGGTCCTCGTAAGCTTTTTCAAGTTTCCGGTTGGCAACGGTAAGCTCCTGGTTTGCCTGGGTGATCTCGGTGGTGCGCAGCCTCACTTCCTCTTCCAGCCGGAGGTTGATTGTCTTTAATTTGGCCGTTGTATTTTTTAGTTCGAGATGGGTTTTTACCCTTGCAATGAGTTCGGCGGCATTGAATGGCTTCAGGATATAGTCCACCGCGCCTGTATTGAACCCTTTGAGGATATCTTCCGGCTCGGTGCGCGCCGTGAGATAAATGACGGGAATGTCACGGGTAAGCGGATCCGCCTTGAGACTGGCACATACTTCATAGCCATCCATCACCGGCATGGCAATGTCAAGAAGGATCAGGTCAGGCAGCTTATACCGGGCTATTTCAAGGGCATCCGCACCGCCGGTGGCTAAAAGCACGCCAATCCCTTCCACATGCAGCACCTCGCTCAGGAAATTCAGGTTGCTGGGGATGTCATCCACAATCAGGACCTGCTGTTTTTTATATATGTCTGTCAATTCCATGAATGCTGTACAATATTGTCAAGGTATTTCCTGAAACCAGGCAATATTTTTATGATCTGATCAATCTGGTGCGCCTGGGTCAGCTTCTGAATCATCCGGCCATAATCTGCCAGGGGAGCGATATCATACTCCTCGGCAACATCGGTTACGGTTTTTGAAAAACTTTCAAGGTTTTCGATTGAAAGCACACGGCTTACCTCGTCAAAGCCGGGGGAAAGGCTCTTTACAATTTCGGGACCTGCTTTTGCATACGTGCCCTCATGCCCTTCCAGTAGTTTGTCAATAATCCCGGATTCATTTTCAGGTTGGTCAGAAATCAGGTCACCATTGTCATCGTGCATATCGGCCGGAAGGGTAAATGTAAACCGGCTTCCCTTTCCGGGCTCGCTTTCTGCTGAAATGGTGCCGTTATTTTTGGTAATCATTTCCTGGCAAATGATCAGTCCCAGCCCTGCACCTCCCTGGTCGGATGAACTCATCCTCGATTGCGAAAAGTCAAAGCTGAACAGGCGCGCCATGTTTTCGGCCGAGATCCCGATACCGGTATCCGCGATGGATACTATGGCCTGCTGATTCTCCAGCGCGCATGAAATAGAGATCTGGCCGGATGGAAGTGTAAAATTGATCGCGTTTGAAACCAGGTTCTGCAGAACGGTGGTGATCATTGACCGGTCTGCCGACACGAGCACTTGATCCTGGATCGAAATGTTAAAATGAATATCTTTTCTGGCTGCCTCACGGGTGTTCATTTCAAGAACATCCTTTACAAGGCTGCTCAGCTCCACCGTTTCAGGCTTGCATTCAAAAGACCTGCGTTGCAGCCGCGACCATTCCAGCAGGTTCGACAGCACTTTCTGAACCTGCGATGAAAGGTCATAGATCAGCCGGGCATATTGCTGCGGCTTCTGTTTGTCGCTTTCATTGCCGGTACGCTGCATCAGTTCCGCAAAACCCATGATCGTGTTGAAGGGATTCTTCAGGTTGTGGGCTACAAACGAAAAAAAGCGATCTTTCTGATCGTTCAGATCCACAAGTTCTTTGCCCTGTTCAGCCAATCTTTTGTTTAAGGCAAGCTGCTTGTTATTGAGTTTGTTGAGGAGATACAGCATGAAGGCGAGTACCAGGGCCAGTGTGACAAAGAGAATGATGACCAGTGTGATGGTTTTCAGCGACTTCTGGCTTTGAACATTTTCAATTTTAAGACCTGCATTTTCACGTTCTTTTTTACCCAGTTCATAAAGTGTCTGGATGCGGGCCAGCTGTGTTCCCTTTTCAAGATTCATCACGCTGTCAGACAAATCTTTATAGAGCACAAAGTAATTGTAGGATTCTTTATAATCATCCCTTGCCGAATAGATATCCGACAGTACTTTTGCAGCGTCACGGGATATCTGCAGAAATCCTTTTGACCTGGATAATGAATACCCATCGCGGCCAAACTTCAGTGCGGCCGGATAATTTTTCAGGTTGAGGTATCCGCGTGCAATATTTACCATGGCGGTAGAACGGATGTAATCGTCGGGCGAATCCCCGACAAATTCAAGCACCTTGTAAAAACGCTTCAGGGCATCTTCATGCTTGCCTAACCGCGAGTACCCGTAGCCGATATAATTCAGGAGCTCAACTTTTTCCTTGTTCATTTTCAGGCTGTCCGTAAGGAGAAGGGAGACTGTATAATACGACAGTCCTTTTTCAACACTGTCGTTCTGCACATAATTCTGACCCATGTGCATATAATTTTCGGCGACCTGGTGGAAATTGCGGATGTTTTTATTCAGTTCAAGCGCCTTCATGTAGTATGACTGCGCATTGGTGAAGTCATTGGCCAGCATATAGATAAGTCCGATATGATCATTACAGTGGGCAATTTTGGCCGTATCCTTCAGCGATTCAAAAGCGTCCATCGCCTCCAGGGAATACTCGAGGGCCTTGTTAAACACCGCGTTCATCGTATAGATATGGGCCAGTGCCTCATACGACAATCCGATCCGTGCCTTGTCTTTTTTTTCCAGGGAAAGGTCGAGCGCTTCCCGGCCATATAAAAATGCTTGCCGGGGATCGGCTGCATTTAATTTTTCGCTCAGGGAGACCAGCAGGTCAATGCGGGCTGTATCGGTGGACCGGCCCAGCAGGTGTTCCAGGCTGTCAGTCGGGTTTGCCGTGTTGACCTGTGCGTACAGGGAAGCAGGAATTATCCATGCAATAACCAGGAAAAGAACCTGGTATATCATGTTTTTAGGATTCATCGAATAGTCAATTTAGGCGTGCAAGAGGGTAAAACACGAAGATAATAATATTTTTCAAACCCGTGTCACCCCGCCGGTCACAACAAATTTCATAACCTCCCCGGGGGGAAGGTTTAATGGGGTCACATGTTCCCTGGGAACAACGAACATTTCACCCGACCAGTTATAGGAGTGCGGAAACAACACAGCCACCTTGTCCTTTATGCCAAAATAGGTCAGGTCATCGGCGGTGATAAAGCCAATCTTTTCGAGGTTGGAGACCATATTTACCTTAACAAGGACGGGATGAGTGAATTTCCGTTTTTCACCGACGAAGGCATTGAAAAAATCAGTCAATGAAGTATACAGCAACTTCACGATCGGCGCTTTTTCGAGGATCATTTCGAAAAACTGGCCGATGGGCTTGAACAGAAAGGACTGTCCCAGCCATCCCAGCAGGGTGATCACGGTAAATGTCACCACGAGGCCGATACCCGGAATCTGTATTTTAAAAAGGTAATTCACGATATTCCGGACCGGACCGTCAATGGTATCAAATACCCAGTACACAACAAAAATTGTGATGCCGGCAGGCGCTGCGAACAGCAAACCCTGCAGGAAATAGCGGAAAAGTTTTTTCATATTTCGTATTTAGTCAGGTTTCATCAGATAACGCAGTAAAGGTAGTTAAAAGCAGAAACCGGTAATCAGTGTAATCTGGTTAAGTAACGGTTTCCCCCGCCGGCGGGGCAGGGGGTGGATTTTGATCAAATTCAGCACCAATTACCGTCTAAAGAACCCCCAGTTTCTTTCGATCTTTCAGCGGCAACCCCGCTGCTACAAGAAGGTACGAATCCGCGATCCATTCCCGGATCCGTTTTTCCGGCACAGATCCCTTGAGGGATATCGTGTTCCAGTGGACTTTATTCATGTGGTAACCGGGAATTACCTCGCTGAACTCTTCCCGGAGGGCGATAGCTTTTTCAGGATCGCACTTGAGGTTCAGCGTCCTTTCTTCAAAGCTCATCAGGGCAAATATCTTTCCCATCACCTTGAACACAAGCGTGTCTTCCCCGAAAGGAAAGCTTTCCGTCACTTCCTTCATCAAAAGGCAGTATTCTCGTATTGTTTCAGCTTCCATGAATAAGTCTGTTCTACGATCAACGTCTTCAAAATTCAGCGTTCGGTGTTCGATGTTCGGTGTTATTTTGCATTATCTGAATCTCCCTTAAAAAACACCGGCACAAAAAAAGTAAACACCACCAAAAGCAGCTTTCCATACCCCGCGTCATACCACGGCAATTGTGCAAACGGTCCGCCAAACACATATACCCATATGGCGAAGGCGACAATGGTGAGTACCCGCTGGATTATTTTCGTGACGTTGGCAAGCCGGGCCAGGTAAAACCAGGCCCCGGTCACCGCGATGCCAAAAACCACCCAGAGCAGGAGATCCTTTTGTTTCATCGCCGAGGCGATCCCGTCAAGGGCAAGATAAAACGCGATAATCTCGGTAGGAATTAACTTGACAAGCCTCGAAAAGTAATTGTCGTATTCGGCCAGTTTTGAAGGAGGGGTTACCTGTTGTCCGGATGGTTTCAAACCGGGCGTTGCACTGTTGATATTCCGGTCAATGAGAATCATTTGAGGTATGATTGGTTGATTTACATACGAAAGATAGTAAAAAATTAACCGCAGAGCGCGCGGAAATTGCACTCTGCGGTAAAGTTTTTGGCTATCTCCTGATGTTAACGCGTCAATTTTTAAAAGCCAGCGATTTCGCTACATTGGTTGCTACTTTTTCTCCCTGCATGAAACCAGCCTCAATGGAAGGAATGTAATGAATCCCGCCGTAAAACCGGGACATCCCGGCTTCCTTTCCGGCCTCCTTTATATTTTTGAACTTTCGTTCCTTGTATCCCAGGTAGACATATGTGTTGTCGGTAAAGGCTATATTATCCCCAAGCAGGTAAGTGAGGATTGTGGCCGCCGCCATGGAAACAGTGGCATGTGCAGCCGGATATTCCGGATGGGGTGGGGTATTGATCAAAGGTGACCAGTCTGGATAATTCATGTACTTGTGGATATAGGTCACAGGACGCATCAGGGAATAGGTATATTTTGCCTTAAAGCAGCCAACAGAGGCATCGTTTTGTGCAATATACATAGCTGCATACAGCATGGCACCTTCCATAAGTGAAGTTTGCCTGTCCTTCATGATGTTTACTAAAATGCACCCCCAGTGTCCTCCCGCGGTATAGTTTTTTGAATCCGGAAAGTCATCCCAGTAAAGTCCCATTGCTGTATTTTTTTCGTCAAGTTTAAGCGAGGCCTGGTATACCTCCTCAACCATTTTGTAGAAAGGGGAATTCTTATCGGTGGAAAAAGCGGCAGGAGGTTTTGGGATCGTATTGTCGATGCTGCCTTTTACCATTGGGCGGCATTTTCCCAGGTAGGGTACTATGGGAGTATTGAATTTTGGCGGGGTGGGTTCCCAGAATCCTGTGCCTTTCGGGACCTCATAGGCATTGTTGGCCTTGTCAAAACCATCAGTCTTGCTCCAGTCTATCACAGCCTCTGCTACCGCTCTGCCGTATTCCGTGCCCTTCATGATCGAAAGCTCCCTGTAATTTTTACTCATCAGGCGCTGATTCCAGGCTTTTTCGAGGGAGTCAAACCGGGCGACGGAAACCTGGTCCTGGGCATAGAAAAAATGCAGCATCTTTGAAAAGGCGGCATTTGCACTGGCCTGCCAGCAAATACCACTGGCATCGGGAAGTGATTTTGGAGGTACGTATTCGTTCAATTGTCCGGCCAGGGACCTGTATTTTTTATCTCCGGCCACAATGGATTCATACAACGCCACACCAGTAAAGGACATTTGGCGGAAATGCTGTGAGAGTATTTTGCTGTTTCGGATGGCCTTATTATGAACGGTGATCCAGTCAGCAATCAGTTCGCTGCTTCCGGGTGCCTCAAGGGCCACTTCGGAATCTGAACCCGGGGAGGCCGCAGCCGGCTTCCCGGTAATAGGAATGCAGAAAATTAATGATAAAATGAGAATCCGAGTTTTCATTTTATTAGAATTTAGGGTTGACAATAAATAAGTGTAATGCCATGGTTCTGCTGTGAGGTAGCGGCGATACGCGCAAAACCGGCGGGTGATTTCAAGCCGATCTAAAATAAGAGATTAAGACCTGAATATACCAATAACAAAGTACTTATTTAAAGGTTGTGTAGTTCTAATAATCGAATGAAATGAGATTCCACTCTGCGCCATAAAGCCCGGTAAACACAACCTTAGCGCTCAGCGGTTAAAATTTTTACCCGGCTATCTCAAAACCCATAATTCACTCCTATCGAAAACGTATTCGTCTTTCCCCGGAAAAAGGGTGCAGTGTATTTTTCGATTTCGCCTGTATTGTGCTGGTACGTATAACTTCCAAAAACGTACACATCATTAATTAGCTGGTAATTGACTTCAATCCCGGCAGTTGTGTTTTTCCATACCACGGTATCCAAAAATAAATCTACTACCTCTCCCCGCGGTGTTCCGAGTTCCTCGTGATCCGGGCCATGTTTGGCGGTACTATATAACACCTTCATTTCCAGTCCCCGGATGGGCCTTACCCCTAGCTCAGTATATATTCCCCTGGAATTATCCTGCAGGTAGTGCCCCATGTTATAAAAATTGGACTCATAAGTGGTGACCGGCATATTGTGCTTATAAACCAGGGGATAGCTTTGAAAATATTCAAAAGTCAGGAACGTATTTGGGATCAGGTTTGAGACCTGGAAGCCCGCATTCAGACTGTAATAATCCATGTGTCCGTTCTCTTTCAGGCGGGAGGTGGAAATATCGTCAAAAAACAGCGTGGCATATAAATGAAGATGCCTGATCTGGCGGGAGCTGATGTCGATGAAAAACTGGGAATTTTGTCCGCCTTCATTGCTTGAGGCATTATTGTTCGTATGATCTACCGACTTATAGAGCAGGAACGGGATGAAATACACCGGCTGTGCATTGACATCGTTATAAATTATGGAATTGCCGATAGACGTATGCAGCCCGCGAAAAGGTTTAAAAGTAAAAATATTGGCCGCCATGAACTTCTTTTGATATATCCTGCGATAACTTGTTCCATAACTGTTTGTATAATAATAGCTCCTGGAACTGTCCACAACACCCGATACAAGCCAGGCATGGATATAATTGAACTCAAACCATTTTACGGGGGAAAGCCTGAGTTTTAACTGTGAAAATGAGGGAGCCTTTGCAGAAATGACGGAGGGATATTGGTAATTATTACCCCATTCCAGGTGATCCTTCACCAAACCCAGCATACCCCATTTCCAGGCCCATGTAATTCCGCCCCGCATTTCGCTGTAATCCTGACCGCTTTTATAGACTGCCCCCTGCCTGGTGTTGAGGTACTCTGGATCTGAAAGCAGTTTATCCTCATGATTATCCCGAAGGCTGGCGTATATGCCCAGGTGCTTCCCTACCGACGCAAATACATCGAGACCATTCCACCGGTGGTAATTGGATCCATTTTCATTTGACCAGTATTGAAGGCCAAGAATCGGATTTATGGAGAATGTGAATAGTGAATCCTTGTAATAGAGGAAATCGAACCGTTTTTTGAATTTCTTATCCGGTAAAAGCTCCTTATTATAATCCTTCAAATAGAAATCAAGCTCTTTCTGTTGGCGGGAATTTAGTTGTAAACCGGAATCCCTCACCGTTGAAAGTGAATGGGCAATGAAGTTCCGGGAATAGGGCTTAACAACAGAGTTCAGCTCAATGATCCGCTCATTGGCCATTTCATTCATGAAAGAGTAAATGCTTTTGTTTGAAACATGCTGAAAGATATCCTGGCCTTTTACAGGCAGGTAAAATGTGATAAGAATCAACAATACTAAGCGAAAATTTGACATTCTGATAATCGTGTATGTTACAAAGTAAATGAATTTTTCACATTAGCCCATTGTCCTTGCCTGTGGGCAAAAAAAATTCCCGAAAGTGCATCGGGAAATTGCTGGTTATAAGAAGTCCGAGGGAGATGGTAAATACTTGATGATCCGGGAACTGATTACCGATCACCTATTACTGACTATCGAATACTGGTTACCTCCTTCCTCCTGAAGAAATACATAACGATCAACCCGAGTATCACTCCGGATACATTAGAAACCCAATCCATCGGATTAAAGCTACGTGCCGGCACCCAGAGTTGTACAACTTCAGTAACTGTGGCGAGAATAATAATGACTATGAGGAATTTTCCCAACGGGTTATATCTGAACAGAGTCAGCCCTTTCAGTTGACCAGCATAATAGTACATGCATATAAGAAAATATACAAATAAGTGAAGTAGATGGTCTAGCCTGATATGAAAATCCAATGCTCCAACCTCGATTTTATCAAGATGCCAGGGGAGTATAAGGAAAGAAGTAAAAAGAACGGTGAAATAGCCGATCCAGAAGAGTAATTTGTAGAGATGGTGTACAATTTTGCGAATAACGTTACTTTTTATAGGGATAAATTAAGGGCTAAAACAAACATTAAATATTCATAATGAATTACTTAAAATTATATTGATAGTCCGGATTTTCTTTCATAATTCTAACGCTTTCAGGGTAGTTTTTTATAAACCAAACCATAAATGCAGTAACATCGATTTTATCATTAAGCATTTTTGAACGCTTCTTTGCCCATTCTTTACTTCTTTCCGGATCAACTATTAAGTTCTTTACTGCTTTCAACATTTCTTTGTGTTGAAAAGGTTTAAAACCCAACCCTAATCCATACTTGGATTCCAATTCATTTAGGTATCCAAGTTTCCCTACAAAATCACTATAGCGCACATAAGGTACGCCCAGAACTCCTGCCTCTGCTGCCATTGTTTGACTGTCTCCTATATACAAACTTGCAAAAGCCATTACATGATGTATATCAATGGGATTGATTACTAATCTATATTTTTCAAGATCAGGTGATAAGGGACGTTCTGAAGTAATATAAATATTCCCTTCCTCTCTTAGAATATTAATTATTACCGAGGCAATTTCATTACTTAACCCTCGTACTCCATTGTCGTGGTGGGCCTTAAGTGAAGCAAATCTTAGTATAAAATAAGGCTTGTTCACATTTACATATTTGGATGCAAGATTTAGTTCCGGATTGAAACGGTTGGGATGTAAATAGGCAAGTTCGTGATACCCATCATAAGTAATTGTTTTATTTTTCCATTTACCAGTGTTACAGGTTTTTGGAGATAGAATTACAGATGCCCAGGGATAGCTGAATCTTGAATAGAAAGGAACTGCATCCCAATCATCTTCATTCACATTTATGGAATGTATTGATAGCAATTTACCTATATGGGAAATAGCAAAAGAAGTACCTATCATTAAATTCGGGCGATATTTTATGCAATATGCCAGCAAATTAATGTCTGTTTTCACCATACCGACAAAAATTCCGAATTTGCTGTTTTTTCTACCTGCAGGAAGCAAATTTTTAAAGGGTAATCCATCTCTTTTTAACAAGGTTTCCAGAATATCTTTTTTCTTTATGACAATAGATACGCGATAACCTTCCTGAGATAACAATTTAATAGTATTTTTGAATAGTTGATAGTGAGCAGGGTGACCTAGATGAAAGAGGTAATGTTTCTTATCCATTTTGGCTAGTTAATACTGATTTTTTAGTCTTGAGAAGTTCACTTAATCCGGCCAACATCCAGGCATTATTCCATCGCATAAATGAAGTTTTTACAGTATACATTTTATTTTTTCGATAATAATAGTATCCCTGTGGAGATTGCATATGGTCAATCATCCAGTTTGCTACATTAAAAGCAGTAGGTAGAGCAAGAAATTTTGATAATGTTAATAGCGACTGTCCGGCAGCCGTGCTATCTATGGGGTAATTTTTATGTGGAAACAATTTTGGGATTCCTGCAGTCGTAAAAAACGCATTCTGATAAAAATCAAAACCTTTTCTCAAACAATTCTGTACGGAGGTATCTCCAGTGCATTCCATATAATCATCAAGACAGTCCAATATATATCCTGTATGGTAGTTATCAGTCCATTTACCAGTTTCAGAATAAAACCAGGAACCATCGGATTGTTGTCTTTTTACTATATACTCTGTTGCCCGCTTAACAATTAGTTTAATTGTTTTTTCTCCGGTGATTGCAAAGTACTCCGAAAGCAGGCGGATACCTTTCGCACTTGCATTGTATACCTTTTGATTGTCAAAAGGTGAATAGGAAAAGCAAATCGTATCTTTATCCAAAGATCTCTGTAAATCCTCCAATACGAAACCTGCAGCACTGGTACATAAATCACGGGCTTCCTTATTCCCCGTTATTTTATAATATTTATAAAGTGCATGTGTGATAATTCCTGTAGCCACTATATTTGGTTTCATGGCAGGAATTTCAGCATGTCTTGCCTGCCAGTGAAAATCATAACCCCAACATGCGCCATGGAAGCCTGGCGAAATGAAGGAATCAAGCTCCTTAATAAGAAAATTAATACGATCTACATAAATTTTGTCATTTTCAGGAAAGACTTCCATGAGATTGGAATAGGCCTGAATGCATAAACCGAAGGTAACTGGGTTATACCCTTTCTTAATATTTAGAACCGGGCGTAAATTGAAAGGAGATCTTTTTACCAGTTGTTGTATTCCAAAACGAACAAATTTATTTTTAAAGGTACGCTGAATTACAGGTGAGGTAAGTGCATCATATGGATCAAAACCTCTGTATGATTCCGATTCGATGTACAAAAGAAGTCTGCGAAGCGATCTCTCAATGGGGTCCATGGCAGCAAATGTGGTAAAAAAATATCCCACTAAAAAACAGTAATATCAATAATATATACAATGATTTTATCTGATTATATACGGGATGAGGAATATCCCTTACATCGGTAGGGCTCTGTTTTCTTTTATAGATTCCAATACTTTAAAAGTGACAAGTGAGGTGTGAATCAATTCATTAAATGAAATTGGCGAAGGCAACCCATCCTGAATTGACATAATGAATTCGATCAATTCATTTTCATGTCCTTTGTCCTGTTTTCCCTTGAGAGAGGTTTTCTTTTTTCCGAAAATGGTGAGATTTCTGAAATCATCAAGAACTGCTACTGAACCATTGCAAAATACTTCAATTAGCTCTTTAGAAAGATCTTTACTGCCATTGGCAAAATAATTTATAGAAGCCACAGAGCCATTAGAAAATGTAAGGTTTATACAGACAGTATCCAATATACCTTGATGTTCGGAAAATCCCGTGGCGTGCACAAAAGTAACTGGTGATCCTGCAAGGTAAGTAGCAAGATCTATAAAATGGCAGGCTTCACCTACAATCCTACCACCCCCAATATCCGGATCATTTACCCAATGATTACCAGGAACCATGCCCGCATTGATCCTCATATGGATGGATTTGCGCTGGTCATCTGTAAAAGTAGATTTAATTTTCCTAATATAAGGTGAGAACCTCCTATTGTAACCAACCATTAATCGCAACGGTATTTTCGTGGATATATCTTGATATGTCTCCTGTATTTGATTCAGTTGCAACTCATTCAGGGATAGTGGTTTTTCAACAAATACGTTTTTGCAGGCCTTAATTGCAGCAATAACATATTCTGCATGGAGATCATGGCGAGTGGTTATGAAGACTGCGTTAATAGAAGGGTCTTCAACTATTCTGCTGGCCTGATCTGAACAATAAGAAAAATTGTATTTGTCTGCAATATATCTTGAAGTATTACCATGGGCAGTAACGACACCGGTCAGAGTACACAATTTCTGAAGACGAGGAAGCAATATATTTTGAGCAAACGAACCCGCTCCAATAAAACTTGCATTGACCTTACTTTTCAAAAAGTTAGCTTTTTCAAGATAAATGGTAGATTGAATTTCATTTGTTGAGTCATATTCTATTAAAATGCCTGAGTAGTATTCAGTTTTTTCGATAATCATATTATAGGCTTCAGGAGCATCCAAAAGCGAAAATGTATGGGTGATTATTTTGTCCAGAAATAGTTTACCCTCTTCAAGTAGATTAATAAATGTCTGCATATTCCTATTTTCAGTCCATCTAACATATCCGATAGGGTAGTCAATACCTTTTTCTTCATAATTTAAATCATATCTTCCGGGGCCATAGGAACTTGACATGCGTAAGTCAAGCTCTTTTTTGTAGTAGTTTTCCCGGCTGAATCCAGTTGGAACAGCTCCTACAACGATAACTTTACCTTTCTTACGACATAAAATACCTGCTAATTCAACAGGATCGAGTGAAGTTGTTCCTGCAGTTATAATAACGGCATCACTGCCAGCCCCACTGGTTGCGTTTAAAATAATTGACTCAAGTCCTTCCTGATTTCTTTGAAGAGAAATATGAGCTCCGCATGATATTCCAGCCTTAACCTGTATATCATTTACATCAATACCTATGCATCTTATGCCACTCGCATTCAGTAATTGAACGGTGAGTTGACCAATAAGTCCAAGTCCAATAACAACGCAATTTCCTCCAACGGACACTTCTGCTTGTCTAATTCCCTGTAATGCAATGGCTGCCAATGTCGTAAATGCTGCATATTTAAGAGACACAATTTTTGGCACTTTTACACAAAGATTTATATTAACCGCCACCACATCAGCGTGACATGCATCCTTTCCCCCGCAGGAAACAAAATCTCCTACCTTATATCCCGAGACCTCCGAGCCTACAGCAATTACCTCTCCTGCTGAGCTGTAGCCCATAGAAGATGGGGCTTCAAGCTTATTCATGACGAGGTTATAAGTTTCTTTTAGTCCCTGCGATTTGATTAATTCAATTATCTGATTCACCTCTTTTTGCCTGCTTCGGGCTTTCGCGATGTATCCTTTTCTTGCATCAGTCACAGTTTTTCCTTCTGTGCCTGCACTAATAACCGAATAATGATTACGAACCAAAAGCTGATTTTTACCCAGAATAGGAAAAGCCACTTCCAGAATTTCCATACGCCCTGATTTAAGTTGTTGGGTAAGTTGTTTCATTTACAAAGTTTGCATTGATTTAATATTTGAAATTACCTCATTATTTTAAACCCTGTGTATCCACTTCTTATACCAGAATTGAAAACTTATTAAAGCATATATTAAGGCAGAATTATCCTCTCTTCCTGAAATATGGTTATCAATAACACGTTGGATATTTTCAATCGAGAAATGCCCCAACCCATAAAAAAATTCAAAATCAAGTAAAATATTTACTTTATCGCGTGAAGACAAGATACTACGTAATGGCATTCCAAAGGCTGCCTTTCTCCTGTGGATCAATTGTTTTGGCAATACTTCCTGAAAGGTTTCTTTTAACAGATGTTTGGTGGTTCCGAATGTTGATATTTTATTGTTTTTTTGAAGACTAAAGGCAAATTCAACTACCCTGTAATCCAAGAATGGAACTCTTCCCTCCATGGAATTTGCCATACACATTCTATCCACATAATGTAAATTTTTAACAAGAAAATTATCGGTATCAAAATGGAAAAGATTATCAATTACTGAATTCTCATTATCAAAATAGTCTTGAATAATTCTCATTGCTGAATTATCGGAATTTCGAAGGAGTGAAACAGCATTCTGATAATCACCGACAATGCTATATAGACCGTACTTTGCTTTACCATAGCTATGATACCTGCCGAATTGTTTCAAGTGGCGTTTGTATGCTTTAAAGCGGCCTCGACCTGGATCTAATTTTGAGAATATCTTATAAACAGGCCTGGTAAGAATGGTCGGAAGACTATCCATATAATCGGCCAGTAATGCAAGCTGATGACCTTTATACCCGCAGAATATTTCATCTGCCCCCATTCCTGAAAGAATAACCACAGAAGACTTTCGAGCTTCTTTTGATATAAGGTAAGACGGAATTTGAGATCCATCGGCTATAAGATCGTCCGAATAATATTGAATTAAATTAATAAGTTCAGGATTCGCCTCACTGCTACTGATATCCACAGGTACCAGGTTAAGTCCCCAACTTTTAGCCAGACTACTGGCAAAATGGTAATCCGAGGTGGTTCCTTCCTTCTTCAGATCAATTGCACTTTTTCGAGCTGTATAATGGGTAATCTCACCTTTGTTTTTTAGAAAATAGGCAATAATTGAAGAATCAATACCTCCGGAAAAGAAAGTACCGACAGGAACGTCCGACATGAGCCTTATTTCAACGGCATTTTTTAGGAGTTCAAAAAGTTTCTGCTTAAGTTCTTTATTTTTGTTGGGCAATTCAATTTTAGAAACCTGCCAATAACGGTTGATAGAGTATTCTCCCGAGCCTATTTCAAATTCAAGATAATGTGCAGGAGGTAACCGGTTGACTCCTTCAAAAAGCGTTTCCTGTAAAGGGGAATATTTAAATACGAAATAATTTGAGAGCCCAGATGAATTTAACTTGGGAGCTACACCTGCTTCCAAAATAGCCTTAATTTCCGAACCAAAAATAAATTGATCTTTACTAGAAGCAAAATATAAGGGTTTTACTCCAAAATGATCCCTTATCAGATAGATCCGGGATAAACGTTTGTCCAGAATGGCCATGGCAAAATCACCATTAAGTTCCTTGACAAAATTTATTCCAAATTTCTCATATAATTCGAGTATTACCTCGGTATCTGTCCGTGAATGGAAAGAAACATTACTTAAATATTTTTTGCGAAGTTCTTCATAATTATAGAGTTCCCCGTTATAAATAAGCACAGTTTCTTTGTCTTTAGAAATCATTGGCTGATGTCCAGCCATTGTGAGATCAATAATACTCAATCGATTATGAAAAAAGAGAATTGATTTATTTTCTATTACAGTTGAATATTGACCTGAATCATTAGGACCACGATGATGAAGTGTTTTATCAATTTTATCAAGAATAAAATAGTCTTTTGATATTATACCAATTATGCCACACATATAATATATTTCAAACGAATTTAGTTCTTATTAATAACATCATTAAAGACATTTTGCATGTTCAATTCGAAAGTTTTTAACTCATATTTTTCTTTAAATTTTGCTTGACCTGCAAATCCCATTTTTATTCGAATATCGGGATTTTTGATTAAAAACATTAACTTATCAACAATCTGTTCGTGGTTATTCTTATCAACCAAGAAACCTGTTATACCATCATCAACAATTTCAGGTATAGCACCCTCTCGTGATGCAATTACAGGTAGTCCAGCTTGCATTGCTTCTAATATTACTAAGCCCCAAACATCATTTAAGGTTGGATAAATAAGGATATCCATACTGCTTATCATTTGATATTTTTCAATGTTATATTTTGGTCCAACATAAAGAACATTATTATTTAAATTTCTATTTTGGATTTCCTCTAAAATTTGAACCTTATTAATTTCTGCTTCTTTTCCCACTATATATGCCGTATAGGATAGGGATGAGTATAATGCATTTAGATGTTTCAATGCATCTAAAAAAACAAATACTCCTTTCGAAACTATGAGATTGGACAAGAAAAGTATTTGAATCTTTTCATTATTTTGAAATTTTCTAAAATTACAGTCAACTTTATCGATAGCATTGTTAACAATATAAGGGTTAAAGGGGTATATAAATTTAATATCATAAATTAAACTTTTCGATAGACAAATTACGGAGTTATTCCTAAACGCCCATTGATATATTAATTTTTTCAATTTAGAATTTGAGATATATGTGGAAATGCCTTTGCCATGGAGATGAAAAACAATATGTTTTTTAAAGACTTTTAAAAGGAACACAAATACACAATCTCGATAAAATGCTATGCCAATAGGAGATATTTGAAAATAGACAAACTTTGGTCGAAAAGTAAATAATTTGATTAAAAGCTTAATAGAAGTGGTTATTATTACACCAAGTTTTTTCAAGGAAAATATTCTTGTGTCCTCTATTTTGTTTTTATAAGAAATACGGATGCTTTGTATTTCAAAGTTTTGCTGTAAAAACTTGCTATTTGCCACATAAAAATTCATCTGGGTTGCCCCAGTTAATGGGGGAGGAAGTTTTAGTAACAATAGAATTTTATTCATCTAAAAAAAGAAATAATATTTTTAATTAATTCATATTTAGCTGAAATAGATTTAACTTAGGAAGGAAGTCATTGGAAATAAATATGGGATCTTCAAGATCATCTAGACTATAGGAAATGATTTGTTTGTTTTTAAACCTAATACTAAATGGACCGTTAAAGCCATTAATATTGAGTAAGTTGTATATTAAATGCCGATTATTACTTATCTCTACAATAATCACCTTAACCAATTTTAACATATCTCCTCCCTCTTTTAGTAATTCGTATTCAGCACCTTCAATATCAATTTTAATTATATCCGGAATAACATTTAACATTTTTGAGATGTCAGATAATCTAAAGCACTGAACATCAATAAAGTTGTGGAATTCATTCTCTTGTAAAATTCTATTTGTAGAACTTCCGGGCCTATCAAGAAATTTCACTATTTTCGTTGAATCTCCTAAGGCACAATTGAATAAATTAACATTTTGTCGACTATTTAGCTTGATATTTTCAGTCAATAAATGGTAGGTATATGGATGAGGTTCAAATGAAAAGACAATCGAAGATTTTATTTCAGAGGCAATTATACTATAAACCCCTATATTTGCGCCAATATCAAAAAATGTTTTTAAGTGATACATTAGTAAGTACTTAATTAAACTCATATTATTGAAATCATAAAGTCCTTGAGTAAACAACTTTGTTCCTCCCTGCACAGCAATCCTTTTATTCTTAATGTTAATAATAGAATGTGAAATTTTAATTTGTCTTGGGAAGAGATTGAAGAATTTTATGTATTGCCATAAAGCATATTTGTAAAATGACAAAAATCGGTTTACATTTTGGTTATGCATTATGTGTTTTATGGAGTTATATGCGCCTTTCATGAATTCGAAATTTCAATTTCCAAACATTTAAGAATTTCTTTGGAGGAGTCCTTTAGATTATATTTTCCAATTTGATGAAGAGCATTTTGTGAAAATGATTCTAATAAATTGTAATTAGTTAGCAATTTATGGATTTTGTCACACCATATTTGTACATCCAAAGGTAAAATGTAACCATTAAATGAGTCAATTATTAATTCACCAGAAGCACCTGCATTTGCACAGGTTATTGCAGGAGTACCAGCAGCAAAAGCTTCATTTGCAACTACCCCCCATGGATCATCTTTAGTTGGGAAAAGCAGTATTTTTGCATTTGAATAATATAATGGCAAATCGCCTTGCCGAATAAAACCAGGGAAATAGTAGGTTATTTTATGTTTTTCTAAATAGTAAATTATTTCGTTTTCTAAAGGCCCCGAGCCTATCAGCAGAAATCGCACAGGAAAACCCCTATTTTGCAATTCATTCAATATTTGAAGAACAAATAGGGGTAACTTTCTGGAAATAAACTGACCGGAGAATATTAAATCAAACTCCCTAGTATCAATTTTTTTATAAAATTTTTGGAAATATGTATTATTAATAAAAAGAGGGCTAATAAATATAGAATTTGGTTTGGCGCCATATTTAATAAGAAACATTTTTCCTTTTACACCTAGGCAAATTGATCTATTTGCAAGTGGAATAATTAATCTTCGAATGATTTTGTGGTAAAATGTCAAATTATTAACTGAATGTAGCCAGGAATCAGTAAAAACGATAAAATTTTTACGTGCAATTTTTGCATATATTAATGCTAATATAATTGTTGGCGTGAATCCAGTGGCGATTATTTTATCAGGCTTTTCCCTAAAAAGGTTTTTTAATATATCCGGATAAAGGTTAAATTTTTTGAATAAGCTATTTTTTAAAAATATCGATCTATGCTGTAGTGTAGAGATATCCCATTTTCGGTTTGGCTCCGTCTTACGTAAATATATAAGGCATAATTTGTCCTTTAATATATTTGCCAGGCTATCAAATAGCAATATCCGATAAGGTGAAGGAATGTTTGTAATTAATACGACCTTTGGTAAATGGTTCATATAGAGTGAAATAGTTTGCGAGGATTTCGAACTAACTTTTCAATTTGGAATATATAAACAAGTAAGCCATCCAAAAGGTTAGGTTTTCGTTTCATTATTTTTTCGAATATTCGAATTCTATCTTCTTTATATTCTTCTAACAATCGACTACTTCCAGTAATAGACTCTTTATGAATTCGAAAACCCGATAGTTTTTTATTAATTTTTATTATTTTGCCACCACTGATGGCTATATCAACTATTAGTTCACTATCCCAACAAGTCGAATTGAATTCATTAAAACCATTAACCTGATTAAAGGATGATGCTTTAATAAATACTGAAGGTTGCGTAAAAGTCACAGCACCATGAGCAAAGCGGTTAATCTCAAAAGGATCAGAAATGATATTTTTTAAAATATTACCACTCTGATCAATTTTAATTCCATCTCCATAAATAATAGCTGCATTGGAATATAATTGGAAATATTTTTCAATCGCATGTAATGCGCCTGGTAAGAGTATATCATCAGAATTAACAAATCCATAAATTTCACCCGATGCATATTTAAATCCCTTATTTAGACCATTGGCCTGTCCAGAATCTTCTTCAAAAAGTGTTTTAAATAGTTCACTTTTGTATTCCATTACTAATTCTCGGCTTCCATCAGTCGATCCTGCATCGACTATAATATATTCAAGAAGAGGATAGTTCTGATTCAAAATAGATTCTATAGTATTTTTTAAATATTTTCGTTGATTGAAAGATATGGTAACAATACTTATTTTAATCATTATTTGAGATTTTCTTAATAAAAACGGCTGGATTTCCAGCCCACACTTCCATTGATGGTATTGATTTAGCTACTACGGATCCAGCTCCAATAACTGCGCCTTTCCCGATTTTTACCCCCTTCAAAATAATAGCATTTGCACCAATCCACACGTTATCTTCGATTTTTATATCTTCTGTCTTTGGCTCCATTCCATCCAAACTATGCCAATCAGTATCAGTAATTGTCACATTAGCTCCGCATAATACATTCCTGCCAATTTTTATGCTTTTTGCGCAACTAATTGCAGTACCACTAAATCCAGAATTTTCTCCAATAACAATTGATGCATTAGGACTCAAAGTAGATATAAGGTTTATACGGTATAATCCAAACGTATTTGATAATAAATCTGATCTAAATCTACAATTCGAGTTAATCGCAATTATACTTCCAGGGAATTTTAGAAATTTGGTATTTCCGTAAAATTTGCATTTTCGTTTTATCTGAATTCCGTTCAAAAATGAATAGAAAAAGTAAATCCAATATGTGAATATTATTTGTCTAATCTTTATTTTAGTTTTAATAAGGTAATAAAGCATTGGAATGATCTTTATTAATAAAAGAATAGAGTTTATAAAACAGGCTGGCCGTGCAAAGTGATATAACAAATTGAGTCGGCAGCTGATAACGCAAATTTGAGTCAATAATATTCATGGATGGAATTATTAAAAGACTCAAACTGAAGACGTATATAAACCAAATATTAAGATTTTTTCTAAAAATAACTATAGAAAATAATCCAGGTAATAGTGTAAGAAGCCATATTATAAGAGAGATAATTCTATTCTTTTTTGACATATCATGAGTATATGGTGAAATACTTACTTTAAATAAATATGCCGTTCGAATCATATAATTATATGGGTGCGTCCATTTTATGCTATTTTTATTGTTCTTAAATAAGAAGCCAACAGATTCATATATATAATCTTGTGGATATATGATGGAAGTATCTAATTTGAGATATTTCACATTTTCATTAAGCAAATTTATGAAAGTCGAATCTGAAGGTAATTCATTATTAGCGATGAAATCAGAGAGTCTATATCTTTCGAAAAAATTAAAATTATTTAGGTTTAAATTACCAGATGATAAGGTTATTTCAGAATTTGTTGAGATAATGAATCTTCCAAAATACATATAATTACGTATTATCCAAATTCCCGGCAAAATAAGAAATATGATAGAAACAAGTACAATTTTCTTCCATGCAATTTTTTTCATTAATAAAAAGACCAATATAATAATTACACTAGGAAGTATAACAGGTCTAACTAAAAATGTATATCCGAGAATAAGTCCTAATAGTGAATAGTGTTGAAGTTTTCCATCTAGCAATATTTTCATTATGAGATAGAGGGTGAGACTAATAAAAAATAAGAAAAGCACTTCTGTATAAATATTAAAAATATATGCAGTGAATCTAACATTAATAAGTAATAGTGCTAGGGTAATCCAGCCAGTAGTTATACTGAATATTTTTGTGGCAAAGCAAAATGTCAAGTAATAACTTGTGGTTAAAAGCAAGGCCTGAACTAATGTTAAAATGAAAAAATTGTATCCAAACAAATAGTATATTAGAGCTAAAAATAAGGGATATCCTGGAGTTACCCAAGCCGAAATTTGATTTACTGGATTATAAAAATTCCCTCTTTCCAAAAGTGAATATGCTGTTTTATTATAAGCGTCAGAATCTCCAAATTCAAATTTCTTATTTTCAGGCATAATATATTCAATGCCATTCTTAAATAGTTTACCTACATATGCTTTTCCTTCTCTCTGAGATTGAAGAAAATAAATTAAACCTAAACTATATTCTAATGTTAGGATAACTACAAATAGGATATATGAATATGACCTTTTCATTTGAAATTCACTTTTATTGATCAGGTAAATATTTTCTCAATTTTTGTTCAAGTAAGGCTTGGCTTTGAGCTAATTCCTTAATTTGCTTTTTTATCTTTGAGATTCTCACCGATAAATGCAGTAAGTATGATAAGCAAATAAACAAGAAAATTGAAAAAAACAGGTTTGGTGGGTCAATTATTCCGAATGCATGCCCAATGATATCAAAAGCTTTTCGCCATATTGAAAAAATTATCAATACAACCGCAATAAATAACCAAATAATTGCGTATTCTTCTCTCAATTTACCCTTAATTATTAGGTTGCTTATTACATAAATAAAAGATAGAGAAATAAGTATGCCAATAATTTGAATAAGTGCAATATGGTTTATTATTCTCATTTTATTTTGATTTTATAAATGCATATATTATTGAGATAACCACTTTTAAAACATAGTATGCTGATCTAGAGGCGGAAATTGACGATATTCCTCCATTTCTCTCCCTCATTATCAATGGTATTTCTTTAATTTTTAATCCCGCTTTATTGGCTATAATTAGAAATTGCGGCTCAGGGTATTCATCAGGATATTCTTTTATTGCATGAAACATTGCTTTCTTGTTATATATACGAAAGCCAGATGTAGGATCGCTTATTTTTAAATTTGTCAGTAACTTAATGATGCTAGATATTATAAATATTCCAGCTCTTCTTGACCTTGAGGACTGATATCCTTGTTTTGTTATATATCGACTGCCAATTACAATATCCGCTTTTTCTTTTTCAATAGTGTCAATCAATTTGAAAATTTCAGTGGGTGGATGTTGCCCATCTCCATCAACTTGAATAGAAAATTCGAAATTGTTATTGATTGCATATTTAAAGCCAGTTTGAACAGCCCCACCAATACCCAAATTTACAGGTAAATTTATATAATTACAGTTTATGTTTTTAATAATATTTAGGGTGTCGTCTGTGGAACAATCATTTACTATTAAAAATTCTAGTTTAATATTTGATTTTTCGGTATTTTCAACATTCAATTCTTCAATTAGTGATGGTAGATTGGCTTCTTCATTGTAAGATGGAATAATAACTAAAAATTTCGATGTCATAGTGTTTATTATTGCAGTAGGGAACAACAAAACTATATTTTGATTTTTGATCCTTCTTCGATATCAGATTGCACTTTTGTATTGATTTTGTGTATTGAAGGGCGTTGTTTAATTAGCAATTCATTATTAGGGGGCTTAATAAAAATATCTTTTTTATAGTACAATTTGTAGAAAGAAAACAAGATAATATACTGAAAGCAGATTTGATAATACATATAAAAAAAGTCGCCTGAAAACCAACCAGCTATAAACCTAATTATGAAGTAATTTGAAATAGCTAAAATCATAAACCTGTTGAAGTTTATTTGTTTGTGTCTGCTAAGAATTTTTATATAATAACTTATAACAAATATTGATAACCATAAAAAATATAGTAATCCCGGAATGCCAAAATATTGCCATAAAGAGGCTATATTATTATGAACACCTCCTTTGCTTTGGCCTTCAATTAAAAGATAGTTTTCATTTCTCCGATTTATTCCTCCACCCCAAAAGTCAGATAGATTTTTTATAAGAAACTCGGATACATTCTTAGATTGTTCAAAATGGCCAGAATCAGAATATTCAGGGTCATTACTATTATTTTCTATTGCAACATAGCCTGTAAATGCTAAAGCTGATCCCAACCTTAAATATATATCTTTGCCAATAGTTGTATTAAAAAGTAGAGCCATTGTCATGAATATAATACTTATTGCAAACAAGGTTATTGAAAAGGATTTAATAAAATTTTTGCTAAATAGAAAAAGATAAATAGTGTAAAATGTTATATAAAAGATTAATGTGACAAAAAATGCAGTTCTTTGGTACGAAAACAATAGACATACTAAAAATATTAGTGAAATATATAGGAATTTCTTGTTTTTATGATAGAGGAATATACTAAACGAAAAAACACTAAAAATTGAAAACCACAATTGTATATCGCCCCCATATGTTGTAATATGCCGACCATAATAATTGATGACACCTGTACTAGTTACAAATCCCACTATATCAAGAATAGCTCTGAGACTACCAATATAAAGTCCTATTTTTGCGAAGCGTTTAATGAAATCAATATAAGAGACCGTGTTAAGTGTAAAAATTACTATTACTGATATTGCATAATAGATAATTGTTCTTGCAATACGCATTTTTAATAAGGCAAAATATCCCTTTTCAATTGCATTCTTGGGATTTATTAAGGATATTACTACAAATAGAATTGTTATTGAGATAAATATCGTAAGTAACTTATCTGGAAAGTAAATTTTACTATTTCTTTCATAATGTAAGAAAATTCCAATTATTAAAAGGAAAGAAATTACTTCGAAGCCTGGAAAAGTATTTGATGCGCCTGTATTGTAAAAGTTTTGTAAGGGCTGATAAATGATTTGAAAACCAAAGCTTTGTGGATCCGTAGCTTGAGAAGCAAAAAGCAAACCAATCCATGTAAAAATTATTGCAGTATTTAGTAATGTGCCTGACTTCACTCTAAAGCATTAAGATTTATTTATATTTGCTAAAATGTCAAAGTAGCAGTTTAGAGTCTGTTGGGCAACCAATGTGGGAGAGTTCCTGTTAATAGCTCTCTTTCTAGCATTTTCACTAATTGTCAGTCTTAACTTTGTATTATTAAATAAAAGTAACATTTTGTTAGCTAGATCTTCAGAATTACCTGACTCAAAAAGAAGGCCATCATATCCTTCAGTAATCATACTGGGTACTCCTCCTACTCGGGATGCAATTACAGGCATTCCCATAGCCATAGCTTCCGCTAGACTATTAGGACTATTGTCCATAAAGGTAGGCAATACAAATAATTGACTGTTCAAATTGATTTCTGATATTCTAGTTGAATCCAAAAAACCATGAAAAAAAACACTAGTACTAATATTTAATTTCTGTGCTAATTGGTTTAAATAGTGAATATATTTTACATTTCCACCCCCAATAATGTTTAATTTAATATCCTTTAAGTCTAATTTTAAAATGCTGATTGCTTCAAGCAATACTTCAATTCCTTTTCTTTTAATCAAATCACCAACATATGTTATAGTATGTTCATTTTCAATTAAGCGCCATTTGGTTGAAAAAAATCTTTCATTTATTGCTTCATTTAAGAAATAAATCTTCGCATATTTATTATTGGATCTGATGAAATCCGTATCAAACTCCGTTCTGCATCCGAAGTATCTACCTTTTACTACTTGATCAATTTCTAATTTTTTTTGAATTGCAGAAATCAGATTATGATTATTTTTAAGATAAATATTTACAATTCCTTGGATAGATATAATAGATGGATATTTTGCTTCAATTGCTACTAGAGAATAAGCACCTTCAGTTCCATGTGAATGTATTATGTCAGGGTTAATAGTATTTACGTATTTTAGTAATTTTCTTTTTTCAAAATAGAATTTTGTTAAAATATGTAAGGGGAAGAAAAAGGGATAGCCTTTATTTATAATTGGTATACCTTCTTTTATTATGTGAAAATGTATATTATTATAAAGATAGGTAATGCTTCTACTGATCTTTGCATTTAATGAAATAATATGTAATTCTATGTCACTATTTTTGGCTAATTCATTCGAAAGATTTACTATCCAGCTGGCGGCATGCGAAACTGCTTTTCTTTTACTTATATTATCATTGAGGTTCAAAATGGGGTAAGGAGCAAGCCAGACAATTTTCATATTAATTATTTTATAGCAACAATTACCATATGAGGGTTTAGTATCCAGGAATTTTTTGAGGGAATTTGGCGAATAAACTTTCCAAGTAATTTTATTGATTTAGAAATATATGGACTTACAGGTGCCGAATCTTCTAACCAAATATTAGGTTTCCCAGCGTAATTTATTTCAAAATACTTCAATTTAAAAGATTCCATAATTTCGGTCATTATTTTGACTCTCATGGAATTAAGATTATGTACTTTAAGGTTTTGTTGATCAAACAGTTTTTGAATTAATCCATTGAAACCTATAAAGTTGGGAATTGTAATTAATAGTATTCCGTCCTTTTTCACTAATTTAATATGACGACCAATTATGTCCCGGGTATTTTCAAAATGTTCCACAAAACCAAATGAGCATACAACGTCATATTGTTCAGAACTCTCACATTTTAAAAAATCTTGTTCGATGCATCTAATGGAATTAGTATCGATTGAGTACAATTTTTCTACATCAAAAATTATGGAAGGATAAATTATATAATCTAAAATTGTAACAGTATAGCCAAATCTTTTTTTAAAGTAGCCTGCGTATAGTCCTGGAAAACCTCCGATTTCAATTAAATTTCCCTTTTTTGGAAAGAATTTTATATACTCTTCAAAGTATATTTGACTTATTGGTCGAAGTGTATAATTTTTCCAATAATTCTGCCAATGTTTTTTTTCTGTAAGATTAGATGTATCCATAACTATTTATTCCATAGCCCACTAGCTGAATTGGTAATTAGCAATCTATATTGCAGGGGTGTCCAAATTAAAGCAATTCCTTGACACAATATATTTGATAACACGATCCCGGATAATCCCAAATGTAAATTCTTAAAAAAGAAAATTGACAAAGGAATGTTTATACAAATAATAAAAATAGAATGGTAAAGTTGTAGCTGTAATTTGCCAACTGCATTGATGAAATTGACAAATAATTGGTTCCAAGTAATGATAACTATATAAATACCCATGAGAATATTTAAAGTGAATGGAATTTCTAAATCCCGACCGATCCAATATTTGTAAATTGTATTTGCAGAAAGTATCATTATAAATGTCAGCATAGCCATGAATAACCATATTCTCTTTAATTTATTCATAACATTTTTGATCCACGCAAAATCTCTTTTGTGAAAAGATTCAGTAAATGCGCTCCAATACGGACCTAATATTAAACTAAAAATTATCAATTGGACGCTAAAATATTTATATACAACATTAAATTTTGTAACATCCTGTTGTGATGAAAGTTGTGCAATAATAAAATTACTGCTGGCAAACAAAATTAGAGCTGCTATCTGAATCAAGAAGAAGTTAGCACCAAGAGTAATTAAGTCTTTCGAATACCTAAATCTGATATATTTAATTGAAGGACGATATTTTCTAAGGTTATTTGAATATAGAATAATTGAAGCGATTGTGAAGACAATAATGGGAGATAACCCCATAATCAATCCTAAATATATCAGAGAACCATCAGTTATTCTTGTAATAATGAGCAATAAGATTACAATGGTTATATTACTAGCAAAATCAAACAAATTACTAACTGCCGATTTTTGAAGAGCAAAGACAACTACTGAAATGAGCTGTAAAAAAAAACGAAAGCTAAATAGTATAATAACAATACTAGTGAGTTTTCTTAATTCAAAATGAAGCGATGCACTAACATTATATAATTCTGAAAAATCAATATATCTATTAAATAAAAGTGTAAAAATGACCATGATTGACGCTACAATAATTAAAATTGCGTAAGTGGTACTCAAGTAAACTTTGGCTTTTTCTATATTTCCATTTGCAACGGCTTGGGCAAATTTATTCCTTAATCCATTACCTAAACCTACATCAAAAAAGGTAAACCATGTTAGAATTGAAGACAGAGTTAGCCATATCCCATATTTTTCTGTGTCAAGATAATTAATTGCTATTCTAACCAAAAATAAACTAACCAATACATTTGAACCCTTTAAAAAAAAGCCAGCCAAGACATTAAATTTTGCTTGATTCGAACGATTTCTGTTTTTACTAAAAATTATGCCAAAAAAAAATGAGAGTTTTTTCATTATATTATATAGTCATGAAAAGATTGGAGTTGATTATTATAGGATTTGAATTTAGTTTATTTGAGGATAATATTCCTGAAAATTTAATTTCCTTTCAACTTGATGGATATTCTTTACTATCATTTTTTATAAGCTCCGCCTCCTCAGTCCCAATACCCGGTGAGTCAAATATAATTTTGGAGGCTAAATTAATAAAAGGGATGGGATTATTTAGAGTAATAAAATCGTGAAGGAAAGTGATTTGGGTCATCAAGGATAATTTTTAAGCAAAATTGATGAATTTCCTCTACAACACTTACAAGTATTATCATCTTGGGTTAGTCTGGAAGTTTTATTAATATACTTCAGTATATTTTTGCCACTTACTGGTATCGAGAAGCCAAAGGAAGAGTAATCCAAGGACAGCGCCAATTCCATAATAAAAAAAGTCCCCCTGATCAAAGGTAGTACCAAAAAGAAAACTGAAAAAACTCCGGCGGGTTAGATCAATCATAAATGGAAGCCGATAAAGTTGAATTAACTCAAGAATGCTTACGAACGAAAATGAAAATGTAACAGCCTTCCAAAATTTCATACGGGGGAAAATATTGGAAATAAAAAGACTACCGAAAAGCACATAGAATATCCCTACAACATGATTATTGATCAATAACTGGTGTTCTCCCGTGTATGACTTTGCATATACTGCCGTTAATAATACGGGAAAAAGGAGAAGAAATTTAAACAGCCCGGGAGAGAGATAGCATGGAAAAGCAGAAGATTGGGTACTATTGGTATATTGTTGTGTTTCCTTAGTGATATTCATAATTCTTTGGATGCTATTATTTCTAAAAACTCAAATCAAATTTATGTATTGCAATTTACGGGAGAAAGAGGGAACTGGTTGGTTGAAGTGGGATGATGTATGTCAATGGAGGGGGTGAAATATTTCAACCACTTTTTTATGAGAAACGTAAAAGTCCATCCCCTGCCCCCCGCCAGCGGGGGAAATTAATAAAGATCTCCGGCGAAAAGGGCCACAATTCGTTCTGCTGTATGGCCGTCCCACAGTTCGGGGCGGTTGGGAAGGGATTTGCCGGCAAGGGTATGATGGAACTCGGCACGGATCCGGTCCACATTGTTCCCGACAAGGACGGATGCACCACCATGTTCTCGAAGGGTGACGGGCCGTTCGGTATTCCATCGCAGGGTAAGGCATGGTGTTCCCAGTATGCAGCACTCTTCCTGCAACCCGCCGCTGTCCGTCAGCATGATCCGCGCATCCATATTCAACCGGAGCATATCATGATACCGGAGGGGATGCAGCAATACCACATTCGGGTGTTCCGTCGCCATTTCCCAGAGGCCGAACTCTTTCAGCATTTTCACGGCACGGGGATGTATCGGCCAGAGAAGGGACATTGTCGAGGCCACATCGGTGGTGAGAAATTTAAGCAGGGGCTCCAGTACAACCCTGTTATCCACATTGCTGGGCCGATGGAGCGTGATCAATGCATAAGGCTTATCAAAATCAAAACCGTCTAATTTCCTGTCCTTATCCAGCAGGTTCGCTTCCAGCATTTCGGGGATCCTGATTTCCATCGTTTTTTCCCGGTTCGCTTCAAGGGTATCAATCATGATGTTGCCCACGAACCTGATCTTATCTTCAGGAACGCCTTCCTTGCGGAGATTGTCCCCGGAGATCCTGTCCGGTGTCAGCAACAGATCGGACAGCCGGTCCGTAACCAGGCGGTTGATTTCCTCGGGCATGGACATATCCCCCGAGCGCAGTCCTGCCTCTATATGGCATAACCTGATATTTTCTTTTTTGGCTGTGACCGAGCAGGCGAGGGTGGCATTCACATCACCCACCACAATGACCCAGTCGGGTTTTTGCTCCTTAAGCACTTTTTCAAACGCGATCATTGTCAGTCCGACCTGTTCGGCATGAGTGCCGCTGCCGATTTCCAGGTTAATATCCGGCTCAGGGATACTGAGATCCCTGAAAAAGGATTCCGACATCCGCACATCATAATGCTGCCCGGTATGCACCAATACATGCTCAATAAACCGGCCGGGCATAGCCTTGTTGTGGGTATTTATCGCTGAAATAAACGGGGCGATCTTCATGAAATTCGGGCGGGCGGCAACAACAGAAAGAAGTTTCATCGGGATTATATGTAAGTAAGTAAGTCGGACAAATTTAACAAATGTGAGGGATTTCCGTCCCATCATATAGGGATATGAATTATCTTTGTAAGGGTTAATAATCACTTGGGCAACGTTATTTCATGTTTAAATTTCCATCGTATCCTCCGCAACCTGATGATGTAAAGCTGGCCTCCCGTTCGGAAAATTCCGCGAGGCACGGCATTCCCGTGGACGATGTTTCCGGCAGTACCGGGACACGGGAGTATATGTCACGATTCCCTGCACGGTTTATGGCGTTTATGTACCGTAATAACGGGCTGGCGCTTAAGGTGGGCATCATGGCGCTTGTATTCATCAGCGGGATCTATACCAAGGTGTATACGGGCGATTATCAGCTTATCATAAACAATCAAATCGGGGGGGTCTTCTACGTGATCTTCGGAAGCCTTTGTTTCTCCATTATTTTTCCGAGGATGGGAATATGGATGCCGGTTCTTATGGCGACGGGGGTGACGTGCGTGCTTGAGGTTGTGCAGTGGTTCCGGTTTCCGTTTATGGTGGAGATGACGAAGATTAAGGTGCTGGGGTACCTTTTCGGGAGTTCGTTTAACGCGGGGGATTTTATCTACTACGGGGTTGGAGCGGTTGGTGCGGTGGTGGTGCTGTGGATGGTGAGGGAGAGGTAGGTTGCAAAAGAGATACGTTAAAGTCTTACCGCAAAGATCGCAGAGTTTTTTCGCGGAGGACGCGGAGTTTTTAGGCATATTTTTGAGATTTTTTGAGGCGCTTTGCTTTGAGGAGGGCGCAAAGTTTTTAACTCTTTTTTTATTCGCTTTAAAGTCGATATTTGAGGGGCTTTGGTTTGAGGAAAGGAAGGAGTGGGTTACTTTTTTAGCATATTAGAGCGCAGGGCAATCTCATTGCATTCGATTGGACAATACCAGAACTTAGGGCTGTCTGGCGGAAAATAACTACTTTTATACCCATGATCAAGCCGACTGACATGCACTGGTATGCCGTGTATACCCATTCGCGGGCGGAAAAAAAAGTGGCCCGTGAGCTTACCAAACAACGGATCGAACATTACCTTCCTCTTATCAAAACACTCAAACAATGGACCGACCGAAAAAAAAAGGTGGAAGAGCCCCTCATCCGGTCCTATATTTTCGTCCGCATCCCTGAACATGATTACCTCGATGTATTGCATACCCCCGGGGTAATGACCCTCATCCGCTTCTCCGGCAAGCTGGTGGCAATTCCCGACTGGCAGATCGACAACCTGAGGATCCTCCTGGGAACTTCATTGCCGATCACTGTTGAAAACAGGGAACTGATTACCGGCGAGGAAGTCCGGATCACCCGGGGCACTCTCGAAGGACTTCGCGGCATCATTCAGAAAATCAAGGGGGAGCATAAGCTGGTTATCAGTATACACGCGCTGCATTATCACCTTACGGTGGATATTGATCCGAGGTTTGTGGAAATAGTGACGAGTGACGAGTGACGAGTGACGAGTAGGGACCAGGGACTGGGGACTGGGGACGAGTAGGGAGTAAGGAGTAGGGAGTAAGGAGTAGGAAGAATTGATTTTGGAAATGAAATGTTAATTTTGTGACATAATTAAATACCATGAAATCAGACAAAGAAGTTATACTGCTTAATATTTCGGGACCGGACAAACCGGGGATCACTACCACGCTCACCCATATCCTGGCCCATTACAACGTGGGCATCCTCGATATCGGCCAGGCGGTCATCCACGATGAGCTGGCGCTGGGCATTCTCTTTGAAGTGACGGAGGACAACGAATCTTCCCCCATATTAAAGGACCTGCTTTTCAAGTCGTATGAGCTGGGAATGAATGCCAAGTTCACGCCCATCTCGCTCGGGCATTACGAGGACTGGGTAAAACTGCAGGGTAAGGAACGGTACATGGTAACGCTCATCGCCCGCATGATCAGCGCGCAGCATATCGCCCGCGTGGCGGATATCATCTATGAACAGAATCTGAACATTGATATTATTAACCGCCTTAGCGGCCGTCCATCCCTGCAGTCCGGTGACCCCAAGGCGATCGCCTGTGTTGAATTTTCGGTAAGGGGCACCCCCCGCGACAAAGACGGGATGCGCTTCGCGTTCCTTGAAGCATCCCGCGAAACCGGAATTGACATTGCCTTCCAGGAGGATAATATTTATCGCCGCAACCGCAGGCTGGTCTGCTTTGACATGGATTCCACGCTCATCCAGGCGGAGATGATCGTTGAACTGGCCAAGATGGCCAACGTGGGTGACGAGGTGCATGAGATCACCGAATCCGCCATGCGCGGGGAGATCGATTTCAAGGAAAGCTTCCGTCAACGGGTGGCCCTGCTGAAAGGCCTCGATGAGAGCGCCATGAAAAAGATCGCTTTCGATATGCCCATTACCGAAGGGGCGCATAAGCTGATCAGCACGCTCAAAAAATACGGGTTCAAAACGGCCATCCTTTCCGGGGGATTTACCTATTTCGGCCGGTACCTGCAGCATGAGCTGGGCATCGACTATGTGTTCGGCAATGAACTGGAGATCGAGGACGGAAAGCTTACCGGGAGGTATGTCGGGGATATCGTGGACGGCGCTAAAAAAGCGGAATTGCTGAAAAGCCTCGCTTTCAAGGAAGATATCCACCTCGAACAGGTCATCGCGGTGGGGGACGGGGCTAACGATCTTCCCATGCTGAACCTTGCAGGACTGGGAATCGCGTTCCATGCCAAGCCGAAGGTTATGGAGACGGCCAGGCAGGCGATTTCTACTATCGGGCTGGATGCGATTTTGTATTTGATGGGGTTCAGAGACCGGGAACTTAAGTAGGGACAAGTGACAAGGGACGAGTGACAAGTAGGGAAAAGTTGAGAAGTAGCGAGTGAGGATAAATTGGTTGAAATTTTTAAAATTAAACTCAATAAAAAAATGTTTTCAGGGATAGTAGAGGAAGCTGCCAAAGTTGTGGCGATTGAAAAAGAGCAGGAAAACCTGCACATTACGCTTTCATGTTCATTCGTGGATGAACTGAAAATCGATCAAAGCATCTCCCACAACGGGGTATGCCTGACCGTTGTGAAGAAAAAGGACAATACCTATACGGTGACGGCCATACAGGAAACCCTGCTGAAGTCGAACCTGGGCAGGCTGACCGTGGGCTCGGAGGTGAACCTGGAGCGCAGCATGAAAATGGACGGACGGCTGGACGGCCATATCGTGCAGGGCCATGTGGACCAGACTGCCGTATGCACCGGGGTTAAGGAGGCCGAAGGAAGCTGGTATTACACGTTTGAATATGAACCCGCACGGGACGATTACATGACCGTTGAAAAGGGCTCTGTCTGCGTCAATGGCGTCAGCCTTACGGTTGTCAATTCAAAGGACCGCTCCTTCGAGGTCGCCATCATCCCCTATACCTATGAACACACTAATTTTCATGAGTTCAAAGCGGGGACGGTGGTTAATCTCGAATTCGATATTATCGGGAAGTATATTGCCAAAATAATCAGGAACCAGGTTAGTTGATAGTTGATGGTTGATGGTTGATTGGAGATGGCCTTCCGACTATCAGATTCTAGTTTTTAGTTATGAGTTTAATGGTTTGACCGTTTACGGTGACAATGTACATTCCGTTAGGGAGGTTGGGGACGGGAATACGGGTAAGTCCTGTTACAAGCTGCCTCAGGACTACCTTTCCTTTCAGTTCGCAGATTGTCAGCTCCTCCGGTTCTTCGCCCGCGTTGACATAAAATCCGTCGGTGCAGGGATTCGGGTACAGCAATATGCCGGCCCCGGTTTCATTTTCCACACCGGTAACCGCGGTAACCACAACATAGATTTTAGCCATATTGGATACCAATCCGTCATTATCCACGGCATGCCAGGTGAGGGAATCCAGCCCGGCAAACCCGGGGTCGGGGGTATAGGTAACCGACAAACCCGACCGGATGGCGGTGCCATGCTGCGGATCCCTGTCAAGGGATATAGAGGTGATTGTTCCGTCCGTATCATGGGCATCTGTCAACACAATGACAGGCGCATTTCCGTCCGTAGTTACCGTCGTGTCCCGGACAACCGGCGCGTTATTCACATTCGTCACCGTAATCGTAAACGTTTCCGTATCTTCTAACTCCCCGTCGCTGACGGCAAGCAGCACCTCACCCGATGAGGTAATCCCTCCTGCAGGTGTCCAGCGGATGGTTCCGCTGTCGCTTATTGTCATTCCCACCGGCCGCCATTCCAGGCTGTACGTGAACACAGTATCATCCACGTCGGAAACAGTTACATCGTACATATATTCCTCATCCTTTGCCGCCGTGGACACCGCTGTGGATGTAATAACAGGGGGATCGTTCACCGGGGTCACTGTAATTTTCAGGATCAGGATGGCGGAAGTATCGGTCCCGTCGCTTATGCTTATGGGAACAGACAGGATCCCGAAAAAGTCCGGCGAAGGGCTGATTGTAAGTCCGGCCAGGCTATAGTTGCCGCCTTCCCCCACGATGAAGCTGAGGGGATCGCCCTCCGCATCTGAAATGGTGACATCATCCGTTGTAAGGGTAAATGAGGAATCTTCCCAAATAATCTTTGCATTCACTGCAGTGAGGACAGGAGCATCATTCACCGGGGTAACGGTTATATCCATGAAGGCTGTATCGGAGTTAAACGCCCCGTCGGTGGCGGCGATTCCAACAGAAAGCGGACCATTGAAATCGGGTGCCGGGGTGATCGTATTCCCCGATACCGAATAATTGTCCCCCTGGAATATCACCAATGAAACAGGGTCATTATCCGGATCCGTGGCGGTAATATCGGCGATCACAATGGAAACAGGCATGTCTTCGGATGTAATTTTGGATGTGACAGCTGAAATTTCAGGCGTCCGGTTAAAGTATATCAATTCGCTCGTGGCCATATTCCCCCAGAGTGTATCGTGTTTGGCAGCCCTGACTTCGCCCACCATATAGGTTACCGACAGGGTATCGCCCATGTGGGAAGTACCCGGGAAGTAAATGGTGTGTGCATCGTAATGGCCGGCGCTGAGATGCCGGATCTTTACCACCAGGGAAGCCTGCAGGGTTTCATAATCAAAGTCATTCGAAAGAAGCGCCGCGATCGCAAATTGGGCCGAGTGTTCTGAAAGCGTTTCCGCAAAAGCAAACGGCGCATTATCACTCACATTATATAATGCGGGACAGGTTTCGCCAGCCCTTATTTTCCACTGCGTACTGAAGTTCCAGCCGGAAAAGCTGCCCGGATGGGTCATTTGCGCCGTCGTTAACCCCGTGGCCGAAAAGGTTCCCGAATTTGAACCATAGCCGGAGGCTACTCCCGAAGTCTGGGAATTCCAGTAACAGCTGCTCACGATGGAGAACGACGAATTATATCCGATCAGCGAACCACCTTCCGTTTCGCTCTCGGCGCTTACTTTTCCGCTGTAATAGCAACCCGACAGCAACGCCATAGCGGGCACGCCTGAAGCGCTCATTGCGGATCCCACCAATCCGCCAACCTCTTTTAAACCACTCACATTACCGGTGGCATAGCAATTCAATATGCCGCAATATGCATTGGCGCCAACCAGGCCGCCTGCATCAAACATAGCGCCGGTGACAGTACAACTTGTATAACAATTATTTATCGTCATTTCATTGGCCATCCCGATCAGTCCGCCAACACCGCTTGAGCCCTTCACAGCTCCCGTTACAAAACAACCCGAAAGGGTGTTGCTGAAATTGGCTGCTCCGATAATACCGCCCACATTGTTTTTACCAGTAATGTGCGCATCGACAAGTCCCACGTTTTGGATTTCCCCGCCTATCGTATAGCCGAAAAAGCCTGTATTGTCAGTTGTCGGCCGGTTTATATACAGTCCCCTGATGGCATACCCATTTCCGTCATAAATACCCTGGAACGGTTGCCCGGAACTGCCTATCGGCAAAAATCCTTTTCCGCCATCCCAATTCCGGGTTGCCGAGGCGTCAATATCGGCAATCTGTACGAACTTTCCGCCTCCCGGATTCAGATGGATAAAATGCAGGTTTTCAAGAGTGGATACAAGGAAGGGATTTTCAATGGTTCCGCCCCCGGGAGGCCTGACTGCAGTCTGTGCATAGAGGCAGGCTGTCCATACTGCCATGATCACGAGGAGGAGTGAGATTTTCTTTTTCATACCTTGAGAGATTGTCATTTTTTTTATTGCGTTTCATGCCGGCCGGTCAGTTCCTGACCAGGTGCAGGGTCATTCCGTTTACCTTCAGTATATAGGCACCCTTATCCAGGTGGCCGATATCCACATGGGACAGGTCCTTTACCCATTGGGTGAACACTTCTTTCCCGTTCAGGTCATATATATAAATCCGGGCGGCCTGTGAGCCTGCATTTATAGTGAAAGCACCCGGACAGGGATTCGGGTAGAGGATGATTTCCGCGTCCGGCAATTCGTTTCCGGAGGCAGGAATACCCGCAATGACCGTAATCGCCATCACAGCGGGTTGTGAAGTAAGCCCGTTGTCATCCACGGCATACCAGGTGAGGGTATCGTGTCCCGTAAAATCAATCCCGGGGGTATATGTAATTGTCATTCCGGAATGTGTTGCCGTTCCGTGTTCCGGATCCCTGCCGATTGAAATCCACCCGACCGTACCATCCACATCCTGGCCATGCACAGTTACGTCAAGGACTGTATTTTCGCTGATTGTTATGACCGTATCCTGAACGGTCGGCGCATCGTTTACAGCCAGCACATTTACAAGCATTGTCATTGTATTGCTTGTATCCATGCCGTCGGATACGGCTATGTCAACGGAAAGCAGGCCATTAAAATCCATTTCGGGAATGATTGTATCTCCGGTATGGGTGAAGTTCGCACCATCCGCTATAATAATAGAATACGCCTGGCCATCAGGATCGATGACTGTCATATCATCCGGGGAAAGTAAAAGTTCTGAATCCTCGGGAATTGAAATATTGGTTACTGTCTTTAGTTCCGGAAGGGAATTCCGGATGATCAGCCGGCTGGTCGCTGTATTTCCCCAGAGGGTATCCGTGCCTTCCCGGATTTCGCCGACCCGGTAGGCCAGGATCACGGTATCGCCGGTCTCTGCCGAAGGCGGGAGGTAAATCGAGTCCTTCCGGAAGCTGCCTGCGCTTGCACTCAGAATTTTACAGACCAGCGATTGCTGATTGGTTTCATAGTCATAGTCATTTGACAGGAAAGAGGCCGCCGAAAAGGACAGGGATAATCGTGAGACCGTATCCGGAAAAGCAAAGGGGGCATTGTTATTCAACACGTTCAGGGCAGGATAGGACCTGTTTTCCAGGATACCCCAGGTGTTTTCAAAGTCCCACCCGCTGAAATTTTCCTGCTGTTTCATCTGTTGGGTAGTCAACCCCGTGAAGTTGTTCTCAGTTTCGTTGTCGTCATATGCAACTCCAAATGATTGCCCTGTGGAGGAAGGATTCCAGTAACAATTTACCAGGGTGGCGCCCATGGAGTTATATGCTGCAAGTCCACCTGTGGGAATCAGGGGATCCGCGGTGACGTTGCCACTCGCGTAACAATTCTCAATCGATGAAGACATTTCATTCGCGCCAGCCAGGCCTCCCAGAAAATCTTCCCCGCTGACAGTCCCCATGGAATAGCAATTTGATATAGCCGACCCTGAGTTTATACCTGCCAGTCCGCCTGCAAACCTTACAGCACTTACATTTCCGGAAAAAAAACAATATTCGAGACGGCTGTCTCCTTCGTTGATTCCAACCATTCCGCCTGTAAACTCATCGCCTTTCACGTTCCCTTCCACAAAGCAATGGCGGATGGAAGACTGCATGAATGAATTTCCTGCCAGGCCGCCTGTAAATCTTTTTCCGGTCACATTGCAATTAATTATTCCCAGGCTGTCTATATCTGCATTGAATAAAAATCCGAAAAACCCGATCCGGTCGGAGGATGTCCGGTGGATATACAAACCATTTATCTCATGTCCTTTTCCGTTATAGTGTCCTTCAAAAGGCCGCATAACACTGCCGATGGGCCCGAAACCTTCGCCATTGTTCCATTCCCTGCTTTCGGAGATATCAATATCGGCAGTCTGGATGAACCAGTCGCCCCAGTAATCGCTGTTTTCGGATAACCAGAGGATGTCGCCGGCTGTGGCGATCTCAAAAGGGTTGCCGGCAGTGCCGTCGCCTGAAGCCGGCCCCCCGGGTTCTGATTTCTCCGCAGGGGAAACCCTCACAGGGAGGGTTTTTTGCGATTGCGCCCAAATACCGGTACATAATACGAGTAAGAGAATGGAAATTGTAATGAACTTTTGCTTCATAAAAGAAGATTTCTTGTAGTACATAATTTAACCAGGAAAGAATTCAGGAGAAATAAACCATGTGGTATAAATTCTGATACGGCATAACCGCGTGAAAGGTTTGCAAATACTGTAAACAGCCAACCTTATCGTAAATCGTAAATCGTAAATCGTAAATTTTCTAATTAATCTCCTATCTTTGTACACATTTTGCAATTCGTTTTAGTTCATAACAGGCTGATTAATAATGAGTAACAAGTATCCGGAATATAAAAGTTTTAATCTTTCCGCAGTAAACCGCGAAATTCTCAATGTGTGGCAGCATGAGAATACG
>JBGSSA010000115.1:0-4589 GCA_041737295.1 Bacteroidales bacterium | reverse complement strand
ATACACTTCCGGATGTGTCGGAATATAGCAGCCTGTAAGCTTGATCTGGCCCGTAAGTACCATTTTGGTGGCAATCCCCAGCGGAAGTCCCACTGTTTTTGCCATTGCCGTATTCACCTGGTCATCCCCTGTAACAACCAGCGAGGATGTCAGGAAGGTGGATTGAGATGAATTCCTTTTTCTATAGATGAATTTATGCCACATCACAAGCATGTCCTTATCTCCGGGATCGAGGGCCCACTTTTTTACAAGCATTTGTTCCAGCACCTGGGCCGGGGTTGCATCTTTCAGGCCGATCCGGGTATCGCTGAATATGCCGAGCCACTCCAGTTTTTCCCTTACATCAGAATCCTGATCAATATGCATATAATGATAAAGCTTGGTCTTTACCGGATCCTCACTGCTATAATAGAGAAATGAGTTGATGAATTCCTTGTACGTCATTTCTTCCGTGTTTTGCAGGGTGTAGGTATCATCCGTGGCACCCAGCTGAACGAACACGTCCCAGGCACGGCAAAATCCCGGTCTTCTCAGAGTGCCCCTGTATATAGTCGGAACTCCTTCGAGATTGTATTTTTCAATATATTTCAGCGAATCCCTGTTGGCATAGCCTTCAAATTTACCGAAACCTTCAATATCGATTACTTCTGTCCGCCTGAATAACCGGTGATAGGGAATGTTCTTGTACCTTCCTTCCTGGATGAACCGGGCCGGTCCACCCTGCCCGGCAAGCACAACATTTCGCGGATTCCAGGTTATTTTATAGTTCCAGGGATTATTGTCCGACTCCGGTGCAATAAGTCCCCCCGTAAACGTTTCAAAACAAAGCAGCTCATTTCCTTCATCCCTTAAACGGTTAATGACCCGCATGGCCGACATATGATCAATGCCCGGATCAACACCCAATTCGTTCAGGAACAGGATACCCAACGATTTGGCCTTTGTGGACATCTCATTCATTTCAGCCGATTCATAGGAAGCAGTGAGCATGGATTTACTATGCTTCAGACAACTTAGGGCTACAAGTGGATGAAACCTGGCAGGAAGCATTGAAACCACGATGTCGGCCTCCATTATTTCAACATCGAGCTCTTGCTCATTGAAAATATCCAGGCTGATCTGGCGGCTGGCCATGGAGGCTTTTTCCCGGGCCTGCTTTTCATCCCGGTCTGCGACCGTTAGTTCCCATCCGTATTCCATTGATTTCTCAAGCAGATAGTTGATAAGTGTTGTAGATGACCGGCCGGCACCTATAAGCAGTATTTTTTTCATGCTTCTCTGATTAGTAACTGTTAACCCATTCCTCCAGGTATGAATATTGGTTTGTCAGCCTGCCTTCCCGGGCGATCGTCGCCCGCTCAATGATGTTTTCATTGTCCTCACCCATCAGCAGGGGTACAATATTTTTTATTATGTGATGCCCGAAGTCGATGGATGCTTCCTTAGGCAAGCCACACGGCAAATTATCAATTGTCATCATCGTCACATTCCCGGGATCGCTGAATGGCCTGGCTTCCTTTTCCAGGCTCCTGTCGTAATCAAAATAAGGCTCTTCAAATGTGGTAGTCCTCAGGGATGACGGTACAGAACCCATGATGTCACAGGTAATATCAGCAATTACACGAATATTGAAATCAGGTTTCTGCATGTCCTGCGCGGTAAATAATACCGGGGAACGGGGATCCCAGTAGGCTGCCATGATCAGCAAGTCCGTCTTCGGACAGAACCGTCCAAAATTGCTGGAATACTCATGCGGAAAGTTGAAAAAATGGTGCAGGTTAAATTCCCTGCCCGATTGATGTACATTATATTTTGAAGGGTCCAGTTGAGTATATACCGGTCCGTCAAAATGTTCATTTGTAAGGTATTCTTTCGTTGTGACTTTCCGGACCCCAAAGGCATTCAGCATTTCCTCAGCACCACCGGCCACCCTTCCGTCCCCGGTCAGGGCAATCCTGATAATTCCCGGCCTGCTGGCGGATGCCCTTTGCATCATATCTTCCAATCCATTACAATCCTGCACAGGGACCAGTGAGGTATTGCCATGTCGTATCGACCAGGCCCGCAGGCCGATATAGGTCCCGGCCAAACCCGCCCATCTGCCGAAGCCAATGATACGAACACCCTTCCCATCGGTCAGCATTTCATAATCCACGAGGCGGATTTTCTTTTCAAGGATGGATTGGAGCAATCCCTTATTATAAGGTTGCTTCTTTATTGTATGCGAAAAAATGAAATAGGTTTTGTCCGGAAGCAGGTACCTTGTTTTCACCTCCTTTACACCCAGCAGTACATCACAGTGATCGAGATTGTCGGTAAGATCAATTCCTTCATCCGAATACTCCTTATCGGTAAAACACCGGGTGGGGCTGGGCTGTACAAATATCCTGATGCCCGGATATTCATCTTCAACCTGCCTGCATTGTGCGGGTGAAAAAGGTACCCGGCTGTCAGCCGGGGTTTTTGTTTCTCTTAGTATGCCTATATTCATATGAATCAGTAAGGTAATCGGTATGTTGTAGAGGCAAGGCAATGCCTTGTCTCTACGATTTTCAACACATCGTATGAATGCAGTTTTGCAGTCAGCCGCGTCAGCAAATCAACAACTATCAACTATCAACTATCAACCATCAACTGCTTGTCCCTCGTCACTTGTCACTTGTCACTACAAAAGATATTCCCTGCGCGAGGGGTAATTCGGAACTAAAGTTAATCGTATTTGTTTGTCTGCGCATATAAACTTTCCAGGCATCTGATCCTGATTCCCTTCCGCCTCCGGTATCCTTTTCCCCTCCGAAAGCGCCACCTATCTCAGCTCCGGAGGTGCCTATGTTGATGTTCGCAATTCCGCAGTCTGATCCCTGGTGTGATAAAAACTTCTCAGTTTCCATAAGGTCGGTTGAAAAAAGCGCCGATGACAATCCCTGTGGAACGTTATTGTGCAATTGAATGGCATCATCAAGGGTCGAGTACCTGATAAGGTAGAGTAACGGCGCAAAAGTTTCTTCCTGAACAATGGGATAATGGTTTTCAACTTCGGCAATACAGGGAACCACATAGCACCCTGAAGTACAATCCCCATCATTATATTGGGTGCCTCCATATAGTATATTTCCCCCTGCTTCCTTCACCTTTTCTATGGCCTCAAAAAATGCTTTCGCGGCTTCTTTATCAATCAGGGGTCCGACATGGGTCTCCGGCTGAACAGGATTTCCAATCCTAAGACTCTTGTAAACCTGCACGAGTTTGCTTTTGAATGAATCGTAAATCGATTCATGCAAAATGATCCGGCGTGTGGATGTACATCGCTGACCCGTGGTGCCGGCTGCACCAAATACAATCGCACGGAGTGCAAGGTCGGGATTTGCGTTGGGAGATACTATGATCGCGTTGTTTCCGCCAAGTTCAAGGATTGTCCGGCCCAGCCGTTCACCTACAATCCTTCCCACCCGTTTCCCGATTTTTGTGGATCCGGTAAATGAAATCAGGGGAATTTTCCTGTCAGAAAAAAGATCATCACCCAGGTATTTTGAACTGGTGGCCAGCAGGTTCAGTACACCTTCAGGTACACCGTTTTGCTTGAGTACCCCTTCGATAATCCGGTGTACAGCCACCGCGCACAAAAGTACTTTTGACGATGGCTTCCAGATCACCACATCCCCGCATGCCAGGGCAATCATGGCGTTCCACGACCAAACCGCCACCGGAAAGTTAAAAGCAGATACCACGCCAACTATCCCCAGGGGATGATACTGTTCATACATCCGATGGCCGGGGCGTTCAGAGTGCATTGTAAGCCCGTATAACTGGCGGGACAACCCAAGTGCAAAATCACAGATATCGATCATTTCCTGTACCTCACCCAGACCTTCCTGGTAAATCTTGCCCATCTCCCAGCTCACCAGTTTTCCAAGAGGTTCCTTGTATTTCCGCAATTCCAGCCCGATCAGCCTGACGATCTCACCGCGTTTCGGTGCGGGAACCATTCTCCAGGTTTCAAATGCTTTTCCGGCCCTTGAAACAAGCTCGTTATATTCTTCCCGGGTAGCCTGCCTGATTCCCGCGATCGCATTCCCGTCAACCGGCGAATAAGATGTCAGCACATCCCCTGAACCCTCGGTCCATACTGTACCCGTGCATATTCCGGGATTTACGGATTGTATTCCAAGTTCCTTCAGAACCTCCTTTATGTCAAAAGTATTTTTCATGATAAAATGATTTACGATTTACGATCTACGATTTACGATTGCAGATCTCAGATAACAAAGTTCAATTAATCAACTGATTACCCCTTACTCATAACCGACTACCGACCACCGACTACCGATTACTGACTACTGATTACCGCATTCACAAGCCCACCCATTTCCAGTATCTGCAAAAGCTTGCCCGGCAACGGGTTAAAACGGAACTCCTGGTCGCCGATCGTAACAACACCGCCGGCCATGTCAATTTCAACCCGGCTTCCCGGAATACAGGCATTTACTGCGTCCGGAAGCACCAGGATCGGCAATCCCTGGTTGATGGATGAACGGAAGAAAATGCGCGAAACAGATTTTACAAGTATGGCCTTAATGCCGGCTGCTGCA
>JBGSSA010000081.1:0-12425 GCA_041737295.1 Bacteroidales bacterium | reverse complement strand
TCCTTGAGAATAAGTTTCACACTGCCATCGGGCATCGTTTCCTTTTTAATAAGGAAATGGCCCTCATCATAATCACGGGTGGCATTGATTGGAGCGGATTTGTCCCTTCCCCTCCAGATATCGAGGTTTACGGGCTCCCATTTTTTGGATTTTGATGACCGGTAACAGGCGTCCATGATCTCGTTAACAATGTATCCATCATAGAATGTTTCTTGCGGCTGGGTCTTTTTTTCATAAGCCCGGAACATATCCGTAAACATGTCCGTATATCCCAATTCTACTACCTCATCGCCCACAGGGAACATCCATCCTTTTTCGGTCTCGGATTTTTCAGCCACATAACCTCCTTTGCCGGATGCCGAGAAAATTTCAAAACCGGTTCTCAGGAAATTATTAACCCAGATTGTTCCCTCAGTGCCCATGGCTTCATCCCTCAGGTCCATTCCCCCGCGGAATGACCAGCTGACTTCAAACTGGCCGATGGCCCCATTTTCATAACGCACCCAGCCCAGCGCATTGTCTTCAGCTTCAATCGGTTTTACCAGTGTATCAGCCCAGCACATCACTTCAACCGGCCGGATATCTTTACCTATATAATTTCTCGATATTTCAATGCAATGGCATCCCATATCCAACAGAACGCCTCCGCCTGATATCTCTTTAGTCCAGAACCAGTCGCTGTGTGGACCGGGATGTGTCTCTCTCGACCGGGCCCAGATCACATCCCCGATAGCTCCCGACCTCACTGATTTCAGCGCCTTTAGTGTTTTTGGCGTATAAACAAGATCTTCCATGTACCCATGGGTAATGCCAGCTTTCTCAACGAGCTCAAGCATCTCTTTAGCCTCCTTTGCATTGCATCCAAGCGGTTTGGTGCAAAAAACGGCTTTCTTTGCTTTAGCCGCCAGTTTCACCGCTTCAAGGTGCAGGTTATTTGGAAGTGCCACCACAACTATATCAACACCGGGATCGTTGACAGCTTCTTCCATCGAGGTAGTCCATTTCGGTATTCCATGTTTTTGAGCAAAGGTTTTTCCCCTCCCTTCATCACGTGAATAAATGATTTGTACCTCGTCACGGCTTCGTTGCCCATGAATCGAATATGTATAAAAATCGCCGATAAATCCGGCTCCAAGCATAGCTACTTTTGGCATATAGTTTAGTTGTTAGTTGTTTGTGTAGGCTGAAGGCTGAAGGCTGCAGGCTGAAGGAGGAATGCTATCGGAGTTGGTTTTTTGGAATTCAATATTCGGTGTAATATTACGTTAAATATCACTGAACATCGAACATCGAACACCGAACTTCGAAGGCTCCAAACTGCAAAACTGCAAAACTGCTGAACTCTTCTTCCTTGTCCCTTGTCCCTTGTCCCTTGTCCCTATTATTTATATCTTTATGTCCCAAACTAAAATACATCATTCCTATGAAAAGAACAGCATGCACGGGGATTTTTTTGATCCTTTCTTTATATCTTGTTGCACAGGTGTACCAGCCAACATGGGAATCAATTGATAATCGACCTGTTCCCCAATGGTTTACCAATGCCAAATTTGGTATTTTCATTCATTGGGGCGTATATTCGGTTCCCTCCTGGGCACCTGCCAATGCACCCATCGGCGTTTATGCCAAATATGCGGAATGGTATTGGCATAAATCCACAGTGAATTCAGGTGAAGAGTATAAATACTTCAGGGCATTTGATTCCAGTATGTATGGCCCAAAACATAAATATACCAATTTTGCAGGACAGTTTAAAGCGGAATTGTTTGACCCGCAGCAATGGGCTGATGTTTTTGTAAGATCCGGCGCAAAGTATGTTGTTCTTACCTCAAAACATCATGAAGGTTTCTGCCTTTGGCCCAGTGAACAAAGCTGGAACTGGAATTCAGTTGACATCGGACCACACCGGGATCTGGCCGGCGATCTTACACAGGCTGTAAAAGAAAAGGGGTTGCATATGGGTTTTTATTATTCGTTATATGAGTGGTTCAATCCCCTTTATAAGAACAATTTGCAGAAATATGTGGATGATCACATGATTCCGCAAATGAAAGACCTTGTGACCCGGTATAAGCCCGATATCCTCTGGACTGACGGGGAATGGGATCATCCGAGCGAGGACTGGAAAAGCACAACTTTCCTGTCATGGCTGTATAATGAATCTCCCGTTAAAGACCAGGTTGTTGTTAACGACCGGTGGGGCAAGGAAACAAGGTCAGTTCACGGCGGTATCTATACAACTGAATATGACCTTGTGGGTGAAACAAAAGGTATAGGAAGTGCTGCCTCCCATCCATGGGAAGAATGCCGGGGCATAGGAACTTCCTTTGGCTACAACCGGGTGGAAGACCTGGATAATTATATGAGTTCAAAAGCATTGGTGGATTTGCTTATAGCCAAGGTATCATCAGGAGGCAATCTCCTGCTTGATATCGGACCCACGGCTGATGGCCTGATACCCGTTATCATGCAGCAACGGTTGATTGATATCGGCGACTGGCTGGAGGTAAACGGGGAGGCAATCTATGATTCACGGGTGTGGCAGAAACAACCAGCCACCGCAATGCCCGATGTATATTTCACAAGCAAAGGCAGTGATCTCTATATTATCTGTACACGATGGCCACAGAAATCAATAACAATTCCGGGTATACAATCCTCCGGAAAAATTTCACTGTTGGGTTCACCGGTCAGGGTTAATGCCCGGGCAAATGGAAAGTTGACCATCGAGCCGCCTTCAATTAATCCCGGAAATATGCCCTGTTCCCATGCATGGGTGTTCAAGGTTGAGAATTACCGGGATTAAATCGTAATTATTATCCCGGAATTACGTATACAATTCAGATCTTAATAAAAAGTTCATGATACAACGGTTGACTATTGCACTGATATGGATAGCTTGTGTTTTTCAAAATTCATTTTCTCAGAACCCAACAATCGATCATTGGGAAACGGTTGTAATGGCCAATGACAACTGGCATTATTTTGTGGGATTAAATTCAGGACCTGCTTCAGGCTGGCAAAATCCGGCGTTTAATGACGGTGCCTGGCAACAGGGCCCGGGAGGTTTTGGATATGGTGACGGGGATGATCTGACACAAATAGCCGTTCCTCCGAACCCGTATTCCATTTTTATCCGCACCTCGTTTACCATCCAGGATACGTCGAAAATCAGTATGGCCCTTTTGAATATGGACTTTGACGACGGTTTTGTGGCCTGGATAAATGGCGTTGAAATTGCCCGGTCAAACCTGGGCACAGTCGGGGATCATCCTGCCTTTAACGTAATAGCCACGGATCATGAGGCTGTAATGTATAACCAGTCTGCGCCAGCCTCTTACGCGATTTCAAAACAAAAACTGAATGGCTTCCTGGTTAATGGTACCAATGTGATCGCCATACAGGTGAACAACATGGGAAACACTTCCAGCGATATGAGCTGTATTCCTTACCTTTCGGTAGCAATGAAAACTGCAGGTCTCACCTACCGGAATGTTCCGGCCTGGTTTGAGGATCCGTATGTCAGCTTCGGCGGTTCCACACTTCCGCTGGTGATTATCAATACCGGTTCAACTCAATTGCAACAGGATGTAAAAAGGATTGTAGACCTGGGTATCATTGACAACGGACCCGGAAATTTAAATTATTTAACAGATGAATGGAATAATTTCAATGGAAAGGCAGGGATTGAAATAAGGGGTTCGTCTTCAACAATGTTCGAAAAAAAGAATTATGGCATCGAACTTTGGGAAGCAGCCGAGGATGATACATCGTTTTCCCTGATGGGCCTGCCCTCTGAAAGCGACTGGATTTTACATGGCCCTTATTCAGATAAAACGCTCTTGCGAAATTACCTGGCTTATCAACTCGCCCGTGATATGGGCCATTATGCATCACGTACCCGGTTTTGTGAGTTGTTTCTGAATGATCAGTACAGGGGAGTCTACGTTTTAATAGAGCGTATCAAACGCGACAGCGCCCGAGTTGATATTTCTAAACTATTGCCAACTGATGTTACCGGTGATCAGCTTACAGGAGGGTATATTGTAAAAATCGACAGATCTGCAGGCAATTATACGGATGGCTGGTTTTCGCCTTATCTTGGAACAGGAAGTGAAGGCAGCTCTCCCTTTTTTGCTTTCGTTTATCCCACGCGTGATAAAATTGGCCCGGGGCAAAAAACCTATATCAAAAATAAGATCACGGCCTTTGAAAGTGCCCTTTATACTAACAAATACCTGGATCCATATGTTGGATACAAAACCTTTATTGATGTAAGCTCATTTGCAGACTATTTTATCATGGTTGAACTGAGCAAGAACACCGACGGATACAGGTTGAGTACCTTTCTGCATAAAGATCGCGACGGGAAGGACCCCAGAATTCATATGGGCCCGATCTGGGACTATGACCTGGCTTTTGGGAATGCTGATTATTACGATGCCTTTAATACCTACGGATGGAATTATACATTCCAGTCGGACGGGTGGGGAACACCCTTCTGGTGGAAAAGGATGCTTACTGATCCGTATTTTGTGAATATGTTGTATTGCCGGTGGCATGAATTCAGACAGGGAGCGTTATCCGATGAATCCATCCTGGCCCGTATCGACTCCGCGGTGACTGTTATCGGGGATGCCCGTGACCGGAATTTTGACCAGTGGCCGATCCATGGGGTATATGTATGGCCGAACTATTTTGTTGGAAATACCTTTGAACAGGATGTTAATTTTATGAAGAACTGGATCACTGCCCGGGCTGCATGGCTCGATGCCAATATTCCCGGTATAACCTGCCATTCACCTGTAAATGAGGAAGAAGCCACAGGTACTTTCCTGTTAAGGACTTATCCAAACCCCGCTATTGAAGAGATTAATATTGAAGTTCAGAATGAAAAATCAGACAAGCTTAGCCTGGAAATATTCAATTATTTGGGTCAGCTTGTCTATAGCAAACAATTACCTGCAGATCCATTGATTACTGAAAAAGTCAGGCTTCAGCCGGGTGCCTATCTTATTAAAGTCTATGGCAAGGACAATTCAAGGATAGAAAAGGTGATGGTGCAATAATGTTAAAGTCCGTATTCAAGGATCAGGGTTTCATAGGGCTGCATCCTATGGGCTTTAGAAGCTGAAACCATCTGAACCTGGTTTTTACTGGAAGGGAACCTGGCATCCCTGTTGTATTCTCCGGCATTTCCTGCGTTCATTTTCAAGATTATACTGCATTCTTGTATTCCTGCAAGCATAACCTTTTGTATTTGCCCTGTCATATTTGAAAGAAACAACAGTCCCGACTTTTCACCTGCCACAGTGAATCCGTCAATTACCAGGGGATTTGTACTGTAACTCCCTGAAACCCGCATTCTACCTTTATTCATGAGCATCCTGAATATATGAAACACTGGAAATATCGTGTTTTTGTCAGCATCGAACTCTCCAGGCCAGCGACTTCCAAAATCACCCATGAACAAGCCCCGTTCACCTGCAGATTCATAATACGTAACACTTTTTACATCTGAATCAAACAGGTATTTTATACTTCCGACCGTCCATGCGGCGCCAAAAAGAGTTTTATGGCGAGGATCAATGCCCGGGGACATTTCTTTATCGTCCCGGTGCACTTCATATGTATCGCGGTTTGCATTAAACCGTCTTTGCAAGGTTACCGGGGAAACCACAACCGGTTTACTTATCTCAAATTTCACCGCACTTTGAACTGCATATTGTTGAGCCGCGGTATTTTCAACCAGTGTCCGGTCATCTGAAGCATGTTCCTGGGGATGTATGGCGAAAGCGACAAAGTCAATGTCCTTGAAATCAGTCCGGGAACGGTTTAGCTGGGCGAAATTGCTGTTTGTCCCTGTCCCTGCCGGGATTCCGGGAAATACCCTGCGAATAGCAGGTATCACCAATGAAAGAAGGTTATTCGCAGGAACGTGGGCATTTCCTGCCAGGACAATGAACCGTTTTACAGAAACGGGACTTTTGAAATACAGCAAAAGGAATTTTGCCAGTTCAGCCTGGGGATCGCTTCCGAAAAACAGGCAAATCTCTGCAGGAAACCCGGTTTTCATTGACTCACCGTAGAGTATGACATATTGCTTCTCCAACTGTTTACTGAACAAATGCAATTCACCCCGGATGTGTGAAAAGGGTATATTTTTCAGGATGCCGGCTTCCCGGTCCGTTAAAGGCTGCGGACGTGAACTCATGCTCACTCCGATTTCCGGTAATTCACCCGATACCTTTTTACCTATATTGAATAGTACCGCAGACTTCGGTTCCCGGTGCGCCCTTTCACCATCCACAGGGTTTTCGCCTTCCAGCGAGAATTCAACGCGTTGGAACAATTTGGTACCTTTTTCTATTTCCACGGGATAAGGTTGATCAAGTGGCGTGCTGTAGGTTTTGTAGGAAGCATCCGTCCAGTTTCGCTGATCTTCGGTTTCAAAAACGTCTCCTTCAAAACAAAGCCGTGCTTTCAGGGATTCGTTGATTTTCCACCGCATTTCCCTGATGCTTATAAAGGGCTGCCGGGGTGCAATGTCTTCAGGGAAGATGCCACGTGTTGAGCTTCCGTCAGGATGGATTATTTCGCATTCATGCCCTGCACAATCTGTTATCGGATGAAGGATGCAAAACCCTATCCTGTTTTTCATAAAGGTAGAATTGGCAATGCCGTTCATTTCAACAATCAGCCGGTTGGCCTTCGGGGAGGCTATGGTAATTTCAGCCTCAAAATCTATATTGCCATACCTGTAATGCGCTGTGTATTTTATATCAAATCCCTCTCCGGTTTTCCGTATTTTTTCCCCGGAAATAGCAGGGGAAATGGTCAGCCAGTCCCTGTCCCTCACAGCAAAATAGATCATCCTGATAATTTCGAAACTTCCTGAGGACAGGTAACGAAGATTTCCTCCTTCATAGAGCATGTTTAGTGTTCCGGTGCGGAGGGTGCGTGTTGCAGGCATCATCTGATCCTTTTCGTATTGTTAAAACTGCGGTTCGTGATGAAATTATAATGATTTTCTGCTGATAAGCCTGAATGGATTGTACAATTTTTCTTTTTTCCCTGACAGGATAAGTTCAGCAGCTGTTTTTCCCATGGCTTCGAAATCTGTTGAAACTACAGAGATCCCTTCTTCCAGCACTTCCTTCATGGGAGAGTCGTCGAAAGCGATAATTCCGATGTCATGCCCGATTTTCCAGTTATTTTCCTTTGCCTTTTTAATAAGGTAGATCAGGTCATTATCCGGAAAAACTATGTATAGCTCGCCGGGTTTGATAATATGATCACGGATACCCGGAATGACTATGCCCTTCAGTTGATGATCCGCGACAAACTGCTCAAATCCCCGGATGGTACCCTCAGGAATGAATTGAAACTTACTTGGAGACCTGGCGAATACAACCTGACTGTAACGGCTGATCTGGTCCAGGCCGCTTTTTAATGCCTGATAAATATCTTCCTTGAAATTCTGGCAAATACCCGCGTACTTTCCTTTCAGGCGCGTCACTTCTTTATCAATGATCAGCAGTTTGTTTTCGGGAATTTTCATCAGAACCTCCGAAACATCGTGGTTAAAATGGGGCATGATCACATAAAAGTTAAACTTGCCCAGGTTTTCCCTGACAAGACTGTTGAACCTCACATCATCGTAATGGTGAAAGAACACCTGGACAGAAGCATTAGGCCCGATATGCTGGATAAATGCATCATACAGCAATTCCTTGTAAGTGTTGATCCGGTCAAACAACATAAAGATATTCAACTTCTTTACCACCCTTGTGTGGCTGATAAAGTAACCTTTTCCTTTTTTTGAAACCAGTATGCCAATCCTGCAGAGATCGTCATACGCTTTCAGCACGGTACCCGGTGAAATGCCAAACTCCCGGCAAATGTTATGAATGGAAGGAACTTTGTCGCCTTTTTTTAATATTCCCTGTTCTATTGCCTTGGTAATCGATTCCTTGATCTGTTCATAAATGGGTGTGATCCATTTTGTATTAATTTCAATAAACCCCATGTTTTTATTTGCAAAAATATAAAACTCTTAATTATATTTGTAATGAATAGGTATGAATAAGTATATAAAGGTATAAATAAGTTTTAAAAAATCTCACTATGATCCTTGTTCAGAATTATACACTAGCCGTACTCATGTGCGTTCTTGCAATGGTTTGCTGGGGTTCCTGGCAAAACACGCAAAATCTGGCAGGCAAATCCTGGCGGTTCGAATTGTTTTACTGGGATTTTATCCTGGGAATCCTGGTTTTCTCTCTCATTATGGCCTTTACATTTGGAAGCATGGGAACATCCGGAAGGGACTTTATTTCCGATCTCAAGCAGGCATCCGCCGGTAATTTGCTAAGTGCGGCCTTAGGGGGCGCCATCTGGAACCTGGGAACGCTGCTTCTTGTTGCTGCCATTTCCATCGCCGGCATGTCTGTTGCCTTTCCCATCGGAGGAGGAATAGGTTGGATACTGGGCATCTTCATTAATTATGCAGGAAGTCCTGAAGGCAACCCCTGGTTGCTGTTTGGCGGAACGCTTGTGATCATGTTCGCCATTCTTTTCAGTGTATTCGCTTACAGGCGGCTTGCGAAAACTCAAAAAAAAGCCCCCTTCAAAGGAATTATTTTATCCGTAGCGGCCGGTTTACTGATTGCATTCTTTTATCGCTTTGTAGCCTCTGCCATGGATACGGAATTTGTTCCTGAAACCGCTGGCAAGATTACTTCCTATACCGCAGTTGTCTTTTTTTCACTTGGAGCCTTGTTTTGCACGATGATCTTCAATCCGTATTTTATGATGAAACCGGTGCAGGGAGCTCCGGTAAAGATGCAGGATTATTTCAATGGAACAGGGAAAATGCATTTTTATGGCCTGCTTGGCGGCGCTATCTGGTGCCTCGGCAATTCAGTCAGTTTTATGGCTGTCGGCTCAGCCAGTCCGGCAATTTCCTATGGGCTCAGCAATTCTGCACCGGTTGTCGCAGCATTATGGGGGATACTGGTATGGAAAGAGTTCCGTGATGCCCCGGCTGGCACCAATCGCCTGCTGGTACTGATGTTTGCCTGTTATCTTATCGGATTGTCGCTGATTGTGTATTCGAGAATAGGGTGAAGAAAGGCTGGAGGCTGAAGGCTGGAGGCTGGAGGCTGAAGGATATTGGAATGATGAAAATTTTTAAAAAATGGTAATGAAAAATATAATTGTTTGCACATTAATCCTATCGGCAATGTGTCATTTGAATGCACAACTGGTGCCAAAACAGGGGCCGTCAGTTGATTTTTCACACGGTAAACTTGTCGTTTCCGAAAATCACCGTTTCCTGCAGTTTCAGGACGGAACGCCATTTTTTTACCTGGGTGATACAGGATGGGAATTCTTTCACCGTCTCACATTCAAAGATGCTGAAAAATATCTTGAAAACCGGAGACAGAAAGGGTTTACCGTTATACAGGCGGTCATCCTGGCTGAATTGGATGGGTTAAATACACCCAACATGAATGGTGACAGACCTTTCATCGATAATGATCCCGGGAAGCCGAACAAGGCGTATTTCGCATTTGTCGACAGCCTGATCCGGCTCGCGGAAACCAAGGGCATCTTCATCGGGTTATTGCCCACCTGGGGTGACAAGGTAGACAAGGCCGGATGGGGACAGGGTCCGGAGATTTTTAACCCTGAGAATGCTTTTGCGTATGGTAAATACCTTGGGGAACGATACAAAAATTTTCCAAATATCATTTGGATCGGTGGCGGTGACCGCTCGGGCGGTACCAATTCCAAAAACACAGGGTCTAATTTTCCCGTGTGGGATGCGATGGGCAAGGGGATCAAATCGGCCGATCCCAATCACCTGATGACGTTTCATCCCTGGGGAGAAAAAACTTCCGCGGAATGGTTTCATAACTCCGACTGGCTCGATTTTAATATGGCGCAGACAGGTCACGGTCAACGCAGCTATGCGGCATACCGCATGATTCGTGAGGATTATGCCCGCATCCCCGTTAAACCGTGTATGGATGGGGAACCCCGGTACGAGGATCATCCAATAAACTGGAGTCCGGATTCACTGGGATGGTTCAATGAGATGCATGTGAGGCAGGCTGCTTACTGGAACCTCTTTACCGGTGCTCACGGACATACCTATGGCTGCCATCCGGTTTGGCAAATGGCAGCTCCCGGACGGAATCCTGTAGGATATGCGCGTCATTACTGGTATGATGTTCTTGATCTTCCGGGTGCGGCCCAGATGCTGAATGTACGACGGCTCATTGAATCAAGGCCTATGCTACAGCGGGTTCCTTTTCCTGAAATAGTGCTGAATCCGGGTGATGAATACAATCATATTGCAGCTACGCGGGGCGATGGGTACATAATGGTTTATACACCGATGGGGGAGAATATAGAATTGGATGGCACCTTACTGCCGGCAGTTAAGTATACAACCTGGTGGTTCGACCCGCGATCGGGAAAATCAATTAATGCAGGTTCCCTTGAAAAGAAAAACCGGCTTCGTTTTATGGCTCCTTCGCGCGGGCCCGGGTTCGACTGGGTGCTGGTACTGGATGAGGAGAATAAGAAATTCAGCGCACCGGGTTCTGAAAATAAATAGTGCTGGCCATGCAGACAGGAATCAGTACCTACACATATACATGGGCTATCGGTGTTCCCGGGTCTGAACCGGGAAACCCGATGAGTGTTTTTGCACTCATCAGCAAGGCAGCCGCATTTAAGGTGGATTGTGTGCAACTGGCTGATAACCTGACGCTCAACTGGACAGATAATGAAGAAATGGACAATATCCGCCAGTTTGCGCAAAACCACCACATTCAGATTGAGATCGGGGGCAGGGGACTGACCCCGGAGAACCTGCAAAGGCATATCGAAATGGCTGTATACTTTGGATCCCCGATTGTTCGCATGGTGATAGACGGAAATGATTATTGTCCTGATATGGATACGATTTTATCTGTTATAAGGAACAGCCTGGGGGACCTTGAATCCAACGGTATCATCCTGGCACTTGAAAACCATGACCGTTTGCATGCATCTTCCTTCAGGGATATTGTTGAGAATTCGGGAAGCAGCAACGTGGGAATCTGTCTCGATTGTGTAAATTCAATTGGCATCGGGGAGGATATTGAAACTGTATTGAAATGCCTGGCACCCTATACAGTAAACCTGCATATTAAAGATTTCAGTGTAAAAAGGGTATCGCATAAAATGGGATTTGTAATTGAGGGAACACCGGCTGGCCGGGGTTTGTTAAATCTTCCGAATATTATTGAAAGATTGCTTCCTTATAACCGGTGCAATAGCGGCATACTTGAGCTATGGACACCGCCGGCTGAAGATCTGCAGGAAACCATTCGCCGTGAAGATTCCTGGGCCAGGGAAAGCGTGAGTTATATAAAACAAATTTTAAACAGCTGATATGAAAAAGAAAATAACCCTTGTAGGAGCCGGTGGAAAAATGGGTCTCCGGTTGACGAGAAACCTCAGGAATTCTGCCTTCGATATGACTTATCTTGAAGTGAGCCCTGCCGGTATTGACAAACTTAAAGAGCTTGGTATTACAGTTTCATCCGAAGAAATTGCCCTTGCGGGGGCAGATGTGGTTATCCTGGCTGTTCCCGATACTCATCTCGGAAAAGTATCCGCACAACTCATTCCCCGCATGAAAAAAAATGCACTGGTGATGACGCTTGATCCGGCTGTGGCCCGGGCGGGAAAACTGTTTCTCCGTGAAGATGTGGCTTATTTTATAACCCATCCGGCCCATCCTTCAGTTTTCAACTGGGAACCAACTCCGGAAGCACAAGCCGACTTTTTCGGCGGATCGCTTGCCAAACAGCCGATTGTTTGTGCCCTCATGCAGGGTGCAGAAGAATATTATGAAGCGGGAGAGCAGGTAGCGAGGCAAATGTATGCTCCGGTATCAAAATCATTCAGGGTAACTATGGAACAAATGGCCCTCCTTGAGCCTGCCCTGGTAGAAACCCTATCATCCTCGTGCCTCGACCTTGTAAGGGAAGGTATGGAAGAGATCATTAAACGCGGAGTGCCTGCCGAAGCCGCAAGGGAATTTCTGCTGGGACACATAAACATTCAGCTTGCAGTTCTTTTTAAAGAATTGCCAAACGCTGTATTTTCCGATGCTGCAAACAAGGCCCTGCAACGAGGAAGAAGCATCCTGTTCAAGGAAGACTGGAAGAAGATCTTTGAACCTGAAAACGTGCTGCAACAGGTTATGGACATTACTTAGTGACGAGTGACAAGTCCCTCAGCATTTAACAATATGGCCCCATAACGAATAACTGGAAAAGCGCTAATTTTAAGCGTTGCCCCATGCAGAAAAAACCGTTATCACTATGATGCTTTGACATCCATGACAAGTCCGGTACTGTATG
>JBGSSA010000067.1:0-6761 GCA_041737295.1 Bacteroidales bacterium | reverse complement strand
GCTGCACCTGGTAAATGTTACAGGAGAAGCCGGGGAAAGGATTGACATTAAGTATCTTTGTGAATCTCCTGTAGGGGACAATTCCTATACACTTAAAGGAGGAGGCCCGGAATCCTATGCGGCACGATTTACCTGGTTTGTGTTCAGGTCAGTGGAAATTTCAAACTGGCCGGGTGAGCTAAAACCTGAAAATTTAATAGCTGAAGCGGTATACTCCGATGTAAAAACCACCGGGAAATTTGAATCTTCGAATGCATTATTTAATAATATTAACAGGATATGGTGGCGTAGTCAGACGGATAACATGCATGGGGGAATCGCGAGTGATTGTCCCCATCGTGAACGATCACCATACACAGGCGACGGGCAGGTTGCATGTGTTACCGTAATGCACAATTTTGATGCCGGTGCATTCTATACCAAATGGATCCGGGATATTCTCGGCGCGCAGATCCCTGAAACGGGATATGTCCCGAATGGAGCTCCCTGGCAACCCGGGTGCGGTGGAGGAGTTGCATGGGGCGCCGCGATCAGTATCATGCCCTGGGAATTCTATCTTCACTACGGAGATATTGATATGTTGAAAAACAACTATGAAGGCATGAAGGGATATATCCGGTATATGCTTACCTGGACTAATGAAGACGGTATTATGTTTTCACAGGCACCTGATACGGCAAATCCCAACAAATGGCTGAACCTGGGTGACTGGTGTGCTCCGGGCACATTGCCACCCGACGAAATGGTTCATACATTTTATTTGTGGAGATGCGCAGACCTTACAGCTCAAACGGCAAAGGCTTTGGGTAAACTCGCAGAAGCCGAAGAATATACTAAGCTGGCAGAAAAAGTCCGGAGCGCCTTTCAACAAAAGTACTATGATAAAGAGAAAGGAACATATGGGGCCAATGGAGGCAATATCTTTGCATTGAAAATGGGTGTGCCTGCAGATCAATATTCAAAAGTGGTAGCCGCTTTAAAGTCAGATATTTTAGCGAACGGCGGGAATCTGGATACCGGTATATTCGGAACCCAGTTTTTCTTTGAAGTGCTTTCTGAAAATGGCCTCCATGAGTTAGCCTGTGAAGCCATGAATAAAAAAACACAGCCAGGTTATGGCTGGTGGATTGAACAGGGTGCCACAACAACCTGGGAGCGTTGGGATGGTAAGGGTTCCCGCAATCACCCAATGTTTGGAGGTGGCATCGTATGGTTCTATCGTGTTCTCGCCGGTTTGAATACAGATCCTTTAAAGCCCGGCTACCAGAATATCATTTTCAAGCCTCAGCCCGGAGGAGATATTAAATTTGCTTCCTATTCCAATGAAACGCCTTACGGTAAGGCGTCTGTGTATTGGAAAAAGAATGCCAACGCATTCAAATTGGATATTAGTGTTCCTGTAGGCAGCACTGCTACTGTATATGTGCCGGCCTCAAATGTGAAGAATGTTACCGAGAACGGGAATGAAATTAAGGGTAAAAGTGAAGTGCGTTTTCTGCAAATGGAAGATGATTATGCTGTTTTTTCAGTCACTTCCGGTGATTATTCATTTGATTCTCAGCTCTGATTTTACGTTCTGATCATTTTTTAAAGGTAACCGTTGGGTTGTTCGGACCGAGAGCAGCCTTAAGACCTGTTGGATTGTCTATGTAACCTATTTTAGTGTAGCTGTACGAGGTAGTAAATGCTTCGTAAAAAAGTACAAGACTGTTTTGACTGTACAGCATCAAATCTCCCGTTTTTATTCCATCCGGTCGTTCAGGTGAACCGGGCAGATCATCGGGCAAATGGTAATATTTCTCGTTTCCGTTTAATTCATTCATTGTAATAGTCAGGGGTAGTAAAGAAACAAATGCCCGTGCAGCAGCATTGTCATATACTGTCGCAACAAAAGAATTCTTCCCGACAGTGATTGTAATTTTTGTATGTTCTTGTGCATTCATTGTATAAAGAGTTATGAAACAGATTGATATTACAAATAAGGTCCGTATCATACTTTCTTTTATTAAGTGTTTTCAGATCCTCAGGCATGCGAAAAAAGATATTCACTCATTTCAGAGATTTAATGATTTTGGCAGGAATTCCTGCTACAACCGTATTATCCGGTACATCTTTGGATACCACTGCACCGGCTGCCACTACAGAGTTTTCGCCGATCGTTATCCCCGGCAGGATCGTTACTGCTGCCCCGATCCATGCATTGCGTTTGATCAGTATCCGTTTCAAAACAAGTACTTTCCGTTCAGCCGGGTCCAGGGGATGACTTTCTGAAATCAGGTTCACCCGGGGTCCGATCATCACGTCATCCTCAATGGTAATACCGCCCAGGTCGAGGAAGGAGCAGGAATGGTTGATGAAAACGTTCTTCCCTATTTGAATAAAGCGTCCGAAATTGGTGTGAAAGGGAGTGAAAATGGTCGTACTCTTATCCAGTGGTGTACCTGTTATTTCACTAACGCGATCCCGGATTTCGTCAATATTGGTTGATACATTGAGTTCTGCGGATAATCTGATGGTACGCGAAACAGCATCAAAGATCTTAGAATATTGAGGATCGTCAAATGGGATAGATTCTCCTGCAAGCATTCTTTCGAAAATATCTTTAGTGACCTGGCTCATATCAACGTGAAGTTTCGTGAGTTTTTTACAGACCTGGATGGATACAAAAATAATTCATTAATACTGATGCTTATCACAAGTTATCAATCAAATATAAAGAAGATTGATACAAATCTTAATTAATTGTCATGGACCTGAAGGTGAAAATGCCTATTTTGGTGTTTTTATAGATAGTATATGTTTGTTACCCATTGCCGGACAGCAACGTATTTGTCTTACAATTTCGGGCATCTGTTAATTTTCAACATAAATCAATGAGAGTAAAACCAATGTGGCATAGGGTTGTAGTCGTGATGATCTGGTTGAGCCTGATGCCTTTTACATCCCAGGCTTCTGTCATGATCGGCAATCTGATGACAGAATATACCCGTACTCCTCTCGGTATTGACGTGAAAATTCCCCGCTTCAGCTGGCAAATGACGGCACCGGCAGAGGAGCGGCAATACCTTCAATCGGCATACCAGATAGTGGTTAAAGATCCGCACGATGTGGTTATATGGGATACTAAAAAGGTAGCGGATGGCACATCGCTGGGTATCAAATACGCCGGAGTACCGCTCAAGCCCACAGCCCGGTATACCTGGACGGTTACGGTTTGGGATCAGACCGGGGCTGCTTCGTCGGCCTCTTCCTGGTTCGAGACAGGTCTTATGAATTCTGACCCCGGGTTAAGCGCCTGGGAAGGAGCGCAATGGATCGGCGGAGGACCGGAAGACCTGGTATTTTATTCTCATTACCTCCTGGTTTTCAATCTGAAATACACCTTAGCCATTGATCCGGGCAGCACACGGGTCTCTTTTGTCTATGGGGCAAACGACACCCGGCTGATGGATAAAAACAAGAATATATTCCAGGTTCAAACCGGGAAAAATGAGAATTATATCAGGATCGAACTGGATATCTCCGCCGTTGATGGCAGTGAGAACGGTCGGGCCAGGTTGTCTGTTTACCGTGCGGGCTATAAGGATACCGACATTCCGGCAACACCACTGCAGAGTTGGGAAATATTGACTTCTGTCATTAACCTGGGCAATAAGAACCATGACCACACCATTGCCTTCTCAAGCAAATTCGGGGAGATAACCCTGTCCGTGGACGGTAACAGCAATTTTACCGAAAACAGGAAACAACAGCCAGGATCTGCGATTCCTGGAATGGGAGAAAGAGGTGTTTCGGTTAATCTCAATCCGGCGGGCCGGGGATGGGATTACATCCCTTACGGAATGCTCTGCGATATGGGCTTTTCAGTTGAACCAGGACAAAGCGCTTCTTTTTCGGATATAACTGTATTTAACAACCGTTTACCAAACGCCGTCCTTTTCAGGGAAAATCTTTCTGAACCTGTTTACAACGGTATTTACAGTGTTTTCGCCGGTGACAGGAATTCAGGATTAATCATTGCCAATGGAAAATATGTCCTGACAGGAGCTTCAAAAGGCGCTTTTATCGTATCGGATCCCAGCCGGAATTCAACGCCGGTGTTGAGGACTACTTTTAATATTGCAGGTAAAAAAATTAGGTCAGCGAGATTGTATGCCACGGCCCGTGGTATTTACGAAGTATTCCTGAACGGCAACAGGGTGGGGGATGATTATTACAACCCGGGCCTGACACAATACAACGTAACCCATTTGTACCAGACCTATGATGTAACCGGCATGGTCAAAGCCGGGGACAATGCCATGGGTGCCATGCTGGGCGAAGGATGGTGGAGCGGACTACTCAGTTTCGGTGATATCTGGAACCATTTCGGCGACAGGCAATCATTCCTGGCAAAACTGGTTATTTCTTATGAGGATGGAACTTCCGATGTCGTGACTACCAACAACCGGGACTGGAAATACTCCAGCAACAGTCCCATTGTATACAGCAGCCTGGATATGGGAGAAGTATATGACGCTACGCGTGAGGCATCTTTGGAAGGCTGGTCGGCTGCCTCATTCAACGATAGTGACTGGGAGAAAGCCCTTGAGGTACCCCTTGAAGGCACTGCATTTATGGTCAGGATGACTGAAATGGGCGGGAATGTCATTGATTTTAATTTTAACAGGTTAGCCCTTACAGGACAAATCGGCAACAATGCCGGAATATACAACGTGTTGACAGCGAAAAGCGTGAAGGAGGTAAGAAAAGGCGTTTTTGTATATGATATGGGGCAAAACCTTGTGGGAGTACCGAGGATTACCCTGTCGAACGGCAAGTCAGGGCGGAAAATGACGTTGCGGTTCGCTGAAATGCTGTACCCTGACCTGAAAGAATCCGGTAACAATGTCGGAATGATCATGACAGAAAATTACCGTGCCGCCCTGAGCCAGGATATCTATACCATGAAGGATGGGAACCAGGTGTTCCAGCCCAGGTTTACCTCACATGGATACAGGTACGTTGAGATCACCGGCATTGATGAGCCACTGCCGCCTGAGGCGGTGCAAAGTCTGGCTATCAGTTCGGTCACGGAACTTACGGCCGGGTATGAAACCTCCAACAGCAAGGTGAACCGGTTATGGTCGAACCTGGTGTGGTCGAACATTGACAATTTCCTGACAATCCCAACCGACTGCCCGCAACGGAATGAACGTATGGGTTGGTCAGGCGATATTTCTGTATTTTCACGGACTGCAACCTATATTTCCAACACTGACCAGTTTTTGCGCAGGCACATGATTGCCATGCGGGATGTACAGCATCCCTCAGGCAAATTCACGGATATTGCACCGGTTGGCGGAGGATTTGGAGGTGTATTATGGGGCAGCGCCGGTATCACAGTGGCCTGGGAAGTCTATCAGCAATATAACGACGTGGAATTGCTGAAGGAACATTACAGTGCCATGAAAGCATATGTGGATTACCTCGAAACAACAATTGATCCGAAAACGCAGCTCAGCTCGGACGGACAGCTGGGTGACTGGCTGGGTCCCCAGAACAACAGGCTCGGTTCAGCTTTTCTTGTCACGGCTTACCATATTTACGACCTGGGAATAATGACTGAGGTCGCCAGACTGCTTGGAAAGACTGAAGATGCCGGGAAATTCAGTAAGATGTATGAGGAGCGGAAAGCGTTTTTCAACAAACAATTTGTAAACCGGGAACACAAAACCATGGGGCTGGTTGGCGGCGGATCCGGCTTTGGCGGGCCGGCCGGTTATCCGGAATTCAAGCTGGCCGATACGCAGACTTCCTATGCTGTGGGACTGGCCCTTGGCGCATTCAATGAGGAGAATATGCCTTTTATGGTTCAAAATCTCAGGGAAGCAGTTGAACGTGAAAACAGGGACGACGGAGGCATTATTCGTCCAAAATACTCGCTGATGACGGGCTTTATTGGTACAGCCTGGATCAGCAAGGCATTGTCGGATAATGGATATAGCGACCTGGCCTACAGGCTTCTTCAAAATAACCGGTATCCTTCCTGGCTTTACTCCGTTGATCAGGGTGCTACAACCATCTGGGAACGCTTGAATGGTTATACGGTTGAAAATGGTTTTGGCGGCAACAACAGCATGAATTCGTTCAACCACTATTCCTTTGGGGCTGTCGGACAGTGGATGATGGCCTATTCCCTGGGTATTCAGCGGGGTGAGCCGGGCTTTAAAAAATTCATCCTTCAGCCGGAACCTGATCCTACGGGCCAGATGACCTGGGCGAGAGGATATTATGATTCTATGTACGGGAGGATCATCAGTTCCTGGAAGGTGGAGGACGGAATTCTCACCTATGAAGCAACGGTACCGGCAAACACAACCGCAACACTCCATCTCCCGGCCGTATCGGCAAAAGGAGTTACGGAAAGCGGGAAAATCGCCGGAAAGTCTAAAGGAGTTACCTTTGTGAGGATGGAGAACGGTAAAGCTGTTTTTGAATTGTCTTCGGGTAGTTATATGTTTGTAGTCAAAAAATAGGGATTGGACGATTATTCTACCGAAGGTACAGGTTGGTTTGCCGATCAGGTTCCAGTGATCGAAAAAGGCACTTAAACGACTGCATGACTGCATGACTTTTTTCACATCAGCATATTAGCACATCAGCATATTTGCAAATGAATAAATGTATGAAAACCAGGATATTCCTATTTTTATGGCTGTTCGTCTCCTGTGCTTCTCCTGCCTGGCAACTGGGCAAATTTGAGAAGCCCGCGGAAAACC
>JBGSSA010000060.1:0-76553 GCA_041737295.1 Bacteroidales bacterium | reverse complement strand
AGGAAATTTATGAAGCGATGGGCTATAAACCGATGCCATTCCACCGGCGAAGATTTGTGTTCCCCGAAATCCGAAAATAAAATTTTATTTATTTGATATACAATATATTATAATCGTACACGCTCAAGTTGGGTTAATAGTGAAAAACTAAAAACTAAAAGTGAATAGTTGGTGTTGCAAGAAAGTCTTGCAGTCATGCAGTCTTGCAGTCAGCGGCGTCAGCAAATCAACAAATCAACAAATCAACAAATCAACAAATTAAAAGGGGTACCCGATCGCCAGATTAAACAGGAATCCCCTGAACACATCCTTGACCGATGGAAGCCAATACCTGCCATCGGTAGCGTAGGCATTTCGCAGGGGGAATCCCAGGTCAGTGCGCAGGATGAAAAAACTGAAATCAAAACGCAATCCGAAACCCGTGCCAACGGCCAGTTGATTGGTGAATGTGTTGAAATTGAATTCGGCATCCGGCCTGTTTTCATCTTTGTTCAGCAGCCACACATTTCCGGCATCGAGGAAAAAAGCCCCTTTTACAACACCGGATATTTTGAACCGATATTCCATATTCCCCTCCAGTTTCACATCGCCGGTCTGGTCAATAATTTCAGAGGCATTCTCCTCGTGGTATGCCCCGGGTCCCAGTGAACGGGCTATAAAAGCCCGGATGCTGTTAGAACCTCCGCTATAGAACTGCTCAACATAGGGCATAACCACCGAATTGGAATACGGCAGGCCCACACCGGCATATAGCCTGAAAGCCAGGGTTTGATTGTTAATATTCCTGTAATACCGTATATCGGAGGTTAGCTTCAGAAATTGTGAATATACATTGCCAATGGTTGTATAAGGTCTGTCCTCCGGTTCTGAAGAGGCTCTTTTAAAGAGATCGATCAGGTTTCCTGCCGTACCGATCCCTCCCTGAAAATAAAATCCGTTAGGTTCTTTACTGCTGCTATTGTCGTAAATGAAATTGTATTTCATGCCCGCAATAAATTGTTCTTCAAAGCTCTTCCGTATATATGGATTTGCATTTAATATGGAATCGAATTCCGGGGTAGTTTTTAGAAGTGTAATGGAATTAAAGTAAAGAGGGTAATAAATGTGTGTTATCCTTTCCGACTTTTTCCATTGATACGCATATCCCAGGTTAAGGGAATTCATCCGGTAATACTGAATTTTATTCAGAAATTCAAAGCCCGCGGTTACGGATGTCTGGGGCATGCTAAAACGCTTAGTGTTGAAAAGTGTGAAAGGTTTGATGACCCGGGGAAATATAATGGAAGTTGAAATTCCGGCATTATAGGAAACAGTGCCCAGCGTACTGGATGATTTTGTACCCAATTGCCATTCGATTCCGCCATCCAGTTTTAGCTGAAGTTTATTTGCACTTCCCCACAGATTGCTGTGTGCAAGTGTGGCAATGAAACCCGGACCCGAGAATCCCGTTGACTTGGTTACCACGTTTCCTTCAAGATCAAGGCTCACTTCCTTCATGGGAGTCAGGTCTATCATAAGATCCAACCGGGAGGTAAGGCTGTCGCGGGCAGGCTGGAATTGCAGGTTGATGAATTTAAACACCCCGTAACTGTTTAGCTTTTGAACGGTTTGCTGATGCTTTGAGGTCGAATAAGGATCGTCTTCCCTGAAATATATACTCCGGGTAATGAGCCCGGGTTTGAAATAATCCTCCTGCGAAAGTATGCTGACCCCGTCATGGTTGGTGCTGTCAAAGGGCTGATAAAGAGAGAGGGAGTCAACTGGATTCTTTATCTGAACATTGATCGAATGGATATCATATTTCCGTGTGGCCTTATACTCCATTGTTTCCTTATTTCTTCCTATCCGGAGGTCAATTTTTCCGGGTGTACGGAGAGTATCCGCGGTCCATTGGATATCACCTGCGTTGAAATAGAAGTATCCCTTTTCAGTAACCAGGGAGGTTATTCTTCTTGTTTCTGCTTTAACAAGTTCCAGGTTAAACACATCATCCGGCTTAATTCTCATGTCCTTTTCATAACTGTTTATCAGACTATCCAGTTCATCCTCAGGCGGTGCAAAGGATATTGAATTAAACAGGAATGGATGATCCAGTTTCACAATATAATTAATTCTTGCCTTGCGCGGATTCTTTCGGCTTGTATCGATTTCTGACGAGACAGACGAATGAAAGAAACCGATATTGAAAAGTTCAGATTCAAGTTTCTGACTTCGTATTTCGGGATTTACCTGTGATACCAGTACAGGTCCAACAGAGAATGTCCGGTAGAACCATTTTGATAGCTTCCTGTGTTCACGCGGTTTCATGTAATTATAGATCCATAAGCCTACCGGAGGCAGGAGCCGTTTACCGGCAATGGCATTATTGGGTTTATAGGATGTTACGGTTTCGATCACCTGGCTGGCCGATTTTTGATTCCTGTACTTTTCCGGGGCTATTACAGTAACCTTATTCCGGCCAGTATACAGCATCTCGTCTCCGGAAAGGAATTTTGTGTTGGAACAAGAAGCCAGGATCATTGCTGACAGGGCTAATAATAGGTGGGTTATGGAGAGTTTCGGGTGCATTTAAAAATATTATGGTTTGGGCTTGGTTATGGAATGCATGTGAGACGGGTTTGAAACCCGTCTGTACATTATCTGTTTAAAAATTAGGGAATTGCCTTTTTCTTTTGCCTTCTCCAGATATCCGACAGTCTGTCATAATTCTTCCTGTAAATAAATCCTATACCCGATTTAGTGACCTCTCCCTCTAGCAGATCCTCATAATTTTGCTGGCGGTAGACTTTCAGAAATTTCATCCGGTTGGTGTCGAGCGCGTATTCAAATGTAAAGTTATCAATTACATTGTTTGCCTGTTCCCCGGCTGCCGAGTTGTCATTCATTTTCCCGGAAAGCATCACCGAACCCCTGTTATTAAACATCTGCTTTTTAACTTCATAGGTGAAACTTGTATATTCCCGCTCTCCTCCGCCTTCGGATGCCCCTTTATAGGTGTTCAGGCCAAATGATATATCCACATTTTTAATTGTTGATTTTGTAAACTGGTTCAGCTGTGATTCCCAGAACTGGTTAATTTGTTGGGTAACGATATTAGATGAGCTGGCCATATTGGGCAGTTCAATCCGTTCAAAGATGAGCAGGTTGATGGCTTGTTTCATCCGTTCATCACTTGACAATGAGCTGAGCACTGTGGTGATATACTGATCCTCACTCTTCACGTCAAAGATAATTTCGAGCTGTGAAAGGCGGTTAGCCAGTTTCATATATACCATAAAATCAACCTCGCGGTTTTTATTGTCAACCGGATTCAGGTATGATCCCTTTACCTTGCTGGTGGTTTCAATCTGAAGTTCAGGATCATCAACTTTACCATCCCACCTCAGGTGGCTGCCTGCTGAAATAGTGAAATTTTTACGCGGAAACCCGGTAATTTTCAAATCTGCATGGCCCTTCTGAATCTCATACCGGCCGCTTAAACTCATGGCGCTGTTGGGCAGCATGGCATAATTCAGGAAACCACCCCCATTTATTTGTACACCAATATCAAAGCCTCTGTTGATCTGGAAATTAAAAATAGTCTTTGGATCAATTTCAATTGAAGCTTCCAGGTTCGGCGAATTGGATAGCTTTTTGACCGCATCCCTTTTTAGCCTAAGGTCTGTCGCCTGATCCTCCCTGAGGCTGGCAAATTTGATTATTTTCTGCGTCTCAGAGACAGTTAAATTCTCGACAAACCGGTAATTGATCACAGTACCTTCGGCAAGAACGAGATTACCTGTAATGGACGGATTCTGTACGGGTCCGGTTATACTCAGTTTCGAATTAATGAATACAGATCCATTAAAGGCGGGATTATCCTTTTCCGTAGTATTCATTACCTGGAGGTTGTCAGATGTCACCTGTAGATCAGCCGTAGCATTCTTCTGATTGTCCAGGTTAATTTTGCCCTCCACATTCAGGCGTTTCCGCAAGGAATCCAACACAACAAATTGATCGAAAATCAGTTGACTCTTTCTCATTACGATTTCATCCCCGGGAATTGTGAATTTCGCATTTAAGGGGATAATCCTGAACCCGGTTTCTTTTAAGCGGATCGAGCCATTCAGTTCAGGATAATTTTCCGGATACGATAAATCCATATCGCCGCTGATCTGGCCGGTTAGCCCGCTGATAAACTTTTCCAGGAAGGGTTCCAGATAATGCAGGGAAAGATTTTTAAACTCCGTATGGATGCCTTTGTCGGGGTTGCTGCCTAACTTTGCAGATACCAGCATTTCAGAAGTATTGTCTATCAGAACATTCAGATTACTTTCAATTGATCCGAGCGTGTCGGATTCATATTGTCCCTTGATTTTCACATCCCCCAGTATCCGACCGGATGCCTGAAATTGCTGAATGTTCATGCCGGCATTTATGATCTGCTTTTCACCGCCAAGGTAATTGACATTGCCAGTCAGCTCACCATCCAGACCATAAGGTAGAATTCCCTTCATAATCAGCTTGCTGATGGCTACTTCCCTGAAGTCAAAATTGAGTTTGCCTGATGAATGACCATAAATATCAATCAGACTTTTATCATTCTTCCAGTGCAAATCGACAGTGAAATCATTGGTTCCCGGCACCATGACAAGAAATGGTGGAGGTGAAACCAACCAGGGATATCCGTTCAGGATCCATTGTGGTTGAGTTGAACGCACTTCTATGCGGTTATTATTTTTAACAGCTTCACACGCAATATCATATAAAACATTTTCACGTCTATCGCCTGCTTTTATACTAATAAGGGCTTTCTGTTGTGTCAGGATCATATCCGCTTCTGTCAAACCCAATCTGATTGTGCTAACCCGGATACTGTCTGTTTTCGCACTCAGGGTGGTTTTTCCAGGCAGGCTTTCCATTTCAACCCTTGATGCAAAGCCGGCTATATTATTGAATTTAAACTGATCGATATACACTGTACCCGTTGCAATACCGTCACTTCCTTTTTTCAACCGGGCGGAAATGTGTTTGAAACTGAACACGGTATCAGACACAAAAAAGTTTAGCAACGGACTGTAGGTTGCTTCCAGGGTAAGTTCTGCATCTGGCAGGGATGAGATTACAGGAATTTTATCGGTAAAGGCCGAATCGAAAAGAGTTGCCAATTCGTAGTCAGGTAGTTGAAATGCCTTTTTGAAGTTTTCGAGAGATATATGACTTAGAAAGTCAGCTTTCAAAAAATCGGTATTTACCCTGGTTTTTAGAATACTGTCAGATGACAGAATCGAAAAAAAAGCATTTTTTAATTCTCCGGAATGATTCCCTTTGGTCAGGTTCAACCGGGGAATGGTAAGAGATGCGCTAACAGTTGACAGGGTCTGATGCACTTCAGCTTTGAGATTTCCTTTGAAGTCAATACTGTCATGGTATAGATGCAGTTCCCCTATGCGAAAGGCAAAGGTGCCGGAGATCTCTCCATCGGTAATTGAATCCCGCCGGCTCATAAAGCCGGTCAGGTTGCATTCCGCTGCACTATCCAAAGACAATAAATGAAAGGTATACATTCCTGTTTCTGCTTTTGCCTTAAGGTTAATATTGCGATACTCGTATCCTTTGAAGCCTGCATTTTTAATAGTTACCGAGGCTGTTGCAACAAGACTGTCGGGATTGAATCCCCGGCCGTCAATATTTATGCTGCCATTGGCATTTGACAAATCGGAGACTCCCGTAAGTGCGCCAGCTTTCAGGTCCGAAAAAACAAGTTCCATCAGATAGCTTTTTTCCATCAGGTCAGCGTATCCTGTTATGCCTATATTGCCTGATCCTCCTTTGATAGAGAGTGCTATTTCAGGAGCTATAATTCTGTTCCGGATGCTTCCCCTGATTATCGCCGGATCAATAGACGGCAGCTTCAGGGAAATCCCGGTTATATCAGTCAGTTCTTCAATCTGTTCCTCAGTAATGGCGTTTGTATTGAAATCCACATTGCATTCCGCAGTGCTGATATCTGTCAGCCGGGTAACCGAACCGGCTACAATCAGCCTTGCTCCGGCAGGGGTACCCAGTGCAAGCTTTTCTATGTTCAACAGATCAGTTGATCCAGAAAGGCTGCCCAGGATACTTACCTTGTCGTCTTTTATCTGATCGGTTGTTTGTTGATCCCGGTATCCCGGCAGGATTGAATACAATTCATGTAGTGAAATCTCACATTTGCTGATGTTTAATGAAAAAGGAACCGACAGGAAGGATTTTCGGATGACCGACGGGAGGCTTTCACCGGTTTTAAGTTTCATTTCAGCAGTTGAAAAAGTCGTTTTCAGGGCTAAATTCAGCGTAGTCTTGTTTATTGAATCGGAGTTGAAGACCACCTTACCCTGTTCAAGCTGTAAACCATTGCCAAGAGTAAAGGAAAGTCTGCTCATGTTGAATGCACTTGCCTGATGGCTGATTTTCACATGCTTCAGATTGGTGGCAACGTTGACAAGCCGTTTAACTCCGCGTCCTGTGCTGGTAAATGGACCAGCATATGTAGCCATGCGAACAGATCCATTATCAATGGCAAGCAGGTCTCCGGTAATATCCCATGGACCCGGGAAGGATATGTCAGTGTTCATTTTTTCATGGGGTGCAGGTTGATTTTTTTCCGCTGATGAAAAAATAAAAAGATCGGGCTTATCAAGCTGTAATTCGCCAATAGTAATCAGATGCTGGCCCAAATCTACATGGCTATCAGCAATATTACCAGCACCCAGCCTTACAACCAGTCGTTGCAAGGCCTCAGGGTGATCGGAGGTGAAAACCACATCCTTCAGATCGGCATTTTTCAAATTGACAATCCATACCGAGGGTGCTGTGATTTCTTTGGTTTTTACTGCCCGAGGAGTGTTTGTTGCCATATTGAACCTGATTTTATCCAGGTTGACGAAAGCCGCGTTGATCTCTTTGCGAAGAAGTGAGAACCGGCTGAATCGCACATAAATATCTTTGGAAGAATGGCTCAGTTGAATGCCATGGTATACATCGTGATAGTTGAAGCGTATGTTTTTGAGAGTAACTGATCTGACCTGGATGTCCCACTTCTTTTTCTCCACTGTAGCAGTGTCTTTCGATTTCGCATTTCCCGGAAAAAGGGCAATCAGGTTCAAAATTCCCGTGCTGTCATCTGTTGCAAGGTTAATCAACGCATCGTCGAGGCGGAGACTGCCTGCCTTGACTTTTTTGAAGAGTAACGCAAGGGGCTGGAAAGAGACGCGAAGATTCCTGACATATAAAATGGTATCCTGCTTATTCTGAACAACCCGGAGATGTTTTACCCCAATTTTTCCATTCAGCAGGAGGGTTATCTTTTCGACATGGGCAGGGATGTTTTTACTGAGGAAATAACCGTTTACTTTGGATGTAATAACCCGCTGGCCCGGGGGAAGGTTTACTCCCAGTAACAGCAGTACAAACAAAGCTGCCAGTGTTAAAACTGAATATCTGAATATCTTGAATAACCGGTTTGATCGCATTCGCACGCAGATTTCAAAGGCAAAATTACGATATATTTCTTCGAATTCGGATTATAAAGGCTTTTTCCGGTATTTGCTGTCGTTGCTTGCACATGAGAAATGAGAAGCCAGGGCATAAAAAAGGCGGAGGTGAAACCTCCGCCCAACATAACAAAGCACGTTGCTTCGGGTTGTTAAAACTATTTAAGATCCGGGAGTGGCAGGGATTCCAGGAGAGAAACCCTGATACCGGAAAGAATGTATCCCTCAACCTGGTAAAATTGCAACGCCACGATCGGGTTGGTTGCTTTCTTGATTTTATTATAATAAGACACGATCAGTGCATCGGTCTTTTTGCTCAAATCGATAGTCTTTTTGGTCCATGCATCAGCCGATTCATTGGTGAATTTGTCATAGCCTGCAGTATATTGGTCCAGAAGCTGAATTCTTTCTTTTCCCAATGCCTTGCGTTGAGTTTCATATTCATCATACAATTTCCAAAAGGCATCTTTTTGTGCAGGGTCAACCTGAACAAATTCGGCTACCATGGCTTTTTTTTCCATGCCATAAGCGGCTTGCATCAAATCAACTTCTTCCTTAGTTGATTGGGCATTTACAAGGACTGCAATAAACAAAGCTGTAAGTAACAGGGTAATCTTTTTCATAATGTTTAGGATTTAAATTATTTATAAAAAATTGTTTAATTTTTAAAATTTACAGTTTTAACAACTTTCTCCCTGATTGCCCCAAGGGTGACAAAACTTAAAATCATACAGAGGTATTATAGCTGATAATATCAAGCAGGGCTTCTGCGTCCACGGGTTTTCTGAGGTAGGCTTCTACACCGAATTGCCTGCAATATTCACGGTTACTGGGTTCGTCGTTGGCTGTGACCACGATAACGGTCAACGGAACTTTCATGCCTTTAATTTCATTTAACAGGTCAATGCCTTTCAAACCCGGCAGGTTCAGATCCAGAATTAAAAGATCTTTTTCACCTTGCTTAAAAACAGATAAAAAATCACCGGCATTCCCGAAAGTTCGGTGTGCAATATTTGCCGAACGGAGGAGCAGCGTAAATGCACGCCTTACCGACTCATCGCCATCTATTAGATAAACCATGTATTTTTTCTGATAATCAGGGAAAAAATAGTACTGAATATTATATGATCAAATGTACTATCTAAAAAGGGGCTTATCTATAGAACTTTGGTGCTACTCCCACATGGAAATTAATCCTAGCCCTCCCTGATCGTCTTCAGGCGGAAAGAAAATTCAGCACCACCGCCTGCCAGATTGCTGGCCCAGATTTCCCCATGGTGCTTCTCAATGATCGTCCGGCTGAGGGCCAAACCAATCCCGAATCCTTTTTTACTGCCAGTGACAAAGGCATTAAAAATTGTATCCATGATGGCGGGATCTATTCCGCAACCGCTATCACGAACTGCAACTGTTGCAGAACCCTTGTTCATCTTCAGACTTATTTCCAATAATTTATATTCAGGTTCACATTTGTCCATCGCATTCAGGGCATTCCTGAACAGATTCATCAATACCTGCTGCAATTGAATCTTTTCACCGAATATCCATGTCGGATTCGGAGGGAGGTGAATCTTTATTGTAACTCCTTTTGAAATGGCTTCGGAGTTAAATATATTTAATGTCTCTTCGACAATTAATTTTAGATCTACATTTTCCATTTCCCGGTTCTCCGGCTTCATCAGGTTTTTTACACTGCTTATAATCCCACCTGCCCGTTTATCATCTTCAATAATGTTATCTAAAATTTCTTCTGTTTGTTTCAGATCCAACATGCCGTTCTTAAGAAATCGCTTTCCTGCCTGGGCGTTATACAAAATGGCAGTGAGGGGCTGATTCAGTTCATGGGACAAAGAAGCCGTCAATTCCACCATTTTTAATAGTCGGTCCTCACGAACTATCTCACGATAAATTTTTTCAGTGTCAACTTTTTGCCTGGCTATTTCTTTTTGATTTCTGTTCAACCGAATCAGGTACAGAATAAATACGGATTGTGAAAACAGAAAAATAAATACAGCCAGGATATACCATTTGTATTGTTCCAGGAATGTGGAAGGTTTATAATAAAAAATACTGTCCCGGGGAATTAATGTTGACTTGCCCAGCCCCCATCTGTTTAACTCCTGCCAGTCATAGACATGCTGATAGAATGTCTCATACCGGATGATTATGTCTTTTGATGATGTGCCTTTCAGGATCAGGTCAGCCACCCGGCCCATTTCCTTTCCCACATTTGTGAAACTGTATAAATAGCCACCCAGCCCGCCTTTGCGCGTGGTAAATACATCTGCCACCGGAAGAACCGGAGCGTTCGAATGCCTTGCCAGGATAGCGATAACCTCTGATGGTGTATAGGGCATCCCTTTTTTATCCTGGTAAAATGAGGGAACAAAAATGAGGCTCTTTCTTGGGATGTTATCAACAATAAACAGCAGGGAATCCATTGTGACATCGGAAATAAATTTTATCTCATGACTTTTTTTATAACTTTTTGAGGCAATTTTCCATTTATTAATGTAATAATTGTCAATCGGTGTAATTCCGCTTATTATGTATATATTTTTGTAATCAGGAAACAAGGCCAGCGCTGTTTTCAAAGTAGGCTTAAAATCATACCTTAATTCAATCCTGATCATGTTATCCCGCAAAGGATACTGGATTGAATCGTTTATCAGGTTGTCATTGTCAATGCAAATAGTGGGTGTTTTTAATAAGGCATTCAGACCAAAATCTTTTAAAACCTTATAACCCATTGGACCGACAACGATAATTAAATCAATGGATATGTTTCGATATTTGTAATTATACATATCTACCACATTTTTGGCATATATCTCATTTTGAGGTTTTCTTAAATCGAGGTATTCGATCGATAAATTGCAGGTGACACCGATCTCTTCCGAAAAGGAATCGTAAAAGCCCTCCAGCATTTTCTCATAGGCCGGCAAAATCGGATTCCATGAGAAAAATACGACAACATTTTTAATCCGCGGTGCCGAATAAACATCCCCGGATGCTGAAAACAGGAATAGTAAAACCGGAAGAAATACTCTTATAAAGAATTGCTGCATGATGAACAACGTCAATGAAACATTTATTACAAATATAATTATTAGAATGGCAGTATTATTCAGTTAGATGTAAGTCAGACGAAATTTTTGACATATAATCGGTTTCCGGAATTAAGTGCCGGCTAGCACTAAAGTACTATATACAGGCCTTTTTTTTGATATTACATTTGGATAATGATTTTGACACGAATGTACACGGCCAAAATTCTATTCTTAAACTTAATGTCTCTAAATTGTTAATCCGTTTTTTAACAACAAACCTAATTCCATATGAAAAGAAAAATCCTGATTATTGTCGGTTTCTTCAGTGCTCTTCTTCTGGCCGGTTGCTATCCTGACGGGCCTGATTATGTAGAAGAACTGGATGTTGTAATAACCTACCACAGCGACACATATGATTTTGGCACAAAGGCAACCTATTCCATGCCGGATAAAATTGTCAAGATTACGGGAAATTTACAGGAAGGCGACGCACCGGTCTTTATACCGGACGCTACAGCCGCATTGATACTGGGCAGAATTGTGCAAAATATGGATGCCCTGGGTTATGACCGTGTACCCCTTGGATCGGAAGATACAGACCTCTTGCTTTTGCCTGCTTCATGGGAGACAACGACAGTTACATACTGGTATGATTACTGGGGCTGGTGGTATGGTGGCTATTACCCGGGCTGGGGATGGGGAGGTTATTATCCGTATTATCCGCCGGTAAATGTTTCTTCCTATACCACGGGGACTTTAATGATGAACCTGGTTGACATTACTGAAGTGGGCGCCAATGGCAATCCTGTTACACAATGGAGTAGTATTATCAACGGTGTGTTAACGAGCACCTATGATGCCAACCGTGTAAACACAGCCATCGACAAGGCATTTGACCAGTCATCTTACCTGCAAACCAACTAATAAATCTATCGATTATGAAAAAGATATTCACTCTAATTGTTTTAGCGGCAATTGCCATTTCGGCTTTTCCCCAGAGGAATCTGACTGCCCTTCAATATTCCATTGGATTTGGAACCGGGGATATGCATGACTATATCGGGAAGACCAGTTTCAGAGGTTTTACCTTTGACTACAGGAACCTGGCCACAGCCAATCTGGGTGTTGGCGTGGAATTTGGCTGGAACACATTTTATGAGGAAATGGCAGATGATGTTTACGAATACAGGAACCTCACCTATTCAGGGAAGCAATGGCGCTATAGCAACCATTTTCCGATGCTGGCCGCAGCCGATTACTATTTCAAGCCGGATGCCAATTTATCGGGATTTGCCGGTTTGGGTATCGGCACCATGTATACACTGCAGAATACGGACATGTCTACCTATACATTTGAAAGGGATGCCTGGCATTTTGCACTCAGACCCGAAGCCGGAGTGCTGATTAAAGCTGCACCGGGCGTTGGTCTGACACTTGCTGCCAAATATTACTATGGTTTCAAGGCGGGTGATCTTCCTGCGCAGGCATTTATGACAATCAGCTTTGGATTTGTATTTATACCCTAATACAAAAAGTATGAAAAACATCCTATTTCTGACCCTTACCCTGGTTGGATTAACTTCGTGCAGTTCGATCCGGGTATCCTCTGATTTTGACAAGGCCGGTAGTTTTTCAACCTATAAAACCTATGCTTTCACTCCCGAGGCAATGAGTTTGCCACTCGACGACATCAACAGGGGCAGGGTTTTGGATGCGGTTTCTGCACAATTGGCGGCCAAGGGTTTTACCGCATCAGATAAACCTGATGTATTGATCGATGTAAGGATTAAGGCGAAGCAGGTACAGACAGCCACTGCTTCTACAGATCATTATGGCGCCGGTTACAGGTACCGCTGGGGTGGCGGATTTTCTTCCACCACCATAAACTATGATTCCTATGTTGAGGGAACCCTTTTCATTGATATGATTGATTCAGCCAAAAAGCAGCTTGTCTGGCAGGGCCGGGGTACCGGTACTATCGATCCTGATTTAAGCCCGCAAAAAAGAGAGCAGAACATCAATTACGCGGTGAAACAGATTTTTATCAAATATCCTCCCAGATTCTGATTTTATTATAGATAATACAGCCGGCCAGGAAATCCCCTGCCGGCTGTGTTCTTTTGTTGTGTGTATTTTGCATATGGGGAGACCGCTGACTGCTTTATTATCCTTCGGCAAATGCTATGATGAGGGTGGAACTGCATTATGATTAGTTATTTAAACATTTTTTATGAAATTTAAATACGCATTCAGAGGGTTGACAACCTTGGCGATTGGGCTGATTTTCATGGCGCAGCCTGCTATTTCATATAGCCAGAACCTTACTCCGGAGAAAATCAGGGCTGCACTGGACGAAGCGTATACAAAATATAAGGATGTAAAAGAAGGCAAAAATGCCGATTACATCAAGGAACTGGCCAGTGTGGATTCCAAAATTTTCGGGATTGCCCTGGTAACTGCCGATGGCGCAATATATACAAAGGGAGATATAGATTCAAAAGTATCCATTCAGAGCGTTTCCAAGGTATTTACGATGGCGCAGGTAATTGAAGAACAAGGTCACCAGACTGTGTTGGAAAAAATTGGCACGGATGCAACCGGTGAGGTTTTCAACTCGATCTACGCAGTAGAAAGAATGAAGGGAAAGGAGATTAACCCGCTCGTTAATCCGGGTGCCATTGCCTCAACCAGTCTTGTAAACGGTGCCGATTCCGAAGCCAAATGGAAAAGCATTGTACAAATGCATAGTGATTTTGCCGGCCGGCTTCTGACAGTGAATATGCCCGTGTATATCAGTGAGGCCGGGGACAATCTCCGCAACCAGGCTATTGCCCATTTGCTCCTTGCCTATGGGAGGATGTATTTTGATCCGGTTCAGTCTACTGATATTTATACCAAACAGTGCGCCCTCAATGTAAGTGCAAAAGACCTGGCCACCATGGCTGCAACGTTGGCAAACGGAGGTGTTAATCCCGTAACCAAAAAGAAGGTTGTATCTCCCGAAACGGTAATGTACACCTTGCCGGTAATGGCAACTGCCGGACTGTATGATGATTCCGGAATATGGTACTATAATTCGGGACTTCCCGCCAAAAGTGGGGTGGGTGGTGGTTTGCTTGCAGTTTGCCCGGGAAAATTCGGTATTGCAGTTGTTTCACCCCCGCTTGATGCAGCAGGAAATAGCGTAAAAGCCCAGCTTGTAATTAAATACGTGGTGGAAAAACTGGGGGTGAATCCTTTTCTAATCCAGCCTAAATAATATCACAACATGCATTCGCGATATATCCTGTTTGGGTTTTTGAACTTGTTCGTTCTTTCTGTAAATGCACAGAAAAACGATACTATTTATTTGTTCAACGGTGACCGGATCACGGGAGAAATGAAAAAATTTGAATATGGATTGCTCTTTCTTAGTACAGAGGCTATGCAAACTGTAACTGTTGAATATGACCGCATCACAACAGTTTATTCATCCAAGAACTTCGAAATCCGGACGACATCCGGATACAGGTATTTTGGATCGTTACTCCGTTCAACCGCCTCTGGTACTGTTAATATTAAAACAACCACGGATACTATACCCAAACCCTTTTGGGATATCGTTCAGATCACATCCATTAAGAACCGTTTCTTCAAGAAAATTGACGGGTCCATCGACCTTGGAGTCAATTATACTAAAGCCAGCAATGTTTTTCAATACAGCTTCATGACATCAGTGACGCACCGGACTGAAAACTATGCTACCCGGTTCGACCTAAACAGCATATTATCTGATCAGGACGGGGATGTTTCAAAAAACAATGACATAGGTTTTAATGTTATCCGGTATCTCCCTGGAAAATGGTTTGCGCGGGTAGAAACCAATTATCAGCAAAATACTGAACTTGACCTGAATTCCCGAATACAAGCAGGGTTGGGTAGCGGGTATGACCTCGTCAGAAATAATTCACAAAGGATGTATGGCCTTGCGGGACTTCTGGCCAACCGGGAATCAACTATTGATTCTGCTTTGGTATCACACAACCTGGAACTTTTATTCTCAGTTCAATATAAATGGTTTCGTTATAACCAGCCAAAAATTGATATTACAAGTGGCTTCAATTTATTTCCAAGTCTTACAACTAGTGGCAGGTTCCGATTCGAATATGATTTATCAGCTAAAATTGAAATTTTAAAAGATGTGTTCTTTGGACTCACCATCTATGAAAATTTCGACAATAATCCTGCATCCAACAGTGAATCAAAAAATGACTGGGGGATAATTACATCACTGGGATATTCTTTTTGACAATTATGCTTAATGCGTTAAAATGAATTCTGGACCTTCATAACCTGAGAGCTGTTTATTAACCCCTTATGAACTTTTACTTTTTAACCTTAAATAACTATGAAAAAGCTTCTTACTCTATTTTTGTGTTCAGCCGGAAGCGGTTTGATGGCGCAAACTTTTCAGCAAACTCAACCAACAAATCAAATTGTTACGCATCAGGCCCCTGGTACGTTAAGACTTCATGCCTATACAAGTTATGCATTCGATGACAAGGTGAATAATTACAATTCTGCTACCTCATATGTTGAGGGAACCATTAAAGGCGGATTTGAATATGGAGGGGGCCTTGAGTTTATACTAAGACCTGCCTATGGTATAGAATTCACTTACCTTCGGCTTGATTCAAAAGCTTCCATAAATTATTACAGCAACGGCGATATTAAAAACAATATTGACCTGGCCTCCAATTATCTTATGCTCGGTGCCAACCGTTACCTGGTCGTAAATCCTAAAATTGAACCTTATTTTGGTTTGCAATTGGGGATGGGCATTTACAACGCAGAAAATTTATCAACTGGTAAAACAGGGAGTGCCACAAAATTTGCATGGGGAATAAAAGCAGGTGTGAACATCTGGGCAACCGACAAAATCGGCCTTAAGTTGCAGGCCGGATTGCTTTCCGCCGTTCAATCCTTCGGGGGTGGACTTTATTTCGGTACTGGCGGTGCCGGGGCTGGTGTAACCGGATATTCAACCTATTACCAGTGGACCCTGGGGGGTGGGTTAATTTTTGATATAAACGGCGATAAAAAATAACCTGGCAGGGGAAGGCAATGTAATTTATACAGAGTCTTCTCCCTGTTTTTCACCTGAAGCGATCACAAGATCATTTACAGATATTTTCCTGCTGATATGACCCGTCAGTTCTTCTAGGTCTTCGGCGCGCAACGTGTCACGAACGTCTGCATGGGCTTCCGCTATTTCAAGTATGATACCCCTTGATTTCAGATCGAGATAAAGCTTTTTAATCAGCCTTGCCCCGCTGATGTCAATAGAGGGAGAAGTGCTTAAATCCCATATTACATAGTGGAGGCTTTCTTCAGAAGCATGGATCTTATTTAATATAGCCTTTCGCACATTTTCAGCATTGAAATAAAATAGGGAGGACTCCACCCTGAGAATCAGCAAACCCGGGATGGTTTCATTATCCGGATGCCGGCTAAGGTCTGTATACCTTGTGGTACCTGGAATTCGTCCCAGGAAAGCCACATGCGGATCGGCAACTTCCCGCAGCAGCAATACGATTGAAGTTACAGCCGCCAGGATAATTCCCTTGAGTATGCCAAATATAATAACTCCTGACAGGGCAATCATTGCCAATACAAATTCAACCCGGCTTACCCGCCATAAATGTTTCAGTTCCTTCAGATCAATCAGACCGCTAACTGCTGCCACCAAAATGGCAGCCAATATTACACCGGGCAGATATTGCATCGGACCCGTAAGAAATATAAGGCATAACCCAATGGCAATGGATGCAAATAGTAGTGAAAGTGAAGATTTTGCTCCTGCTTTGCTGTTTACCACAGATTGTGACAGACCGCCTGTAACCGGGTAACTATGCGTGAAGGCTACGGCACCATTGGCAATCGCAAGAGCCAGCAATTCCTGACGTGTGTCAATTTCATATCCACCTGTGGAAGCCAGGGATTTTGCCGCTGAAACGCTTTCTATGTATGCCAGCAAAAAGCAGGCAAAAGCAAGTGGAACCACTTCATCAAGATCGTGATACCTGAATGAAGGGAAATGTAGTCCGGGCAGGCCTGAAGGTATGTTCCCGGTTAATACAAAACCTTCTGAAAAGGAAGAAGTGACCGACATCAGGATAATTGATGCAATAACCAATAGGATAGCGATTGGCCTGCCGGGGAGGTATTTGTTGCCCGCTACTAATATGCCGATTGCGCCAAGCCCGAAGATCAGTACGTTAAAGTTTGATTCCGGAAGATGACTGATGAAGATAATAACGCGTTCCAAAAAACTATCTCCGCCACCGGGCAGACCAAAAAGCTTTGGGATCTGTGTCATGGCAATGACCAGGGCGGCACCTGCCTTAAAACCCAGCAATACCGATTCACTGATAAAATTAATAATGCTGCTTAGCCTCAGAAGATAGGCAATCAGGCAAAAAAGAGCCATGAACAAGGCTGTGAGTGAGGCGAAATCAATCCATTGCTGAATATCCCCGTTAGCCATAGTTGAAAGGGAAGTACCTATCAGAAGGGAAATAGCCGATGTGGGTCCGATGGCAAGCTGCCTTGCTGTGCCAAACAGGGCATAAAATATTCCCCCGATAAAATATCCGTATATTCCATATTGCACCGGTAGTCCCGCCAGGTTCGCATAGGCCATGGAGACGGGAATTCCGTATGCGGCCAGTGTAATCCCTGCAATAACATCGTTTTTCACCCACCCGGCCCGGTAATCCTTAATCCATTGCAACGGGGGGAGTATGCTTTTCCAATTCATTTGTACTCCGGTTTGATACACAAAACTAATTAATTTGAGTTTACTGGAGAGATCTCCAGGATTCCAAAAACCGGAAAATATTTTGCGTTACAAATGAAACCCCGTATTCAGCCTTTTGCAGGATTGAACACGGGGTTATTTTCTATTCGCTTTAACCTTTGTATTTTATTCCTTTTCAGCCTTAGGATTTGCACCAATGGGGATGGAAAAATACAGGTAGAGAGAGGAGAAATACTGAGCCTTTCCTGTATTTTCCTTGATCGGGTCAACAAAAGAATAGTAATACCTTATACCTAACTGCATGGTTTTTGGTAATTTGGATAATTTAAATCCGGCACCCGCCATAATACCGGCATCAATACGTTTATAGTTGTCAGCAATGTTCAGCTTATAGGTAACATCATCATCTTCTTTTATGTTGTTTTTAAAATAATCGTATCCCTTCGTTCGGAGCGAAAGCATGGGGCCGGCTTCTACATGAAAATAATCGGCAAAACGGTATTTTACCAGTATGGGGACAGCGAACTGGTTTATTTTCCGGGTAACATGGCCGGAAGCAAATACTGTATCCATGGCTTCGCTGCCTAAAGGATAGATATTGAGTTTATCTGCCCCCTGTGTTGACTTAACAATTACCCCCGTATGCACCATCCATTGATTCTTCAGTTTGATATCAAAATAAAATCCCAGGTTAAACATGGGAAGCATCTTGCTGCTTTCCAGGTTAGCAATGTTGCCGAAATTTACTCCCCCATCCAAACCGAATTCAATATTCGGACTATTCAGTTTGTCTCCGAATAAAAGGGAAATAAGGACCTGAGCATGGGTTGTATAACCGATGAACAGAAAAGCAATGAATAAAAATGATTTTCTCATACATAGTGTTTTAAAGTCCGAAACGATATTGTAATCCACCAATGAATTGTGTCCTGCTGGCCAGGACATATACGAAAGGTTTTTTCATAAATTTTTGTTTGTTTTGAAAGAGTTTGAGTATGCTCTCAAAAATAGGGCTTTGAAGGCATGATAGAAATAGTACCTTAGTACTATAGGCTTAATGGTGCAGGCTTAGCACCAAGGTACTATATACAAACTCTTATAAAGATACTATATTTGATTTTCAATACTAATTAACATACTATGATCAGGAAGCTATTTACTATCCCATTTTTCTTTCTTGCATCCTTGCAGATTTGTTTTAGCCAGGATTCAACTTCCGCTAAAGAAGATACACTATCGAAGTTTGATGCCAAAAATGCGAAGATGGAAAAACTCTTCAAGATAATTCCCGTACCGCTGTATTCCTATTCTACGGAAGCAGGTCACACATTTGGACTGGCCAAATTTAACCTGATCGATCTGTCAAAACTGGATACTATTTCGCCGGCATCGAGGATATCGGAAGTGCTTACATTTTCAACATTGGGCAGGGTAAATATCTCTGTGGCAACTGATTTGAATTGGCACCAGGGCCGATATATGGTGATAGGATACATTAATTACAAGCGACAGCCGGAGTATATCCTGGGCATTGGCAATGATGTATCTGTTGAGGATGTGGAAGAGGTTTCGACAACCCGGTTTAAATTTGTGAATTATGGCCTGGTACAAGTAATTAAAAACCTTTATGTGGGTATTGGGGTAGACCTCACCAACTATACGGATATTGAAACCGACAGCACCAGTTTCCTCATCCGGGATGATGTTTCCGGACTTGAAGGAGGTACCAGTACAGGGCTTGGTTTTTCAGCGATGTATGATAGCCGGGATAACCGCTATAATGCGTATAAAGGTTTCCTTGTTGCGTTGAAGACAATGACCTTTCCTTCGTGGATGGGGAATCCATATCTTTATTCAAGTTATAACCTTGATTTACGGACATATGTCAATCCCTGGCTGAAACATGTGATTGCTTTTCAGGCAACCACAGCTCTCAGAACAGGGGATGTTCCTTTCTATGAGCTGGCCATGTTGGGCGGTGAGGATCAGATGCGCGGATATTACAAAGGTGCCTTGCGGGATAATGTGCTGGTCGATGGCCAGGTGGAATACCGCATGCCTGTTTGGAAGATGCTGGGAATTACTGCCTTTGTGGGTACCGGACGGGTTGCCCATAGTTATTCTGATCTGTCGATGGATGGATTCTGGCTTTCTTACGGTGGGGGTATCCGCATTAAAGTGGACAGCAAGCATAATACAAATCTTCGCCTTGACTGGGGCTTTGGTCCGAATGGTGTCAATGGCTTTTACATCAACTTTGCAGAGGCATTTTAATGAAATAGGATCTGGATACAGAAATTACTGCAGGAAATTGAACATGAATCCGAAATACACGGAGATATCATTATATCGGAACTTAACATTTTTTTGAATTTCACCTGTTAAGGGCATTTGTGAATCGCTGATATATTCCACCGGTTCAGTGAGGTTGACGATCTGGCGCTGATCCCGGGTATCCCCATGGGAGTATTGCATTCCCAATATAATAGAACCCCTTTTGAAGGTATAGCCTAATCCGGAATTCAGGTGGTACACGTTAAAGCTATAGAGCGTTTTCTTGTTATCATTTGGAAATTCCCGGCCATTACCCTGAAAATCACTGCCGATAAAATCGGTACGGAAACCTCCCGAAAACATGATATCTTCGGTGAGTTGTTGTTTATAGGCCACACCTATATTAAAGACAGGACTATGGCCTGTGGTAAAGTTGAGCCATTCAGCAGGCTCGTCAGTTCCGAAATGATACCCATCCTCCCCCGGATCATTGGACGCTTCGATGTATTTATAGTCCGGTAATCCAAAGAAATATTCTGCCGTTATAAGTACAATGGTATTGCTTGAAGGAGCATAATAATTCGTTCCAACCGCAATCGACAGGGGATCTTTAAAATGGGATGCACATTTTCGCTGGCGGCCTGCGTAAAAAGCGTCCGATCCATCGGGATTTCCGGCATCCATATGGATATTGTTATATTCATATTGTTTAACCATCGTTCCATCTCCGAAAAGTTTAATGGAAGGAAAGGTAATATTCGCCCCGATAGCCCATAAATTCTTCTTCACACTGATTCCAAGCTTGTTTACAATCCGCACATCGAACATGTTATATTTAAGATGAAACCTTGAATCGGATAAGTACTGGCCGGTTTCTGCCTCCGGATCCGGCAGGGTGAATGCATCGGCGGTTACCAGGTTATAGAATTGATCATCCTTATAGGAAACCATAGTTGAAAAACCGATAGCGACCGAAGGGGACAATTTATACCCGAAACCTGCACCTCCATAATAATCCTGAAATTTTGAGCGCAAGTAGTAATCTGCCGCATAATGCTCGTCTCCCGGGTTGGAAGCAATGATATCGTTATTCTGACTGGTTCCCTGGTTAACTTGCATATAATCATTTGTTTTGGCAAAGTAGGCTACTTCAATTGTAAGATCGGGTTTCTTTTTTGGATTGAGCGTTAGGGTAATGATCCGGGGGTATATGTCCAATTGCGTGCGGTCAGCCGGAAAATCGGTTCCCAGGGCATTTTTGGCCTTCATGAATGATACGGAGAATAAATTGGCCGAGAGGGAAAGGTTATCCCTTTTCATTTCTGAAATTGTGGCCGGGTTATAATAAATGGCTGCCACCCCGCTTTCCCCTGCCACCACGGCGTTTGAAAGCAGGGCAGCTTCCGAGTTCAGGGTTTGGTCCCAATACCTGACACCCCCCTGGGCATGCAATAATGTGCAGGAGACAATTAACAGGGATACTATGCAGTATCCTTTAATAATGTTGGTATGGTCTGAATTCAATGTAGAAGATTTGTGAATAAAGATAGAAAAAATGTGCTAATGTGCTAATGTGCAAATGTGCTGATGAAGAGAGGGAGAGAGGGAGAGAGGGTGACGGGGTGAACTGCAAAACCGCAGAACTGTAGAACTGCAGAACTGTTTTGACTGCAAGACTTTCTTCCATCAGAACCGCCTTTAGATTTGCATTGCCTTCATTATAGTGATATATTTGGTGTTAGTACCAAAGTACTATTCTTAAACGGAAATAATTATTGTAGTTTTGGAGAATTAGTGACATCCATGGTTTCAGAATCCAGGGTGTCTGGGAAAGATGAATAAACTTAATTCAGGTAATATGATTAAAATGATTAAAAGCCTTCTTCTGCCATTGATCATCATTATAGCAGGATTATCCTCCTGTTATCCCATCGATGATCTCACCGTGGAAGATCTCGACATTGCTGTATCCGTCTATGACAAAAATTATTATTCAGGTCCGGAAGGTTCTGTAAATAAATTCGAGGATTTGCAAACCTTTGTTGTGGTTGATTCGATTATGCATCTTGTGGAAACCGGCACAGAAGACAATATCAGTCGCCAGTATGATGAATTTATATTGGAGCAGATTCGTCTGAATATGCTCAAGCTTGGATTTGTTGAAGAGTTGAATCCGGAAGCAAATTCTCCTGATGTGGCCATCACGGTTGCTGCCATGACGAGCGAGCATGAGGTGTATACCTGGTATCCCTACTGGGGATGGTACTGGGGATATCCTTATAGCGTCAAGAAAACTGAAAAAAGCACCAGTGCTTACAGCTATTATTATCCCTGGTTTCCCTATAATACATTTTACTCCTACAAATCCGGCTCCGTGCTGATTGAAATTGTGGATGCAGCCCGCATTGATCCCGAGGTTGAAGAAATTCCGGTTATATGGGCCGGCATTGTGAATGGCGTGCTGGAATCTTCCCAATCCGGTGTTAAAAACCGGCTCTCGAAAGGCATTGACCAATGCTTCGACCAATCGCCATACCTGCTTAAAAACATTGATTAATCCGAAGAAAATGAGACTAAAACACATCATCATCAGCCTGATATTTTTATTACCTCTGGCCACTTTTGGGCAGAGTGGTTATACCTACCAGGGCCTTTCTTATTCCATGGCAGTTCCGCTGGCAGGCACACAGGATTACATTGATGCCGGAAGCTTTCGGGGACTTAATTACGAGGGATATCACGAAATGAGTCCGAAGTTTGCATTAGGATGGCTGTTTGGCTGGAATGTATTCAAAAGCGAGCTCCGGAATGAAACCTATACTCAGGATAATGTAACCATTACCGGCAATCAGTTTCGCTATCAGAATGAATTTCCCATGCTGGTCAGGGGATTGTTTCTAATGGGAGCTCCTGCCGGTATACGGCCATACGTTGGCGCTGGTATTGGCGTTATCTATAATGTGAGAAGAACGGATATCGGACTGTATTCAATCGAAAAAAATGCCTGGCATTTTGCCATGGCTCCTGAAATGGGAATTTTGATTCCTGTCCGTGAGTCCATAATTACGGCAAGTGTCCGCTATAATTATGCCGTAAAAGCAAAAGACCTGGGACAACAATCCTATGTTAGTTTTAACCTTGGTTTCATGCTCGTTCCCTGATTAGTACCTTACCGATAAATAATTTACAGGATGAAAAATCTAAGAATATCTATAGTTACACTGATTGCACTTTGCCTGGCGTTTGCAGCACCGCTGCGTCTGAAAGCGCAGCATTTGGAGTTTGGTCCCTTTGCAGGATATGAAACAGGCGGTAAAGTATATACAAACCTGGGATATCTCCGGGTATCCGACGGTTTGAATTTTGGCGGAACGGTCAGTTTCGGCCTGGATGAGGATGCCCAGTTTGAGTTCAGCTATAATCACATGAACGGAACGCTTAGCCTGGATGATGGTGAACACATTAAAAATTCAACTCCCATTAATGTGGATTATTACATGTTCGGCCTGGTAGGTGCTCAACGGCTTGGTGACAGGTTCCTGCCATTCTACGGAGGTGCCCTTGGCTGGGTACATTATGGCACGCCGGATGAAAAATATGGAAATGAATCCCTTTTTGCCATTAATGTTTCAGGGGGAATGAAATTTCTGATTACTGAAAATATAGGAATTAAGATTCAGGCCAGGCTGCTGATGCCCCTTTATGCAAGCGGATATTATTTTGCAGGTACAGGAGGCACCGGTTATGGGGTTACTTCAACCTGCGTGATGGTACAAGGGGACTTTACGGGCGGACTGTATTTTATAATTGACTAGTTTATCATATTCTGATTGAAATTTTAGCCGTGTCATTTATAAATGAAGATCCTTAAATTTTTCAGGATTATTCCATTTATATTCATTGCGTGTCTTTCTTGTTCGGGTATTTTTGGACAAGTTAGCCCTGTCATTTCTGATTCTGTATTTGTGCGACGCGGATATATGCTCGTGACCGGAGATTCGGTTATTAGATTTGCTTCAGATACGATAATTGTGTTACCAGGAAATGTCAAATACAAAGTAAAAAAAGACAGGGAATATCGCTCGCAATCCTTTTATGGAAATTTTCAGGAAAAAAGTGAGCAAAATATTTTGCTCAAGGGGCTTTATTCAACAATGATCAGGGAACAGCGGGATACTGCCTCTGAAAGCCCTGATGTGAATACTGAAAACTATCACCCGGAACTGGACAATAAAACAATTGGCAGAATAAGCATTATAAATGTAGACCTTGTTGATGGAGATGTTAATAACCCTTTGCAACATGCGAATAGCGGATATGCCAAAGTGCTGAACAAGCTTCACAATGATACCCGCAAATCCATCATCTTAAAAAGTCTTACTATTCGTGAAGGAGACAGGCTGGGAGGATATACCCTTGCTGACAATGAATATCATTTGCGGTCGCTTAAATATATCGAGGATGCGAGGATCTTCACTATACCCGATAGTCTCAATCCCGAAATAGTAAACCTCCTTGTTGTGGTTAAGGACCTGTTTCCATTTACAGTCGGACTGGGTATAGGCGGTATAACGGATTATACCCTTGGCGTGAATGACATTAACATTGCAGGAACGGGCCACGAATTTTCCAATTCATTCCGGTACAATGCAAGCAATGATCCGTCATTCGGATATAGGGGGGAATTATTATTTAGTAATCTCTGGGGATCTTTTATTGATGCTCGGATGCTATATATAAATGATAACGTGCAAAAACTGTCAAGGGTTAGGGTGGACAGAGAGTTTATCACACCGGAAACCAAATACGGAGGAGGAATTGAATTGTCTCACCAGAAAACTACAGCAGATATCTCCTTGTCGGATACAGTAACCGTGAAAGTTCCCTATACAAAAGAATATTTTGATCAGTGGATCGGCCGGAACTTTTTGCTGGATAAGATCAGCAGGAAAAGCATCGTTTTGAAGGCCCGGTTTATGACAACTCTTTACACAAGTCGTCCGGAGGTAGAGGCTGATACAAACCAGCAGTTTTATAATGTCTACCTGCTGTTGGGATCGATAACCCTTTTACAGACAAATCATTATAAAGAGAATATGTTATTGGGTTACGGTCTGGTTGAGGATGTTGATTTCGGGTATGCCCTTGAACTTACTTCCGGATACCAGTTTATTGAATTTTTTAGGTCGCCTTACCTGGGTTTATCTTTAAAGGCCGCTCACAAATATGCATTCGGATATATCGGGGGAGGAGTTGAATATGGGGGTCAGATTTATCATCACAACTTATTAACTGGCTTGTTCAGGGCACAATTAACCTATTACTCACCGCTTCTTAAAGCGAAGAAATTTGATGGCAGGTTTCTTTTCCGGTTGAGTTATACCGAGGGAATAAGGCAATACGATTATGAAGTATTGAACCTGGGCAAGGAAGTCAGGGGGGTATCCAATTCAGGAATAGAGGGAAACAGGCGGCTCATTGCCCGTTTTGAGACAGTGACCTTTCTCAGGGGCAATCTGCTTGGCTTCAGATTCTCCCCGAATTTGTATTATGATGCTGCCTTTTTAACAAACGGAACCAAATTGGTATCATCTGAAAATTACTTTTCAGTGGCGGGTATTGGGGTACGTATCCGGAATGAACATCTTGCCTTCCGGACTATCATCATCCGTATAGGGTATTATACAGGCAATCCCGTAAAGTCAGCTCATTTCGGAGCAGGATTCACTACAAGCACACCGGATGTAATACGGGATTATGAAATTAAAAAGCCTGATGTGTTGATGTATTGAGGCGGGGGTATCTTTGCGGCTTAGCGTCTTAGCGAGAGATAACGCTGCGAGAGACAAGTATGCGAGCGCTATTTACTCACTGTACTTCGCAAAGAAATAAGTGTACCCCAGCACAACCGAAAAGCTGTTTGATGATAGCACGGCATCGCCTGAATTGACCGGATCCTGGTTAATCACGGTATAAGGAGGAACTTTCTGGTTTGGTGTAAATGCATAGGTGAATCCAAGTGTCAGTGTTTGTTTTTGCCGCTGATACGACAATCCGGTTGAAATATGATAGATATCGAATTGATCAAATCCATGCAGCAGATCTTGCGAACTAGGCGTCGGTGAATAGCTGCTGAAATCGGTATAAGCTCCCATCAGCAGGGACAATTGCCTGTAAAGAACCTGGCTCCATCCGATGCCGATGTTGAAAACAGGTCTTGCTGCAACCTTTACGTTCAAATAGCCGTCAATCTGATTCTTTACCCCGGAGGAGTCTGCATAAGTAGAAGGATATAAAAATGGCTCTGCACCGGGTTTCATTACTGAATAGGTTCCGATTTTGAAAAAGCATTCCGCAGAAAGAGCAATCCTTGTTTTCTCCGTTTGAAAATTTACTCCGAATGCAATGGATAGCGGGTGTTTATAGGAAGCCGAAACATCCTTTTTCCGGTCCATGATCAGGTAATTTTCCGTCATATCGGCCGGGTTATCTGAAATAGCAATCACCGAATTCTGACGCTGAACACTTCCACTGCCATAAAGGCCCACTGAAGGAGTGGTAAGGGTAAGTCCAAATTTCCACGGATGAATATTGTATGCCAGCCCCAATTTCACAAGCAGCTTGAAGGTGCTGTATTTGATCGCTTCATCATGGGTTTCTGTGCGGAAAACATGATTGGGATTTGAATAATCAACCTCCTGTACATAATTAGTTAGTTGGTAACTATGCCCCCTGTAACTGGAAATAAAGGTGGCACCAAATCCCAGTTTATCAGAAATCGGGTAACCCATTCCCATTCCAAACCATTGCTCATTGAGTTGGTTGACATAGTCAAATACGCCTACGAAACTAGTCTGCTGTGAAGCAGGAATCCCCGGATCTGTGGGTGCAGCCTGTCGAGTGTAGCGGGCATTTATTAAAACGCTCCCATGATTTCGTGTAAGCATGGTGTATGAAAATCTAAACTTGCTGTTTTTAAACAGGTTGACCATTCCTGCTATAATTTGGGGATAGACGCTCAGTTGGGCGGAATTAAGGTTCATGCCTTCACCGGCACCATTGCTAAGGCGGATTTTATCCATTTTATACACGTTGGCATCCACCGAAAGGCCAGGATTACTTATAAAGGCCAAAGCACCCGGATTATAATAGACGGCAGAATTATCTGTAATGCCCCCCACCATGGCACCTCCCATAAGTGTGCTGACAGCACCATACTGTTGAGCCCAGTAATGGTCATCCTGGGCGTTAATTCCTGAGCATACGGAAACAAGAATCAGAATTACTATGCAGTTCCTCAAAATACTGTGAATAAATGATAGGCCTGTGCCAAACAACAGAGTCCGGAATCAGGATACTATTTCACCCGGTTTTTGAATTTTTGTAATAAACCTCAAGTTCTGCCTGGCCCTTTGTCAAATCGATCCTGCAGATCCTTGCCTTTTCAATTTTTATTCCGGACCGGGTGGATAAATCACTTAGGAGTTCATTCTTTTTTCCCGGATTGAGCAATTCAAGCCTGTCATAAGTTAATTTAAAATTATTGAGAGTGGGTTTCTTATGGAAAAAGAATTCAATTATAATTAAAGATAGAATAATTATTGTGTTTATAAGAACAGGTCCCCTTACAGGATGATAAAAAGTGGCCATGGCATTAATAACAGAAATTCCCAAAACTGTGAAAAAATAAGTCATCTCCCTGATTGGCAGATTTCTCGACCTGAGACGCAGAATGGCAAATATGGCAAAAAGTCAAAGGGCCATGCCAAGTTGTAATCTTTTAGGATTTACTAAAATCGGAAACCAATATTAAACATATACCTGTAGCCAAAAGTACTCGTGGTGGTCGATCCATTTTTCTTAAAACTTCCTCCGTCAATTACCATTGTAGAATTAGGGAATTTCTCATGCAGCGCATCATTCAGCTTTTCAAAAAGCAGGGATTCATCATCCGGAGAAAGGGATGTACTAACGTCTGTTTTAAGGCTGAAGAACCACATTGCGGGACCCACCAGGATCAAATCCAGAGATACCCTGTTCCAGAAAATAAACTGATAGCCCAGTTGGAAGCCTATGGCATGCATATTCATGATCATCCTGGTGTCCAAATCGCCGCTAAAATTTACCGTATTAAGCTCCCAGTGATTTTCGCGTGAGAAATAGTTATAGGAATAAAAAGGCCCGATATAAACCCCCCGTGGTGCCTTATGCCGGTTTTCCTTCTGAAGATAAAAGCGATAGTCAAAAGATAAGTTAAAGCCCTTATCGGATACATCCCGATCCAGGCGAAGGGAATCTCTGTCAATTATGGAGAATTTCGGGAAAGAAAATCTGCCTAGACCTATTGAAAAGGTTTGATGATCAGTAATAACCCTCTCATATCCGATAACATTGAATTTGGTTCCGAAAATCATCGGATTTGTCAGGTTTATCCTTACTGAGTTTTTGAGGTCCTTATATACCTTGACGGAATCTTTATCCTGACCGAAGCCAGGGCGATCTGTAACACCTGCCACTATTAACAGAAGACAGATCACCTTATGCATTTTCAGATTAACCTGTATATTTTTCATAGTTGGTCTATTAAACAAATATACAATCTAAAAAAGATGCTTTCTATAGAACTATGGTGCTAGAATGCCTGTTAGTTAAACATTAAAAATTTATTGGTTCTGAGCCTATTTTTTAAAGCATTAATTAATAAAACCTTTCAGGTCATGATTGCTAAGGTACTGTTTAATTTCGGCCGATTAAATTATAATTTTGATCAGCTTTTATTAATTTCAATACCGGATTGGGGTTAATGACAGCGACGGATTTGTTGAGGAGAATAGCCTTTTGGTAACCCGTTTGCTTTCTGTTAAAGAGGAAGTGATTGTCATTCCCAATTCTGTGCTGATCAGCAGCAGCATAATAAATTGCCTGTTGATAGAATATAGTGACGAATGACACGTGACCTCAGGTCATTCGTCTTGAATAACTTGCATTTCTTAAGGATCATTGAAAAGATTTTTTACTTTTGTTTTTATACCAAATTCAACAGGAACAAGGATGACATTGACAACCAGTAATATAAAGGATATTCTTTTTGTTATTGATGATGACAAGTCAGTGAGAAGATCTCTTTCGCTATTTCTGACGGCAACAGGATATGAGGTAGAAACCTACGCCGGTGCAGAAGAATTCCTTGAGAGAGAACCTCATTCCGGTGCGGGCTGTCTCATTCTGGATGTTAACCTGGAAGGTAAATCAGGCCTTGATCTGCAAAAAAAACTTGTTATCCTTAATTCCCATCTTCCGATTATTTTTATTACGGGTTGGGGTAATATCCCCATGAGTGTGGATGCGTTGAGAGGGGGGGCGATTAATTTTCTCGAAAAGCCGTTTAAGGAAGAAGTGCTTTTGCAGTCAATCACCGAAGCCTTGGAGCTTAGTAAAAATTTGCTGGCACATAAGCAGGATGTTACTATCGCCAAACTATTGATCGACAGCCTTACTTCAAGGGAAATGGAAGTGCTAAAATACATTATCACAGGGATGCTGAATAAACAAATCGCCTCAGTGCTCAGCATTGCCGAACATACCGTAAAACTTCACAGGCATAGCATTTGCGATAAACTTGCCGTAAAATCCCTTCCTGAGATTATCCGGATTGCGGATAAGGCAGGAGTAATTCCCGGGGAAAAGATTTTTTAGATACTGGATATTTGATACTTGATACTGGATGAACCGTTCCAGTATCAGGAATCCGTTCCAGCATCCTTCTTCTAGCACTAAAGTTCTATGTACATTTAATTAATTCGGTGGTACATTTGATTTTCCCTTGGAGAAGAGCACTGTAATCCAATTAAATCTAAACATTTTCCGCTCGCGGGCATGGAACCGATTAAAACTTTCTTGGAACGCTTGGGTGAATATGTTTCCTTAAGCCTGGAATTTACTTCCGTTGTATGTATTATGATCGGTTTTATAGCCGCCCTTATCCTCCTGGCAAAATCAAAAAAGCTGAAATCCACCCCGCTGCATCGCAGGTTAAAGTTAACATTTAGCGGATGGCTGGCATTGGCTCTCGAATTTCAGCTGGCATCCGACATTGTAAAAACTACGGTCAGTCCGAGTTATGAAAATCTTATACAGCTCGCCGCGGTGGCTATCATTCGAACATTTCTTACCTATTTCCTGAACCGGGAAATTAAGGAGGATTTGGAAATGCTTAAGATTACTTCACCCGCTGAAACAAAGGAAGAAACAAAATTGTAGGAATAAATTAATCTATAATATTTTAATACTATGAGTGATCAGGCTGAAAAACCCGACCGGCCGGTAGATACCAATACCGAACTGGCAAAGGAAAGAACGCACGATGCATTTGAAAGAACACTGATGGCATGGGTACGTACCGGACTTTCACTGATTGGTTTTGGACTGGGAATTTTTGAAGTTACAAATAAAACAGGAGGTGATGGTATTTTCCGCACTTCAAAATTGGTCGGGCTGCTATTCATTCTGCTGGGGATAAGTTCGGTTGTCATGGCAATCAAGGAGAACAAAATCAACCATGAGCGGTTACTGAACAATGATATCCGTTACAACCGCAAAACGTCCCTCGGAATTAAGGTGGGCTATATACTTATTTGTATTGGTATTCTGGCCATTGTACATGTCCTCGTTAAAATCTTTCAAAAATGAATACAATAACCCAATATGCTGGGCAGAACCTGAAGGGAAAATCGTTTAAAGGTGCCGATCTGCAAAACGCAAATTTCAGCGGGGCTGATCTGCGGGGAGCTGATTTTAGCGGTGCGAATCTGATGGGAGCTGATTTTTCCAAATCAATCACAGGGATGAAGATTTCTTCAAAAATCCTGATTTTCACCGTCTCACTGATCATTTCATTGTTTTCCGGTTACATTGCAATGAGGGCGGGTACCGTTGTTCAGGGAATGTTTAAATCAACAGACAAATTCGAACACATAGCCGCTTATATAACTGCTGCATTTTTGGTTTTTTTTACAGCCATGGCCTCATGGAAAGGGTTGTTCAAAACTATAAGAAAAGTGCTTCCAATCATGATCGCAATTCCGATCGTGCTGGGATTATTCATGCTTTTATCGGGTTTAGGTACCGGCAGGGGATCTTTGTTTGGGGGTTACGCACTCGTGTTAATGGCATGCATGTTTGTTGTCGGCACCATTTCGCGCGCAACTGCCGGAACCCTGGCTTCAAACATTCTTTTTTTGGTTGTGGCCATCGGGGGCGGAGTATTCGGACGCACTTTGGGTGGCGGAATAGGAACTGTCATCATGGCCATAAGTTGTGCCTATATCAGCAAGCACGCCTTAAAAGTTGATAATCCTGATTCCATGCTCCGGAGAATTGCCCTTACAGCTGGCACATGGTTTGGGACTTCCTTTAAAGAGGCCGATCTTACTAATGCCAGTTTCAAGGGTGCATCCATTAAGAATACAGATTTTAGCAAAGCTAATATGACAGGTGTGAATTGGACGGACGCCAAAAAGCTATATGTGATGGGTGAATGATCTAATCAACCATAAGAACTATTGTTTAACTAAATCTAAATCAAATGACTCCAAAATCATTCAAAGGAACCATTGATATTGATATCCGAAAGTCTGTACCCGACTGGGAACCTTACATACCGGTTAAAGCACCTTCAGGGGCTCCAAATGTTTTATTTGTACTTTATGATGATACCGGACTGGCATCGTGGTCGCCTTTTGGCGGAAGGATAAATATGCCTACCCTTGAAAAGTTGGCCGATAAGGGTCTGAAGTATGCTCAGTGGCATACCACCGCCCTTTGCTCGCCGACCCGCTCAACATTGTTAACCGGCCGGAATCATCATCTCAATGCCATGGCATCAATTACTGAGGCAGCAACCGGTTTCCCGGGAAACCATGGCCGGCTCCTTGACCAGTGCGCTACAATCGGACAGATATTGCAGGATGGCGGATGGAGTACATTCTGGCTGGGCAAAAACCATAACGTGGTGGAAACCGATTGTGCCCCGGGGGCAAGCCGCAAGCAATGGCCATTGCAAAAGGGTTTCGACCGGTTCTATGGATTCCTTGGCGGGGAGACCAACCAATGGTATCCCGATCTTGTTGAAGACAACCATTTCATTGACCAGCCATACGGCCCTGAAGAGGGATATCACCTGTCAAAAGACCTTGCCGATAAAGCCCTGGAAATGATCAAGGACCAGAAGGCAAGCCATCCGTCACGCCCATGGTATATGTGGTTTTGTCCGGGGGCCAACCATGCGCCGCATCATGCACCCCAGGAGTATATCGACAAATACAAAGGAAAATTCGACGATGGGTATGAGGCCTACCGGGAATGGGTACTGCCCCGCATGATTGAAAAAGGGATCGTCCCCGCGGACACAAAACTTACGCAATTAAACCCGATGCCGGCAGGTATTGCAACCCCTTCTGACCAGGTTCGTCCATGGAATACGTTGAATGCAGAAGAAAAAAAGCTGTTTTCCAGGTTGGCTGAGGTTTATGCAGCATTTTCCGAATATACGGATGTGCAGATAGGACGCATTATTGAGTATCTTGAACAAAGCGGACAACTGGATAATACAATTGTTCTTTATGCAGCAGACAACGGGGCTTCGGGCGAGGGCAGCCCTGATGGTTCGGTTAATGAGAATAAGCTGTTTAACAGTTATCCTGATGAGCTTTCTGAAAACCTGAAGCTCATTGACAAACTGGGTTCACCCGATACATATGAGCACTTTCCGACAGGATGGGCAGTCGCATTTTCAACTCCTTTTAAAATGTTCAAGAGATACTCGGAATACGCTGGTGGTACATGTGACCCGTTGGTAATATGCTGGCCAAAAGGAATCAAAGCCCGCGGCGAAGTACGCAGTCAATATCACCATTCAACCGACATTGTTCCTACCCTGCTTGAGATTTGCGGCCTTGAAATGCCAAAAGTTTACAAGGGAGTAGAACAGGTGCCTCTGTCGGGCGTTTCAATGAAATACTCCTTTGATGCCAAACCCGACGCCCCCACAACAAAAAAACGGCAGTATTATGCCTTGAACGGGACCCGTGGTATGTGGGAAAATGGCTGGAAAGTATCAGCCATTCATCCGCCCGCCCCATCTAATATTGGCAATTTCGAAAAGGATAAATGGGAGCTTTATCATGTGGACGTCGACAGGTCTGAGTCGACGGACCTGTCCGCAACCCATCCCGAAAAAGTGGAAGCACTGGTAAAAGCATGGTTTGAGGAAGCAGAAAAGAACAATGTGCTTCCGTTGGATGATCGCACCGTTGTTGAAATACTGGGTACAGAACGCCCTACAGAAGAAGCAGTTCGCGAAAGATACGTCTATTATCCCGGAACCGCCCCGATTCCCGAAAGCGTAGCAGTGAATGTCCGGGGGAGGTCCTACAAGATACTGGCGGATGTTGAAATCATTGATGCTGAATGCTCAGGTGTTATTTTCGCCCATGGTTCGCGCTTTGGCGGGCATTCCCTGTTCCTGAAAGATAAAAAATTACATTATGTGTACAACTTCCTGGGAATGAAACCTGAGCAAAAGTTCATTTCCCCTGAATTGAAGCCCGGAAAATACACGCTTGGCATGGAATTCATTCGCGAGGGGATGGGCAAGTACCATGAATCACTTGGAACTACGAAATTATATGTGAATGATAAAGTAGTTGCCGAAGGACCGATGAAAGCGCAAATTGGAAAATTCACGCTGTCGGGGGATGGTTTATGTATCGGATTTGACAGTGGAGATGCCGTAAGTGAAGATTATATGACCCCGGGTGAATTCAGAGGCGGTAAGATCCTCGGAGTTGGGGTTACCCTCGAAAAGGCACAGTATCTTGATCTTGAAAAAGAGGCCCAGGCAGCATTCGCAAGGGATTAAATGTAAATAAGACGTTTTAAATGATTGAGAAACCCGGATTGACAGCTCCTGGTCAATATAAATAATGAATTAATAAAACCAGATAACTATGAATTCAAACGACAAAAAACACCGTTCCCATCTTCCGATGCGGAACACAGGTAAGACCCAGTTCATTGCCTATGACGCAAAGGACCCGGATAGCAAGTTTCCCCCCATTGAGCAGCTTCGCCCACCCGAGGGAGCCCCAAATGTTCTGATCGTACTGATTGATGATGCAGGATTTGGGTCAACCAGCGCATTTGGTGGACCTTGCTACACACCCACTGCCGAAAAACTGGCGGCTGAAGGTTTGAAATTCAACCGTTTCCATACTACCGCACTTTGCTCACCCACACGGCAGGCGCTGTTGACCGGACGTAATCACCATTCCGCCGGTATGGGAGGGATCACTGAAATCGCCACAGGTGCCCCCGGATATTGCTCGGTTTTGCCGAATTCAATGTCTCCCCTGGCAAAGACGCTTAAGCTCAACGGATATAATACAGCCCAGTTTGGCAAATGTCACGAGGTACCAGTATGGCAGACCAGCCCGGCAGGTCCGTTCGACGCATGGCCTACAGGCGGCGGCGGGTTCGAGTATTTTTACGGATTCATCGGAGGAGAAGCAAACCAATGGTATCCTACGCTTTATTCGGGCACAACCCCGGTTGAACCGGAAAAATCACCCGAGGAGGGATATCACCTGGTTGATGACATGACAACCAAGGCCATGAACTGGATCAGCCAGCAGAAATCCCTGGCTCCGGACAAGCCGTTCTTTGTTTATTTTGCCCCCGGTGCTACCCATGCACCCCATCATGTACCCAAGGAATGGGTCGACAAGTACAAAGGCAAATTCGACCAGGGATGGGATAAACTTCGCGAGGAAACGATTGCCCGCCAGAAAAAACTGGGAGTTATCCCGGCAGATTGCGAACTATCAGCCCGTCATAAAGAGATCCCTTCATGGGATGAAACCCCTGAAGCATTTAAACCGGTACTCCGCCGGGAGATGGAAGTCTATGCCGGTTTCATGGAGTACACCGATCACCATGTGGGACGCCTCGTAGATGGAATTGAGAAACTGGGTATACTCGACAATACACTCATTTATTATATTATCGGCGACAATGGAGCCTCTGCTGAAGGCGGCATTAATGGCTGTTTTAATGAGATGAGCTATTTCAATGGCCTTCAGAGTTTTGAGACTCCCGAGTATCTTAATGAACGTCTCGGAAAACTAGGCGGCACGGAATCCTACAACCATTACGCAGTTGGCTGGGCTCATGCCATGAACACCCCATACCAGTGGACCAAACAGGTGGCATCGCATTGGGGAGGTACACGCAACGGAACCATTGTTCATTGGCCAAAGGGAATCAAGTCAAAAGGAGAAATACGTTCGCAATTTTCGCATGTTATTGATGTGGCTCCTACCATACTCGAAGCAGCAGGTATACCGGAGCCTGTATCCGTGGATGGCATCCAGCAGGATCCCATCGAGGGCACAAGCATGCTTTCTGCTTTTAATGGGGCTAAAACTCCTGAATTTCATGAGACCCAGTATTTTGAAATGTTCGGTAACCGCGGCATCTATCATAAGGGCTGGACGGCGGTGACCAAGCATGTAACGCCATGGATCAACGCTCCAAGAGTCGCACTGGATGACGATATCTGGGAGCTTTATGATACAAGTAAGGACTGGAGCCAGGCTAAGGACCTCTCCAAAGAAATGCCGCAAAAGCTCCATGAACTGCAGCGCCTGTGGCTTATCGAAGCCACAAGATACAAGGTACTTCCCATCGATGACCGGCTTTTTGAGAAAATGAACCCGGATACGGCAGGCAGGCCTATACTCATAAAGGGCAACACCCAGTTGCTGTTTGGCGGCATGGGACGCCTTTCGGAAAACTGTGTTCTCAATATCAAAAACAAATCACACTCCGTAACTGCTGAAATCATTGTGCCAAAGGGAGGGGCCAAGGGTGTCATTATCGCGCAGGGTGCCAATATCGGCGGATGGAGCCTTTATGCCCTTGACGGTAAATTGAAATATTGCTATAATTGGGGCGGATTTAAACACTTTTTTGTTGAAGGGACCACCCCTGTACCGGAAGGCCTGCATCAGGTGCGCATGGAATTTGCCTATGCTGGCGGTGGACTTGGAAAAGGGGGTAAGGTGACGCTATATACAGATGGAAAGAAAATAGGGGAAGGCGATATTCCTGCAACCCTTGCCATGGTTTTTTCCGCAGACGATGGCCTGGATGTCGGTGAAGATTCCGGAGCACCGGTATCCACGGATTACGGCCCCCTGGGCAATCATTTCAACGGGGAGATCAAGGGTGTTCAGCTTGCCATCCTTGATGCTGCTGAAAATTCCGATCATCTTGTTAAACCGGAAGATGCCATCCGCATGGCTATGGCAAGGCAGTAACATATTCTGATCATATATTTATAAATGAGAATTCCCCGGAGTACATCATTCTCCGGGGGTTCTCCATTTCAAACAGAATTCAAGCATTTACCCGATTGACAGATTTCAGATGAAAGATATGGTTTTCATACCGGGAGGTACATTTACTATGGGTTCGGAGAATTTCTATCCCGAAGAAAGCCCAATACAAAAGGTGAGGGTTGATGGATTCTGGATCGACAAATATGAAGTTACGAATGCCGAATTTGCCCGTTTTGTCGATGCAACGGGCTTTATCACACTTGCGGAGCGCCCACTTGATCCAGCCGTCTTTCCTGAGCTGCCCGCAGAAAATCTTGTTCCGGGCGCATTACTGTTTAAAATGCCTGCCGGTCCCGTTGATCTGAATAATTATGAGAACTGGTGGTTCTGGGTCCCCGGTACAAGCTGGAAGCATCCTTATGGGCCCGGATCTTCGCTGGAGGGGCTTGAACTGCACCCCGTAGTTCATGTGGCGTTTGAAGACGTAGAGGCCTATGCCCGGTGGGCAGGTAGGGAACTGCCAACCGAGGCGGAATGGGAATACGCTGCGCGCGGGGGACTCGATGGAAAAAGCTTTACCTGGGGCGATGAAGATCCTTCTTTAACTGAACCGCTGGCCAATACCTGGCAGGGACAATTCCCATGGCAGAACCTTCTTGTCGATAAATTTGAGCGTACATCACCGGTAGGATCATTTCCGCCAAACGGGTATGGGCTGTATGATATGGCAGGCAATGTATGGGAATGGACAAGCGACTGGTTCATAACCCGTAGTGGGATCGAAATTGCAAAACCATGCTGCAGTCCGCCCCTTAATCCCCGGGTCATTTCCCCCGAGAAAAGCTATGATCCAGCCCAGCCTCATTTCAAAATCCCAAGAAAGGTACTTAAAGGGGGTTCCCATTTGTGCGCCCCCAATTACTGCCTGCGATACCGGCCAGCTGCCCGCTCACCACAGATGATCGACACTGCCATGAGTCACCTTGGATTCCGCTGTATCAAACATGGTTTTCATATGGCTATGCCGCTGAAGAAAAAGTAAATTGAACCAACAATAAAATGATAGAAAAAATTAATTTTCCTGAATTCTCCATGGCCGGCGGGCCCCTTCATAGGTTGGGCAAAAGGTTAGGACTGGTAAAAGGTGCCAATTCCTTCCGAATCGGGTTAGCCCTGGGTTTGTTTACCTGGGGCGTTCTGATTGTATTGGTTCTTTTTCATCGAAGTGTTAACGCGGCATTTTCACTTACCTACATTGGCGCACACGTCCGATTGCTCATCGCAGTTCCGTTATTGTTTCTTGCTGAAACCTGGGTTTTCCCGAGAATGTCGGAATTTGTCCGGAACATAGTGAATTCAGGAATGATCAGGGAAAAGGATTTGCCGCAATTATCCAGGGTTATCAGCCGTATTAAAAGATTAAAGGATTTATGGATTCTTGAAATCCTATTTATCATGGCAGCCGTGATTTTTCCAATGTTTTTTAAATTTCCGGGAATTACGGGTGCCCAGGAATCAATCGATAAATTATTGATTCATGGATCAGCCTGGACAAGAATATGGTATGCCAGTTTTTGCCTGCCCCTGTTTCGCTACCTTGTTTTGCGATGGATATGGAATTTATTCCTCTGGTGGTATTTTCTCTGGCGCTTAAGTATATTGGATCTCAACCTTATTCCTACACACCCTGACCGTTCTGCCGGCTTAGGGTATCTTGAAGTGGTTCAGGTGCATTTTATTCCCCTGATCGTAGCCAGCTCCGCCATTTTTGCATCGGCTTATGCTGAAAGTATTTCTTCGGGGGTTATGAATTTTGAATCCCTGTACCATTTGGTCCCGGCGGTTATCCTGATTTATGCTGTGATTTTTATATGCCCGCTGTATATTTTTTCAGGTAAGCTCTGGAAAACCAAGGTTACCGGGTTGAACGAATACATGGTAATGGCCCATCACTATGTGGAAGCTTTTGACCGCAAATGGCTGCGTGGTCAAAACCCAACAAAAGAGGAACAGTTAGGCACCGGGGATATTCAATCGCTCGCAGATCTAAACAATAGCGTGAGTATTATAGGAGATATGCGGATAATCCCTGCAAGCCGAAAACTCATTATGGTATTAGCCTTAACATCCATACTTCCCATGTTACCCCTGCTTTTACTTAAATATCCGCTTCTTGAGATTGTCGGTACCCTGCTCAATATACTTTCGGGGCAATAATTGGATTTCAAAAACAGGAAACAATGAATCTGAAAACATACAATATTGGATTGCTTAAAAGTGATATCCTGGGTGGAATATCGGTTGCAGCGCTCTCAATTCCTGTAGGGGTTGCCTATTCGGAAATTGCCGGTTTGCCCCCCGAATCAGGGTTGTACACTGCCATTATTGCATTGATAGCCTATTTTATACTGGGGAGTTCGAACCAGGTCATCATTGGTCCGGATTCAGCGACAATCACTTTATTCGCCACTACTGTTTTTGCGTTGAGCAGTGGTCACGGCGATCTGGCACCCCAATTCATCATGATGATCACGGTGCTGACAGGAGTGCTCATGTTTGTTGCCGGTTTTCTGAAACTGGGGTTTATATCCAATTTTCTGTCGAAACCGATTTTGCTCGGGTACCTGAACGGGGTGTCTGTGGTTCTCATAATCAGCCAGCTGGGTAAACTAACCGGTATCCATTTGGTACAATCCGGTATTATCCGGAAGATTGTTGAAGTATTTGAAAAAAGCGACCTGCTGAACTGGCCGACACTGATTCTCGGCCTGGCATCCATATTGTTTTTGTACCTGGTAAAGAAGATATCCATTAAAATCCCTTCACAACTTCTATTATTAATCATCACTGCATTGGTGGCGGGATTATTCAATTTCAAATCCCTTGGTATTCTGTTTATGCAGGAAATCCGGAACCCATATCCTTCCCTCATTTTCCCCGACGTAAAGTTGTTCGTTGTTCATTTTAAGGAAATAGTTATTGCCTCGGTCGCAGTGCTTTTTGTTTCATTTTCTGGAGAAATTCCGGTTGTTCAAGCCTTTGCAAAAGATAAAAAAGGATTTAACCCGAACAGGGAATTTTTCGCTCTTGGACTGGCTGATTTTCTCATTGGGTTTTTCCGGGGATATCCCATCAGCGGGGCGGATTCAAGAACCGCTGTAAATGTGGCAGTCGGCGGGAAAACAAAGGTGGTAAACCTGGTGGCAGCGGTGTTTATGCTGCTTGTCATCCTGTTGATTCCGGGTGTTTTTGCCCGGATCCCCCTGGTGAGTTTCGGAGCCATCATTGTCTTTGCGGCTATTGGGATGTTTAAGGGCGGGGCAGGACTTCGGATTTACCCGGTTGATAAAAGGGAGTTTTATGTATTTGCAGTCTGTTTCCTGGGCGTTTTGTTCCTTGGAGTTTACCAGGGTATATTGTTTGCCCTGATCCTCTCTTTTGTGGAATTGATTTCCCTCACATCAACCCCAAAGGAATATGAAATGATATTTGATAAGGAAACGGATTCGATATCCGAGTACACGCCGGGATTGGAAAGTTCATTAAGCGATGAGATATTAATATACCGGTACAATGCACCCATTCTTTTCTTTAATTCCGGTTATTTTAGTGAGAGGCTCCGAAAGCGGGCGGAGTCCAAAGCAAATCTGAAGGTGATCGTGATCGATGCCAAACCGATCAACATGATCGATCTGACGTCATTGCCGGTTTTAAGTGACCTTGTAAAAGAATTCAATGAAAGGAATATTGCCGTGGTGTTTTCCGGGGCAAACCAACTGTTTAGGTCATCGGTTATTAATGAATTTAAAAGGAAAGGAATAAAAGAGGATGTGTTTTTCCCGGGGATTCACGCTGCTATGAAGTCTGTGACAAGTGACAAGTGACAAGTGACAAGGAACAAGGAACAAGGAAGAAATAGGGTATTGAAAAGAGACACATATAGAAATTAACCATAAATATTATTGTAGTGAAAGCAAAAATCCTGTTGTTGATGATCTTTTTTGGAAACCTGGGTATAAAAAGTTATTCCCAGGAAAAAAGCACTAAGCAAGCGAAAGAAGAACAGAAAATTGCTGCCCAGATGCAGGTTGAAGCACTTCTGAATTCAAAGGAGTATGTATTTACAGGATTGGATGCATATCCAACCGGTTATAGACCGGTAAGCCTTACAGGTCGGCAAAACTTTGTAATTTTTCACCCCGGGGAGATAGAGAGCGACATGCCATATTTTGGCAGGGCTAACAGCAGCGCGGCTTATGCCGGTACATCGGACGGGGGACTTAAATTCAAGGGTAAACCCGAAGAATATACGTTTGAAAAAAGAAAGAAAAATTACCTGATTAGCACTGTGGTTAAAGAAACGGGAGATGCATACGACATAACGCTGGTCGTTCAGTTCTCCGGAAGTGCTACCCTGACGATCATCAGCAACAACCGCAGCCCGATTTCCTACAATGGGTATGTTTCAGCCCCTGAAACAAAATAGATATTCAAACGGCAATGCAACTCCGAATCATTTAATTTCGAAGAAAATTATAAAAAGAGAACTATGGGGAAGTCTAAACTACTTAAAAACTCGAAACCTGAACTGCTCAATTCAACCAGCGAACCGAATGCTTTTGATCTGAGTTCCTTAAGCAAAGAGGAATTGCTCGCGCGGGCCCGGAAATTTTCTGAACGATTTTGTGTGGGGGATGGTGAAAATTTTCGCCTCAGGGATTATGATACGGATGCTGATATCGACCTGGATCCGGTAGATAAACCCCTGATAAGGCAGACATTACAGCTTGGCGTAGAAGCACTTGCCACCATGCAGGATATTTTATATGCCCAGGACAAATGGTCGGTGCTGCTGATCTTCCAGGCCATGGATGCGGCCGGCAAAGATGGGGCCATTAAGCATGTAATGTCAGGCATAAATCCCCAGGGATGCCAGGTGACCTCTTTCAAGGCCCCAAGCTCCGAGGAACTCGACCATGATTTTTTATGGCGTTGCCAGAAGCAATTGCCGGAACGTGGCCGTATTGGCATTTTTAACCGGTCCTATTACGAAGAAGTGCTTGTAGTGCGGGTGCATGAGGAGATCCTTATGGGTCAAAAACTTGATGAAAAGTTGATCACAAAAGATATCTGGAAAGATCGGTTCAAGGATATCCGGAATTTTGAAAAATACCTGATCCGGAACGGAACAATCGTGGTTAAATTTTTTCTGCATGTTTCAAAGGATGAACAAAAAAAACGGTTTATTGAACGGATAGACAACCCTGACAAGAATTGGAAATTCAGTACTGCCGATGCCAAAGAGCGAACATTTTGGAAAGACTATATGCATGCCTATGAGGAAATGATCCGGAATACATCCACAAAAAAGGCACCCTGGTATGTGGTGCCCGCAGATAGCAAGGCTTATGCAAGGATTGTCATTGCTTCTGCTATTATTAATTCACTTGTTGCCCTGAATCTGCAATATCCTAAAGTAGATAAAGCAAAGATTGCAGAACTGAAAGCTATCAAAAATACCCTAATGGCAGAAGATAATGGAAAATGAGGCTGGAAAGTCCCGGAAGCTAACAGGTGACATTTTCAGTCTCATTTATTATACAGGCATTAATGACAAGGCTGATGTTGCTAATTTTCTAAGGGGGGCTCCATGGAATAGCCTAACTGCCTCAGCACATCGGCCTCATTATAAAAGGTCCGGCTTTGAACAATTCTTCCGTTATCTATTTTGTATACAACATTTACCCATACATTCACCGGTCCTCTTCCGTCTTTGTATTTAAGGGTGAGATAAGCCCAGCTTAGTACCCAATCCCCAATGGCTTCCCCCTCTTCAACGGTTACTGCAATGTTCTTATGACGGGTATATTCAAAGGATTCATAGAGGTTTTCCGCATTATACTGCCAGTTGTCGATTGCATCTTTTTTATTAACAGAGTCGCCTACCGAAGGACCATATCCGATATAATTGTCGGCGAGAAGAGAATCCATTGCTGCGGCATTTTTGGTTTCGACTGCCCTCATATATTTCTGAGCAAGCGCCAGGTGTTGCTTTTCTTTTTTACTGGCCGGTGATGTGCAGGAAAGCAGGCCAATACTTATAGTTGCGATAAGGAGGAGTAGTTTCATGATGATTAATATTTATATTGTTTTATCAAAATTCTTTTCAACTTAATTACCTGTTAAATTGATACATGGGATGTATTACCCTGCTATTTAATTGTGTATCCTTTTCCTTCAATACATACTGAGAATGCTTTGTTGAAGTTATCCTTCATTGCCTGTTCACTGGCAGCAGCACTAGCCTGGGCCTGCTGGTTTGCCTGGGCCTGGCCCTGTTTTCCCGCCTGCCTTCCTCTCAGCGCTCCTGCTGTGGCGCCAATAGCGGCACCTTTACCAGCATCGCCCGCAATAGCGCCAATGGCAGCGCCTGCAGCAGCCCCTTTGGCGGCACCCACAACAGCCCCACCGGTAGGGCCTGATTGAACGGGGGCCGTTACTTTTGGAAGGTTTAACGGATCTATACCCGATTGTTCAATGGCCCACATATAGCAATCAAATTCATCCTTCTTTTGCTGATTTTTACTTTGACCTTTTGCAGGAAATACATATAATTTCAGTCCGCCGGAGATCTGGTTGTACGTCATTTTTGATGTATCCGGTATTGTGGGTGTTGTCTGTGCTGCCAGGGACTGGACAAATAGCAGGATTATAGCCGGAAATACTATACGGACAACTGCCTTCATTAAAAAGGGTTCTTTCATGATTTTTAGTGTTAGGATTTTTGGAAAACGATTATCAGGCTAAGTAGTTATTCTACTCAAATTTACCTAATTTCTTTTAATATACTGGCAGGGACTTCTTATAAATTTGAGTTCCCTTTAAATAATTTCAGGTTACCTTTTTCCTGCAAAAAAAGATTTGACAATCTCACTGCATTCCTTTTTCATCACGCCACCCTGAACCACTGTATGCGGGTGGATCAGCGGCTGGCGCACCAGGGTGAATCCGCGTTTAGGGTCATCGGCACCGTATACAATTTTGCCCAGTTGAGTCCAGAATGCAGCTCCTGCGCACATCACACACGGTTCGACAGTAACATACAGGGTGCATGCATCCAGGTATTTTCCCCCGATTGTATTGGTGGCAGAGGTGAATGCCTGCATTTCGGCATGGGCCGTCGGATCGTTCAGGGTTTCCACCAGGTTATGGGCCCTTGCTATGATGCGGTTATTCCAGACAATCACAGCCCCGATCGGCACTTCATCTTTTTGAAGGGAAAGCTGTGCTTCCTTAAAGGCCTCATTCATAAAAAATTCGTCGCTGAATATTTTCATTTCACGTTTATTTTTACGCCCGGTGAGGCACTTGATTCTGCACGGCATGTTTAATCACATGGCAAATATTGTAATTAAATTCATATTTTCGCATTCCACAAACTTCAATAACAATGTACAGAACACATACCTGCGGCGAGTTAAAAATCGGGGATGCCGGCAAAAGCGTAACATTAAGCGGATGGATACAACGGTCACGTGACCTTGGCGGATTGACGTTTATTGATTTACGCGACAGGTACGGCCTTACACAGCTGATATTTAATATGGACACCGATCCGGCCCTTTGCAATGAAGCACGCAAAATGGGAAGGGAATTCGTAATTCAGGTAGACGGAATTGTGAGGGAAAGAAGCAACAAGAATCCCAAAATGCCCACCGGGGATATTGAAATCCAGGCTGAGCATATGAAGGTGCTGAATGGTTCAATTACACCTCCTTTCACCATCGAAGAAGAATCTGATGGCGGAGATGAACTCAGGATGAAATTCCGGTATCTCGATTTGAGAAGACCCCCGCTGAAAAATAATTTGTTGCTGAGACACCAGATGGCGTTTGAATCACGGAATTATTTAAACAGCCAGCATTTTATTGAGGTGGAAACACCCGTCCTGATTAAATCAACACCCGAAGGTGCACGCGATTTTGTTGTTCCTTCGCGGGTAAATTCAGGACAGTTTTATGCCCTGCCGCAATCACCACAGACCTTTAAGCAGCTGCTGATGGTGGCGGGTTTTGACCGGTACATGCAAATTGTGAAATGCTTCCGGGATGAGGATTTAAGAGCTGACCGCCAGCCTGAATTCACACAGATCGACTGCGAGATGTCGTTCGTTCACCAGGAAGATGTATTGAATGTATTTGAGGGCCTGATAACGCATTTGTTCAGCAGTGTAAAGGGTATCGGATTTAGTGAGCCTTTTCCCCGGATGACCTTCGCGGAAGCAATGCAAAAATACGGGAACGATAAACCGGATATCCGCTTTGGGATGGAATTTAAGGAACTAACGGATCATGTAAAAGGAAAAAATTTCGCTGTATTTGACAGCGCGGAATATATTGGTTGTATCGTGGCTGAAGGTTGTTCAGAGTATACACGGAAACAGCTCGATGAACTGACGGAGTTCATAAGAAAGCCGCAGATAGGAGGGAAGGGACTGATTTATATCCGTTGTAATACGGATGGAACATTCAAATCGTCGGTGGATAAATTCTATACACCTGAAGAACTGCAGATAATAGCAGCAACCACGGGAGCAAAAGCAGGCGACCTGTTGCTTCTGATGGCAGGTGAGCTTATTCATACCCTGAAAGCCCTGAGCGAATTAAGGCTGGAAATGGGAAACCGTCTTGGCTTAAGGAAGAAGGGCATATTTAAACCGTTGTGGGTACTTGATTTTCCGTTGCTTGAATGGAATGAGGAAAATAAAAGATTCTATGCAATGCATCATCCATTCACGTCCCCCAAACCGGAAGATATTGATTTGTTGAATACCGACCCCGGAAAAGTAAGGGCAAATGCCTATGACTGCGTGATCAACGGCGTGGAAATCGGAGGCGGATCCATACGTATCCATGAGGAGGGACTTCAGAAGAGAATGTTCCAGGTACTCGGATTTACCGATACCGAAGCAGAAAACCAGTTTGGGTTTTTAATGCAGGCTTTCCGGTACGGTGCACCTCCCCATGGCGGAATTGCATTTGGATTGGACCGCCTTGTATCGCTTTTTGCCGGTGAAGACTCGATCCGTGATGTTATCGCTTTTCCGAAAAACAACGCAGGTCGCGATGTAATGGCCGATGCTCCATCGGAAATATCAACAGAACAATTGAAAGAATTATCAATCTCAATTTTAAAGGCAGATAAATAGGAAGATTTTTTTATGGAAAAAATTACCATGGGGGCATATCCTTTTCTGTATCCGATGCCCACGGTGATTATCGGGACGCAGATTGAAGGAAAGCCTACTTTTATTACAGTTTCATATTGTGGAATTGTTCAGCACCGGCCGGCAATGATCTCGATTGCACTTATCGAAAAACACTATACAAACCGCGGAATTAAGGAAAACGGGTGTTTTAGCGTGAATATCCCCAATACACGCATGTTGCAGGTTACGGATTACCTGGGTATCAATTCGGGGAATGTGATTGACAAATCCACACTCTTTGATGTTTTTTACGGAAAGCTTCCAAACGCCCCGATGATAAAGGAAACACCACTGAACCTGGAATGTAAGGTGGTGAGGTCGATTGACATGGGCAATGATTGCGAGATCTATATCGGGGAAATCGTGGAATCCTATACTGAAAGCAAATACCTGAAAAACGGGCGGCCCTATATCCGTAAACTGGATCCTATTCTTTTCTCTATCAATTCAAACAACTATTTCAGGGTGGGGAGAAAACTGGGACCGGCATGGAGATCGGGGTTGAATTATAAGCCGAAATAGGGGAGCTGTTCGTTTTCGTACAACCCTGTAATGAAACAATACAGGAGTCAAACATCCTTAAATATACATAAGTAACAGTAATACAGCAAAATAATTACTTTGGCATGGTTCATGTAATTTTGGTTGTCACATAAGATATGCAAAACCAAAAAAACAATATAGCCATGAAAACATCGATAAACATCCACCAGATCGCCAAAATGGGCGTAGCCGCTTCGGCACTTTTCCTGTTAACAGCTTTTGTTCCGGTAAGTGCTAACGGAAGCCGACATGCAAACAATGCCGAAATGGCCATAGCCTCTGTCAGGCTGGATATTTTGACTAGCGCCATTGAATCTTCGGTAAGGTTTGTTGCTCCTTCTTCGGCAGATGTTGCAGCTGATTATCTTGAAATGGAAGTCAACGCAGCCAATGAAAGACTTTATGAATTAAATACTGAAATGGAAAATGCAGTAAAATTCGAGGCTCCGGCAGTAGATATTAATCATGAAGTTGCCGAATTGGAAGTAAGCGAAGCAATGAACAGTCTGGATGCACTCACCAGCGAAATTGAAGAATCCATTCGTTTCGAAGCTCCTGCAGCTGAATAAGCTGCGGGCGTTTTCCAAACGCGCATCAATCCAGTTTCAGCACAGCCAGAAAAGCTGACTGGGGTACTTCTACATTACCAATCTGCCGCATCCGTTTTTTCCCCTTCTTTTGCTTTTCAAGCAACTTTCTTTTCCGGGTTATATCTCCACCATAACATTTAGCCGTCACGTCCTTTCTGACCGCCTTCACTGTTTCCCTTGCAATGACTTTGGCGCCGATTGCCGCCTGTATGGCAATATCAAACTGTTGCCGGGGGATAAGCTCCTGCAATTTTTCACATATTCTGCGGCCGAATGCGTAGGCATTATCACGATGGATCAGTGAGGACAGGGCGTCCACCATATCCCCGTTCAGCAGGATATCCAGTTTCACCAGGTTTGCAGGTTTATACCCTGTATAATGATAGTCGAATGATGCATATCCTTTGGATATACTTTTCAGCTTATCGTAAAAATCAAATACAATCTCGGCCAGCGGCATTTCGAACCGGAGTTCGATGCGGTTGGTGGTGAGGTAAATTTGATTTTTCAGCACACCGCGTTTATCAATGCATAATTTCATTACCGGACCCACATAGTCACTCTGGCATATGATCTCCGCTTCGATATAGGGTTCTTCAATGACGTCAATATATGTCTGGTCGGGCAGTCCCGAAGGATTATGCACATCAATCGTTTCACCTTTATTTGTAATAACCTGGTAGGATACGTTAGGCACCGTATTGATCACATCCATATTGAATTCGCGGTCGAGTCTCTCCTGCACAATTTCCATATGCAGCAGGCCAAGGAAACCACATCGGAATCCGAATCCCAGGGCGGCTGATGATTCAGGAATAAATGAAAGCGAAGCATCATTGAGCTGTAGTTTTTCAAGCGAAGCCCGTAATTCCTCATAATCGTCCGCATCAATCGGGTAAATCCCTGCAAATACCATTGGTTTGACTTCCACAAAACCGGCAATGGCTTTATCACAGGGCCTGTCATATTGGGTGATCGTATCACCCACCTTTACTTCTTTGGCGGATTTGATCCCGGAAATGATATACCCCACATTTCCGGCCTTAAGTTCTTTCTGGGGTTCAAAGCGCAGTTTCAGGACCCCGATCTCATCGGCGTAATAATCCATCCCCTGGTTCACGAATTTAACGTGGTCCCCTTTGCGGATGGTTCCGTTCATTATTTTGAAATAAGCGTAGATACCGCGGAACGAGTTAAATACCGAGTCAAAAATAAGGGCCTGGAGGGGAGCCTCTGCATCACCCTTGGGGGGTGGAATACGCTTGACGATCTGCTCAAGGATGGCCTCAACCCCTGCTCCTGTTTTGGCACTGACCTCCAGAATTTCTTCCCTCTTGCAACCGGTGAGGTCAACGATCTGGTCCTTAACCTCCTCGGGCATGGCACTGGGCATATCCATTTTATTTAAAACCGGGATAATTTCGAGATAATGATCCACAGCCTGGTACAGATTGGAAATGGTTTGCGCCTGGATTCCCTGGGTGGCATCTACCACAAGCAGGGCGCCTTCACATGCTGCAATGGCACGGGATACCTCGTATGAAAAATCGACGTGTCCCGGTGTGTCAATCAGGTTGAGTATGTATTTCTTACCATCCTGCTCATATTCCATTTGAATGGCATGGCTCTTGATGGTTATTCCGCGTTCGCGTTCAAGGTCCATGTCATCGAGTACCTGGTCCTGAAAATCCCTGTCCGCCAGGGTATGCGTGGATTGTATGAGCCGGTCAGCCAATGTGCTTTTACCGTGATCAATATGTGCTATAATACAAAAATTCCGGATGTCCTCCATTTACAAAACATTATCTTTTAACGGACACAAAGATATTTATAATGTGCTAATATGCTAATGTGCTAATGTGCTAATGTGCTAATATGCTAATGTGCTAATGTGCTAATGGCAGTTTTGCAGTTCTGCAGTTTTGCAGTTACTCATGCTGAGAGGTGTCCCCCTTAGGAGGGGGTAGGGGGAGGATATTGTATGCCATCCACCCCCTGCCCCCGCCAGCGGGGGACATCGTCCCCTAAGCCCCTAAACCCCTAACAGACTAATCTTTTTTTCGTACATTAACCCGATAATTTATAAAATCAGCTTATGATAGATAAAATAGAAATTGTTCCCTGCGATTTCAATAATCCGGATCATTGCAAGGCCCTTGTGAGCCTTATGAATGAATACATTGCCGATAAAATGGGAGATGGAATCCCCTATACGGAGGAACAGAAAGTGGCGCTCGTTGAGGGACTGCGCCAGCATGAATCAAAACTGATCGTGCTGGCCAGGGCGGGTGACCGGTTTGTGGGACTGACAAACAGTTTCATTAATTTTGCCACATTCACCGTAAAGCCATTTGTGAATATACATGATGTTATTGTTACGAGTGACTGGCGTAATAAGGGATTAGGACGTCTTATGCTGTCGAAGGTGATTGAAATGGCCCGGGAAATAGGATGTTCCAAGATCACCCTCGAAGTCAGGGAGGATAATGACAATGCAAAACATCTGTACAACAGCCTGGGATTTCATGATGCCGAACCGAGGCAATATTACTGGGCAAAATATCTGTAAAGCGAATTGGTTCCTGCTGAAAAGCGTTTATTCATATTTTAATGCAGGCGCAGGATTGGAATGTGCCGCAACATGGGCCTGGTAATAGACCGTAAACAGCGATATCAGCAGGACTGCCATAAAAGGCACAAAGAAATAGTAGGCATTCAGGCTGATTTTATGGGCATAGCCTGCAAGCCATGCATCAATAAGGAAATACACGCCTATCCAGGCGAGGATGGAGGATACAAGCAGCAGCAGGACTATATTCCTGACCTCGAATAATATGATTGTTCCCGGATCCGCACCCATTGCCTTTCTCACACCCATCTCAAATCCCCTCCGTCTGTAAGCATAGGAAACCAGTCCGAATAACCCCAGGCATGCAATGAGCATGGCCACAATCGAAAGAACCGAGAATATTCGTCCGGTTTCCCGCACCCGGTTATACCGGTTCTGCAGGTCACGATCGAGGAAAAAGGAAACAAACGGGTATGCAGTTGTATATTTTTCCCAACTGGATTTTAAATCTTGAATAGCAGGGTCAGGATCTCCGGCATGAAGCCTTACGGACAGGTATCCTTCAAGGTTACCGGGCATGAGTACCATCACCATAGGCGTTACCGGGTTTTCAAGTACCTCGAAATTAAAATCCTTTACCACGCCGATTATCCGGTAAATGTGTTTTTTTGAAGGAACAGCAGCCAGTTGTACCAGGTTCTTTCCGATCAGATCCTGTCCTCCAAGCCTATTCGCCATGGATTCATTTATCACACACGAAGACGAATCCCCGGGCTGGGATCTTTCAAAGAACCGGCCCGAGGTTACACTGAGCTGGTAGGTAGAATCGAATCCATAACTGATAAAAATATGAGAAGCGGAATAATTTCGGGTAACTGAACTTCCCTCCAAAAAATACGGTATCCTGGGAAAGATGCTGCCGGGAATGCTGGTACTGTTGGTGACTGAAAAGACACCCGGGTACCGGCTTATCTGCTTCTTATATTCCTCGAGCTGATTTTTTAATCCGTCAGGTCGCCTGATAATCAGGAGATTTTCTTTATCAAACCCGAGGTCTTTATGGATCAGGTATTTGTATTGCCCCATCACAATGCCAGCCATTGTGATCACCCCTATACTGATAAAAAGCTGAAATAAAACAAGGCCGGACCTGAAATAGGTTCTTCCTGAATATTTGCGCCTGTGATTCTGAAGCACATCCAGGGGTTCAAAGGATGAAAAATGAAGGGCAGGATACAATCCGGAAAACAGGCCTATGATGAGAATCAGGCCTATCATCAGCACCACACCGGATGAATTCAGCAACTGCGATAACCTGAGATCGAGACCCATGTAACGGTTAAAGGCAGGCAGGCATAGCTCGGTGATAAACAGGGCCAGCAACATGGAAAGAAAGGCAAGCACTGAAGATTCAATAAGAAACTGGCGGATGAGTATATTTTTCTCAGAACCGGCAATTTTGCGGATGCTGACTTCCCTTGCACGATCGGCGGAACGGGCAGTTGTGAGGCTGATAAAATTAATGCATGACAGTACAAGGATAATGATGGCCAAGGCAGTGAATAGATATACATACAGGATATTGCCCACCGGTTCATATTCAGCGGTGAAGGTAGATCTGAGATGTATATCCGTAATGGGCTGAATAATAAAATTATAGTTGTCGTCGCGGCCACCTGCGGTCTGGGGATTAATACCCAGAAATTTATGATAATCGGGCAACACATATTTGGGAATCAGGGCCTGTATGGCAGAACTCAGTGTATCCCTCGTAAAACCCGGCCGGGCAGTGAAATAGGTATATAAATAATTGATGACCCAGCGGTCATCATGTAACATTTTACCAAAGGTGGTCAGGGAGCCAACCATGTCAAAATGCATGTGTGAATTTTCAGGAACATCTTCCATTACCCCGGTTACATTGTAATAGGTTGAATCATTTTCAATCCTCAATAACTTGCCCACGGGGTCAGCGTTTCCAAAATAAGTTAATGCCTCTGAACGGCTAAGAACTATACTGTTAGGCTTACTCAGCACGTCTTCGGGATTTCCGCTCAGCAGGGGAAATGAAAAAACCGAAAAAAAGGAGCGATCCGCAAAGATGATGTTGTCTTCATTGTGTCCTATGTCTCCACGCCGCACAAGCCAGGCACCAAAACGGGCAATGCGCACGGAATTTTCCACACCCGGAATTTCATTTTTTAGTGCTTCTGCCAGAGGGGCCGGTGTAACGGCATGATTGAAACGGTTGTCCGATATTTCTCCCCTGATGCCGACCCTGTAAATCCGGTCAGCGTCTTTGTGAAAGCGATCGTAACTTGTCTCGTTGTATACATACAGGAATATAATAATACTAAAGGCCAGGCCAATGGCCAACCCGAAGATATTGATCAATGTATTCAGCTTGTCGCGAACCAATATCCTGAAAGCAACTTTGAAGAAACTGGCAAACATCACCAGAAATTTTTAAAAATAGAAATTGTCCGATGAACTTAACCAATATTCGTGCCAACAGGTATATATGTTTATAATACAAAAAGATAAAGCTATATTTGTACCTGGTTGTATAGCCTCAGGAGTGTACGCTTTTAATACAGTTGGTGTACGAAAATGGATAATCCTTGAAAAAGGGTTACTTTTGACCATTAAACATCGTTGACAACATCGTGAGAAAAGTCCAATCTTAAATATAGAGTTATGAGATCAGGCAAAAACATTTTTTTGTTCCTGCTTACAGGGATTTGTCTCCTGTTCATATGCAGCAACACCCGGGCACAGGCTAAGCAGCCCGAAAGCGAACTCGACAAAAAGGTAAATGATTTTCTGAAGAAGCAGTCGAGCATGTGGCGGGATATGAATGTGCCCGCATCTGACGGAAAGCTGCTGTATGATATCATTTTGGAAAACAAGTACAAGAGTGCTGTTGAGATAGGTACTTCCACAGGCCACTCCAGCGTTTGGATAGCCTGGGCGATGAGTAAAACGGGCGGCAAGTTGATCACTTATGAAATTGATGAGCGCCGGTACAAAGAGGCCTTGTCCAATTTTGAAAAAGCAGGGTTGTCGAATTACATCGATGCCAGGCTGGGAGACGCGCATGAACTTGTGTCGAAACTGAATGAGCCTATCGACTTTATATTCAGTGATGCCGATAAAGATTGGTATACAAATTATTTTAAAGCACTGGATCCTCACCTTGTGGTTGGAGGATGCTTTACAGCACACAATATTGAAATGTCTGGTGCCAGGGATTTTTACGAGCACATCAGCAATCTTCCCAACTATAAAACCATGGTGGATAACCGGGGTGCAGGTATGTCAATCAGTTATAAAACCGCGAAGTAAAACGGATACTGCTACAAATCCGCTTCATGGTTATTGAAATACCTGAGCCTGTAAAAATCTTCCAGGTTGTCATCAATGTAAAATGTATCCCCAGGCGCCCACCTGTCAACATAATGCTTCCCCCTGAGAAAGTAATAGCGCGTATTGGCAGGATTTGTGAATATCACCTTATTCGCCTTCCTGGATTGCACCAGGAGTACCTTCTGCTTATATAATGCATAATGCGATTCCTCGATCTTATCGGAAGTTTCATGAATCGCTGAACATGAAGCCAGTATAAACAGGCAGGGAGTGAGAATCCTCATGGAGTGTGAAACAGGTTAAAGGGTAAGTTCACCCCATCCTTTTCTGTATTCCCTCTTCACAAATTGGTTGGCCGGTTCAAAGTTCGTTATCCGCATATTTTCGCCATCCCAATGATAATCAATATATCGTCCGGGGAACACGAGGCCCTCCATTTCACCGTAAACAGGATCTTTCCGTTTAACTTTTTCCCGCATGTTAAAACACCGAAGGAGCAGGTTGCCCATTAACACCGTTTCCGTCAGCGGACCGGCATAGCCTTCAAACGGAGAGCTGACTTCCATATTGCCATAGCCGGCAATGCAGGCATCCACCCATTGCCACCAATGTCCGTCCATATCTCCTTCTACCCGGGGGTATTTTTTTGGAACATTGATAACTTTGTTCAATGACAGGGGTAAGAGGATCGGGTTTCTTCCACCCCATCCGCAGGCTGCTTTTCCCTTGGAACCGATGAAAAGGGTTGCGCCCTCGTAGTCAAACAAACCCGGCCAGTCGCCCATGATGTCATTCATATTCTTACCCGGTTCCATTTCTGCAGGTCGTTCCGGGGTAATGCCGCCATCCATCCAGTATAATTTTAATTCCCTGCCGTCTTTCAGTGTATAATTGAAACGGATGGATGAGGAAACCGGGCCGCTTTCAGGATATTCGGCCTCCGTAAATATTCCGTTGTAAACTGTGCTTGCGCTGCAGGTAACATGGGTGGGATAACCCAATTCAAGGAGTTTAAAGGGAGGTCCCATAATATGGCAACCCATATCTCCCAGGGCTCCGGTTCCGAAACGCCACCATCCGCGCCAGTTAAAAGGTACGAGGTTATCGATATATTCGGTATCCGGGGCTGTGCCAAGCCATAAGTCCCAATTAAGTTCTTTGGGTACCTTCGGATGCACGGAAGGCCAGGAAATTCCCTGTGGCCAAACGGGACGATCCGTCCAGCAATACACGCTTTCAATGTCACCCAGTATGCCCGCTTCAAGCCATTCACGCAGCGTTTGCATCCCTTCGCATGAGGCACCCTGGTCACCCATTTGGGTTACCACCCCATACTTTTTGGCCGCCTGCGTAAGGATACGTGTTTCGTAAATGTCATGCGACAACGGTTTTTGAAGATATAAATGCTTTTTAAGCTGCATGGCGCCTAGCCCCACGATGGCATGATTGTGATCAGGAATAGCTACTGAAACAGCATCGAAATTCTTGCTTTCCTTTTCGAAAAGTTCCCTCCAGTCGTGATAGTACCTGGCCTTTGGGAATTGTTTTATTTTTGGTGCAGCCTGCCTGTCATCCACATCACATAAAAAGGCTATCTCCGCATTCTTTTTGGGGGCATTGGCATAATGATCAATATCATTTGCTCCTTCTCCTCCGCACCCTATAGCAGCAATGTATAATTTGTCGCTTGGCGCCACATGCCCGAGTCCGCTTATGGTAAAACTCGGAAGGATCGTAAAGCCGGCAGTTCCCAAGGCTGACATGCCTACAAACCGGCGACGGGATAACCCGGCAGATTTATTCTTATGGAGTTTATTTTTCATGAAAAAAGTTAAAAATTAGGGGATGAAATATCTCAACTGGCTTGCACTCTAACAAATTTAACTAAATATATTCACAGCTCAAAGTTTTGTTTTCACACGTTTGGGACGGTTGCCGCAATTTTTACCGGAAACAGCAGTTAATATTGTATTAAAGTGCGTTATTATGCAACAGTTATTTAAATTAAACACGAAAAACCTCCCCCTTTTTCCACCGGAGGCAGCATTTCCGGAGTATGACCGGTCACTTATAAAAACGGGAATCGTATATATCGGGGTCGGAGCTTTTCACAGGGCCCACCAGGCCGTTTATACGGATATGGTTTTGCAAACGCCCGGGAACAATGGATGGGGAATTTGCGGTATTGGCTTTCCCGAATCCGACCGCAAGATAGTCGACTCACTTGTTCAGCAGGATGGATTATTTACCGTGATGATCACAGAGCCGGATGGAATCCTGACGGCCAGGGTGATCGGCTCAATTGTTGAATGCCTGTATGCTCCCGATGATCCGCAGGCTGTTGTGGAGAAAATAGCTGATCCTGGTATTAAGATCATTACCCTCACTATCACTGAGCTGGGGTATAATTTTGATCCGGCAACCGGTGAAATTCTGATCAATGAACCGGCAGTCCGGGACGATCTTAAAAACCCGGAAAATCCAAAGACCATATTCGGGTACCTCACCCTGGCGCTCAAACGGAGAATGGTAAGGGGATTAAAAGGGTTGACAATTCAGTCGTGTGACAACATACCGCTGAACGGGGATATGCTGAAACGCTTGCTGCAGGCCTATGTGGCAAAAGCGGAACCAGGAATGACCGACTGGATCAATACAGAAATTTCTTTTCCCAACAGCATGGTGGACCGCATTATGCCGGTAATTACAAATAAAGACAAGGAGAACCTGAAAGCCGTTTTCTCAATTGATGATGCCTGTCCGGTTGTATGTGAACCCTATATGGAGTGGGTAATCGAAGATGATTTTGCCAATGGAAGGCCACCCTGGGAAACTGTCGGCGCCAGATTCGTGAAAGACGTGGTGCCTTATGAAAAGATGAAAATCCGGCTCCTCAATGGCGGTCATTCATTGCTCGGTTTTATGGGTACCCTGTATGAATGCAAAACGGTGGATGAAGCAGTCACCATACCCCTCATCGCGGAGTTTTTGCGCAATTTCATGGACAGGGAGGTAACACCGGTTCTTGGAACTGCAGAGGGAATAAATCTCACCCGTTACAAGGATATCCTCATTCAGCGATATGAAAATCCCTATATAAAGGACAATCTATCCGGGATATGCATGGAAAGTTCTGTAAAAATACCCAAGTTTGTTTTACCCACAATCCGGGAGAATCTTGAAAAAGGCGCCGAAATCAAACGTGCCACAACCATCATCGCCGCCTGGTGCTGGTACCTTGAACTGGCGGGAACAACCGGACATACCTGGGATATTGAGGATAGTATGAAAGAATTGCTGCATAAGAATGCCCTCGCTTCGGTAAAAGAGGATCCCCTTGCTTTTATAAAAACGGAGACCCTCTTTGGTGACCTGGCACTATCAGAACGGTTTGCTACAGCCTATCTCAGCATAATTGACGGATTCCGGAAGTATGGCGCTGAAATTGTAATGCGATATATCGACCAGATTGCATAAGCCCCTGAGAATTATTCTACGAATTCCTGTATGCACCGGCGAAAACTTTTGCAAAGTCCAGCATGCTCGTAGGAGTTGAGTTCTGAGGTGTCCGTTTGTAATCATTCATGGCGGTTCCGTTATTGAATGACTTGGACATTTGAATATATAAGTCAGCCATATTTTCTGACATGTATCCCGAACCCGTCATAGCTTTTTTTGCGTCCTCATATGAAAACTGAATGTATTTCAAATCAGGTTTCCCGATTTCTTTACCCAAAATACCCGTCACTTCATTATAGGAAAGGTCAGCCGGCCCCAGCACATATTCAACCGTATTCCCTTTAAACCCGAGTTCATTTAGCCGCCTGGCAGCTACAACTCCCACATCGGCCGATGATACCATGGGAAACCGGAGATCACCCCTTACTGCGGAGCCGGTAATCCCTGCCTGTTTAATTGTATACACCTGGGTGAACAGATTCTCCATGAAATAGGAGGGACGAAGGTTCAGCACATTGACATCCTTAAAAGCGCCAAGCCGCTCTTCGAGGTATCCCAGCCCGTCAATTACGCCCGCTCCCTGCCTGAGATGCGCTCCGATGCTGCTGAGTATTACAACAAATTTTACGGTATTGCTTTTTATAGCATCGACATAATTGTCAGAAATAGTATTTTGATAGGCCCTGAAATTATCTGATTTGGGATTGGGAGGGAGCAAGATATATACTGCTTCGGCACCTGAAAATGCCTTTTTCAGGAAGCCACCATCGGTCAAATCACCGACAAGGGGTTCTGCACCCCTGTCAACCAGTGGTTTTAAGTGACCGGCATCGCGACCGATGACTTTTACTTTTTTCGAATTTGATAACAATTCCTGTACAACAATTTTTGCCGTGCTGCCTGATGCTCCCGCTATAACATACATAATTGGCTGTTTTAAGATTTCTCATAAAAACAAATGGTGGCATAAAAGGTTCTGATCTTATATTATTATCAGCACCTTTGCCGTTCGTGGTGCACCTCTTACGCTGAACGGTTCTACCTTGCTGATCAATCACTTCGATTTCTCCTGAGTTTTGATCCCCTGCCAATTTATGTTCCATATTCACAAATTCATCGGCCGGAACAGGGAAGGCATTCAGGTAGTTACCAGACTCAATGCCGGCATTTTTCAGATTGGTGGGAACCGATGCATAGTCATCTTAAATACCCGTATTCGCGGGGTAGATTTTCGCTACAGGTATTTTTTCAGAAGGAGTTGTGTGTTCCGGATGCCTTCTTCTTCTGATTGGTTGATTCCCTCGAATTCAACCCCGATATACCCTTTAAAACCGGAAGATTTAACAATACCAAGGAGTCTTTTATAATCGAGCAGGGGTTGTTCTCCATTCCCGTCAAAGTCGTAGGTTTTGGCGCTTACACCCTTGGCATACGGAAGCATTTGCTGTATTCCTTTATAGATGTCGTATTTTTCATCACAGCCCTCCTGGATGGTTCCCCACGGATGGGTTATGCAGAAGTTGCCAAAATCGGGCAACAGCCCCACATTCTCCATGTTAACCTGTTTCATGACATCAACAAGCCAGTCTGCATTGGATGTAACGCTGCCATGATTTTCCACCACCACATTCAGGTTCAGCGGTTTTGCGTATTCACCCAGGCGGCCCAGTGAATCCACGGATGCTTTCCTGCGGTCATCCGAAGTGCCTTCGCCGTGCAGGTTCACCCTCATGGTACGGCATTGGAGGATTTTTGAGGCATCGAGCCATTTTTTATGATTATCCACCGATTCACGCCGTTCTTTTTGACCGGGAGCAGATAAGGGACCCTCATCATCACACATCAGTAAATGATTTACTACACCGGCATCCCGGCTTCTTTTCAATAATTCATTGAGGTAGTCCTTATTTTTTGCGGCTTCCCTGAAATCCATCTTTTTACCCCCAAAAAATCCGTTTACATATTCCACGGCAGATATCCCGAATTCATTCATCGCCCTCGCAGGAAAATCAAGATGATCCATTTTTCCGGATTCAATGGCCCGGTGGAATGACCATTCGGCAAGGGATACCTGTATTTCCGGTTCCGGGTTTCCGAATGATCTGAATGATGAGGCTATCATGATTGTTCCGGCACCGGCGAGGGATTGCCTTATAAAATTCCGACGTGAAGTGGTCATGCTTTTTGGTTTTAATGGGGTAATTTCAGCTTGTCATGAAAGATAATAATTATTCTTTCTATCTATACATCTCCAAATCACTTATTTTATAAATTCGTGGACACTTAAAACCTCCCTTAAAATGAAAAAAATACACTACTTCTTATTTTTGGCTGTCGTGTTAAGTTCATGCCAGGAAAATAATTGGCGGCAACTGTTCAACGGGAAAGATTTAACCGGATGGGAGCAGGTTGGTCCGGGCCGGTTCGAAGTTGAGGATAGTCTTTTAAAGACGGTCGGCGGTATGGGAATGATCCTGTACCCTTCCGAAAAGTTCAGTGACGTTGTAATCCGGGTAGTTTACAAGGTAAAGGATAACGATTGCAATTCCGGAGTATTTATCCGTATCCCGGAAAAGCCTGCCGATGAATGGGAGGCTGTAAATAAGGGGTATGAGGTACAGATAGACAACGGTACAAGGCATGTGGGGGGTGAATACCACAGCACCGGTGTACTCTATTCGTTGACAAAGGCAATGGCTCATCCGCAGAAAGCACCCGGGGAATGGAATACGATGGAAATAACGCTCGACGGACCCCGGACCGTTGTTTTTGTAAACGGGGAAAAGGTTACCGATTTTACGGAAGGGGATGAAGTACAGGCCAAGACAAGGGATTTTGAGCCTGAACGGGGTCCAAGACCTTTGGAAGGGTATATCGGACTTCAGAATCATGATTCCCTTTCTGTGGCTTATTTTAAAGAAGTCGCAGTAAAACCATTAAAGTAACCTAATACTTGTTTAATGATCAGAACCGCAAAAGCATCACTCTTCCTTGTATTGTTTTTTCTTAGCTCTGCATTATATGCATCTGAAAATACAGATAGTACTAAATCAAAATTGAAAGCAGGAGCCACGTTCACTCTCAACAGCAACGGCATTTCTTCGGTACCCGCCTTTTCTCTTGGCGCTCCGGCTCTTATGGCCTCTGTTTCTGTCGGCAAGGGCTGGTTCAGCTATGATCCAACACTGGCGTATGGTCTTGATTTAAAACCCTGGTTTATCGATAACTGGATTCATGTTAAGTTGATCAACCTTCCAAAATTTGAGTTAAGAACAGGAATGAATATCAGCTCCTATTGCGGCAAGTATACGGTGCCGGAGGGAGAGTTTTTGCGGGTGGAGCGGTATTTTGCCTATGAACTTGCCGCTACATTCAGGTTTGCACATAACATCTCGTTGCAGACCCAGTACTGGAACGACCGGGGGCAGGAAGACTATTCGCTGAAGGGACATTTTGTGAGCGCGATAGTCGAAAAAACAGACTTGGCATTGGGAAACCATATCTTATGCACGGCTGCCTTGCAGCTATTTTATATTGGGTATGACAGCAACGATAACACAAACGACAACAATGACGGCCTGTTTGTGGCTCCGCGTGTTTCTTTTTCCGTTAGAAATTTTCCGGTTTCCATTTTTTCACAGGCCGTGCAGGCCATTTCAAGCAATATTGAACCGTTTCCGGGATTCAATATTAATGTAGGAATAGGATATACATTATAATGATCGGATCGGATGATAGGGAATATATGCCTGAAAACGGTCTATTAAAGTACTATTCATAATTTCCATTTACCATGCATAAACTTTCACTGCTTTTTATATGTACTGTTCTGATTTCCTGTAATAACAGTACCGATAACCAGACAGCCTTTTTTCAAAATAATACAGGGCATACCGGGTTTTATGAAACCAGTGGATTAGACAGCCTTACCGGCACGGCCTGGGTTTTTAAAACCGGCGGCCGGATATTTTCATCCCCGGTTATCTGCAACAAAAGGGTGTTCATTGGCAGTGATGATGGCTACTTTTATTCCCTTGATGCCCGGAGCGGCAAGCTGCTCTGGAATTTCCGGACAAGTGGAAGGATTAGTTCCACGGCAGCTGCCTATGAGAATAAAGTTTCTTTTATAAGTTTCGACGGGTATGTGTATTGCCTTGATCAGAAATCAGGAAATGAAATATGGAAATTCAAAACAGCCGGAGAAAAAGTATTTTCAGCCCCCGGCATACATGGAATGCCTGAAAAGGACAGGAATCTGGATGACCCTTGGGATATGTTCCTTTCATCTCCTGTATTCGCCAATGGCCTTATCTATGTTGGATGCGGTGAGGGCGTGTTCTATGCACTGGACGCAACTACCGGAGAAAAGAAATGGGAATTCAAAACAGGTGATGTTATTCATTCTTCACCTGCTTATTCAAACCAGACCGTGTATTTTGGAAGCTGGGACAGCTACCTCTATGCACTGAATGCAACAGACGGTAAGTTGAAATGGAAGTTCAAAACCGGCATTGACACGGTCTATTACAACCAGGTTGGCTTTCAGTCATCCCCGGTTGTTTATAACGATGTTGTTTATTCCGGTTGCCGTGATGCTCATGTCTGGGCTATTGATGCCGGGACAGGTGAATTGAAATGGAAATATTACAACAATGGTTCATGGGTAATTGCCACACCCGCAGTACACAATGATACGCTTTATTATGAAACATCGGATTCACATAAAGTAAATGCCTTATCCGCCGACAGCGGAAAGCTGTTGTATACCGGCGACTGCAAAACCTTTGGATTTTCTTCTCCGGCCGTGACAAACGGTATATTATATCTCGGTACCCACGGGGGCAGTATGATGGCCCTGGAAACCAAAACCGGTAAAACCATCTGGGAATTCCGGACACCATCATCGTTAGCCAACAGGGATTCAATACTTGCCGAAAACGGAGAATTCAACTATCCAAAAATATTCACCGTAAATACGTATGAGGCCAATATGAAATCGGTGGACCGCATATATTCAGTTGGCTCCATTCTTTCTTCACCCGCCGTTATGAACGGCATGGTTTATTTCGGAAGCGCGGATAGCTGTGTCTATGCCCTGCATTAAAAAAAACCATTGATGTCGGGAGCATATTGAAAAAGGGCTGACTTGTTTTATAGTCAGCCCCGGAATACTTACCGAATCAATTTTATTCCTTTATGAACGTTGTGGAAAAGACGCCGGAAGGTGTTTTAACCTGCACCAGGTATAGTCCTTCCCTTAGATCAGCAACATCAACCATGTTGGTATTATGAACCGTTCTTACCGTTGAACCCGTCATGGTAATAATATTAATTTCAAGGATATCCTGAACACGATTTACGTGCAAGGTTGAAGAAACCGGATTGGGATAGACTTTTAACCTTTCAGAGGTTTGCGCGTGAACCCCGGTTGGCATTGAAACGATTGCCTCAACTGAACTTGCCGTTGAATGATTTCCGGACGCATCAATAGCCATAACGGTGAAAGTATAGGTGCCATTGGCCAATCCGGTAACTTCAAACTTTCTCTGTGTTACCGTATCCAGTACCTCTCCATCCTGGGATACAACATAACCGCTTACACTTGCGTTGTCTGTTGAAGCATCCCAGGTGAGATTTATGGAAGAAGTGTCAACGCTTGCAGCCAGGTTACCCGGGGCAGACGGGGCAGCCATATCTTCAAAAAATAACTTGCCAATCCACAGGGTATCACCTGTCACGGCATTCCAGTCTGTCGTTTCCTGGCCTGCAAACTGGAAGTTGGCAATCATTCCCTTGGTCGTTATTGGAACGCTGTATTTCTTGAATTCAGCACTGCTGGCAGATGCTGCAGCAGCCAGTTCAGCCCAGTCAGCCGTTGCCAGCTTGAGGAAGGTGTGTACCTTGTTCAGCGGAAAACCCGAAGAACCTTCAGCGAATTTTACATCCGTGCTGAAATGAGAATTGGCATTTGTTGCAAGAACCGGGTCGACAGGTATAGAAGAATTCCAGCCATTTAAAACAGCCTGCAGGTATTTCGTACCACCAAGGCTGACAACTTCAGTCCCGGCTGGTAATTCATCGGGGTCAGCCTGGGCAGGGTCAAATATTACACCGGGTTCAACGTTAATAGCCCTCACTTTCCCGATCCAAACCGTATCGCCAACAACCGGAGTTCCATTCCATAGCGAAGCCGTAATTTTCAGCTGTCCGACCTGTCCTTTGTTGATCGGCTTTTTATAGATTGACCAATCCGGACTGGCGAGGGAAGTTATTACCGAAGGACTCAGCAGGGTGCCTTCCGGACTGAGGATATCTGCATTGACACTGATGTCTGATATCTCCACACCAGACACTCCGGCGCCATATTTCATTTTTGTCCTGAGATAATTGACATCATTGCCAATCGTGAAGGGGAAGGTAGAGATGGTAGTATTCCCCGTATTCAGAATGACCTGGCAATATTTGACGCCTTCTGATTCCACAATGCTGGCGCCATCGGGCAACAAGTCAGGATCATAAACGGCAGGATCAAAAATAGTATGGGGATCGACTTCAACAGCCGTTACCTTTCCCAGCCAAAGGGTGTCCCCATTGACGGCGCTCCAGTTAGTGGTTTCCTGGCCGGCAACCTGTATGTACCCAACCTCATCGATTTTTGTAATCTGCACCTGGTATTTGGCGAAGGTGGCACTGCTGGCAGAACCGGCTGCAGCCAATTCAGCATAGTTCACATCAACCAGTTTCAGGAAAGTGTTTATGGTGGCAAGCGGAAACTCGGATACGCCGGCCCCCAGTTTGGCAACCGTCCGGAAATGGGTTGATTTTTCGTTGATTGCGATGGTGGGATTAATTTTAATATACGTATTCCATTCATCTAAAATAATACGTACGTAAACATCACCGTCAATAGTATCAAGAGCCATCCCCTCAGAGAGTGAATCCTCAGGATAAGTAGCGGGATCAAATAGTACCTGTGCATTCGAAATCAGTGTGAATGCTGAAAACAACAAAATAAAAAGTAGTTTTATTTTCATGGTTGTTGCTTTTTGGTTATATAATAAAGTGAATACTATAAATGGGTTTCTTTTAACCCATGAAAATTTACAATAATTTGAAATTGAAATCAAGTTTATTTTTATCAATATTTAGCGCAAAGCCTAAGACTTCAGATAAAATTCCGGAACCTAAGGGATCCATTCAACCACACCAATTTTCCGGCGCCCGGAAACATTTTTTGATAAGGAGGTTTTGCTTGTAAGCCCCAGGCCTGATGAAGGTACGGCATTCACCAGTGTTAAGGCATTGAAAATTTAATGGAAGTACCACCCGCACTACTTTTAAGTCTTAAGAAATAGATGCCGGCCGGCATATGTGTTCGGTCCAGCTCCGTGTGAAGGACGTTGGACCCTGCATTCATGTGACCATTGTAAAGGATTGCCATTTCAATACCCTGAAGGTTGCATACGGTAAGGTTGACATGTTCAGGATGCACCATAAGAATTTCTACGCGCACCCTTCCGGTCAACGGTTCGGTACCCATGGTAACGGTAGGCAGCCCGGGTTTAAGAATGTCATTTACCGGGGTGGCAACAAGTTCGGTCATACTGATGTTGTCGAGATAGACCTTGCCCGTAAAACGGCCCATTCCGAAATAAAGCCTGCAATTGTTATCAGATGTGCTGTTAAAGGTGAACTGCCAGGTGTACCTGGTTTTGGTTTGTGTTATGGCAACAGAAGGATTCTCATAATATACGTCATAATTGCCATAGTTTCTTGCAAAACTGAGTCCAAGCTGACCGGGGTTGTCTGCCCAGGCATCGAATGACACCAGGTAAGTCCTTCCACTTACGGCCGGAATTCCCAGCCACTGGTCACCCATGTGCCACCATTCAGCAGCCGGATTAATTACCCGGAATACATACACTCCGTCCTGCCAGTCGGTAGCAGCAGCCTGGTGCACAGGGTCGTTAATATACAGGTTATTCCAGCCTGTAATGCCCCTGTCGAAGGTGCCATTTTTAATCAGTTCGCTATTTTTGTAAAACAGGGGAATTACTGTGCGGTCTTCCACCATTTCAATGGTAAGCGGATTTGCGTTGCCCATATAAAGGAATCCTCCGAAATAGTAGCCTGCATCGGCACTGGCGGTAAGCTGCACAGGCGTACCTGCGGCATAGGATTCCTGCTTGGGGGAGGCGTCAACAGTACCTCCGGTAACAGGTTCAATGGTCAGGGAATAAGGACCTTCGTCAGTTTGCCAGGTATATACCCTTACATAATCGACGATGAGTTTCAAAGGGAAAATGTTGGGATCAATTCCCTGGAGCGCACCCCATTGTCCTCCGATCGCGAGGTTGAGTATCATGTAAAACCTGCTGTTAAACGGCCACAACCGATAATCTGATCCGGCGGGTTTGGTGTAGGTGTAAACCTTGTCGTTGTCGATAAACCAGTCGATTTTATCAGGGGTCCATTCAATGGCATAGGTATAAAAAGTATTATAGGGGGCAGTGCGGCTGACATGGGTTCCGGATGACTGATGGCCGGAGCCATCCGTACCGTAATAATGCACTGTGGAGTAAATGTTGTCGGGTTCAAATCCCACATTCTCCATAATGTCGATTTCACCGCTGGAAGGCCAGGCGCCATAGACACTTTCTGAGGGCATCATCCAAATGGCCGGAAAGGATCCTTTGCCTGTGGGAATCTTAGCCCGGGCTTCAATACGGCCATAAAGCCAGTCGCCGTTAAACCGCGAAAGTATTCTTGCAGAGGTGTAGGAAGCGTCGGCATAGTCCTCCATCCTTGCTTCAATGATGAGGGCGGTATCCCCGATACGGGAATTCTCAATCCGCCGGTAGGTGTAATACTGTGCTTCACCGTTCATGAAGGGGCCGACATCGTATGACCATTTGGAGGTATCCGGCAATCCCGGTGTATTGAATTCGTCTGACCACACCTTAACCCATTGCTGGGCATAGGATCCTGCGGCAAGCAACAGGCTGCAGGCAACAATCAGGTGTCTTCTCATGGTATGGAGTTTTAGCGGTATAACATATTACACTTATAAAGGTAGCACGAATATGCAATGATTTTTATCGCAACCATTCTGAATAATAATGCATGAAGTGTTAGAATGTTCTTTCGGGGTAGTGAAATCTCCAAACATTTTATTAAATTTATAAGCAGAACTGCATTATTTCAAATACTTTACCCATGCCCTGCCTAATTTCCGGATATGAATATGATATATTCATAAGCTACCGCCAGAAGGACAACAAGGGCGATCATTGGGTGAGTGAATTTGTTGAGGCACTAAAAACTGAATTAGAATCAACTTTTAAAGAAGAAATCTCAGTTTATTTTGATATCAATCCGCATGATGGTTTACTTGAAACGCATGATGTGGATGCATCCTTAAAGGAAAAACTCAAATGCCTCATTTTTATTCCGATCATTTCCCGAACATATTGTGATCCCAAATCCTTTGCCTGGGAACATGAATTCAAGGCTTTTGTTGATTCAGCTTTAAAAGATCCCTACGGATTAAAGTTGAAAATTTCAAACGGGAATGTGGCAAACAGGGTTTTACCCATACGAATTCATGACCTTACTGAAGCCGATATAAAAGAATATGAATCGATAACCGGCAGTTTTCTGCGAGGAATTGACTTTATATATAAAGAAGCCGGGGTAAACCGGCCTCTCCGTTGGAATGAGGAGAAACCTCATGACAATTTAAACCGTACCATTTACAGAAACCAGATCAATAAAGTTGCTCTTGCAATCAGGGATTTAATGGAAGGTTTTTCCCCAGCTGGTGAAATAGTAAAGGCAACCAAAATTTTATCCGAAGAAAAATTGCCCAGGGTTAAAATCAGGGATAAGCATAAAAAGCGTTTAATTACAATGTCAAACCTGAAGGGTTCATTCAAATTTTCGAAGGTCGGACAGCTTTTTTCAGGCATGGCAATACTCTTATTGATTTTATCTGCCATTTTTTATGTTCATCATCAGTCGAGAATCCGATGGGCTTACAAACATGCATTGCCACAAATCGAACAACTCATAAATAAAAACAAAATTGCTGAAGCATACACGCTGACTAAGAGTTCAGTATACTTAAGAGCATGTTCCTTTATGATAAAACAGACCTTAATGCAAAAATAGATTTTACAGACCAATCTGCGGAGGACTGGACAATTCAAAAGATTACCCTTGATGCAGCATATGACAAGGATAAACTCATCGCTTACCTGTTTTTACCCAAAAATGCTTCTGCACCTTATCAAACACTTGTTTTTTTTCCGGGCTCTGGTGCGCATATTGACCAAAATCTAACAAATAATCAACAAACTAATTGGTTTTTGGACTTTATGTTGAAAAGCGGAAGAGCTGTTATGTATCCGGTTTATATAGGAACTTTTGAAAGAAATGTAGATATCCAAACAAACCCTTCGGAATATTTAAGAAAGTGTATACTTGATTTGAGCAGGTCCATCGATTATCTTACGACCCGTAGCGATATCGATACTTCGAAATTAGGATACTATGGTCATAGCTGGGGGGGGAGATTGGGAGGAATTATTCCCGCCGTGGAAGACAGGATTAAAATAAGTATCCTTCTTCTTGGAGGGCTGAGCGGTAATAAAGCCCGACCATTAACTGATAATTTTAATTATGTAACCAGAATCAAAATTCCTGTTTTGATGCTTAATGGAAAATTTGATTTCAGTTTTGACTTTCAAAAATCAGTTCTGCCTTTTTATAAGCATCTTGGAACCTCCGATCAACATAAAAGACTGGTAGTTTACGATACAGATCACTATATACCTAAGGAAGAAATGATCAAAGAAAGTCTTGATTGGCTTGATAAATATTTTGGTCAGGTTAAAATGAAATAAAAGGAACTTGGTTCGTCATTATGATTCAGAACAGGCAATCAAGGTGTTTAAAGGGGGAAAAAATTGAACTCTTAAAACAAAAACAAATATTTATGCATAAATATTAATATTTTAGAATGTTATTGCATAATTTAAGATATTTATAGAAGATAGCCGAAACTGACTATTTTTTTAATCTAAAGACATCCTGAAAAATAGACTGAAGTGCCTGTATTTCATCATCATTTAGCATCTGGAAAGTATTTCTTCTCCTTTTTGGAAAAACCCCATTATTCTGATGAGTAAATCGGATAAATGAATCAATAAGTTTATCTGGCATATCGATCCTCTGTTTCATTAATTCTTTAGCCTCATCATAGTTTTGTAAGAAGTCAAGTTCAACTGTGAGGTCATGGGATATCGAGGTTTCGATTACGTTACAAAGGTATTCTGTTTGTGTGGTTAAATCTGGAAACCTAAAATATCCCTCAACTTCAGAAGCATTTAAAACGATTAATTTCTGTTCTTTATTTTTTTTATACTTGATAATAGACATAAGTGGCTTAGAATAAGCTTCAAGAGCGTCATCATAAATTTTCAAATTATTTAACATATGAGCAGAAACAGGAATTATCATTCCTGAAGGTAAATAATTATCCCTTGATAAAAGATCATGTATTAGAAATCTATGAATTCTTCCATTTCCATCTTCAAATGGGTGAATAAAAACAAATCCAAAAGCAATAGCTGCTGCCCGGACAATTGGATTAACGCCTTCCATTTTAATGGCAGTAACTAAAAGATTCTTAATTAAATCTGAAATAAACTCCGGTGGCGGACAAACATAATGGATGATCTCATCATAATTCCATGTTGTTTGGCCAATGTAATTTTGAAAATTACGAAAGCTTGTCGCGGCAAAACGTGGATCAACAATTTGATTCTGTAAAGTTACAAGAGATTTCTTACTAAGCAGCTCTCTAATATCTTTCTTACCAGCATTACTTAATAAACTAACGAATCTTTCAATGCGTTCTGGTGTTGGTTCTTCTTTTTCGATTTTGTAAGATGAACGTGTTTCCTTTTTATATAAATAATCATTGGCCCTTTTTAATACCTCCGGGGAATAGTTTTTTTTGAGCTCCCTGAGCATCTCAGAAAAATCAAGTTCCAGCGCTTTTGAAATGGCATTCGTTCTCTTAATAGTAGGACAAAAGCCTGCATCACTTAATAAATTATTATTTATACGCCACCTGCTGTTCTTAACAATTACACCAGTAAAATAACGTTTAGAGTCGATCAAATCAACATAATTGATGTTTGGTCTATCTTCAATGGGAATGCGTTCTCCAGTAAAAAATTCGTACCAAAATCCGATCTTTCTGGAATATTTAAAGTTTGGGGCAGATTTTATAAATTCACCGATATCTTTTACAGGTATACATTTTAGAACAGCCTGAAAAAAATTCATTTGAACATCATCATACTTCAGTGCAAACTCAAAATGGCTTAAAGGAATATCTGCTTTAAGAGCATACTGCGCCTTCTGAAAGGTTTCTATTATTGTCCCATCCGGCAGTACTTCAACTTTTGATCTTGTACCAAGATAAGATTCATGAGACAACTTAAACTTTGAAAGCTGATAGATCTGTTTTAACCATGTGCTTCCAATCGGTTTTTCAGACATATATTAAATAGTTTAAAATTTTGATCTTTTTGCATAAAACTAAATTATATTGCATAAATATAGGTATATTTTGAACATTTTGCATAAAAACAAATATATTTGAATAGGCTTCCTGTTTTTTAGTCATATATAAATATTTTAAAGAAAATGTTAGACCACTTGCCCCAAATGTCCCAAGACAGGTCCATAATTAAAAATCCCCTTGATTTTCAAGGGGATTCAGATGGGTTGAGGTCTCTGGCGGATTTGAACCGCCGTATACGGTTTTGCAGACCGCCGCCTAACCACTCGGCCAAGAGACCAATGTTTGATCAGCTTTTATTGCTGATAACAGACGGCAAAGGTAAAAAATTATTTAGGATTTCAAAGAATATTGGGCGTCGCAGGCTGGAGCCTACGACGAACTGCAGATACGGAGCGTCGCAGGCTGGAGCCTGCGCCGAACTTCCATGAACATAAGTATATTTTTGGTAAATTTCGGTTTATTTTACTCAAACAGGTATTCATATGCGAAGGAAGGACAAGGAAATCACAGACAGGAAAATTATGGAACAGTTATTGGCAGGTTCTGACATATGCAGGATCGCCATGATTGACAGGGACAGGCCGTATATGGTACCGTTGAATTACGGATACGCGGATAATGCTCTCTATTTCCATTCCGCATCGACAGGGAAAAAGATTGAACTCTTAAAACAAAACGGCCGGGTGTGTTTTGAAATAGAAAATCACAATGAAATTATCAGGGACGAAATTCCCTGCGAATGGACATCGAGATACAGGTCCCTCATCGGTTATGGCACAATTGAATTCATCACCAGACATGAGGAAAAAAAGAAAGGCCTTGATGTGATTATGTCCCATTATGGTAAAACCGGGAAAAACGATTATAAGGAAAATCACATTCAAAATATCATTATCCTTAAATTGAATATTGAAGAAATTTCAGGCAAACAATCCGGGAACTGGGATTAATATTAGTACTTTGTTTATATGGATTATGTATTATTGATATTCGGTTTCATTTGTATACTTCTCGGTATCCTGGGCAGTATACTTCCCGGACTGCCCGGACCCCCTGTCAGTTACCTGGGGTTGCTGCTGATCCACTGGACACGGTTTGCCTCGTTTTCAACCAGGATGCTTGTAATTCTTGCCATTATTGTCGCAGTGGTAGCGGTACTGGATTACATTGTCCCAATCTGGGGAACAAAAACTTTTGGTGGTTCGAAAGCGGGTGTAAGGGGTAGCACCATTGGATTAATTGTTGGAATGATACTGCTGCCCTTGTTTGGGATAGTCCTTGGACCGCTTGGCCTTTTCGGGATACTGGGCGGACCGTTTATTGGCGCCTGGATCGGTGAAATATATGCCGGGAAGGAATCGCGCCAGGCATTGAGAGCGGCTTTCGGCTCGTTTATCGGATTTATCGCGGGGACGTTGATGAAAATTGCGTTGTCGGTAGTTCTGGCGGTTTATTTTTTCAGGGCATTGTGGCAGGCGATTTTTTAACAGCACAAATAGTTACGGCAAAGGTTGGAGCCTGTGCCGAACCTCGTGGCTGGAGCCTGTGCCGAACTGTTTAAAAAAAAAGAAGGGGCGGTGAGCCCCTCATCATAAATAAATCTGAATTCAAATTCATAAAAACCTTACCTGTATTACTGTCCGAAACGGAGCTGTTCGGCTTTCAGGTATCCTTCGGCTATGACGGTTTGTTTTATATTATTTTTGTCTACCACCACAATGTCGAGTAACATAGCCGGTACATCCTTTTTACCGTTGTTCAATACGGAATTGATATTGCTTACAGTTTCGCCAAGGGCTAGCCGTACGCAGGTTGTAGCCGCCTGGGTAGCCAGGTTTCGGATTGATTTATAAACAGTCATACCTTGTTTGCCATCCAGTATATTCTGGCAGCCGCCAAGGGTTGCATCCTGCCCCGTTATGACAACAGGATCGCCTGTCTGGGCCATTTCCAGCGCCATGATCGATCCGCCCGCCAGCTCATCATTGGCTGCAACTATAGCATCCACAGGGATTTTATTTTTTTCCATAAAAGCCTGAACCATGTTATAGGCATCAATCGAATTCCAGGTATCAAGGTGCTTTTCGAGTACAATCTTAATGTCTCCCCTGTCAACGTATGGTTTCAGGATTTCTTTCTGTCCCTTGAGGAACAGGAGGGAGTTGATATCATTTGTCGGTCCTTCGAGTAATATGTAATTCCCTTTCGGGCGGTGTTCCACGGCATATTTTGCCTGTTGCCTTCCAACATCTTCATTGTAGAATGAGAAATAATAATCTACATCCACATTTTTAAGCATCCGCTCATAGGCGACCACTTTTACACCCGATTTATGGGCAAGGGCAATTATTCCTTCCCAATTATCAGCGCTGGTAGGAAATACGACAAGGACTTTTACCCCGGCTGCAATCAACAAACCCGCCTGGCTAAGCTGTTTTGCCGCATCTCCATAGGCATATTCAAATAATACTTTGGCTCCCAGCTTTTTGGCAGCTTCGTTGAATATCTGCGGTTCCTGGCTCCACCGGTCAGAAGAGAAATCCCCGACACTGAATCCAATCTTGATGGAATCCTGGCTAAATGCTGCTGATACCAGGGTAAGGCCGAGCATGTAAGCGAAAAATCTTTTCATTTGGTTTGAGATTAGAGTTTCATACGAACAGTGTACGGAAATTAATCTCAAGAGGTTGAGTTTTAACATGCAAAATAGTAAAAGCCAGTAAACTTAAGGATTTGAAGGGCCAGGCAACAGATCAGGTGCTGTTTCGGAATATTTTCGCAAACAATCCGGACAAAGGCAATCCTTGTATTTGCTCATTACGATCAGCAATTCCTTCTTATTGATCCTGATGTTTTCGCACCAGCAGTCATCGTCACCGCTGCAGGTAAACGGGATGCCACATTCAGGGCAATTTTTTGTATTTACAGGGGCTAATTTCATCGTGTTACCGTCACACTGAAATAATCCATTTTCCCGCCTACAGGCGGATTTAATTTGAAAACGGTCACTGTAACCGGGCCAATGTCTTTAAATTCGGCATGGATGGCATCAGCAATTCTGCCGGCTACGTGCTCGATAATCCGGGAGACCTGGTGGATTTCCCTTTTGACCAGTTCATATACCCGGCTGTAATCCACCGCATCGTTGAGGTCATCGCTGGCAGCTGGTTTGCTGATATCCGTTTCAATGACAACATCAACGCGAAAACGGCCACCAATGATGTTTTCTTCTTTGAAATGCCCGTGATGGGCATAAAACTCCATATTTTGCAGTGTCAGTTGTGCCATGAATAGTTAAATTCCGTTGGTTCGGGTCAAGGCACAAAAATAATCTTTTCAAGCTGTAATAACCATAGTCAGTTTTTTTTACATTTGCGGGTTAGGTTATACTGGTTGGAATAAAACAAATAGAATGGATAATACAGAAATTAAATCATTGAATTTTATCGAGGAAATCGTTGAAGAGGATCTTCGCGCGGGTAAGAACAACAGCAGGGTGCACACACGCTTTCCGCCGGAACCGAACGGCTATTTGCATATCGGTCATGCCAAGGCCATCTGCCTGAGTTTCGGCATTGCACAGAAGTACAACGGCAAATGCAATCTGCGGTTCGACGACACCAATCCCGTTACCGAGGATGTTGAATATGTTGATTCTATACGTGAAGATATTCAGTGGCTTGGATTTAACTGGGAAGGAGAAGCACATTATGCCTCCGATTATTTTGACCGGTTGTATGAATGGGCCATTGTATTGATAAGGAAAGGCAAGGCTTACGTGGACGAAACCAGCGCTGAAGATATATCTTCCGAGAGGGGTATACCTACACAGCCGGGGAAGGAGAGTGCCTGCCGCAACCAGTCGGTTGAAGAGAATCTTGATCTGTTTGAAAGGATGAAAAACGGTGAATTTGCAGATGGCACCAGGGTATTGCGTGCAAAAATCGACATGAGTTCACCGAATATGCATATGCGCGACCCGGTTTTATACCGGATCAAACACTGCGACCATCACCGCACAGGGAACAAATGGTGCATCTATCCGATGTATGACTGGGCACATGGACAGTCGGACTATATAGAAGGGATCACCCATTCTCTCTGTACACTTGAATTCGAGGTTCACAGGCCCTTATATGACTGGTGCCTTGACCAGATTGCCGAAGGGGATTACAGGCCCAGGCAGATTGAATTTGCGCGACTGAACCTGAATTATACGGTGATGAGCAAAAGAAGATTGTTGCAGCTTGTAAATGAGGATCTTGTGAATGGCTGGGACGATCCGCGGATGCCAACTATTTGCGGACTCAGAAGAAGGGGGTATACCCCGGAGGCCTTGCGCAATTTTGCTGAAACAGTGGGTATTGCCAAGCGGGAGAATGTAATTGAGCTGACCTTGCTTGAACATTGCCTGCGCGACGATCTGAATAAAATTGCACGCCGGGTAATGGTAGTATCCAATCCGTTGAAGGTAGTGATCGAAAATTATCCTGAAGGAAAAACAGAAATGATGGACGCTGAAAACAATCCTGAGGATGAATCGGCAGGAATGCGTGAAATGCCTTTTTCAAGGGAAGTTTTCATCGAAGCGGACGATTTTATGGAAGAACCTGCAAAGAAGTTTTTCAGGTTGTCACCCGGAAACGAAGTCAGGCTTAAGAATGGTTATATTGTGATGTGTACCGGGGTTGATAAGGATCCGGTCACGGGCTCGATTCTCCAGGTTAGGTGCACATATGATCCGTTGACACGAAGCGGATTGGAAGGCTCTAACCGGAAGGTCAAGGCAACCATCCATTGGGTATCCGCGCAACATGCGGTGGATGTGGAAGTCAGGCTGTATGACAGGCTGTTTTCAAAAGATGATCCCGATGAGGTGGAAGAAGGGCTCGACTGGAAATCGAACCTGAATCCCGATTCCCTGAAAATAATTACGGCAAAGGCTGAACCTTCATTGGCATCGGCGAAGGCGGGTGAAAAGTACCAGTTCCAGCGTACCGGGTATTTTTGCGTTGACAAAGATTCCACGGCATCAAGGCTGGTGTATAACCGTACGGTGACCCTGAAGGACAACTGGGCGAAGATTGCTTCAAGAACTTAGAAGGGACTAGGGACTAGGGACTGGGGACTGGGGACTAGGGACTGGGGACTAGGGACTGGGGACTGGGAAGATCCCAAAGAATAAATTGCAATATTGATCAAACCTGGGATTGGACTGGGACTTGGGTTTGCCAATTGTTTATTTTTTTTCTATTTTCTTAGATTACCAGACTAAATTTTTAACGTTATGGAAACACACAAAAATCTTATTGTATGGCAAAAGAGTATTGCCTTTTTCACTTCTGTTTATGAATTTACAAAATCGTACCCAAGGGAGGAAATGTATGGAATTACCAGCCAGATAAGAAGATCCGCCGTTTCTATTCCCTCTAATATGGCCGAAGGATGTGCCAGGAAAACCACAAAAGAATATTTGCATTTTTTGTATGTATCCCTGGGTTCTGCGGCTGAACTGGAGACCCAATTTATTATTTCTTCCAACCTTGGATATATTGGCCTGGAGCAAAAACAACAACTACAAATAGCATTAGAAGAAATTATGAGGATGCTCCTTGCCCTGATAAAATCACTATCTGCCAAAATAGTTAACTGATTGACTGTACGGCTTATTCCGCTACCTGAACCGGGCCCCTAGTCCCTAGTCCCCAGTCCCCAGTCCCTTTTTTCAATTATTATTTTGAAATCACCAATTAACTTTTTACTTTTGCCTCACTTTTTCCGGCCGGTTGGATGTTTGATGGTCCTTTCCGGAAAAAGCAGAGAGACTGCCCTGTAGTGTAATTGGTTAACACGTCTGACTCTGAATCAGAAGACTCTAGGTTCGAGTCCTAGCAGGGCAACATTTCAAAGACTCAAATTTCCGCAAATACCGCTCCAAATCACCGATCTGGGGCGGTTTTGTTTTTTATGCCACCTCAAATAATATCATAAAAACGCATATTCCGTGGTGCACTTTCCAGTGCACTTTTTTATTATATGCATACCACCTCAAAAAAAATGGACTTTTCTGATTCTTCGGTATATAAATGAGTATTCCCATGCAGGGAACAAAAAATAATGTAATAAGCATGAATAATTTTTCACTAAAAGTTTATCTGCGGGTCAGCAAGCCAAACAAAAAAGAAGAAGCCCCTATATACATCAGGGTAATGGGGAATGGACAATCATCAGATGTTTGTTCAGGTCCTTTAATACAACTTTTAGTTGAGTTCCAATTTTCTTCCTTAATATATATCCCTTAAAAAAACACCAGGCTGTAAATTATCATGAACTATGCTTTGATTATTTCAAGATTTGATGGTTTTTTCCCCTGGTGTTTTGAAAAATGAACATTTGAATAGCTTCTGATTCAATTCTTAGTGAATAAGTTGTACAAGTTGCCTCACTTACTGTTTTAAGCATTCTAACTAAATAATTTTCATCCTTCTTCTCAAATGCTTTGATAAAATAGTCGAAAGCTTTTACAATACGTTGTGCAGATTCTGTTTCTATACCATTTTTATTTTTTTTTATCTGATCAATCACGTAATCCTTTAGGATCTGATTATCATAATCAACAGTAGCGAAAATATAGTTTGAATTTCTTTTAATCATGTTTTCATATAGGACTTCTTCATCATCTGATAAATTTCTAAATGATTTTAACCTGGTGAATAGGACTGATAAAAAGATAACTATTGTTGTTAATCGTTGCTGCCCATCAACAACTCCAAAATTACTACCTGACTTTTCTTCAAAAAGGAAATGTCCAAAATAGTAAGGTGTTTTTGCAGAACTATGATTGTAGTCAATCAAATCCTGTAAAAATACATCTGTATGTGTGTTAGTATTACTACTTAAATTATCTCCTGGGGTTTCCCATGAATAGGCTCGCTGATATGAAGGAACAAATATTTTGTTTCCAGATAACATTCTGTTAATTGTTGTGGTGGCTTCCATAGTTAAAATACTTGGTGTAATAGTTATAACTGCTGTTTTATGCTGACCACTTATAATATGTTCGTTTTGGCAGAAAAACTAAACATGTTATCCAGCCTGGAATAATCGATTCACTTTTTGAGGATTTCCCATACTCTATCATCATTTCTCGCATTCCCAACATGCAAGTATACCAGATAACTCTTCTCATATCTGATAATTGACTTTTTGATTTTAAATAGCTTTTTGAATTCTTCTAAATTCTGACCGTATATCTCCTGCTTACGATATGAAGCCGCAACTTCAAAATCTGAATTTCTGACTGCTTCAACTTTCTTATCCCACAACTCTTTTTTTCTGACCATATTATAATATGCCAAATCCAACATAGCAATTCTTGGATTGTATTTCTCCCGTATTTCGTTCAATAATTCCTGGAATTTATCCTTATCGAATTCCTTGGCATATAACATGATATTCATTTCAAAAACTATATCATCAATGGTTTCCATTAGTAGAGACTTAGACAATTATAATATGTAGTCTTCAATTTTTTAATCAAGCTTGCTGGCTCAATAACTTTGACATCTTCTCCCATGGAGAGTAACTCCATATAAAAATCATGGGTGATATAAAGAGTAAGTTTTATCCTTAACTCATCTTCATTATCCACTATGATCTCCTGTGAATTATGTAATGGAAGGGATTTGATGTATTTTCCCTGGATAGGGTCAAGTGAAAGAATGATAAGTTCTGGTTTGTCTTCATTTGGGCCCATAATACCAAAGCAATCACGATAATAATCGGATATGTTAAAATCCTGGGGAAATTGAAACTTCTTTTTACTGATTTCCAGATCGCTAATCCGATCGAGAGCAAAACTTTTAACAACATCGTTTTTCAAATCATTGGCCAGAACATACCAACGATTTCTAAACTCTTTCAGGGCATATGGTTCAACGGTTCTGGTTGACAAACTATCTTCCCAATATTTCTCATATGTGAAGGTTATCTGTATAATACTCCCCAAAATTCGGACCACTGGTTAAGTTGAAAAAGTAACTTAATTTTACAGTGGAACATGAAAGCAAACAGAAGAAAATTTTCAGGGGCATTTAAAGCCCAAGTAGCTATCGAGGCGCTCAAAGAGC
>JBGSSA010000049.1:0-3073 GCA_041737295.1 Bacteroidales bacterium | reverse complement strand
TTTAGTTCACCTTAGTTTCCTCCGGTTTTGGTTATTAACAAAAAGCAAAGTTATGAACTCCCCCTAGAACCCCCTTTTTCAACATCATATATTTAAGATAAAAAATATGATTCAAATCTAAAGGCGGTTCTGCGGTTCTGCGGTTCAATTCCTTCAGCCTTCAGCCTTCAGCCTAAACAATCAACAAATCAGCAAATCAACAAATGAACAAATGAACAGGGGAATCTATCTTTTAATACTCGCTGAATTTTGCTTTGCCTCGGCTACGGTGTTTGTCAAGTTTGTCACTAACACTTCCGATATTCCGGCCATTGAAATTACATTTTGCAGGGTGATCCTCGGGGTCATCCTGGCAACATTATACATGGTAAAAACAAAAACTTCATTTATCCCCAAAAAAATCCCCCTTGTAGTTGCCCGTGCCATCCTCAGTTTTTCAGCCCTTATTACTTTCTTTTATTCGGTGGAACATTCATCGGTCACAAATGCCAATATGCTGAACATGACCTATCCTGTGTTTGTTTTCCTGGTGGCACCGCTTTTCAAACTCGAAAAACTGCACAAAATTTCTTTCCTCTTTTTGGTTATTGCCATGATCGGAATTTACCTGGTGATCTTTCCCGATTTTTCTCATATAAATAAAGGCGATATTATTGGTCTCCTTTCCGGTATTTTTGCTGCTTTTGCCATTATTACACTGTCAATTGCCCGTGAACATGATTCCACTGTACTGATCGTATTTTACCTGATGGCTATTGGTACGGTCCTCAATGCATTTATGATGGCTCCTGTTTTTGTCATGCCCCATGGCAGGGATCTTCCTTTCCTTATATTAAGCGGGCTTGCAGGGGTATTGGGACAGATCCTCCTCACGATGGGTTATAAAAATGTGAGTGCCAGGGCTGGATCCATGGTCTCTTCATCACGGATTTTATTTGCAGCCACACTGGGATTCTTTTTCTTTTCAGAGGCACTTTCAGCCCGGATTCTCGCGGGAGGTTTCCTTATCATTGTGGCGATTATAGGAATTAGTGCTATACGAAGAAATAGGGACGAGGGACCAGGGACCAGGGACTAGGAGTTTTGCAGTTTTGCAGTTTTGCAGTTCGGAGCCTTCGAACTTCGGTGTTCGGTGTTCGATGTTCAGTGTTATTTGACGTCAATATAACACCGCATATTAAACTCCAAAAATCCAACTCCGATAAATGTTCTTCCTAGTAGCCTGGATGCCTGGATGCCTGGATGCCTGGATGCCTATTTTCCCTTCCTGCTCTTCAGATATTGCTTTGCAAATGCATACACCGGGGGGAGAAAGGAAATGAAAATGATACCAAAGACAACAAGTGAAAAATTTTGCTTTACGGCATGAATATTGCCAAAAAAGTAACCGGCAAAGGAAAATATGTTTACCCACAACAAATTACCCACAATGCAGAACACGATGAAACGGCTGTATGTCATTTTACCCACACCTGCGACGAAGGGAGCAAACGTTCGGATAATAGGCATAAAGCGGGCAATGATCAGGGTTTTCCCCCCATGTTTTTCATAAAATGCATGTGTATCATCGAGGTACTTCCGCTTGATCAGCCTGTAATTTTTCTCATACACCTTAGTACCAAGGAACTTACCGATGAGATAATTGGTATTGTCGCCCAATAATGCAGCGATAAGCAACAATAATACAAGTACATAAATATTAATCGGGTTTCCTTCCATTGCGGCTACCGCTCCTGCGGCAAAAAGCAATGAATCACCGGGTAATAAGGGGGTTACAACCAGGCCTGTCTCGCAGAAAATGATGAGAAACAGTATGGCATAAGTCCAATATTGATAATTGGAAACAATTTCCAACAAGTGCCTGTCGATATGGAGGACAAAGTCGATAAAAAAGTGAAAGAGATCGGACATAATGTATTTACGATTTACGATTTACGATTTACGATTTACGATTTACGATTTATGATTTACGATTTATGATTTAATACGGTAAATACAGAGATGGGTTTTGAAACCCGTCTCTAAATTTGTGGGTTATGAATAAATATGTCATTGCCATAGGTTAATTTAAAGAATTCCGTTTGTAACCGTTTTGTAACCGGTCCGGGTTTGCCATTACCAACCGCAACGCCATCGATTGAAATAACCGGCATTATCTCACTGCCGGTACCTGTTATGAAACACTCATCAAAGTGATCGGTTTCGTTGCCCGCAACAGGTCGTTCAATAAGCGGGATACCAAGTTCAGTGCACAGTCGGATAAGTACCTTTTTAGTTATTCCGGGAAGTATCAAATTTGAATCAGGATGGGTATAAACCTTACCAGCCATCACTGCCATGATATTTGAATGAGTAGCTTCCGTATAATTCCCGTTTCTCAAGAGGAAACATTCCCCTGCTTCCAGTTCAACTGCTTCCTGAAAAAGCATTGTGTTTGGAAGTAAGGCTATGGACTTTATATCACATCGCAGCCAACGGATATCCTCACGCGTAATTACACGAATACCATTCTTTAAATCTTCCAGATAGGTGGGCATTGTGAAAGCCCGCATGAACAGGGTTGGTTTTACTTCCTTTCCGGGAAACCGGTGGATCCGGGGGGCAACTCCCCTTGTAATCTGAATATACACAGCGGCATATTCATCATTCAGCAAATTATCCCGGATGAGCTGATCACATAAACTGCCCAGGGTTGAAATATCAAAATCAATCCGCACAGAGGATAAACTATTCCTGAGCCGGATCATATGATCATTAAAACAGAAAGGTTGTCCTTTATAATATTTAATCACCTCATATACACCGTCAGCAAAATAAAATCCACGATCATCGGTGGAAATAAGCGACTCATCTTTGCTGATAAACCGGCCATTTAAATATACAATGCAGGGAGGTGTTGTAGTCACCCCACTCGTCCCTCGTCCCTTGTCCCTCGTCACTTTAAATAAGATTTCGGATCCAGGGCTTTTTCATTCCAGTCGAGTAAAAATCCGATAAGTTTATCTGTATCATATCCCTTATCCTTTTCGAGGTATGCGGTATTTTGAGTATGCAACCGCCTGCCTTCCTGATC
>JBGSSA010000012.1:0-9179 GCA_041737295.1 Bacteroidales bacterium | reverse complement strand
CCCCGTGTTTTAAACTCCTTCCCGAGTTTCCAGGTGATAACGGTTTGCACAAGTGCATCCGTTTTTCCGCCGGGGGGAATGGATACAAAATAGTCGAGCAGCGCCGGCAGTGATTTCTCTTTCCGTCCGTAAATTTTTCGCAATGCCTTCATAAAGGCGTCGTACTGCCCGTCACCGCTTGATGTTTCCTCAAATACCTCATCGCCTATCCTGATCTTCAGACTGGCGACAGGCTTGAGTTCGTTGGCCGTTGACAGGGAAAAGTTCAGGATCTGGATATTTTCATCTATGGCCTTGCTGCGCAATACATCAGCGATGATATAGGGAAGGTCCTCCTGGGTCACCGTTTCTTTTTTATCGCCCAGCTCGATGATCCGTTCTGTCACTTTCCGCATGGAGGGATAGTCGAGTTCGATGCCCATTTCTTCCAGGTTCTTGCGGATATTTGCTTTTCCCGAAGTTTTGCCCAGTGCATACAGTCTTTTGCGGCCAAACCGTTCCGGAAGAAGGTCGTTATAGTAAAGCTGGCTTTTCTGGTCCCCGTCGGCATGAATGCCGCTGGTTTGCGTGAATACATTATCCCCGATCACCGGCTTGTTGGGCGGAATACGGATACCCGAAAACGATTCGACCAGCTTGCTGACAAGGGTAATGCGTGATTCCTTCACCGACATCGTATATTTGAAATGATCCCGGACAATGGCTACCACGCTGGACAGCGGTACATTGCCCGCCCTTTCCCCCAACCCGTTGACGGTTGTATGCAGGCAGGTGATCCCGGCCCTCAGTGCGGAATAAATATTTGCAGCTGCCAGGTCATAATCGTTGTGGGCATGAAAGTCGAATGAAAGCTGCGGATAGCGGTCAATCATGATCTTGCAGAAAGAATAGGCCTCCTCGGGATTTAAAATACCCAGTGTATCGGGAAGCATGAACCGGTTTATCTTAAGGTCCTTTAAGGCATCCATCATGTAAAACACATAATCCTGGGAATGGCGCATGCCATTGGACCAGTCTTCAAGGTACAGGTTGACGATTATGCCTTGGGATACAGCGTTGTTTACTGCCAGCCGGATGTCTTCAGCATGTTTCTGAGGGGTCTTTTTCAGCTGGTCGGTCACATGCTTGAGCGAACCCTTAGACAGGAGGTTCATCACCCGGCATCCGGCTTCTTTGATCCAGTTAATCGAAACATCGCCATCGACAAATCCCAGCACCTCCACCTTATCGAGACAGTCGTGTTTTGCCGCCCAGGCCGAGATCTTGCGCACTGCTTCATATTCCCCCTCCGATACGCGGGCGGAAGCCACTTCGATGCGATCCACCTTCAGATCCTCGAGCAATAGTTTTGCAATGCTTAATTTCTCTTCGCCCGTGAACGAAACCCCCGAGGTTTGTTCCCCGTCGCGAAGGGTGGTATCCATGATGGTTATTTTCATAAGTAGATTTTTTTCAGGTATTCGGTAATTTGTCCCCCGCTGGCGGGGGATATCCGTTACTTACAGAATACCTCTTTGTTCAAATTCCTCAATCTTCTCCTTCATACTCAACAGGTAATCGATATCATCATACCCGTTGATCATGCATTCCTTTTTATAGGCATTTATGTCAAAATGTTCTTTTAGTCCCGTGGTAAGGATTGTCACTTGCTGTTCGGGCAGGTTGATCTCCACCCCGGTTTGCGGATTGGCCTCCACTTCTGAAATGAGGGCCTTGTAAAACTCTTCTGTTACCTGCACGGGCAGGAGGCCGTTATTCAGGGAATTGCCCTTAAAAATATCAGCAAAAAAACTGGATATTACAGCCTTGAAGCCGAAGTCATGGATGGCCCAGGCGGCGTGCTCCCGGCTCGACCCGCTGCCAAAATTCTTGCCGGCTACCAGGATCCTGCCTGACCACCGGGGATTATTCAGGACAAAATCTTCCCGGGGCTGGTTGTTTTTATCGTAACGCCAATCCCTGAAAAGGTTTTCGCCAAATCCTTCCCGTGTGGTGGCTTTTAAAAAGCGGGCAGGGATGATCTGGTCGGTATCCACGTTCTCGATGGGAAGGGGAATGCAGGTGGATTTTAATATGGTGAATTTTTCTGTGGACATAACTATATTTACGATTTACGATTTACGATTGACGATTGACGATTTACGATTTGGGATTTACGATTTTCAGGGAACAAACTAACAACTATCAACTATCAACAATCAACTACAAAAAATCCCTCGGATCCGTGATAATTCCCGTAATTGCCGCTGCTGCCGCAGTAAGGGGACTGGCAAGGAGGGTGCGGGCACCCGGACCCTGGCGTCCTTCAAAATTACGGTTTGATGTGGACACCGCGTATTTGCCTTCGGGGATCTTATCGTCATTCATCGCCAGGCATGCCGAGCATCCGGGCTGCCGGAGTTCAAATCCCGATTCCAGGAGCATTTTGTCGATCCCCTCAGCCAGCGCTTGTTTTTCAACCTGCTTTGATCCGGGTACAATCCATGCCGTAACATTCGGGGCTTTCTGTTTCCCCTTTACGAATCCGGCAAATTCCCTGAGGTCTTCGATGCGACCGTTTGTGCAACTGCCTACAAATACATAATCCACCGGTTTGCCGATCATGGGTGTGGCATTCTTGTAACCCATGTAGGCCATGGCTTTCTCAAAAGTCATGCGGTTGCTTTCAGGGATATCGTTTATAGAGGGGATGCTGCCGGTAATTCCGACGCCCATTCCCGGATTTGTGCCATACGTGATCATGGGTTCAATGTCACTGGCCTCGTACTGAAGTTCCCTGTCAAACACAGCCGAAGGATCGGAAACAAGGGTTTTCCAGTATTCAAGCTTTTTATCCCATTCAGCCCCGGCCGGTGCGAATTCACGTCCTTTCACATAGGCAAAAGTGGTGTCGTCGGGGGCTATCAATCCGCCCCGGGCGCCCATTTCGATGCTCATATTGCAGATTGTCATCCGGCCTTCCATACTCAGGTTCCGGATGGCTGATCCGGCATATTCTATGAAATATCCGGTTCCGCCGCTCGCTGAGATCTTTGAAATAATATAAAGTATAATATCCTTTGCCGTTACTCCTTTACCGAGCTGGCCGTTAACCGTGATCCGCATTTTCTTCGGCTTGGGCTGTAGTATGCATTGCGTGGCCAGCACCATTTCCACCTCGCTGGTTCCTATGCCGAATGCGACGCATCCGAAAGCACCATGGGTTGAAGTATGGCTGTCGCCGCAGACAATTGTCATTCCCGGTTGCGTAAATCCCAATTCAGGACCGATCACATGCACGATCCCCTGGTACGGGTTATTCAACCCGTATAACCGGATACCATGTTTATGCGTGTTTTCAGTGAGCTTATCCACCTGGTTGCGCGACAAAACATCATGGATGGTAAGATGCTGGTTTACCGTGGGTACATTATGGTCGGGTGTGGCCACCGTCTTTTCGGGCCTGAAAACCCGGATACCCCGCTTGTCGAGACCGGCGAAAGCCTGGGGACTTGTGACCTCATGGATCAGGTGCCGGTCGATATACAAAACGCTCGGGCCGTCCTTGATCTCTTCAACCACATGGGCGTCCCATACCTTGTCAAATAGTGTTTTTCCCAATGTATATTGTTTTAAGGATTAGACAATTTTATTTATCGCACTGATGAATGCTTCAACCGACGCCGTAATGATATCCGTATGTCCGGCAAAGCCGTAATACAGTTTACCGCGGTTTTCGATCTGGATGTGTACTTTTCCCACATCGTCGCTGCCCCGTGTGATGGCCTGGATAAGGAATTCCTCAAGCTTGATGTTATGGCGCACAATAGTCCGGATGGCTTTAAAAGCCGCATCCACCGGGCCGTTGCCTGCCTCGGTAGCCGTAAATATTTCCCCGTTGATGCTCAGGGTTACCGCTGCCATGGGAATCGCTGATTTTCCGGAGATTACCTGCAGGTGTTCCAGTTTGATTGCTTTGCCGTTGTAGCCTTCTTCGTTCCCAACCAATAATTCAAGATCCTCATCTTTCACTTCTTTTTTGCGGTCGGCTACTTCAAGGAACTTCTCGTAAACTGCTTCCAGTTCGGGTCCTTCCACGCTATACCCCAGGTTCTGCAGGCGGTGCTTGAGGGCAGCCCGTCCACTCCTTGCCGTAAGGGCAATGATGGATTCGCTGATGCCGACATCAACCGGATCAATGATCTCATAATTTTCCCTGTTTTTCAGCACGCCATCCTGGTGAATTCCTGAGGAATGGGCAAAGGCATTGCGGCCGACTATGGCTTTATTTGGCTGCACCGGCATGTTCATCAGGGAGGATACCATGCGGCTTGTTTTGTATATGTTTTCTGAACGGATCCCTGTTTCTATTCCCAGGTGTTTGCGGCTTTTCATGATCATTACAACCTCCTCGAGCGAGGTATTGCCGGCTCTTTCGCCGATACCATTGATGGTGACCTCAACCTGGCGGGCGCCATTGATTACTCCGGTTACCGAGTTGGCCGTGGCCATTCCGAGGTCGTTATGACAATGGGTGGAAATTACGGCCTTATGAATTCCCTTTACATTTTCCATCAGGTATTTGATCTTCAATCCGTATTCCTCAGGAAGGCAGTACCCGGTCGTATCCGGAATATTTACCACGGTGGCGCCGGCTTTTATAACCGCTTCGATGACGCGGGCGAGGTATTCGTTTTCACTGCGTCCTGCATCTTCGGCATAAAACTCAACATCCTCCACGTATTTTTTTGAGTATTTTACGGCGGCAACAGCCCTTTCGATGATCTCCTCAGGAGTTGCGTTGAACTTGTATTTGATATGATAGGGTGAGGTTCCTATACCGGTATGAATGCGTTTGCGTTTCGCATATTTGAGTGCATCGGCGGCCACATCGATGTCCTTTTCCACCGCACGGGTAAGCGCACATATAACAGGTTCCTTTACTACTTTGGAAATTTCCTCAACGGAATGGAAATCTCCCGGACTTGAAATGGGGAAACCGGCTTCTATTACATCGACACCGAGGGCTTCAAGGGCTCTGGCCACTTCGATCTTTTCTACTGTATTCAGCTGGCAGCCGGGAACCTGTTCACCATCTCTGAGGGTGGTGTCAAAAATGTATAACCTGTCACTCATTTCAATTTAGTTTTAGTTAGTTGAAAATCAAAAGAGCCATTCCCGTGTGGAGAATGGCTCTTGTTTTTTTATATCTGCTGATATACCATTCTCATGCTGGTGTCCTAAGGAGACCAAACAAAATAATACCAAGAATGATAACCAGTTTGTTCATATCAATATTTTGAGAATGCAAATATAATGATAAAAATCATATTTCAAAAATATGCATGAATTTTTGTAATTCATGCATATTTTTTGTCGGTTTCCCTGACGAGATAGGGGAAAAGCGGAAGGGAATTTTCTCATTCTTTTCTACCGATAGTTTATCCCTGACGGGATAATTCTTCCTCGTCCCTAGTCCCAAGTCCCTGACGGGATAATTCTTCCTGGTCCCTAGTCCCTAGTCCCTCGTCCCTATCTCATTCCTCCATGGAATTCATCAGTTCCTCTGTCATTTCAAGGTTGTGATAGACATACTGAACATCATCCACATCTTCAAATTCATCAATTATCCGCAGCACTTTCTGGGCAGAATCAAGGTCGAGCTTTGTCGTATCTTTGGCAATGCGCTGTAGCTGTGCGTTTTCAATTTTAATATTCATCTCGTCCAGTTTTTTCTGGACCCTGCCAAAATCTTCCACGGCGCAGGTGATCATGAACACATCGTCGGTGAGTTCAATATCCTCCACGCCGGCATCAATGATTTCGAGCTCGAATGTTTCCGGATCGAGGTTTCCTTTGGGCACGGTAAAAACTCCTTTCCTGTCAAAGATAAAAGCAAGGGAACCGTTAGTCCCCAGGTTGCCTCCCCTTTTATTGAAGATTGACCGGACCATGGCCACCGTACGGGTGTTATTATCGGTAAGGCATTCAATGAATATCGCCACGCCTCCGGGTCCGTACCCTTCATAATTCACTTCCTGGAGATTGCCGGCCTCATTGCTGGCTTTGTTAATGGCACGGTCAACATTGTCTTTCGGCATGTTGGCCCCTTTCGCGTTCTGGATGGCCAGGCGAAGCCGGGGATTGTTTTCAGGGGCAGGACCGCTTTCCTTTACAGCTATCTGAATTTCCTTTACGATACGGGAAAAGATCTTTCCCCTTTTGGCATCCAATGCCCCTTTTTTACGCTTAATTGTTGACCATTTACTGTGACCTGACATATGTGGTTTTTTTAAGTTTTGGGCGATTCATGACTGCAAAAATAGTAAAATGCCCCGTATGTTGAAATGAAGGTAGTAATTATGGTGTAAATTTGCCGGGAAAGGGTTTTTTATTGCTGAAAGGTCTAGGGAATAATCACTGTTAGTGAGGGCAGGCCAGGTGACATCCCTGCACAACCTTTGATAGTCTGAAGTGTTTAAATTATCACTGTCAAAAAAGAAAACCATGCATTCAAAAAAGACTATCCCTTCGTGGTTATCGCTTTCATTTATTGTCACACTGATGGTGACAACCGGATTTGGTGATGAAGATAATGATTTCCGCCGCATTAATATAGCGCTTGAAAAATTCAGTATTGTTTATCCGCAGCAGAAGGTATATCTGCATCTTGACAAAACAGCATACGGTGCCGGGGACATGTTATGGGTTAAGGCATATATATTAAATGGCCTCAATCATCTTCCTGACACAATCAGTACCAACCTGTATGTTGAATTGATCAGTCCGTTCGAAACCCGGGTAGAGATCAAAAGATTTCAGATGTTCCGGGGTTTCGGGATCGGGGATTTTCAATTATCGGATACCCTGCCAGAAGGGCTTTACCAGATACGTGCCTATACTAACTGGATGCAGAATTTCGACGAGGCCTTTTATTTTAACAAGAATTTTACGCTTACAAATCCGGGTTATATCAAACTGATATCTCCAAAACAGGCAAGGGCCAACCAGAAGGAAATTGAAGACAGACAGAAAAAGGCCGATAAAATCGACCTCCAGTTTATGCCGGAAGGCGGCGTACTGGTGGATGACCTGATGAGCACAGTGGCCTTTAAAGCCATCAACCAGCTGGGGAAAGGGGTCAAACTAAGCGGGGCGATAGTTGATGAGAGCGGGGCAGAGATCACTTCTTTTGAGACCTTTTCCAAGGGCATGGGCAGATTCATTCTTACCCCGAAAAAGGGAAAGAAATATTTTGCCGTGGCAAAAACGGAAAACGGCGATTTGCGTGTTTCGCTTCCGCAGAGTATGGAAACCGGACTGGTGATGCACGTGGATAACTCAGGCAATGTTCTCAGGGTAACGCTCCGGGCGAACAAGCCCAAAACAAACGACAGATCGGCCAATGAAATACTGCTGGTCGGACAAATCGGCAGCAAGATCTATTTTCATAAACAGGTGCTGCTTGAAAACAATTCAGCTGAGATTGAAATCAGCAAAGCCTTTTTTCCAAGCGGTATCATGCAGCTGACCGCCTTTTCGGGAAGGGGTATGCCCCTGGCTGAGAGGCTGGTATATAATAACCGCTATGATTATATGAAGATAAGCATGACGGCCACCGATACGACGGTTGAGGATGGGACCAAGCTTCTGCTCACCTTTTCGGCGACTGACTTATCCCATAAACCGCTTCCTGCAAACATGTCCCTTTCCGTAACACGCGAGAAGTCCTTAATTCCTTCGATCAGCAACGACAATATCATTAGCAACCTCCTTATAACATCCGACCTGAAAGGATATATCGAAGACCCGTATGAGTACTTCGCGGATAATTCACCATTTTCCCGGCAGGCACTTGACAACCTGATGCTCACAAACGGCTGGCGCCGGTTTGACTGGGCAAAAATCCTTGCAGGGGAATATCCCGAAATTAAATATCATGAAGAACGGGGAATTGCCATTTTTGGTCAGATTACCCATGATTTTTTCAGTATTCCCCTGAAAGGCTGTAAAGTACAATTATCCATTCTCAGTTCCTATAATGATGTCTTTACACAAAATACAAACGATAAGGGATATTTTCTGTTTGAAAACCTGGTTTATTATGATACTGTAAAAGTGAAGATTGAAGCATGGCGACAGACAGGCAAGCGTAACCTGCTGATTGTATTGCCTGCTGATAAAATAAACGAAATCCGGAATTTCCAGGGAGAGCATTCGCTTGTAACCCAATCGGAAAGAGACAACAAGGCTTACCGGATTGAACGGTACGAGGAGACCAAAATTGCTCTCGACAAGGCAAAAAAGGAGAAAGAGGAAAATACCAACGAGCTGAGTGGTATTTACAGTGAACCTGATTTTGTATTGCCCTCCTCGGAATTTCCCAAGGGAAGCCGTGATATCGTTGATGTGATGAAGGGCCGCATACCGGGTGTAAATGTTTACGGGGACCAGATCATCATCAGGGGGCCCAACACGCTGACAGGCAGCAACCAGCCGCTTTTCCTGATCGATGGGGTCCCCACAAGGGATATTGAGTCAATAAAGTCTATACCTGTTGAAGAAATTGACCGTGTTGAAGTATTGAAGGGGCCCAGCGCTGCAATTTATGGCATGAGGGGCTCTAACGGCGTGATCGCGGTTTATACCAAAAGAGGCCAGTTTATGAAACGCGGCGTGATTGAGTTCGAAATGCTGGGTTACAGCACCCCCCGAAATTTCTACCAGCCTAAGTATATGCCCGAGAACGAGCCGGAATCGAATTATACAGTCTACTGGCAACCCCTGGTCGTAACCAACTCATCCGGAACGGCGAGCGTCTTATTGGACAAGCCCGCAATCAAAGGCGAGTATCGCTTTACAATCGAGGGGGTTTCGTATTTGGGACATGTGGGGGTGATGAATGAAATTGTGGTGAATGAATGAAGAATAGTTTTGCAGTTTTGCAGTTCACTGCTGTCCGGTAAAAATTTGATTTAATAGAAATAGCCTCTAAGATACTTGATTTTACTGGACACAGTTTTTTATTTTAATTTAGAAGCCCCCCTTACTATGTATAGGTAAAAAGTTTGAGTTGGACATAAGGTTCCGGAGGTTTATAATTTCTTAATGTGACTTCTGGATTTTCCAGGAATGCACTGAGATTAACATAAGTCATCAGATGTAATCGGATAATGCTGGAAATATTAGAATAAGCCCAT
>JBGSSA010000243.1:0-5880 GCA_041737295.1 Bacteroidales bacterium | reverse complement strand
AGGAAGCATTTAACCCAAATGCCCTGATGGAATATCAAGAAAAATATAAACAGAAGAAAATCAATCAATTAAAAAAGAGATTGGCTCTTCTTGAAGCGGCTTAGATGAGTAGTTACATAAGAGTGACGAGTGACAAGTGACAAGAAAGAAAATCCCGTGAAGGGCTTGATTGCATTAAAACTAACATGATCATTTATTACTATTGACCGTGATATCAAATTGCACGACTGGCTTCTAGGCTTCTAGACTTCTAGGCTTCTAGACTTCTAGAACTATATCGCAGAACTACAGTACATTTCGTCCTGCCGGGAATTTTCCTCCTCGTCACTTGTCCCTTGTCCCTTGTCCCTTGTCTCTGGTTGACTGCACGACTTTTTTAATTACTATAACCTACAGGATAATCCCAAATAATCCTTCCAATAAACTGCAAAACTGCAAAACTATTTTGTTCTTCCTCGTCACTCGTCACTTGTCTCTCGTCACTAATTCCCTTCCACCCAAATAATCAATTTCTGTCCAATTTTAACTTCGTTACCGGAAAGTTGATTCCACGCCCTGATGTTTTCAAGCGTGACATTGTACTTCATGGCAATCTTATGGGTGAAATCGCCGGCCTGCACAACATGGATGATTTTGGTCTTACCCTCCGTATTACCGGCCTGTGCCACCAGTTGATTATAATCGGCTGGAGGATTGGCGAAACCCAGGATGTTGACCTCATTCTCGAGGTACGTGACAGTTTTATCTGCAGGAAGCACAAGCAGGGAATAGGTATCCCGTGCAGGAATGTAATCGCGTTTATACACCGGGTTTAACGTACGGAGCTGGGAAATGTCAAGTCCGGTTTCAGAAGCCACCTGGCTGAACGAAACCGCGTACCGGATATGCAGGGTGTCTGTATGGTGATAGTCAAAATCCGGTTTTACAGGCACGATCCCATGGTCCTTGTAGTAATTCAGGATATAAACCGCGGCTACAAAGGCGGGAACATAATTTTTTGCCTGTTCGGACAGGTATGGCCGAAGCTTCCAGTAATCGGTTTCGCCATGGCATCGTTCGATGGCTTTCCTCACCTCCCCCGGCCCACCGTTATAGGACGACAGTACAAGCTGCCAGTCGTGAAATGTAGTATACAGGTAGGACAGGTACCTGCTGGCGGCTTCGGTTGATTTATAGGGATCACAGCGCTCATCCACCAGCGAAGTGACCTCAAGTTCAAAAAGCCGGCCGGTATTCAGCAAAAACTGCCATAACCCGACAGCCCCCGATTTGGAAGTTGCCAGGGGATTTAACCCGGATTCAACTACGGTAAGATATTTTAGTTCCAGGGGCAACCCATGGCGGTCAAGGATTTCATCAAAAATGGGAAAATAAAGCTCGGACCGGCCGATGATCCTGGCCATTTCTTCCTTCCGGGGACCGGTAAAAAGATCGATATACCTCCGTACATCTTCATTATAAACCAATTCAACGGGTGACATCCTGTTTAACCCCGCAATCCGGTATTCATACAGCATATCCGGATCATCGGGCGATGCACCGGAAAAGGCTTTTCCTGCCAGGATCAGCAGGCAAATGAAACAGAGTAAGGGCCTGGTCATGTGGAAGTATACGGAATGACTCGGGTTTAGGTTGTTGTTACAAAAAAACCCGTCGCCTTGAAAGGGACGGGTTTAGCGTTGTTTCATTTGAAAGCTATTCCTTGGCTTTTTCTGCGGCAGTTTTTTCCACGTCGTCATCCCCACCACGGGAAGCTTTCTTGAATTCCTTCATTCCCTGACCCAGTCCACGCATCAATTCAGGAATCTTTCTTCCTCCAAATAATAACAGCAATACGGCTATTATCAGAATAATTTCAGTTGGTCCTAATGACATAGTTATTTGAATTTAAATGTTCGTTATTTATAATTTTTCGTATTCCATTCCAGTTACCGGAAATATCTTCGTCCTGTTTCTTCGCGCCTCCAATTTGTCAACTCATTCATAACCATCCGGTAGGCTCTGAATTAGACTTCAAAATTACGATTATTTTTCAGATTCCTGCCTTTTTGCCTGAATTACTTCCGGGCAACCGTCTTAATTTCCAAACATATTCCTGAACCAACGAAGGATATCATTGGTATTCGCAAAAATAAGCAATGAGAAAATAATCACCATTCCTACGATCTGCGCATATTCAAGAAACTTCTCGCTGGGTTTGCGGCGGGTAACCACCTCGTACAACAAAAAGGCCACGTGTCCGCCATCCAGTGCAGGTATGGGCAGCACGTTCATGAACGCGAGGATCAGCGAAAGAAAACCGGTTATTTCCCAGAATGCCTGCCATTCCCATTCCCTTGGAAAAAGTCCGCCAATGGTGCCAAATCCGCCCAGTCCCTTATAAGCGCCCGTCTTGAAGTCAAAGATCAGCTTGAACTGCCGTACATAAAAGGCAAGCTTGCTTCCGGCCAGTTTAAATCCGGCGGGAATTGCACTCAAAAAAGAATATTTTTTTGTCTCGAGTTTATACAGTTGAAGTTTTTCAAGATCATCAAAGTCGGGAATGGCCGACACCACCTCCATTTTCTTATTTTCCGAGAGCGTGGCGACAATGGGAAATGCAGTGCCCTTGCGATTCACGACAAGGTCAACACGGCCGGGTTTGAGCGTATCGACAATACTGAGGTATTGATCATAATATTTTATCTGTGTGCCATTCACGCTGACAACCTCGTCCATGGACTTCAATCCCGATTTTGCATTGATGGAGGAATCGGGTATGTCACGGATGATGAAAGGGACACGCGGATAGAACAGCAACATGTTTCGCTGTTTTACAAGCTTTCCCACGAAATCCTGGGGCAACACGAAGGAGTCCACCTGGTTATTGCGCATGACCCTTACGGTTCCCCCGAAAATGATCTCGCTGTAAATATCCTCGAACCGCTGCGGTTCAACATTATTGATAGAAATAATCTTATCCCCGTTCTGGAAACCGATCTGGTGTGCCATTGAATCCACACACCACAACCCATCCGTGATGTTTTTGTTAGGAAGGTACCTCTCGCCCCAGGTAAACAAGACTGCCGAATAAATCAGGAACCCGAGGATCAGGTTCACAATTACGCCGCCCAGCATGATCAGCAGGCGCTGACCGGTGCTTTTCGACCTGAACTCATAGGGTTGCGGAGGTAGTTTCAGTGCCTCCTTATCCATGGATTCATCCAGCATGCCGGAAATCTTCACGTAACCTCCCAGCGGAAGCCAGCCAATGCCATATTCCGTATCCCCGCGCTTAATTTTAAAAAGCGAAAACCAGGGATCAAAAAACAGGTAGAATTTCTCTACGCGCGTATTAAACAGCCGGGCAAACAAAAAATGCCCCAATTCGTGCAGGATGATCAGGATAGATAAGCTCAGCAATAACTGGCTTATCTGAATAACAACGCCCATGTGTGTGATGTATAATTGTATTTTACAGGGTGCAAAGATAGAGATTATTTTCGGAGATTCCCCTTAATCAACCTCCCTGCCACAAGTCTCGCCTCCCCGTCGGTTTCAGCATAATCGGCCAGGGAAGGCGCTGAAAGAAACGTGACCCGCGACATGGTTTGCCCGATGACGTCCGGCATATCGAGAAATTTGATCTTTTCCTGCAAAAAGGCCTCAACAACCACCTCATTCGCAGCATTCATAATGCAGGGCATATTACCGCCGGTGCGGATCGCCTCATAAGCAAGCCTGAGATTTCTGAACACGGTATGATCCGGCTTTTCAAACGTGAAACTCCCGCATTCCGAAAAATCGAGTCTCGGAAAATCAGAGCTGATCCGTGCAGGATATCCAAGGGCATACTGTATTGGTAATTTCATATCGGGCAGTCCCAGCTGTGCCTTGATGGAACCATCTATAAACTGTACCAGCGAATGAATAATCGACTGGGGATGGATGACCACCTCGATCCGGTCGGGGGTTATGCCAAACAGCCAGCTGGCTTCAATGACTTCCAGCCCCTTGTTCATGAGCGAGGCTGAATCGATAGTGATCTTGTTTCCCATGCACCATTTCGGGTGGTTAAGGGCTTCTTTGCAGGTGACCCGCTCCAGCCGGCCGCGGTCCATCCCCCTGAAGGGTCCCCCTGAGGCAGTGAGAATAAGCTTCTCGATGGTTTCAGGCTTTTCCCCCGCCAGGCATTGAAATATCGCGGAATGTTCGGAATCAACCGGGAAAATTTCCGATCCATGATCGCGGGCAAGCTGCATGATCAGGGATCCGGCTACAACAAGCGTCTCTTTGTTTGCCAGGGCTATGTTTTTTCCTGCCCGGATGGCCTCCACCGTAGGTGCAAGTCCTGCAAATCCTACCATGGCGGTGAGGACAATGTCAACGGAAGCAAGGGTGACCACCTCGGATAATGCGTCCATGCCGGAGAGAACCTTAATGGGAAGCAGGGACAGCGCATCCCGCACTTCCGCATATTTTGATTCATCGGCAATGACAACAAAGGAAGGGACAAATTGTAACGCCTGTTCTATCAGCAGACCGGCATTCCGGCCGGCGGTAAGCACCTCCACCTCGAACAGGCCGCGGTTTTTTCGGATCACATCCAGTGCCTGTGTACCGATGGATCCCGTGGAGCCAAGAATGGCAACACGTTTTTTCATGTTTTGTGAGACCTGCAAGGCTGTCAGAAAGTTATATAGTCCTGGGGATTCAATGCTGTGCCGTTGTACCAGAGTTCAAAATGCAGGTGCGGACCTGTTGTAAGCTCGCCGGAATTGCCGATGATGGCAATGGGTTCCCCTGCTTTAACCCGGTCCCCTATATGCTTGAGCAATTCCGCATTGTGCTTGTACACCGAAATAACGTTATTTTCATGCTGTATACCGATCACATATCCTGTTTCGAGTGTCCACCCGGCCACTGTCACCGTTCCCGGAAGCGTCGCCTTCACTACCTCATCCGAAGCGGCTACAATGTCGGTTCCGTAATGATCTTTCGAATTGTTGTAAACGTTGGTTACCATGCCCTTCACGGGAGGAAAGAACAGGGTGCTGGAAAGGGCAGTGTTAATTTTCTTTTTTTCAATGGTAGACAGGCTGAATACATCGGCAGGCTCCACCATTCTGCGTAATACGGAGTCTTCTTTCGATTTGAGGAATATGGTTTTGCCGGCAGGAACATCAGAATCCCCCTCATTGCCAAAACCTTCGGGCTTTTCACCGGCAATGATCCGCCTCAGGTTATCGAAGTATACATCCCGCTTGTTGATTTCCATTTCCAGTGAATCGAGCCTGTAATTATTGCGATGGATGTCGCGGATTGTATTTTCATCCGGGTATCCGGGTATCAGTTCGCGGGCAGGGGTGTACGCAATAATAGCAATGACAAGCACCAGGAATAAAAAAACGCCTGCACCAATAATGGCCAATACATTCAGCTTGGTCAGACGGAGATTCAGTACTTCCTCATACGTCTCATCCCTGTATATCGATAATCTGTACTTATGCCTGAATTTTTCCCAAAAGGATTTCTTTTCTGAAATATTTTCATCCATTTTTTAATGGGGTTTACGGACAAAGATATAAAAAACAGTGACAAGAGACGAGGGACAAGGGACAAGGAACAAAGAATCCCGTGAGGGATAATCTATCGGTAGAAAGGAAAGTTCTACGGTTCAATATCCCGTCAGGGATAATCTATCGGTAGAAAAACGAAATTCCCGCATCCCGTATCCCATGAGGGGGGCGGAATTATTCGTTTTTCTAATCGGGTAGGAAGCGGCTCGCGCCGCTGACCCCCCACACCACCGGGCATACGATTTCGTACCACGGCGGTTTCTAAAAACTTTTACACCTTCATTATTAGAAATAAAGATAGTAATCCCTGTCGAGCAAACCA
>JBGSSA010000215.1:0-6596 GCA_041737295.1 Bacteroidales bacterium | reverse complement strand
AACATGCAGGTCGCGTATGCTTTTGGAAAAGGAGCTTTTAGAGGTTTTCCAATAGTTTTACTACTTCAATATGCCCGTTTTTCCGGGCAAAGGCAAGGGCATTGTCCCCGTCGATATCGTTGCGGGATGGATCGGCTTTGTTCCCGAGCAGGATCTTTACATTCTCCAGGTGTCCCTCGGCAGCAGCATACATCAGCGAGGTGAAATGTTCCTCAAAATCCGCCATGTTTGGATCCGCCTGGTATTCAAGCAATACCTACAATGTTTCAGGAAACGGACCGGATGCTGCAAACATCAGGGCTGTTCGTCCGTTTATATCCACAGCATCGACAAAAGCTTTATGTTCAAGCAATAGTTTTGCGATCTCTGTATGTCCGTTATAGGCAGCCAACATCAAAGCAGTTCTGCCATCCGCGTCGGTCAGGTTAACATCAATCCCTTGCCGGAGCAATGTTTCAACCGTTTTCAGGTCGCCGCGAAAAGCAGCATCGGCAGCAGAAATCCGCCCAACGGTATCCGTTTTCCCGGATCCGGCCTTTTCCTTGTTTTCCAACGGTTTTTCCTGTTTCGGCTTACAGCCGGCCTGCAAAAGAATCAGGCAGGCAAGGGCCGTTAAAGCGATATTCTGGAACCTTTTCATTTTGGCATCACCCCCCATTTTTTTAACAGCCATTCCGATATCAGGGCATCGTATGCATTATAGCGCGCAAATCCCTGCATGTCACTTTTCCTGCGCGCATAAAGGGCAGCCACTTCGGCGGCAAGGGCTGGACTGCTGCCATTAATCGCGTCAAGGCTGTTCAGGACAAAATTCCGGTCGGTCATATCAAACAACACCGTATCCTGCAGGATACGGATATATATCTGGAATGCCGCTTCCTGCTCCCCCAACCCATAAAGGGCTTCAGCGGCAAGGGCAGCTACTGCGGCTGACGGGTCGTTTCCTGCTTTTTTCAAAACCGGTATCGTACCCCTGGATTTTTCTTTCCGGATCAGCAGTCCGGTTGCACCCCAGTATCGGACACCGGCGTTCGGATGCGATAAGTAGTCCACACCGGTGCTGATGTCCTCCATTCCGCCCAGAGTGGCCCAACCGGAGGCCTGGACGAGTTCACCGAGCGGACAGTTATCTGAACGCATATAGTCGTACATCGATTGCTTGCCGGAATAGAGGTCATATTCGGTCTCGGGGATCAACCCCACGTCTTTCACCCCGATCATCCAATGGGTAAGGGCTTTTCGCATTCTTTCCAGGATGCCCTGACAGGAAAGATCGCCTGCCAGGTTATGTACTTCCCATGGATCATTTTCGGTATCGTACAATTCCTCAACCGGTTTGGTATTCCAATAAACACTCTGAACGGCGTTGCATTTTCCTTCCTGCCAGGCTGTTTCCCATGACCTTACTGAGGGTGCCTTAAACAAATAGTCGAGATGCTGCCCGTATATTCTGAATGGCATATAATTGCGGATGTACCGGTAACGCTGATCCCTGGCAGCCCGGGAATGGTCATATCGCTCATCCATTCTGCCACGGGTCATATAGACATACCCGGGATCCCGGGTTTTTTGTTCTCCGAGAAAGGCATTGCCTTGCATGTATCCCGGTACGGGGATGCCTGCTATGCTCAACAGGGTAGCGGGCAGATCAATCAGGCTCACCATGCGGCTGAGCCGCGCACCAGGTTGATCTGCAGGATACAGATCCTTGTATTTTTCAGGGATTCGGATGATGAGGGGAACATGGGTGCCGGATTCGTAGACATATCTTTTACTGCGTGCCAGCACGCCGCCATTATCCCCGTAATAGAAAACAATGGTGTTTTCAGCTTCACCGCTCTCTTCCAAATCCTTTAGCAACCGTCCGACCTGGGCATCCATATCCTCCATTACATCATAATACTGTGCCCAGTCGTGCCGTATTTCCTTCGTATCGGGATGATACGGAGGCAGGGTGACTTTGGCAGGATCATGTCGCAATTGTGCAGAAGGTTTGGAATTATGAATACTGCTTTCGTGACTGGTCATCAGGTTGAATATGGCAAAGAAGGGTTTTCCAGCGGGCCGGTTTTGATAATGTGCCTTGTTGCTGCTTTCGTCCCAGATCCTGCCCGGATCAATATCCGGGGTGTTGTAATCGGTCTTCGAGTTATTGGTGCAGTAATATCCTGCTTCCCGCAGGTATTCAGCGTAAGTTCGGACCACCCGGGATTTCCGGTAGTTGCTGCGCATATGTTCATTGCCGTTGGAGGCAGCGTAGACACCTGTAATGATGGCGTTTCTTGACGGAGCGCATACCGGGCTGTTACAATAGGCATGGGTATACAAAAAACCTTGGGTGGCAAGCCGGTCAAGGTTTGGCGTTGTGGCAAAAGCATCCCCGTAACTGCCCAGGTAAGGACAGTTGTCTTCGCTCACAATCCACAGGATATTGGGTTTTTCTGCCTGCCCCGGTTGATGTGCAAGAACCCGCATTCCTGTCGCAACCAGCGAAAACAGCAGGTACGTTTTCTTCATTTCTCAAGCTGGTTTTCAACAGGAGTTAAAGTTTTCTTATGCGCCTCCAGGAGCTTTTTGATTTCTTCGATTACCTCCGGATGATCTTTTGCGACATTGTATTTTTCGGAAGGATCAACGTTCAGGTTATAAACCAGCGGCGGATCCTGGACCATCGGTTTATCGGGTCCGTATTCCGGCTGAGTTATGAAGTGCACTTTATAAGCTCCTTTCCGAATGGCGAAGACTTCTGTGTCGCGGTAATAATACACAACATCTCTTGGACTGTGTCCGGTACCCAACATCACGGGAGAAATGTCATAACCATCGTAAATCCGGTCATTGGGCAGGGTGATGTTAGCCAGTTTGCAGAAAGTGGGCAGCAAATCCAGGGTCGTACCCAGTTCCATGATAACGCCAGGCTTAATTAATCCGGGGCTCCAGAATATAGTCGGTTCGCGCATACCTCCCTCATAAGTTCCTCCTTTTCCGCCGCTGAGTAAACCGGCACTTCCTCCGAATTCATTGAAAATGGTCCAGGGTCCGTTATCAGAGGTGAAAATAACAATGGTGTTTTTGTCCAGTTTATTATCGATCACGGCTTTAAGAATTTCACCCACACTCCAGTCGAGTTCCTCAATTACATCGCCGTAAATTCCCCTCAGGCTTCTGTTTTCAAATTCAGGTGACCGGAAAAGGGGTACATGGGGCATGGAGTGGGCCATGTAGAGGAAAAACGGTTTTTTATTATTTTGTTCGATGAATTTAACTGCTTCCTGAGTGTACCTCCTGGTAATGGTTGTCTGATCAGCAGGTCTTTCAATGATCTCCGTGTTTCTCATCAGGGGAACATTGAAATACTCGATTTTTGGTTTCGTAGTGGTCTCCATATAGTTGTCAGTGCTAACCCTGTCCATGTCATTGCTATAGGGTATCCCGAAATAATAGTCGAAACCATGTGCATTGGGTGTATACTGGGGCAGGTGTCCCAGGTGCCATTTGCCGATGCAGGCTGTGGCATATCCTTTCTGTTTCAGTGATGAAGCTATAGTTATTTCTTGTTCAGGAAGCCCGCCCTTGGAGTCAGGAAAGAGGACGCGACGTTTTGAACTGCTCATCCCCGTTCTGACCGGAAGTCTTCCTGTTAGCAAACCTGCCCTTGACGGCGTGCAAACCGGTGCAGCCACGTAGAAATTTGTCCACCGCTGGCTTTCATAAGCCATTTTATCCATATTGGGCGTTTTGATGGTGGGATGACCAAAGGCACCCATGTCGCCATAGCCCATGTCATCGGCAAAGATGATGATGAAGTTGGGAGGCCTGGCTTCTTTTGCGGCAGCAATTGCCAGCTGGTGCGTCGTGATCCCGGTGATCAGCACACCGGTTAAAGCAAGGGTTTTTGCATAGATTGCTTTCATGTTGTATCTTTTAATGATTAACTTTCTAAAGTAAGGGTCATTTTTTTTGCCAGGGGATGTTTCCTGACTTTCTGATATGTTGGGAAAGTTCATATTTCATTTCGTTGAAAGGGGCGGCATCCACAGGGAGAGGTATTGTCTCCAGCGGATCAGCCGTGATGTTAAACAACTGTAACGATTCATAGGGGGTGTTTTGGAGCAGCTTGTAGTTGCCTTTACGTATGGCGTAATAACATAAGCCTCCATAAATACCTCCTTCACGGCGCATGAAAAAAACAGTACGGTCAACGGAAGGCAATTTCTGATCCAGGATACCCGGAAGCAGGTTCAAACCGTCGATGGAATGGTTTATCCCTGAACCGGCAATTGCACAAAGGGTAGGGAAAAAGTCCATAGTCAGTGCAAGCTGGCTGGAGAAGGATCCTTCGGGGATCGTATTTTTCCAAACCATACATGCAGGCACTTTGATACCTCCTTCATACATATCCTGCTTTCCGCCCCGCAGGGTGCCGTTGGAAGCTCCACTGGGTAAATGCCCGCCGTTGTCGGAAGTGAAGATGATGATTGTATTTTCATACAGTCCGCTTTTTTTGAGCGCTGTAATGACCTGACCGATGCCTGCATCGAGATGTTCGACGAGTGCTATATTTTTGGCCCGCTTTTCACTGATAGCTCCCTCCCTTTTCTTTACTTTCTCCAACCAGTCTTCGGGAGGTTGAATTGGGAAATGGGGTGCGTTATAGGCCAGGTAAAGAAAGAAAGGCGCATGTTGCCTTGATGGGTCAGCAATATAATTAACAGCCCATTCCGAAAACAGGTCCGTGGCGTGTCCCACGGGATCAATTTCCTGATCATTCAACCGCATGTAATTGAAGCCCTCCCGCCGGTGGGTCCAGTAATCGTCCATCATATCCCCGAGAAAGCCATGGAATAGATCAAACCCTTTTTTATTGGGTGTATTCGGATTTTCCAACCCCAGGTGCCATTTGCCGACAAGGGCAGTCTGGTAACCCGCTGCCTTCAGCATTACAGGCAAGGTAACGGCATCGGGGAGCAGGTATCCCCAGTTGTCGTTTTCCTTGGTGCGGATAACACCCGGAACACCCACCATGTCGGGGTAACATCCGGTCATCAGGGCAGCCCGCGTGGGTGAACAAACCGTGCAGTTCGCGTAGAAATTGTTAAACTGCATGCCCTGTTTGAACAACTGATCGATGTTCGGGGTATGGATATCCCTGCCGCCCTGGCAGGATAAATCGCCATATCCGAGATCATCCACAAGGATCAGCAATATGTTGGGTTTCCCGGATTTTTCCGCATGGACTATCCCCATTGCAAAAAATGAGCAGAGCAGTGAGGTTATGGATGCAAGTATTTTGTTCATTGTTGTTTATGTTGAGAAATTAATATTCATGTTGAATCTCAGGGTTGTGCTATGCCCGGCATTTCACCCCTTACCCGTTCAATATTCAGGGCCTCACCCGTTTCACGGTCATACCAGTCGGGGGTTAAATTTTCAGGAGTGGAATCATCCGTATTGAACTGCCAATTCTTCAGCATTCTTCTCATCTCCTGCATTTTATTCTGGTATTCAGGCATGGATGCCAGGTTCAGCAACTGATCGGGATCCCTTCTTACATCAAAGAGTTCTTCCGCAGCACGCGGAACACTAAAGATATCGGCCTGCGCCGGGGTCAGCTGTCCGGTATCCCTGGCCCGGTTCAATGCGTCCTGGGTAGCTGATTGTTTCGAATCGGCCGGACCGCAATTTGTTAAATGGGGTCGTGCATTCAATACGTACAGGAAGTCATGCGTCCTTACCATCCGCTCATGGGCTTCATAATCATGCCAGTTGTGTTCTGAAAAAACGGCATTCCGGGTCGCTGCAACCGGATTGTGGAGGATCGGCACAAAGCTTATTCCCTGGTAAGTCACGGGTGAAACAATTCCTGCCAGTTCCAGGATAGTGGGTGCAATATCAACTGCGCTCACCAGGCTTTCCGTCATGGCACCCCTGTTCCGGATACCATTGGGCCAGAAGACGATCAGGGGCGTTTTCATACCTGAATCATATACCCTTGTTTTGCACCTCGGGAAGGGACGGCCATTATCTGCCATTACGATGATGCAGGTATTATCGAGAACGCCCTGACGCTGCAATTCTTCCCTGACCTGGCCGACATAAAAATCGAACCGTGCGATCTCATTGTAATAGGAGGCCATATCCTGCCGCGTTTCGGGTGTGTCGGCAAAGTAGGGCGGAACGATCATAACGGCAGGATCATGCGTGATGCGGAATGTATCTGCCCCCCAAAGCCGATGGGCATCATACGATGCCAGCCAGAAAAAAAACGGCTTGTCCCGAGGTCTTTCCCTGAGAAATCTGACCCAGTTGTCTTCCCCGCCGTTCCCATTGTCGTATCCGTTCTCATCGGTATAACGATCAAACGCGCGGTGTGTTGCAGCACCGAAATGCCATTTTCCTGCATGCGCCGTATAATAGTTTTTTTCCTTTAGAAGCAATGGAAAGGGAATTTCTCCCTCCGGAAGCGGCGTGTGCAATTCAGCCGCACCACTGGAGTGAGGGTACTTCCCTGAGATGATGCTGCACCGGCTTGGACTGCAGGAACTAGCCGTCAGAAAGGCATTGGTAAAGCACATGGACTCCCTTGCCAACTGGTC
>JBGSSA010000186.1:0-6027 GCA_041737295.1 Bacteroidales bacterium | reverse complement strand
TATTACAGATGCATCTGTGGTAACCGTAAACCAGGACCTTGCTTTTTCATCATCTGCCGGCACCTCAGGCAACAATGAGATCAATATCAGCAATACCGGGACGCTCAATATTAATCGTGATTTAACGCTTCTGAACAGCGGTGGTCCTAAGATCATTCTTGCCCTGAATAACTCAGCCGTGTTCAATGCAAAAAGGGACATTTATCTGACTGCCGGGGCACAGGATAAGATAGAAATACAAACTAACAGCACTTCAACGTTGAATCTCTACGGAAACTTCAGGAGAGGAAGTCCTGCCTATGGCAGATTTTTATCCACTGGAAATTCAACCCTGGTTTTTAAAGGAAGCAGTTACCTGCAGACCTGGCCCCGGAACACAGGTGCCGGAACAGACGGGTTCACCTATCAGAATGTTATTCTTGACAATTCAAAAATAACTACCCCTCAGATAGTACTCGACGGAATGGTGACCGTAAATGGAAACGTAACTTTCACCCGGGGTATTGTCAGTACAACAGCTGTTAACCTGTTAACATTCGCAAGCGGCGCAACAATATCCGGTGCAAGCGATATCAGCTATGTGGACGGACCTGTGCAAAAAGCCGGGAATACATCATTTACCTATCCAATTGGTAATTCAGGAAACTATCAGCCCCTGACCCTTTCTGCTCCTTCACTTGTAACTGATGCCTTTACGGTACAATATACCAATTCCAATCCCCATCCCACCTACAACAATACACTTCACGTGCCTTCGATTACAAATATCAGCGAATGCGAATACTGGGCCGTTACCCGAAACTCCGGTACATCCGCCGTGAGCTCTACCCTGACCTGGGATTCACGCAGTTGCTGTATTGGTGACCTTTCTAATCTCAAAGTCGCCATATGGGAAGGAACCCAGTGGACTGACCATGGAAACGGGGGTACCACGGGGACAACCGCTGCGGGCACGTTGTTAACCTCGACAGACATCACAGAAATCAATAATATTCTGACCTTTGCCAATACACTCCCCGTGGTAAGCTTCTCCGGTCTGACAGGCCCGTATTGCGCCAGCGAAGCTCCGGTTTTACTCACGGGCAGTCCCCTGGGTGCGACAGGCATCTTCTCAGGCACCGGAATCACAAACAATGGAGACGGAACAGCCACTTTCAATCCCGGGACATCGGGTGCGGGAACTTTTACAATCACCTATACCTATACTGATCCGGTGAACGGGTGTTCAGGCCTGAAATCCCAGCTTGTTATAGTTTACGCAAACCCCAGGGCTTCAATGAACCAATCCGCTATTGTTTGCGAGGGATCAATAGCCGACCTTAATATGTTTTTTACGGGAACTTCACCCTGGAATTTTCAATATACAGATGGTACAAATACCTTCTCCGGAACCACATCCTCCAATCCCTATGCATTTCAGGTTACAGATCCCGGTACATACGAGGTTACAAGCCTTACCGATGCACATGGCTGTATTGGAAGCGATTTTGGCAGCCAGGCCGTCATCAGCAATTATCCACCCCTGGCCAAACCGGTTATTGATGTTACAGGTCCGACCACATTTTGTGAGGGAAGCTCAGTTAACCTGTCAACATCATTGTCCGGGAACTTTGCCATCTGGTCAACAGGGGAGACTTCGTATTCGATTGTGGTTAGCGAGGCAGGAGATTATAATGTAAAAATCATTGACAACCATAATTGTGTTAGTCCCGTTTCCGATGATACCCATGTTACAGTAAACAAAATTCCCCGAAAACCAATTGTCATAACAGGGAATACCTCGGTATGTCAAAATGTTCCCTCTTCCGCTTTGTCCACTTTTTCAGCCTATGCCACATCCTATGACTGGATTATATCGCCGGCTGCAGCAGGAACGTTTTCAGGCAATACGGCTTCGGTTACCCTGAACTGGAACCCGGTTTTCACAGGTGTTGCAACGGTGACTGTCACCGGAACCAATGCGCTGTGCAGTAACGGACCGGTCTCTGATCCCCTGGTGATTACGGTAAATGCTCTTCCTTCAGATCCCGGAGCCATTTCGGGACCTGTATCGGTTTGCCAGTCAACCAACGGGGTCGTCTATTCCATTGATCCCGTGGCCAACGCAATTTCTTACTCCTGGACGCTGCCTGCAGGTGCTTCCATTAACGGATCATCAACAGGAAACAGTATTACGGTAGACTATGGTGCTGCTTCAGCTTCCGGTAATATTTCGGTGACCGGTGTTAACGGCTGTGGGACCAGCTTTAATCCGGCTCTTTTGCCTGTTTCCTTAAACACCAGGCCTGTTGCCGGCTTAACCGGATCCGTATTGGTCAACATCAACGATGTTGCCACCTATACCTCGGATGCGGGCATGACCAATTATTCCTGGTCGGTATCAGCCGGGGGACAGATAGTATCCGGCGGAGGAATTTCAGATAATACAATAACAATCCGTTGGACAGCCGGGGGATCCCAATCAGTGAGTGTCAATTATGAGAATACAGACAATTGCACCGCATTGTCCCCCACAATTCTGCCGGTTACAGTAAATGAACTGCCTCTAAAGCCCGGAACACCCTCAGGTTCCGCCGAAATGTGCGAAAACAGTCCGGATACCCCGTATTCAACCACCGGAGCAACCGGTGCAACCTCGTATATCTGGTCTATCTCACCCGTTGGGGCCGGAATTATAACCGGGAGCGGTCTGACCGGGACAGTTGATTTTACGGATGATTGGTACGGTACTGCAACCATAACGGTGGTTGGTCATAATGCAGGCGGGGACGGACCTGCATCAGATCCGCTCACCGTAGTCATTCATAAAACACCTGAAACGGGTCCGGTTTATTATCTACCCCCCCAGTAGACGCCTGGAAAAGGTTTCCACTATAATCCGGAAAAACCAATTAAATTTTTTAGTCAATTGTTGCAAACATAAAAAACTTGTGTATATTTGTACTAGTTATATAATACAATATACATATACCACAATGATTAACTTTATTTTAGATCCCAAAGGAGGAACCCCTTACTACCGGCAGATCATTGACCAGATCAGGTTTGGCATTGCATCGGGCAAACTGGCAGTGGGGGAGCAGTTACCTACCGTCAGGTCGTTGGCAGTGGAACTGAAAGTGAATCTTAACACTGTAGCAAAGGCCTACAAAGAACTTGAAATCCAGAATATTCTGGAGACATACCAGGGCACAGGCACCTTTATCCACCAGAGCGAGACCATACTGTCGGAAAAGGAAAAACAGAACAAAATGCAGGAAATCTGCAGGGAGTTCATGACAATTGCCTATGCCTATGGCTTCACCAATGACGATATGATTCACGAACTTCAAAAACAAAAGTAAAATGAAAACAAATCTCATCACCAAAAACTCCTTTAACCCTATCTCAATTTCAATTCTTATTGTATTAGCCGCAGGGGAGACAGCGTTGTATTATTTTCAGATTATTCCTGTACCCGTATTTGTTGGATTGCTGATCGTATCTGTTTTGCTGACCAGTTCAATTCAGATTGCTGACCAGTGGGAAAAAGCTGTGGTTCTGCGCATGGGCAAATACAAGGGACTTAAAGGACCAGGCCTGTTTGTAATAATTCCCATTATTGACCGGGTCATCAACTATATAGATCAGCGTATACGGGTTACCGATTTCAAGGCTGAACAAACCCTGACAAAAGATACAGTACCTGTTAATGTGGTGGCAGTGCTGTACTGGACTGTATGGGATGTGGAAAAGGCTGCACTTGAAGTACAGGAATATAATGCTGCGATTGAATATATTGCACAGACGGGCTTACGTGATATTATCGGTAAGCATGAACTGGCAGAACTTTTACAGGACCGCGAAAAGATTGCCAGTAATCTCCAGGTTGTGCTTGATGAAAATACAACACCATGGGGTATAACATGCCAAAATGTGGGAATAAAGGAAATTACAATTCCACAGGCACTGGCTGACGCTATGAGCCGACAAGCACAGGCTGAAAGAGAGCGCAGGGCAAGGGTTATCCTTGGAACGGCAGAGACCGAAATTGCCGAAAAGTTTGCCAAGGCAAGTGAACAATATATCAATAATCCGGTAGCACTTCAATTGCGGGCCATGAACCTGATCGGCGAAGGTCTGAAGGAACGGGGATCCATGATTGTTGTCCCGAGTTCTGCACTCGATTCGATGAACCTGGGCGTTATCGGGGGCCTGGCTGCCTTGGCGAAACAGCAGATTCAACCTGATGGGGAAAATATCTCCTGATTAATTTTTGCAGAGACAAGGCATTGCCTTGTCTCTCCGATTCTTTGGTTATCCCAGTTAAGTGCAGGCTCCGGCCTGCACTTTAATATTTTTTCTCTTTCATACTTTTTATTTACCTTTGCAGTCCTTTTGCGAAAAACAATTTCCATTATTCTTTTGGCCTTAACTTATTAAATTTTAAATGATAACTGTTTCAAATCTGAGCGTTCAGTTCGGCAAACGTATCTTGTTCCAGGATGTTAACCTGAATTTCACTCCCGGCAATTGTTATGGGGTGATCGGGGCGAATGGCGCGGGTAAATCTACTTTTTTGAAAATGCTTTACGGCGAAGTGGAAAGCCGTACAGGGTCAGTAACTTTCGGACAGGGAGAGAGATTATCTGTTTTGAAACAGGACCATTTTGAATTCGATGAATATCCCGTTCTCGATACGGTTTTGATGGGACATACGCAATTGTGGAATATCATGAAGGAAAAGGAAATAATGTATGCAAAAACCGATTTTTCCGAAGCTGACGGCATGCGTGCATCCGACCTTGAAGAGAAATTTCATGAATTGAATGGATGGAATGCTGAAAGCGATGCAGCTAGTCTGTTAAGCGGGTTGGGAATCGAGGAAGAGCTTCATGGAAAATTAATGAAGGAACTTAAGGTAAAAGAAAAAGTAAAGGTACTTCTTGCCCAGGCCCTTTTTGGAAAACCCGATAACCTGCTTTTGGATGAGCCCACCAATGACCTTGATCTTGAATCGGTTAACTGGCTGGAACATTATCTGTCTGAATTTGAAAATACGGTATTGGTGGTTTCCCATGACAGGCATTTTCTCGACTCGATATGCACGCACGTTGTGGATATTGATTTCAATAAGATACAGCAATTTTCAGGTAATTACAGCTTCTGGTATGAATCAAGCCAGCTTGCCCTGAGGCAGCATCTGGCACAGAATAAAAAGGCGGAGGAAAAGAAAAAGGAACTGCTCGAGTTCATTGCCCGTTTTAGTGCCAACGTTTCCAAGTCAAAGCAGACGACCAGCCGGAAAAAAATGATCGAAAAGCTGAATATTGAAGAGATCAAGCCTTCGACACGGAAATACCCCGGCATCATTTTCACGCCCGGAAGGGAACCGGGAAACAATGTGCTTACTGTAAAAGACCTGAGCAAAAAAGTTGAAGGTAAACTGCTGTTCAAAGACCTGTCTTTCACAGTTCATAAAAACGACAAGATTGTTTTCCTTTCAAGGGATTCCCGTGCCATGACAATTCTTTTTGAAATTCTCAAGGGTCATGAAAAAGCTGATACGGGGACTTTCGATTGGGGCCAGACTATTATCAAGGCCTATCTTCCCCTGGAGAATGAGAAATTTTTTGAAAAAGACATTCCCCTGGTTGATTGGCTTGCACAATATTCTGAAGATACAAGCGAACAATTCCTCCGCGGATTTTTGGGGAAGATGCTGTTTTCAGGAGAGGAAATTTACAAAAAGGCCTCGGTACTATCGGGTGGCGAAAAGGTCCGCTGCATGATCGCCCGCATGATGATCCGGAATGCCAACGTGATGATTCTGGATTCGCCGACGAACCATCTCGATCTGGAATCTATCCAGGCATTCAACAATACCCTGATCAAATTTAAGGGAAACGTCCTGATGTCATCCCATGACCATGAATTCATCCAGACCGTTTGTAACCGGGTGATAGAAATCGGACCCAAAGGAATGATTGACAAGCAGATGGAATACGACGATTACGTCACCGACGAAAAATTATTGGAAAAACGCAA
>JBGSSA010000180.1:0-12709 GCA_041737295.1 Bacteroidales bacterium | reverse complement strand
AATTCATTAACAAGAGTAAGGGCTTTGGTCGCAATTACAGTATGAATTCCGCCTACCTTGTTGCATACTTCCCAGCTAACTTCAAAAAGATAATCAGGGAATAATAAATTTTTATTCATAAACAATTCGTTAGTTCAATAGATTTGATGCAAAGTAACCTTCAGGTTAAAGGCAGCGAAAATACGATATGTGCTTTTATTTCTTTCCTGTTTTTCCTGAAATAGTTTCCTTTTTTGTAGTAGAAGATTTGGATTTGCCTTTGGACGGAGGTTTCAGCGATTTCGTGGTGGATACGAATTTTTCTTTTGATGATTTCAGCTTTTTGATTTCTTCCTCATATTTTTTCACCAGCTCATCTTTTTGTGCAAGGGTCTGAACCAGTTCCTGAATCTCCACATCTTTGGTTGTTTCGGGGACCAGTTTAAAAAGCCTGTTACCGAAATCACTCAGGACATTCATGTAGTTTATATATGCCTCATAAGGAGATTCGTAGGGATTGTAATAGGCATGATATGCGCCATCCGTAAAGAACTTGGTGGCCATGTAATACAAATGGTCACTTGCCTGCAAATACCTCCAGTCTTTGTGGATCTTTTCGTCATTACACCGGTTTACCTTGTCGGTAAAGGAATAAAGGCGGTTAAACGCATCCACCTGCATTTCATTTCCAAGCCAGGCTGTGAGATCCCGTTCCTCATCTGCCCATGAAATGGGGTAGGGTACACTGATTGTTGAAATCGGAAGGAGTTCCCTGGCAATTTCAGAAGGACTGCTGAAAATGAAATTAGTGTTTTTATATACTACTCCCGGCAATGCTTTCAGAAAATCAAATATTCCTGATTCCATCCACTGGTGCTCGCCGAATGTTTCATAATCGATAAATATATTAACGGTCTCTTCCTTCTTATCCAGTTTTTTAAGCCATCCGGTAAATTTTTCGGCAGTAAGCGGAAACTCCGACCATGCGGAATTTGAAAAACGGAAGGCAATGTCATCACTGATCCTGAAATTGCGCAATAATACTTTCAGGCGAGGATTAATAGAATTACAGTACAGATAATTCGGACTCTTCCATCCCAGGATGTGTTTAGCCCCTTCGGTGAGCATGGCACTGAACCCCATTTCTGCCACATCCGCCCCGATCTGGTCGGAATATATCAGTTCTGTATTTCTGAAAACAGTGGGCTCCTGGCCAAACAGTTGTTTGATTTTCTGCCGGTGCTCATTTACCTGTCGCTGGAATTCATCCTTATTTTTCAGGGCTACAAGGGAATGCGAGTAGGTTTCTGCCAGAAATTCAACAGAACCAGTTTTAGCCAGCTTCTGAAAACTTTCAATCACTTCCGGAGCATATAATTCGAATTGATCAAGCGCTATACCTGAAATTGAAAACGCAACCTTGAATTTGGTGCCGTACTCCTTGATAATTTGTCTGATAGCCTTATTAGCAATAAGATAACTTCTTTGGGCTACACTTGATATAATTGATTCGTTCAGATAATCATCATAATAGTAATGGTCGTTACCAATATTAAAAAATCTGTAACGTTTCAACCTGAAAGGCTGATGAATCTGGAAATACAGGCAGATAGTTCTCATGCGGTTTACTATAAGGGTGTTGTTATTTAAGTATGGACAAGTATACTTCTTTTACTTTGGCGGCAGCGTATTCCCACTTAAGGTTATCAACCTCTTCCCTGGCATGCTTTTTAAACATCAGCGGTAAACCGTCATAGTTCAGAAATCCATAAATTGCATCAGCCATGGCATGAATATCCCAGAAATCAATCTTGATGGCATGGTTAAGAATTTCTGAAACCCCTGATTGTCTAGAGATTATAACAGGAACATTCGATTGCATGGCTTCGAGAGGTGAAATACCAAATGGTTCGGATATTGATGGCATTACATATACATCAGAAAGTGAGAACATATGATACACATCATCTCCTTTCAGGAACCCGGTAAAATGAAATCTGTTTCCCATTTTAAGTCTGGCCACCTGTGTAATCATCCGATTTAACATGTCGCCGCTGCCTGCCATCACAAACCGTACATTTTTCATTTTTTGCAAAACAAGGCTTGCCGCTTCAATAAAATACTCAGGGCCTTTTTGCAGGGTAACACGTCCAAGAAAGGTAACTATTTTGTCGTCGATGCTTTTTTCAAGTTTTTGCAATTCGCGGTCGGCAATCGGCTCAACGGCATTGTGAACGGTAACCACTTTATTGGGGTCGATCCCGTATTTTTCAATGATGATATTCCGGGTTAGGTTACTTACGGCAATCACTTTGTCAGCAGCTTCCATTCCGGCTTTTTCTATTTCGTATACACCTGGATTTACACTTCCGCCGCTCCGGTCGAAATCCGTGGCATGAACATGAACCACAAGGGGTTTTCCTGATACAAGTTTTGCAGCAATACCGGCGGGGTATGCCAGCCAGTCATGTGCATGGATAATATCAAAGGAATTCTGAGTGGCAATGATGGAGCCAATCACGGCATAATTGGCAATTTCCTGGTAGAGGTTGGTTCCATAGCCGCCCGAAAAACTCAGCTTTCCTGAAAAGGTCGACTGTACCAGGTATTTTGCTTCCTCATGGTTTTCAACAGAAAGTTTTTCATATTCTTCGGGTGTGGAGTAGGGTCTTAAAGAGGTACCCACTTCGATAAAGTGCATTTTCTGAAAAAACGTGCTGTAATTAATTACCCGGTCACTGACGACGATCTCGCCTGCGTCAATTATATTTACCTTGCTTGTATCTTCATCACCATAGGCTTTGGGAACAACAAAAACAATATCGTTTACACCGACGCTGTGAAGCCCTTTAGTAAGTCCGTAACATGCAGTTCCAAGGCCTCCTGATATATGAGGCGGAAATTCCCAGCCAAACATCAATACTCTCATAGATTTCAATTTGTTAAAGTAGATTTACTGATGTCCTGAAATTTCTCTTTCAATTTTTCATATCTTTCAATGATGCGCAGCAAAGCAGCCACACTGGCTGCGTGTGAAATTGTACCCCTGGCCCTGTGGGGGGGGTCGCCGTCAAATATCTCGGATATGGTTCCGATTCCAAGTTCGGTCATCACCGGTTCAAATCCGTTGATCAGGTTTTCGAGAAAGCCCATACCACTTTCCTTATGCAGTGACATATATCCTTCGCAGAAGTGTTCCAGCAACCAGGGCCAGACTGTACCCTGGTGGTAAGCCAGGTCTCTTTGGTCCTGTGTACCCTTGTATATCCCTTTGTAATTCTGATTTGTAGGTGAAAGTGTGCGAAGTCCCTTGGAAGTCAGCAGATCCCTTTCAACTACAGTTAAAACTGCTTTTTTTACCTCTATTTCAAGCGGTGAAAAGTCCATTGAGACAGCAATGATCTGATTGGGCCGGATGGACCAATCTTTGTTATTTTCACAAACATAATCGGCCAGGTACCCTTTTTTACTATCCCAGAAAGTATTTGTAAACGATTCTTTAATAATGGCGGGCCACTTTTCCCAATCGCGGACAACATCATCCTCTTTTGCCCTTTTGGCCATATCGAGGAAGAAACATACCGCATTATACCAAAGGGCATTTATCTCAACCGCATAACCCACACGCGGAGTCACCGGCTTTCCATTTATCACGGCATCCATCCAGGTATGGGCCTTACCGGGCTGGCCGGTGAAAACCAGGCCATTCTGGTGCATGGCTATGCCAAAGGACATTCCCTGCCGGTAGGCTTCGAGGATTGAAAGCATGGCCTTGCCATAGCTTCTCCAAATGGCGGTGTAAGATTTAACGGTTTTAGTATATTGCTGTACCGCCCAGAAAAACCAAAGAGGCGCATCCACGGTATTAAACGCAGGGGTTTCGTCACCTCCCATATCGGGCAAAAGGCCACTCTTCATTTTGTTCACCTGGGTATCGAGCACATCCTTACAGGTTGCAGGGTCGCCTATAGCCAGGGTGAGCCCGGGAAGCGCGATGAATGTGTCTCTTCCGCGGTTTCCAAACCAGGGAAACCCGGCAATTATCTCGGTCTTTTTATCCTTTTTGACGACGAATTGCTGTGCAGAATTGATAAGACAATTTTTAAAACTGTCGCGGGGTATTCTCTTACCTTGTTCAAAAGTGAATTTACGTTTTAAAAAATCCGGATTTGTTTCGGCGGTGGATGCGGAGAAGATGATCACATCCCCTCTTTTCGAGGCTATTTCAAAATAACCGGGCACAAAAAGATCTTCTTTAAAGTCGTATCCCCTTCTGAGTTCCTTGTTGTATTCAATCCCGTAATACCAGTCCGGCGCAGGTATGAATTCAGCTTTGCTTGAAAACTGCATGTGCAGGAATGGATATCCCTCATAAAGCTTGGCTTTTACTCCATTCGGAATAAACTTTACCCGGGTGTTTGCATACAGGTTTGCCTTGCTGAGCGTATGAACATTCCGGAAAGCTAAAAATGGTCTGAATCTCAGGCGGATCGGGGCATCTGTTTCGTTTATGGTATATTTGATAAGCAGTTGCTCCTCTTTTTCAACCAGGAGGCTCTCCTTGGTTATAACCACCCCGCCTACCCGGTAAACGATTGTAGGAGACGGGTCGGCCTGAAAATCCCGTACATATTTATGACCCCGGGGACTATAAATATCACCCTGATATTTATGTATGCCCAGGTTAAATTCCTCTTCTTTTTCGATAATGGTTTCATCAAACGAAGAAAGCAACACATGGCGGTCTCCATCAAGGTTTTCCATGGGAGAAACCAGTAATCCGTGGTATTTACGGGTATTACAGTATATGAGCGTCGTGGATGAATAAGAACCGGCACGATTGCTTCGAACAAACTCCTTGCTTAAGGAGTATTCAAGATTAATGAGTTGAGTTTTGTCGAATTTTAGATAGGCCATTCCTTATAAGATTTTAAACCAAGATATTAAAAAATATCCATACACGCATATTCGTGGATAGGATTTTTCGTTGTAAAGGTAACACTAAATTACCCATCAATGTTCTGAATATTATCCAGGAATAATATAAATTTGAGACCTTCATATTTATGAAATATGCGCATACTGAATATTGCTGCTTTTGTTTTCCTGGTGCTTTCTTCCTGTTCGGGGGACAAGCTTAATTTTAAGATCAGGGTATCGGTTACCGGCTCTAAAAGCGAAACCCTGCACCTGGCCCGGCGAACCCTGACCGGAACTGTGCAGGTTGATTCTGCAGTGGCTGATAAAACCGGCACATACATCCTGGAAGGATTTACCGATCAGCCTGATTTCTTTATTGTTTATTTCCGGCCTCAACATTATATTAACCTCATTATCAACCCGGGTGATGATTTCAGGATTCGGGCCGAAGTGCCGGGTTTTGAGAATAGCTACCTCGTGGAAGGTTCGAAGGATTCAAGGTTAATTCAGAAGATGGTTTCCATGCAGGCCAAAACCCTCGTGAAAATTACAGAGATCAGTACAGCCTATGAAAATGGAGTGGGACAGCCGGGATTTGAAAAATTGAAGCTCCATATTGACAGTACATATAAAAACATCGTGGCGGAACACCGGGATTTTTCGATCAGCCTGATCGAAGAAAATCCGCATTCCCTGGCGAGCCTGATGGCACTTTACCAACAGCTGGGCCGTGATATACCGGTTTTTGATTACAAAACAGATTTTGAATATTATCAGCGGGTTGACTCTAACCTGGCCGCACTGTATCCCAAATCCGAGGCAGTGCGTGATTTGGATCGGAAAGTGAATGAGTTGAAAAACCTCATACACCTTGAAACAGGATCGGTGGCACCCGTCCTTTCCCTTCCGGATGTGCAGGGAAAAACACAATCCATGGTTGATTACAGGGGAAAATATATGCTCCTTGTTTTCTGGGCCTCCTGGTCAACCCGGAGTGGCGATGCAGTTAAAGCGATATTGCCGGTATTTGAAGATTACAAGGTAAAAGGACTGGAACTGTTTATGGTTTCACTCGACCGGTCGAAAGATTCATGGGTAAACCGAATGACAGAACTTCATGCAACGGGTATTCAGGTTTCTGATCTGAAATATTGGGATTCTCCCGTAGTGGATGCCTATAAAATTACCCAGTTACCGGTTATGTACCTGTTGGATAAGGAGGGCAGGATCGTGAACAAAGAATTTGCGCCGGATGAATTGAAGGATATATTAAAAGAGATTCTGTAGGGACAGGTCTCGACCTGTCCGTACATCAGGTCCCGACCTGCCGTATAATTTTAATCAGTAAATAAGTATAATGAAAAAAACAATTTTCCTTTTATGTATTCTTGGATTGGTGGCCTGTAACAGGGACAGGGTAAAAATTTCAGGACGTATTCTCAATGCTGACAAGCAGGTTCTTCATTTGGATGAAGTAAACGTATATGACAGCAAAAACGTAGATTCACTTGTTCTTAAAAGCGATGGCAGGTTCACATTTACATTTGATTCGCATGAGCCGGGATTTTACCAGTTACGCCTGCCCAATGATCAATTGATTGTTTTGTTTCCCAAACCGGGCGAGCATATCAAAATCGATGCAGATAAGAAGGACCTGAATTCTTCTCTCCGTATTGAAGGATCCCCTGATTCAGAGGAAGTCACCGTGCTTATCGGAAAACTGAACAGCACGCGTACGTCCCTCGATTCCATATCTGCATTGTATGATAAGGCACAGACTGATAGTATCCGATCCAACCTGAATGAATCTTATCGTGGTATCCTTAACAGTCACCGGAAATATTCAATCTCCTACATACTTACCCATTACAAATCATTGTCGAATTTATATGCCTTGTATCAGCAGTATCAGCCGGGCGGTTATGTGTTTTATAAATCCAGCGATCTCCAATTTTTTAAAATTGTAAGCGACTCTCTCAAAAAATATTATCCCGGATCGAAACACGTTGCTGCATTAAAGGCATATTCCGACAACATGATCGGCAGGTATAAATCTCAGGTATTGCTCCAGTCAGCTTCATCGTCAAATTCTCTTCCCGGGATCAGGCTGCCGGATATGGCCGGGGACACAGTCAGCCTTACTGATTTTGCAGGGAAATACGTTCTTCTAAGTTTCTGGGCTTCAGGTGATGAAAATAGCATACGGCAAAACCTCGAGATGAAGAAAATATATCCCGGTTTCCGTAATAGGGGATTCGAAATCGTTCAGGTTTCTTTTGATAATTCTCCGGAAAAATGGCGAAGAGCAGTACGGTATGATGAACTTCCGTGGGTAAGCCTGATTGATACCCGGTACCCGAATTCAATCATTGCCGGAAATTATAACATCACGTCAATTCCAACAAATTACCTGATCAGCAAGGATAATCTGACCATATTGGCAAAAAATCTTACCCCGGCCCAGCTGAAAGATAAGTTAACCGATTTGCTAAAATAACGGGATAAAACCTTGAGTAACCAATCCAGAATTTATTTTATTTCCGATGTTCATCTCGGATTATATCCGCCTGAACAAAGCACCCGTCGCGAAAAGTTTGTTGTTGAGTGGCTCAACATGATCAAAGAGGATGCATCGGAATTATATCTTGTAGGCGACATTTTCGATTTCTGGCATGAATACAGGCATGTTATCCCAAGAGGTCATACAAGGTTCCTGGGAAAGCTCGCTGAATTGTCGGATATGGGCATAAAAATTCACTATTTCACAGGAAACCATGATATATGGGTGTATGATTACCTGCCTTCGGAAATCGGAGCGATCATTTATAGAGAACCGGTAATCCGGGACTTTAATGGTACACGCTTTTTTATCGGCCATGGGGATGCCGTTGGTCCGGGGGATCACTCCTATAAACTTCTTAAAAAAATTTTTACAAATAAGGTATTGCAATGGCTGTTTGCCAGGATACACCCGAATGCCGCGCTGGCATTTGGCCGTCGCTGGTCGAAAAACAGCCGGTATGCGAAAGGAATAATTGCTGATCCCTACATGGGGGACGATAAAGAGTTCCAGGTGCTTTTTGCCCGTGAAACACTGAAAAAAGAACATTTCGACTATTTTATCTTTGGCCACCGCCATATTCCATTTATGGTGGACGTGGGAGATAACTGCAAGGTTGTAAACCTGGGGGACTGGATCAATAATTTCACCTATGCGGTATGGGATGGAAAGGAGCTCTTCCTGAAATCCTTCTTTCCTGAAAATGAAAAAAACATTTTAAGAAAGGGACTAGGGACTGGGGACTAGGGAATAGAAGTTTTGCAGTTTTGCAGTTTTGCAGTTATGCGGTTTTGCATCAGAAGGAGATTTTGTCGATCAAATAAATAAAAAAACCTGCAGGGTAATGAAACCCTGCAGGTCTTTTTATTGTCTGTGACACCATCGGCGCGTCAGCCCAACTTGTCACTTGTCACTTGTCCCTCGTCACTAAATAAGGGACGTAGCCAGTGTAACTCCCACCACAACGATGGAAACCATACTCATCAGTTTTATAAGGATATTGAGGGAAGGACCGGATGTATCCTTGAACGGATCACCCACCGTATCACCGGTAACAGCAGCTTTGTGAGCATCGCTGCCTTTGCCACCGTAATTTCCTTCTTCAATGTATTTTTTGGCATTATCCCAGGCTCCGCCTGCATTGGCCATAAATATAGCCAGGATAAAACCGGTGGCGGTACTTCCGACCAGTAAGCCCATAACTCCCGCAACGCCAAAAAGTATACCTACGACAACCGGAATAGCGATAGCCAGCAGGGAGGGTAATAGCATTTCACGCTGCGCACCCTTAGTTGATATGGCTACGCAGGCAGCATAATCAGGTTCACCTGTTCCGTCGAGTATACCTTTAATTTCACGGAACTGGCGACGAACTTCGTCAACCATTGCCTGGGCAGCACGGCCCACCGCGTTCATTGTAAGACCGCAGAAAAGGAAGGCAGCCATAGAGCCCAGGAAGGCACCTACAAGCACCCTTGGGTTCATCAGGTCGATATTGAAGTAGCCCATTACATCATGGATGGAAGCATTATGAATGCTCTTGTGCATAACGGCTTCAAAGGCAGCTGCTTTTTCAGGAATCCTGCCCATACCTACTTTGATTTCTTCAACATATGATGCCAATAAGGCCATTGCTGTAAGCGCTGCAGAACCAATGGCAAAACCTTTGCCGGTTGCGGCGGTTGTGTTGCCCAGTGAATCAAGGGCGTCTGTACGCTTGCGCACTTCAGGTCCCAGGTGACTCATTTCGGCATTTCCGCCGGCGTTGTCAGCAATCGGACCGTAGGCGTCAGTAGCCAGGGTGATACCCAGTGTGGATAACATACCTACTGCGGCGATACCAATACCATAAAGACCCATGCTGATGTTACCAAAATCGAAATTTGCAGCAAACAGGAAAGCCAGGATTATGGCAGTGGACACGATAAGCACCGGAAAAGCAGTGGAGATCATTCCTGTACCGATACCGCTGATAATTACAGTGGCCGGACCGGTTTTTGTAGCAGAGGCAATAGCCTGTGTGGGTTTATAAGCTGAGGATGTGTAGTATTCGGTTGTTCTGCCGATACCGATACCTGCAACAAGTCCTGCGATCATGGCACCCCATACACCTACAAAATTCGGGATATTAAGCAGCCAGAGGATCAGCAATGCAAACACGGCAATAAAGAAAGAACTTACATTAACACCCATTCCGAGTGCACTCAGCAATTGTTTCTGGGTTGCACCTTCCTTTGTGCGTACAAGGAAAATTCCCAGTATGGATAGCACGATACCAACAGCTGCAATAAGCATGGGGGCAATAACCGCGTTAAACTGGGTAGTTGCTGCATCATATCCGATATATCCGGCAGCAACCAGTCCTGTAGCGGTGAAACCCGTAGCACCCAATGCAGCCGTGGAAAGGATCGAACCGCAATAGGATTCATACAGGTCAGCGCCCATACCGGCAACGTCACCTACATTGTCACCAACGTTATCTGCAATTGTGGCAGGATTGCGGGGATCATCCTCGGGAATTCCTGCTTCTACCTTACCGACGAGGTCAGCACCTACGTCAGCTGCCTTGGTGAAAATACCACCGCCAACGCGGGCAAACAATGCCTGTGTGGAAGCACCCATACCGAAAGTCAGGGTGGTTGTGGTAATGATAATCAGTTTCATGGAAGGATCAGCGGCAATAGCCACGTTAGTGGCAGAATCAAGCGCACCGATAATATAGTTCAACGCATAGAACCAAACTGAAATGTCAAGCAATCCCAGACCGACAACAACAAGTCCCATTACGGCTCCAGACCTGAAAGCCAGGATCAGTCCGTGATTCAACGACTTCTGCGCGGCATTGGCAGCCCTGGCGGATGCATAGGTGGCCGTTTTCATTCCAAAAAATCCGGAAAGGCCACTGAAAAATCCACCGGTAATAAATGCGAACGGAACCCAGGGATTTTGAATTTCAAAACCGTAAGCCAGAATAGCGAAAACTGCAGTCAGGATCACGAATACAATACCGACTATTTTGTATTGTTGCCTCAGGTAAGCCATTGCGCCGGTACGCACGTGCAAAGCGATTTTTTTCATCATATCGGTACCCTCATCGGCCTTCATCATCTGCCTAAAGAAATAATAGGCAAACCCCAAGGCCAGTATTGATCCGATCGGAACCAACCAGAATAAATTATTCAACATAGGTCATAGTGCTTTTTGGTTAATAATAATTAAAGAGCTAATAGTTTAAATTACAAATAAATAGATGACTTATTCATAATAAATTTTGCGCGTAAAGATAGTAATTTAACTAAATTAAAGAGAATCAGCAGAATATTTTTTTAATTGAATAACAATATGAAATAGGGCATACCCCTTAGATTGCGGGTAGTTTTTAATTGAGTTTGAATTTCCACTTGCTTTTATTAACTTTAGGTTGATTGCCGGACTAATTAAGACCATCCCATGAAAGCATCAGGTATACAATTGGCAGTGATTCTATCAATTTCCGGAATATTTCTATGTTGTTCGGAAAAAAATGAAAATCCTTCTCCGAAACCCGAAGAAATTATTGCCTGGGAAAAAACAATAAATTTTAGAAAGGAGATAACGTCTATACATAGTTTATCTGTAAAATCAGATGAGGGTTTTCTTGTTTCCGGCGGAATACATTATAATGACAATAACTTCAGTCATGGAATTGTCATCAGCCTGAATTCAAGCAGAGATACGACCTGGTGCAGGCAGATAGATATTGAAGGTTTTAATCAATGCGAGGTGTTTTATGCCTTGGAAATATCACCGGAAGAAATTGTAATTACCGGGTTGTGCAGGTTAAATTTTACGGGCACTGTCCGGTATGTATTATGGCTTGATGCCAATGGAAATAAAACGGATCAGTTGTTATTACCTGAATTGCCGGAATACGGTATTTATGACGGCAAACTTTTCCTTCTTGATAACGGAAATATTTACCTTGCATCCAGTTTGTCACTGATTACGGATTTATCCCAGGCATCTCACATTTTGCGGACTGATCAGATTACGGAGGAAGGAATGGTAACCGGGGAACGTCAATATGATAACGTGAACTGCACGCTCGACAGGATGAGCCAAATGGAAAACGGGAACTTTCTGATAACAGGCACTACTTTTCCCGGCGGGATTGCTGACAATATTGAGATAGTGTTTATTTTAACCGATCCATCCGGGGAAATCATACACCGGAAGCAGTTCGGTACAGAGTCCTGGGATGTGGGAGAATCCGTTTGCACGGACTTTGAAGGAGGATATATGGTTTCCGGTTCAATTACCTATTCCAATACACCTGTAATCTATCCGCTATCTTCTTCTGCAGAGGTAAGCCCATTCGTTTCAGTTGCAGACACAATTTATAGTTATGGCACCCTTTTAAAAAAGGCACAAGAAGGCTATCTTATGTTTGTGGAATCTTTTGACAGGTTATATTTTGTCCGGCTTGATGCTGATCTTCGGGTTAAGTATACAATTTGGGAAGAATTCTCCCCTTTTTCCCCATACCCTACTATGAGTATGCACATTACCCTGTTGAAGGATGGATCTTTCGCGTACTTGTATCTCAATGAAACAGGATATGTGATAGTTAAGACAATACCTGTTTAATTCCGGTATATAATTCATTGTATAACTCCGCAGGAAGATCCGTTTCAATAACCGGATAATCCCTAATATTGTTATATTTGAAAAACGTATTAACAATTAAAGTATGAAAAGACTAAATCTGATTCTTATTGCAAATCTGTTTATTTTGTCCGCATTTGGACAGGCACAGAAAAATCCGGAAAGTACAGAATTGTGGAGTCCGGTTCCACCGGTTGTGACTCCCGGCGAAGGCGTTAAACCTCCTTCCGATGCGATTGTACTATTTGACGGGACGAATCTTAATGAATGGACCAATGATAAAGGCGAGCCTGCTGGCTGGACCGTGGCAGACGGTTGCATGACAGTCAAAAAGGGAACAGGCATCATCAAAACCAAACGGGGTTTTGGAGATTGCCAGTTACATATTGAATGGCGTGCCCCTGCTGAAGTTTCAGGTGAAGGCCAGGGACGAGGCAACAGCGGTATTTTTCTCCAGAACAGGTATGAATTGCAGGTACTCGACAGCTACGATAACAGCACCTATTCGAACGGCCAGGCAGGATCAATCTACAAACAGAGTATTCCTCTTGTAAACGCATGCAGGAAGCCGGGAGAATGGCAGGTTTACGACATCATTTACCAGGC
>JBGSSA010000145.1:0-22517 GCA_041737295.1 Bacteroidales bacterium | reverse complement strand
TATTATTCCCCTGCTTTTGACCTGATTGAGCTGGCAGGTGCTGTTCAGACCCAGACACAGCTTCGGGAAGAAGTGACCAGTAATCTCGAGGAAAGCGAAAGGGCTACAATCGAAAGTTATATCCTGCAACTGAAAGATTATATTGCTGATTGCGGCATGAAGGAAACAATGTTCAGTTATACCATTACGCCCGGTGTTCCTGAAGATGAGATCATCCATTTCAGCGAGGAATACGAACCCGACCTGGTGGTGATGGGTACGCATGGTAAAGGTACCGGTGTAGGCGCTATTATTGGCAGTGTAACTGCATCCGTCATTGGCCGGATTTCATTTCCGATTATAGCCGTACCGGAAAAATACATCTTTGTCGGAGAGAAGAACGTAAAGAATGTGTTGTATGTGACTGATTTTGATGAATCCGATTTTCTCTCTCTCAAAAAGCTGATGAATATTACCGAACAGCTTAACCTTGATATACATTGCGTACATATCGGCGAGAATCCTAAAGAATGGGACCAGGTAAAAATGGACGGACTGATGGCTTATTTCAGCAAGGCATACGGCAAAACGCAAGTGACCTACAGCTTTATCAACCAGAAAAATCTGCTTGAAGACCTGGATAACCTCGTCCGCGAAAAAAGCATTAATGTGATCTCCCTTACCTCTCATCGACGGAGCATCATTGACAGACTATTTAAGCGTAACCTGACCAAAAGGCTTTTTTATCACAGCGGGATCCCGCTGTTGGTTTTCCATTCCTAACTGTTATGAAGCCTCAGGGCCCCATGCTGTAACCGGCTTGTAGACTACGGCCCGGTTTGTTTTTCCGTCAATCTCAATCTTGAGCGGTTTTTCAAATTGCACATGCCTTAGAAATTCCGTTTCTTCAATTGCCGGCTGAGCATCAAGAAAATCAACACGGTAAATGCCATCCTGCATAAATGGATTCACCGTGAGATAACCAACCCCAAAACTGGTAAGGTTATGAAAGAAATGGGTTCCCTGGCTTGGATCAACGCGGAAATGTTCAAGTCCCGATTCAACGATGATCCGGGCCTGCGAGATATGTGCCCATTTGATCGGAATTCCAAGCCATGGATCACTTGATCCCCATCTTCCCGGTCCGATAAGCATATAGGCTTGTTGCGATTTAACAAAATGTTCATTGATTTTCTCCAGTTCACGGGCAATCTTCAGGCTTTCAGCCGGCCTGAACGCCTCCGGTTTCACATATACCACATCGGCGATCTGGTTATAAACCCCGTTTCCAAGCGCTTTTTCAGAATAAATGATTACTTCATCTTTTTCTATGTTACCAATCCTGAAATTCAGGCTTTGTTCATTGATCACGATAGGTCTTATCTGGAGGAGATTAAAGAGAACGGGACTATTGAAAGCCACATCCAGGTCTACGGCAAATTCTATTTCAACGGGGTTGTTCATGGCCTTTTGACCGAGTTGGAGCAGGTTGTCCAGGATTTCGGCCAGCGGAAACCTGTCATGGTTCAGAATATGGGAGAATGTGACGATTTTTTTGCCAGGTGCATCATAATCGTCAATAATGGTTTGGTTTTCGAGATCATATACCGAAGCCACCGTTTGTAATGTCCCATCCTGTATGGCATCCTGAATGTAAATCCGCTTCAGGTTGATTGTATCATCCGGGGAAGGAATGAAACTATCCGGATTCATATCAAGGGCATAAAAATATTTTTGGGTGGATTTTATGGCCAGGTCCGGATTTGACAACTGGATGATCTTCCGCGGATATTTTGGTGAAAAGCGAAGTCCGGTGCTGCCTTCAGCGATCAGTTTACCCAATCCGAAAGCGATGGTTGCAATTCCGTCATTTGTTTTTTCAGGACTGATCGGGTAAAAGTTTATGGAACGGGCAACTCCGGAAATAGTCGGATAAAAACGGTCTCCATACTGGCGGCCGCAAACTTCCTGGATGATGATGCCCATTTTTTCCTCATCGATGAGATTTGATGTAGCCATTGCATATGCCTTACTCGATTTGAAAAACACGGATGCATAGACACATTTGATCGCATTTTCGAGCATTCGTATTGCCAGGGCTTTCACAGGCACAATGGGGATCATATAGGTATTATAAATACCTGCAAATGGCTGATAATAAGAATCTTCAAGCTTACTTGACGACCTGATGGCGATCGGGTGCCTGGCCTGCAGGATGATTGTACCCAGGTCCTGGTAAATATGTTCAGGCAGCCTTGCATTTACAAAGCCGTTCAAGATCTCTTCATCACTGAGACCCGATACTGCCAGGGTATACAGATCATTTTCATGCATAAATTCATCAAACACTTCTGTACTCAGTACAACCGTATGGGGAATTGAAATTGCCACATTCGGATATTTTCCGAAGAACAGGTCTTTCCTCAGAAAGCTGTCGAAAAAAGCGAGGCCCCTGGCCTTACCGCCGATAGAACCCTCACCGATACGGGAAAACCCGACATACTCATCATACAGGTGCCTGTCGAATTCGGCAATTACTCCCTTAGCCTTGCTCGTGCGGAAACTTGATATAGCCTTATATATGTATTTTCTGACATCCAGCAGGCTTTTAAAATCCTCGAGTTTAGCCGGTTTGAAAATCTGCGCAATGGGAAACAGGGCGCGTGCGTTAAGCCATTTTGAAATGTCGTCGCGCTGGGTATGATATATCAGGATATTATCCGGAACAGTCATGATCATCTGCTGCAGATCACGAAGGTTCGCGGCCACACAATATTCCACCATGGATCCCGGATCCCTGAAAATGAATTCACCGAAACCGAAATTCCGTAGAATATAATCTTTCAGGTCATTTGAGAAATTTTTGGAATGTTTATGCAGAAAGCCGGCATTCAGTTCATTGGCAAATGTTTGATTGGAAAGGTCAGATGACTGAAGCAAAAAAGGAATATTTTTATCTTCAGATTTTACCAGGCGGCAGAGATCGATACCACCACGAAACTTAGGATCTTTCCGGTTAGAGGTCATTTTAAAACTTACATCCGAAATGATCCCCATAATATTGCTTTTGTACTTGTGATATACGTTCAGGGCATCTTCGTAATTCTGAGCCAGCATGATCTTTGGCCTTCCCCGACGGCGAAGCATTTTCTGGTGTTCATTTAGTGCCTCCTTCATAAATTCCATAGACTGTTCAAGCACCACCTTATACAGTACAGGTAAGAAGGAAGAAATAAACCGAACTGAATCTTCAATAAGCAAAATCGACTGTACCCCCACCTCCTGAATATCGAAATCCGCGTTCATACGGTCCTCGATAAGCTTGATAATGGCGAGCAGCAAGTCACTGTTCCCCAGCCAGCAAAACACATAATCGATTGCGCTCAGATCTTCATTTTCCAGTTTCAGAGATACCTCTCTTGAGAAATGGGTCAATACAACAATTGGAATTTTGGGATGTTTTTCCTTAAGTTGCCTGGCAAGTTCAAAAGTGTCAACATCCCCGATGCTCAACATTTCAATGACAAGATCTATCCGGTCTTCCTCAAGAATTTTCAGCGCTTTTTTAGCAGAGTCGGCATGTAAAAAAACAGGAGGGTACCGCAGATTGAGGGATACATATTCATTAAATATCTGTTCATCAATGCGTCCATCCTCTTCGAGCATGTAAAAATCATAACTGCTGCAGATAACAAGCACCTTCCTGATGCGGTTTTGCATCAGCAGATTAAAGGAAGTATCTGAGAAATAGTAGGTTTCGATATGACTTTCTTCCACTCGCTTTGACATGATTCAGGAGTAATTGTGTGGATGAAAGTTAGTCAAAAAAACCGTTGCTTGCGCCCACAGGCTATTCCAGGTTAAATGTGTTGCCACTCACCAGCAGGTCGTCCATACACAGGATCTTTGATGTTGACCGTATGGTTTTGATCTGATCATACATCATTTCCTCATACACTGTGCTTTTGCATGCCTTGATCACGCCGGTGGCAATCGGAAACTCGGGCAGCGTCATGCGGGCCAGCATATAATGCCTTGTGTCATCCGGGTTAACGGCATCATGGATCAATATATCTTCTTTGCGAATACCATTTTCCCCGATGCGGACAACCTTAAACCTTGCCCCTTCCTGAATAAGTCCGAATTCCTTGTTTTTTCCGTAGAGCATGGGTTTACCATGTTCAAGTCGAAGTTGGTGTTCTTCACGCAATTCCTTGCTTGTTATTTCAGCATGGATGTCATCATTAAAGATCACGCAATTCTGCAATACTTCTACAAGGGAGGTACCCTTATGCCTGGCAGCCTGGATAAATACATCCTTCATCAGTTCAAGGTCATTATCCACAACCCTGGCAAAAAAATTGCCCTGGGCTCCCATGGCGAGCTCCCCGGGTAGAAATGGATTTTCAATGGTTCCGTCGGGTGAGGATTTTGTGATGCTTCCTTTTGGTGTGGTGGGGGAGTATTGTCCCTTGGTTAACCCGTAGATCTTGTTGTTGAAGAGAAGGATATTGATATCCAGGTTTCTTCTGAGAAGGTGGATAAAGTGGTTTCCTCCAATAGCTAACGAATCACCGTCGCCCGTTACGAGCCACACACTGAGTTCGGGATTGGCAAGTTTTATACCCGTGGCAATGGCTGCGCCGCGACCGTGCAATCCATGGAATCCATAGGTATGGATATAATAGGGGAACCGCGATGAACAGCCGATTCCGGATACAAAAACAACTTTTTCCTTGGTTACGCCCGTTTCGGGAAGGGCACGCTGAACGGCCGCAAGAACGGCATGTCCGCCGCAGCCGGGGCACCAACGTGCTGCCTGGCTCATTTTAAAATCCTGTATTGTTGGGATGCACACGTTTTCCATAATGCTTAAATTTCTTTCTGGTTCAATATCTCATTAAACTTTTCCTTCAACTCTGAGATCATGAAGGGAAGACCCTGTAATTTGTTAAATTGGAGATAATTATATCGGGGCAGTTTGCTCCGGAGGTAACCGGAAAATTGTCCCAGGTTCAGTTCACAGACCAGTATCTTTTTATATTGTGAGAAGATTTCCTCGGTATTCTCCGGAAGTGGGTTAATATAATTGAACTGTGCCAGACTTATTTTCTTTCCTTCTTCCTGCATTTCAGTTACGGCAGTATATAAGGCTCCATACGTTCCACCCCAGCCAACAATCAGCAGATCACCCTTTGCAGGGCCAAACACTGCTTGCCGGGGAATATCATTAGCCACACGGGCTACCTTTTCCGTACGGTATTTCGTCATTTTCTCATGGTTAATCGGGTCATAAGAAATTTCCCCGGTTATATCGGATTTCTCAAGTCCGCCTATATGGTGTCTGAGTCCTTCCTGTCCGGGAATCGCCCATGAACGTACCAGCGTCTCCGGATCGCGTTTATAGGGCTTGTATTCGCAGTCATTATCTTCAACAAGGGGAGCATGAATTTCAGGAAGGTCTGCCATTTTAGGTATTTTCCACAATTCAGAGCCGTTTGCCAGGTAACCATCTGACAGAAGGATTACAGGGGTCATGTGTTCCAGGGCAATACGGGAAGCTTCAAAGGCATAGTCAAAACAATTTGCCGGGGTTGATGAGGCAAGAACCACCACATGGCTTTCACCATGGCGTCCGTATAGGGCCTGGAAAAGGTCGGATTGTTCCGTTTTTGTCGGAAGTCCGGTTGATGGACCCCCCCTCTGAACATCCACAACCACCAACGGCAGTTCAGTGATCACAGCCAGTCCGATGCCTTCGCTTTTGAGCGAAAGTCCGGGACCCGATGTGGATGTTGCTCCAAGGCATCCGGCAAATGAAGCGCCAATAGCCGAGCATACGCCTGCAATTTCATCTTCTGCCTGGAAGACAACCGCACCCAGCTTTTTCATTTTTGTAAGTTCCTGTAATATTTCGGTTGCAGGAGTAATGGGGTAGGAGCCCAGGAAGAGTTTCCTGCCGGCTTTTTCGGCTGCAGCAAGAAGTCCCCATGCCACAGCCATATTGCCGGTGATGTTCCTGTAAAGGCCCGAACCTTTTTCAGCCGGATTTACCTGGTACGTCGATTCAATGGCTTCAACCGTTTCGGCATAGTTATAGCCGGCGCGCAATACCTCAAGGTTGGGCTGGATCAGTTCCGGCTTATTCTTAAACCGATCATACAGAAATTTTTCCCCTATTTTGATGTCACGGTTAAAAAGCCAGAATAATAGTCCGGCAACAAACTGATTTTTAGTTTTGTCAGCAGTCTTTGCGTCGAGACCAAACTGCTTTACCACATCACGGGTCATTTCGGTGATTGGTGCTTTTACTATATTGAAACCTTCGAGAGATCCGTCTTCCAATGGATCTTCGATATAATCCGCAAGCTTATAGTGTCTTGAATCAAAATTATCAATATCCACGATGATGGTTGCACCTGGCTTTATCCATTTCATATTTGCCTTAAGAGCAGCCGGGTTCATGGCAATCAATACATCAGCCAGGTCACCCGGGGTTGTAACTTCCTTGGCACCGATATGAACCTGGAATCCGGAAACTCCTGCAACTGTTCCCTGGGGTGCCCTTATCTCTGCCGGGTAATCCGGAAATGTGGCAAGATCGTTTCCAATAAATGCTGAAGTGTCGGAAAATTGTGTTCCGGTAAGTTGCATGCCATCACCTGAGTCGCCGGCAAATTTTACAACCACTTCATCCCTTTCAATTACTTTTACTCTTTTCTTCATGTTAGTAATAGCGATTTATACCAGATGCAATAGTAACAAATTACTCATAATCTTCACATGATTAAAACCTGTAAACGTGGGTTTCATGACAAAAATCAGGTGTTTTGGCCACTCCTGTTAACCTTTCAGACTTACTGCTATTTATAATGTATTTAGAATGGTGAATAGTTAAAGTTAATGCAAATAGTTGGCGCCAGAGTATTAATTTTGGCTACAGAAATATTTCCGGTTTATGGCTTTAATAAAATCAGTGCGGGGTTTTACACCCCAACTGGGTGAAAATTGTTACCTGGCTGAAACAGCGGTTATCATAGGCGATGTAATTGCCGGTGACCAGTGCAGTTTTTGGTTCGGGGTGGTAGTAAGGGGTGACGTGAATTCTATCCGCATAGGAAATAAGGTCAACATACAGGATGGCAGCGTGTTACATTGTCTTTACATGCGTTCTGTGATTGAGATAGGGGACAATGTTTCTATCGGTCACAATGCGGTAATTCATGGTGCCAAAATAAAGAATAATGTGCTCATTGGTATGGGTTCGGTGATCCTCGACAATGCAATTATAGGTGAAAACTCAATTATAGCAGCCGGATCGGTTGTTTTAACGGGTACTGTTGTCGAACCGGGAAGTATTTATGCCGGAGTTCCGGCCCGGCGTGTGAAAGATGTGGATCCGGATCAGACATCGGACATGATCAACCGCATTGCGGATGATTATATTATGTACGCGGGCTGGTTTGCAAGTGACGAGGGACAAGTGACAAGGGACAAGGAGGAAGAATCGCTTAAGGGATAATCCCGTCAGGGATTAACTATCGGTAGAAAACGGAAGGCCCAATATCCACCCCCTGCCCCGCCAGCGGGGGATACCGGCCCTGGAAAGGCATCCGGTATCACTTCCAAAGATTCACCTTTTCCAGTTTAATATTTTCCTCAAAGAAAAGTTTTGAAATTACCTGGAAGTAATCGGTGAAATCAGATACGAGGAAGCGGTGTTCGGGTTTAGACTGCTGACTTAGCTGATGATTATCGATCAGTAAATTGCGAAGGTGATTTGCCACAATTCGGGATGAATCGATCACATCCACTTCAAAATTGAAATATTTGCTGATTTGATTTTTAATAATCGGATAGTGAGTGCACCCCAGGATCAGTGCATCGATATTTGCCATTTCGGGCCTTGACAGATAGCTGCGAATTATCGCATTGCTGATGTCATCGAAAATAAAGCCTTCCTCAATCATTGGCACAAGCATGGGAGCCGCGAGCGAGGCAACGGAAAGGTGCGGATTCTTGCCGATGATTTTGCTCACATAGGTTCCGCTGTTAATAGTTCCTTTGGTACCAATAACCCCGATATGCTTATAAGGCGAATGAAAGGCCACATGATCAACAACCGGGTTAATTACGTCCACTACAAGAGCCCTGTTCCCGGTTTCATTTACGATAGCCTCGTATGCATTTGCAGAGGCTGTATTACAGGCTATTACAATTACCTTGCAGTTTTGTTCAAGGAGAAACCGGGTGATGCGTGTGGAGTAGTCGATAATGGTTTCCCTGGATTTGTCACCGTAGGGCAAATGGGCGGTATCACCAAAATAGATGAGCCTCTCGCCCGGCAGTACCTGCCTGATGGCATTGGCAACGGTTAATCCCCCTACGCCTGAGTCAAAAACTCCGATGGGCCTGTCTGAATTATTTTGCATGATTTTAAATGGATATGCCAGCTCAAAAATAGTCAGAAAATCGGCATAAAATAAAAAGACCTGCCGGATTTTCCTGACAGGTCCTTTCATTAGGATATTGACCTTAGTATTACTTTAAACCAAGTTTGGTTTTTACCAGGGCCAGGATATCCTGTGAATCGGGGGAAGTATATACCAATGCGCCACCGGCAGTGTCGAAGATATATGTGAATCCGTTTTCTTCAGCAACATCATTAACTGCTTTGACGGCTTTATCCTGAATCGGTTTGAATAGCGCAACGCGCTGATTTCCAAGATCCTGTTCTGCCTGTTGCTGAAATACCTGTATTCTTTCCTGGAGTGACCGCAGTTCGTCTTCCTTTGTTTTAAGGATCAACTCACTGTTGTTAGGTTCCTGGGCCAACCTGTTAAAATCTTCATATTTTTTGTTAAACTCCACCTGGAGTTGTTCCAGGGTGGTTTGCATCATATTTTTTGCATTTTCCAGTTTCTTCTGGGCACTGTCACTCTCAGGCATTGCTAAAAAAAGTTCCTGGCTGTTAATATGTCCGAGCTTCAGCGTTGCTTGTCCGAATACATTTCCGCCACACAGCGATATGCCAACAAATGAAAGTATTAGAAATAGTTTTTTCATGAGAATAGATTTTTAAGCAGCACAAAAATAAACATTTAATTTTTATATCCTAATTTTTGAAGTACATCATCGCTGATGTCGTACCTGGGGTTGGTATAGATCATTGTAGCCCCGGTGGAACTGTCGAAAATCACGGCATATCCATTCTCGGTGGCGAGATCTTTTATAGCGTTATAGATATCATCCTGTATGGGTTGAATAAGTTCCTGCCTTTTTTTAAACAGGGCTCCTTCCTGTCCAAAATAGCTTTTTTGCAGTTCTTTGGCTTCCTTTTCCTTATTGATGATCATATCTTCGCGTTGTTTGCGCATATCCTCAGCAAGCAATACTCTTTCAGCCTGGTAATCTTTATACATTTTATCGATCTCTGTATATTTTCCTTCAATTTCTTTCTGCCACTCTTCAGAGAATTTGTCGAGTTGTGTCTGGGCTGATTTATAGTTGGGAATGTGATTCAGAATATACTCCGTGTCAACGAGGGCATATTTTTGAGAAATTGCGAGTCCAAATGGAAGCAACAATCCGGTAAGCATGATGAATATTCTTTTCATAAGAATTATTTTTAAAATTGATTCAAAGGATCTTTCATAGTTCTTATAACAAAATCAGTACCAAATTATTTAGAATTGTTGTCCCATGGTAAAATGGAATTCGCCGCCATGATATCCACGCCTGATTTCATCCGCCGGGGTATCGCTTGCATTGGGGAGGTCAAAGCCATAGCCCCAGTCGATTCCAAGCATGCCGAACATTGGCAGGAAGGCCCGTAAACCGATCCCGGCTGACCGTTTTATCATAAACGGATTAAACTGATCGATCTTTTGCCACGCGTTACCCCCTTCAAGAAATACAAGTCCGAAAATAGTAGCTGAAGGATTTAACGAAAAAGGATAGCGCATTTCAAGGGTATACTTTACATAAACGTTTCCATCATCAATGCGCACATTCGAGCCGTTCCGCTGCACTACGGACTGGGGAGTCAGGGTTCCGTCGGCATATCCCCTGAGGGCGACAATATCCGTGCCGTATAAGTTATATCCCATCATTCCGCTTCCCCCCACGTTGAATTTTTCAAAAGGAGACGGGCCGATGTCTGCATTAAAATATCCGAGGTACCCGAATTCCGACCTGGCGGAAAGTACCAGGTTGCCGACAATACTTGCATACCATGCGGAATTGAAGGTCCATTTATGGTATTCGATAAATTTATATTTGTTTGTGTTTTCCTGATTTTCTATTTCCGTTGTTGCATAGCTGTCCAGTTGATCTTCGCTGAGGTTCGGGTATTGATTAGATATATCATCCCGAACGGCCATTTCCTCTGCATCCGATAATTTATAGAAACCGTCCTGCATAAACAGGGAATAGGGCGGGGTAATTTTTAACGACAGACTGAAGGCCGAGCCCCTGCGGGGATAGATCATCTGATCCTGAGAACTCCTTGACAATGAAATATTGAAGTCAATGATGTTGGAAACCCCGTCATTAATAATAAAATTGCTTCCCCATTCATTCAGGAAATACTTTTGTAATCCGACTGCCGTGTACAGGACAAAGTAGTCATCGGGCCAGCTGAGCCGGCGGCCGAGACCAATGGAGGCACCAAGGACCTTGAAATACGCATCCTGAGATAACCCGCTGGAAATCCGGGAGTTGGTAAAACTTTTAGTAACTGTGTAATAAAATGAAGTGGAAAAACTATTGGGTTTCTTTCCGCCGAACCAGGGTTCAACAAAAGAAAGGTTATAGGCCTGGTAGTAACGGCCGTTTGACTGCGCACGCACGGAGAGGGTTTGTCCGTCACCTGTCGGAATGGGCTTCCATGCTTTTGGTTCAAGAAGCTTACGGGCTGAAAAATTGGAAAACCTTAGACCAATGGTTCCCACAAATCCATATCCGCCCCATCCGCCGGAAACTTCAAGCTGGTCGTTTGATCTTTCCTCCAGTGAGTATTCAATATCCACAGTTCCGTCAGCTATATTCGGGATCGGATTGGGAGCTATATTTTCCGGATTAAAGTGGCCCATGGCAGCGAGTTCCCTGACCGAACGCACAATATTGGTTTTACTGAAAAGATCACCGGGTATGGTCCGTATTTCCCTTCGTATTACATGTTCATTTGTCTTTGTGTTGCCTTTAATAATAATCCGGTTTATTGTGGCCTGGCTGCCTTCAGAGATCCTCATTTCAAGGTCAATTGAATCTCCCTCAATGTTAGCCTCAATCGGGTCAACCCCAAAGAACAGGTATCCTTCATCCATGTACTGCGAGGTTACAGCGTCGTCATCGGTCTGAAGCCGCTTTTCAATATGTGACTGGTCATATACGTCGCCCTTCTTCATATTAAGCACGCGTGTAAGGGCTGCAGAGCTATATTTCGTATTTCCGACCCAGGCAATACTGCGTACGTAATATTTTATACCTTCCTCCACCGTAACTTCAAGACCAATGCTTTTTTTATCGATGGGTACAAGTTTTGCGCCGACAATCCGGGCATCACGATACCCTTTTTCATTATAGAAATCGATAAGGTGTTTTTTATCCTCCTTATATTGAGCGTCAATATATTTGGAAGGCTTAAAGAAATTGATGCTTTTTTGTTTTGTCTTTTTCAGGGTTTTACGCAATTGAGCATCTTTAAAAGCGGTGTTGCCAATAAAATCGATATCCTGGATTTTGACTTTTTTGCCTTTATCCACCGTAATATCCAGAAATACTTTATTTCCGGGGGTGGTATCTGCCTTTTGAACCATGCTCACCATGCAGTTAAAAAATCCCTTATCCAGAAAGTGCTTTTTTATGATCGTTTCCGTGTTGTTCAATACATTTTCGGTAATCTGGTTGCCGGGTTTGAGCTTAATTTTCTCCGTTACATCCTTTGTGTCATTTTTATTAAGTCCGTGAACCGTAACCCTGGACAATCTCGGACGCTCGGTAAGGCGAATATCCAGTGAAATATTTCTTCCTTCAATTTTGGAAGCTGAGATTTTCACATCCGAAAACAACCCCAGGCTCCAGAATTTGTCGATTGCTGTAGTAATTTTTTCCCCGGGAATTGAGATCTGATCTCCGATTGCTATTCCTGAAATATTGACCAGGTAGGTTGTCTGCAGAAATTTGACTCCTGAAACAGTAATATCCACAACGGTATAGTCCCTGGGCTTTTCATAATCAAAGTATCCGGATACAACTGTATCGGGAGATTGTGCTGAAAGATGCAGTGAAATTGAGAATATAAATAGGGCTATTAAGGTGTTTTTCATCCGTAATTATCTGTTTACATTGATATTATTATTGATCTGGTCGGCAGTTTTGCCGAACCGTCTCTCCCTGCACTGATAGCTCAAAATGGCTTCGTAAAGATGTTCCCTCCTGAAATCAGGCCAGAGTGTTTCTGTGAAATAGAGCTCTGAATAGGCGATCTGCCACAGCAAAAAATTACTTATCCTGAATTCACCGCTTGTCCTTATCAATAATTCAGGATCTGGTATGCCGGCTGTATCCAGATATTTCTCAAATGCCTGATCGATATCCCTGGTCTCCAGCCTGGAAGACTGAATGTCAGATACAAGATTTTTTACTGCATTCAGGATTTCCCAGCGAGCCCCATAGCTTAATGCAAGGATGAGTTTCAAACCGGTATTTTGAGCGGTTGTATCCAGGGCATTCTGAAGTTGTTCCTGAACTCCCTGGGGAAGGCTTGCTGTGTTTCCGATTGTAAGAAGTCGTACGTTATTTGTTGTTAATGTCTTTGTCTCTGAATTGATAGTAGATACAAGCAATGACATCAGGGCGTCAATTTCCATCTTAGGTCTTTTCCAGTTTTCTGTTGAAAACGCATACATTGTCATATACTCAACTCCCAGTTCGGCAGCTGCCTCTACTGTATCCCTGACCGCGTCAATAGCATTCCTGTGTCCGAAAATACGCTGATTACCACGCTTCTGTGCCCAACGCCCGTTGCCATCCATTATGATGGCAATATGGCGGGGCAGTTTATCTTTATTTATCCTGTCTTTTAGGACTGTGGTCATTTTTCTTAATTATAAACGGGACATTCAGCGGCAAAATTAAAAAACTTATAGGTAATAAAAATACCCATAAAGGAATACCAGTCATTATTATGAATGGCCGAATGCACTCCTGAGGGATTTTCAATACCATCTATCCGGTCATTAAAGGATTTCCGGAATGACCATTCTGCTCCGGCTGTTATTCTTTTTGTAACATTCAGTTTAAACCCGATTCCGAATGGGATACTCAGCAGGTCTGTCGCATCACGGTCCGAACTCAGGACAAGTGCCCCGGCGATTCCGGCGGAAATATACGGGGTGTAAGCATGATCGGCCACGTTAGGTGTATAGGGCAGGAAATTAAATTCTGCCTGTAAACCCACATCAAGCAGGGAAGTACTAAACGAGGCAGGATTTAACGGCCTGTCGGGATGCAGCAGATCAGGAAAATCAAGATCGTTGCCTGAAAGACTCGCGTAGAAGACATTCGCCCGCACGGCAACCCGTGTATTGATATTATACCTGTAAAATGCCCCCATCGAAAAGGAAGGGTTGTAAAAGTGTCGGTTGGGATTTATGTCGCCCATATAGTACGCGGTTCCCGCGAAGATGCCAACATTAGCAGCCCGTTGTGAGTAGACTGATAAAGAGCCGATCAGCAGGACCCCTGTAAAAGAAACCAGAAGGTACTTGAACATTGGTTAAAGAGTATATGGGAAACAAACGCAAAGTAATGGAATTTTAGCGCTTATAATCATAAATATTCTTAAAAAAACAGAAAAATCCAAAAGATACGGGAGTTTTAAAGGGTTCAGAATCTGGCGCGTCTCCAATTCTTATCCATGAAAATGGGCAATCCTCTCCGTGAGGTTGCAATACGGTAGGAAAGATTAAACGTGGATATCCAATAAACATCAGGGCTGGTTGAAGAAGGTGATATGAAACCATCCAGAAAATCGGAAAAAGTCTGACGGTAGCCAATTTCATAACCAAAAACCCATTTGTCGCTTATTATATATTTCAGCCCTATACCTATTGGGAGGGCCATTGTCACTCCCAGGTTATCCTTATATTCATCGCCGGGCCTGCTTTCATCAAGTTCAAGATGGGGTTTAAACATGGTGGCACCCATACCTACGAATACGTAGGCACCCAGTGATGAGTAGTCATTGATCATGCCTCGCCTGTTGAACATGGCAGCTGATCGCAGGCGCCGTTGTTCGGGCAAAAAGTAAAACTCATAATTGCCACTAAACTCAAAAAGCTGGGTAGTTGAAGTGAATCCCCGTTGTTCATTCCGTGATCCTTCAAAATCTGAGGTTTTACTATAACCATAGATCATAGAGACCTTTACCGAACTATTGGGAGCAACACGATACCGAAGTCCGGCATATATCGACGGCCGGGTACTGCGGAAGGTAAAATCCTGGATAAACAATATGCTTGAAGCATTTGGATTTCCTCCAAGATCACTGTAAACATTGGTCGTGCCAATGCCTAAAATGCCTTCAATACGCTTTAACTTCCATTGTTGTGCATTGACTGTAAGAACAATGCAAAGAAAAAACACAACTGCAGTGAAACGTCTTACCATCTAAAATGGGTTTAAACAAAGATAGTAAAATACGTTTCACTTGGAAGATTTATTGTTAAAAATCTCCCATTGTGACTTAAAGGCCTGTATATATTGAAACAGAGGATACTCCTGTTATTTTTCTTCGTCTACAAGGTCCAGATCAATAAGAATCCGTCCGCAATATTCACAGACTATGATCTTTTTACGTGACCGGATATCAAGTTGGCGCTGTGGGGGAATTTGATTAAAGCAACCACCGCATGCATCGCGTTCGACAGATACCACTGCAAGTCCGTTCCGTGCGTTCTTTCTTATTTTTTTGTACGCAGTAAGCAACCGTTCTTCAATGATCTGCTCATATTCCTGTCTTTTTTTCAACAGGTTTTCTTCTTCTTTCTGAGTATCCGAAGTGATGTCTTCCAATTCGGATTTTTTCATTTGAAGATCGCTTTTTCTTTCTTCCAGATTCTTTTTTGATTCTTCAATATAATCTATCTTTTCCTTGGCCTGGGCAACAAATTCCTTGATCCTTTTTTCACTTAATTCAATCTCCAGTGTTTGATATTCAATTTCTTTTGAAAGCGAATCAAATTCCCTGTTATTCCTTACATTATTTTGCTGTTCTTCGTATTTCTTGATCAGCGATTTGGAATTCACCATATCATTTTTCTTACTGGCCATGGCGGAATCAAAGCTCTTAATTTCTTCCTGCAGTTTTTCGATACGGGTTTCCAGGCCGGCGATCTCATCTTCAAGATCCTGCACCTCAAGTGGCAATTCACCTCTCAATGTTCTGATCTTGTCAATATCAGAATTTATTTTTTGAAGCTTGTAAATCGCCCTTAGCTTTTCTTCTATCGTGAGTTCTACTACTTCTGCTGTTTGTTTTTTAACTTCTGCCATACCTTAAAGATAAGTAATACAATTGGTATTGATTCTTGAAAAATGGACTGCAAAATTAGGTATTTTTTTCGTAAGTAGCTCATAAAAAATCTCAATTGTGAATTGCTCACTTTCATAATGGCCGATATCGGCAATTATGATCCTGCCGTCCGCCTCGAAAAACTGGTGGTATCTTACATCCGCAGTGAGAAATACATCAGCATGGGCAGATATGGCGGCTCCTGCCAGAAATGCACCGCTGCCCCCGCAAAGGGCTACTTTTTTTATAGGTTTGTTTAAAAACGGACTACACCGGATAATACCGCAGTGGAATAGATCTTTCACATGTTGAAAGAAATCATTTTCAGGTGTCGGTTGATCGAGTTCTCCCAGCATGCCAGAGCCTGCCATTTCATAGGTGTTTTCGAGCCTGTAAATATCGTATGCCACTTCCTCATAGGGATGGGTTGAGAGTAGGGCGCTGATAACCTGCTTTTGAAGGTGAGCGGGAAAAACAGTTTCAATCCGGGTTTCCTTCTCAAGATGGAACTGGTTGATTTCACCGGCATAGGGATGTGTTCCGGGTAATGCCCTGAAACTGCCCTGGCCTGAAGTATTGAAACTGCATTTGTCATATTGTCCGATATGGCCTGCCCCCGCCGCGAACAATGCATTTCTCAGGTTTTCCTCATGTTCTGCAGGAACAAAGGTCACCAGCTTGCGCAGCACACCTTCTTTAGGCACCAGGATTTCAGTGTTAACAAGGTTGAGTTTATTGCAGATTTTTTGGTTAACACCCTGGAGGATATTGTCCAGATTAGTGTGGGCACTATATAGTGCTACATTATTCTGTATGGCGGATATGACAATTTTTTCATTTACGGAAGATCCGGTAAGTCTTTTAAGCGGATGGAAAAGGACCGGATGATGGGAAATAATCAGGTTGGCGCCGATCTCAACGGCTTCCCCAATTACTTTTTCGGTTACATCAATACATAACAGGGCTGATCGGACCTGCATGCCGGCATCGCCGACTGCCAGTCCGGCATTATCATAACTTTCCTGCAGTGCAAGCGGTGCGTGGGATTCAATTACCGAAATAATATCAGCAAGTTTCATCTACAATGTAAATATGGATCCATTGAATTTAACTGGGTGAAGCGGATCAAAGAGATTCCTTGATTTCAAGCAAAAGTGATTTGATTTCGGTAAGAGTTTTGATCACTTCAAAATTATTTGTAGTATCTTCCTTATTCTCCTTTAGTTTTTTCCGGGCGCCCTGAAGGGTAAGTCCCTTTTCCTTTACGAGATGAAAGATAAGCCTGAAATTATCAATATCCTGGACAGTGAAAAAGCGGTTGCCTTTTTTGTTCTTTTTTGGTTTAATGATATCAAACTCTTTTTCCCAGAAACGGATAAGGGAAGGCTTGACCTGGAACATTTCAGCCACCTCGCCAATTGAATAATAGAGTTTTTCAACTTTTTTCTCTTTATAGGGCATATTCAGTGGTTAGAATGAACTTCCTAAGATAGGAATAAATTTTGAAATAGCAAATTAGGGTTTAGGGGCTTAGGGGTTTAGGGGTTTAGGGAAAACAGAATTCTCCCAACGAATCAGGAGAATACTAAATTTCGAAGAGTAACAGCTAAGTCCCTAGATCCCTAGGCCCCTAAATCCCTAAATATTAATCAAACGATTGTCCTGGACGCATGGAGAGGTCGATCATGCGGTCATACTCATCTGCAGTAAGATCATTAAAGAAGTAGTTCATCGGATTGACTTTTTCGCCGTTCCGTTCTACTTCATAGTGAAGATGGGGTGCAGTGGAAAGTCCTGTGTTTCCTACATACCCGATAACATCTCCACGTTTTACTTTCTGACCCTGTTTCACATGAAAAGCAGTCATGTGGCCATAAATTGTTTTAGTTCCGTATCCGTGGTTAATTACAATCGAATTGCCATACCCCCGCAGACTGCGATCTGTTTTTTCAACAATGCCATCACCGGTTACATATATTTCAGTTCCGGTAGGAGCCGTGAAATCAATTCCATAATGGAATTTCCGTATCTTATAAATAGGATGAATCCTATATCCCCAGCCTGAAGCTGTTCTTTCTAGGTCTTTATTGGCGATAGGCTGAATGGCAGGGATTGATGCAAGCATTTTTTCCTTGCTGACGGCCATTTTTACGAGATCATCATAGGATTTCGACTGAATGACGACCTTGCTATTTAAAATATCAAGCCTTTTGGCCGTCTGAAGGACCATTTTTGAGTTTTCCATTTTTTCAAGTTCCTTGTACCGGTTTGATCCGCCGAATCCGGCCTTTCTAACGGAGTAATTCAAGGGTTCTGCCTCAAAAATGGTACGGTAAATATTATCATCCCTGTTTTGCATATCAGCCAGTACTTTGTCGATATTGTCGAGTTGCTTGTTAAACTGTTCAATAACGATGTTCCGTTCACTGATCTGTCTTTTGAGGCCTCTTTCTTCGGGTGAATCAAAAGCAAATGAATACAGGAAATAACCAACCAATGCGTTTAGCATGAAAACGAAAAAATAAGCCAATCCTTTCAGCGTATTTTGTTTTACCGAAGACTCAACCTTATAGTATTTAAGGGATTCCGGATTAAACTTATATTTTATCTTGGCCATGAGAGTGAAATTTTATTGTAAGTCAGTTCGCGCTTTGTTAGATGCCAATTTTAGTATTCGTTGGTACTCTTCCACTGTTAAACTGTTGTCAAAATAAAACGACGGATTGACCGGTTTATTCTCGTACAGTACTTCATAGTGCAAGTGTGGACCGGTTGCCCTTCCGGATTCACCCACTTTTCCAATTAATTGTCCCCGTTTGATTTTCTGACCTTCTTTAACAAGAATCTGGCTCAAATGTGCATATCTTGATCCAAATCCGAATCCATGATCAATGAAAATCTCATTACCATAACCTATACGTGATTCCTGTACAAGGGTTACACTTCCATCACCCGTTGCATACACGTCTTTTCCAGTGGCAGCCACGAAATCAAGCCCGTAGTGAACCTCCTGGTGAAAGAGGAACGGATCTGACCTGAGTCCGAAATTTGAACTGATCATGATGAGATCCTTCTGTGAGATGGGCTGGATAGCAGGCATATGCGACAGCGACCTCTGGTGTTCAAGCGCTTTTTTATATACGGTTTCATAAGACCCGGTCTGGATATTCAGTTGTGAATTGAGCGTGGTGATGAGCCTTCCCAGTGTATCACTCACATCATTTCTATAAGACAGTTTGTTATGCGGAACGTAACCTCCTGTTCCCGCTTCCCTGATATTATCGGATATTGTATCAATCTGAAGGATTGCCCTATATGTGTTGTCCTTGGGAAAATGCTCCTGATGCAATATGGAACTGAAGTGGTGTCCCTTATCCAGCAATAGCTGCATTTGTTGATTGAGAGAAAACAACTTATTCTCCAGTATCCTGGATTCTGCAGAACCAAAATACCGGTTAAGGATGAAACCAACAAAAATGGTAACCACCATAGATACAAGCATATATATGATGAATTCACCCACCCTGTTCTTCCTTTCACTTTTAATTTCCTCAAACGTTAAGGTAATCGGGTTATAATGGTATTTTTTCCTTCTAAAAATCAAGCAAATGCAACTATTTAATTATTAATTAACTAGGCTGACAACAAATCTATGGGAAAAAAACTAATTTTACAAATCATTTTAGATAAGAATTGTTAAATCCATAAATGTAAGTTAATCAAATTTTTACAAGGTTTCAAATGAATTCTGCAGTCATTCGTCAAAAATTTCTTGATTTTTTCAGTGCCAGAGGGCATGAAATAGTATCCTCTGCCCCCATGGTAATCAAAGATGATCCCACCCTGATGTTTACAAACGCAGGTATGAACCAGTTTAAGGATATATTTCTTGATAATGCCCCTGTCAGGTATCCCCGGATTGCCAATTCCCAAAAATGCCTGAGGGTTTCGGGCAAACACAATGACCTTGAAGAAGTGGGTCACGACGGCTATCATCACACCATGTTTGAAATGCTGGGAAACTGGTCTTTCGGAGACTATTTTAAAAAGGAGGCCATAACATGGGCATGGGATTTCCTTGCAGGGGAAATGAAAATCCCCGCTGACCGGATGTATGTGACAGTTTTTGAAGGTAGTGCTGAAGATCAGATCACGATGGACCTGGAAGCATTTGATCTTTGGAAAGCCTTTCTCGATGAGAATCATATATTAACCGGTTCAAAAAAAGACAACTTCTGGGAAATGGGTGATTCAGGTCCCTGCGGTCCCTGCTCGGAGATACATGTGGACCTGAGGACCGATGAAGAACGCAGAATAAAGGACGGCCGTGAGTTGGTCAACAAGAGTGACCCGCGTGTAATTGAAATCTGGAATCTCGTATTTATCCAGTATAACAGGAAAAGCTCAGGAGAACTTGTTCTGCTTCCTAAAAAGCATGTGGATACGGGAATGGGATTCGAACGGTTATGTATGGTGCTGCAGCATAAAACATCCAATTACGATACTGATATTTTTCAACCTGTCATCGGTGAAATTTCTTCCCTTACAGCCATTAAATACGGCGATGCAGAGAAAACCGACATTGCCATGCGGGTGATTGCCGATCACCTGCGTGCGATTGCCTTCGCTATTGCCGATGGACAGCTGCCATCCAACGCCAAGGCCGGATACGTGATCCGCAGGATCCTCCGCCGGGCTGTACGCTATTATTATACTTTCCTGGGTCAGAATAAACCCCTGATATTTAAGCTTGTTCCTGTTCTTGCTGCAAATATGGGAAATGCATTTCCGGAACTTGTCGCCCAGCAGTCCCTGATCGAACGGGTGATTTTCGAGGAGGAGCAGTCCTTTTTACGCACGCTGGAAAGCGGCGATAAGCGGTTGAAGGATAGCATTTCCGGGATGAAGAAGGAAAACAGTACCATGCTCAGCGGTAAGATAGCCTTTGAATTATACGATACCTATGGCTTCCCGCTTGATCTCACCGAACTCATCCTGAAAGAAAACGGTTTTACTGTGAACAATCCGGAATTTGACCAGGAAATGGCAGCCCAGCGAAAAAGATCCAAATCGGCTGCTGTTGTGGAATCGGATGACTGGATTATGGTAAGGCCGGAAGCAGAAAAAAACGAGTTTGTCGGTTATGAGCATCTCCGCTCCGGTATTTCCATTTGTCGGTACCGCAAGGTAACCGGCCGTGACAAGAAGGTTTATCACCTTGTTTTTGATCATACTCCGTTTTATGCTGAAAGTGGAGGCCAGGTGGGAGATGTTGGCATGTTGCTTGGCAATGGTGAAAAAATAAAGATTCTGAATACATTTAAGGAGCACGGACTTGTTATTCATGTGACCGATACCCTGCCTGCAGACCCTGCCGGAGAATTTGAAGCGGTTGTATCCGCGGAACTGAGATCTGAAACTGCCAAAAACCATACTGCCACCCATCTTCTGCATCATGCTTTACGCGAAGTCCTTGGCAGGCATGTTGAGCAAAAGGGCTCCCTTGTGAATCCCGATTACCTCCGTTTCGATTTTTCGCATTTTCAGAAAATGACTGAAGAGGAACTTGCAGATGTTGAGAAAAGAGTCAACCTTAAAATTGCGGAGGGCATTGAAAAAAATGAAAAGAGGGGCTTGCCCATGGAAGAAGCCAAAAAATTGGGAGCCATGGCACTTTTTGGTGAAAAATACGGGGATTCGGTGCGGGTGATCCAGTTCGGTAATTCAATCGAATTGTGTGGCGGAACCCATGTTGACGTTACAAGCCAGATCGGTGTGTTCAAGATTGTATCGGAAGGTTCCATTGCATCGGGGATCCGGCGTATTGAGGCTATTACGGGGGAAAGAGCACTGGCATGGTTCCAGGATAAGGAAAAAACACTGAAGCAGATCGAAGAAATTCTTAACAAACCCCAGGATGTTGTTAAGGCAATTGCATCCCTTCTGGATGAAAAAAATAACCTTCTCAAACAGGTAGAGGTGTTTGAGAAGGAGCATGTGACCACCTTCAAGACCGAGCTGCTTAAAAATGTGAGAAAGATTGGCGGCATCAGCCTGGTATTTCACAATGCAAACAACTCGATAAACCATGCCGGAATAATCCGTGAAGCTGTTTTTCAGCTCAGGGGGGAGATGGAAGACCTTGTGGTGATCGTGGGGGCTGTATTTAGCGGCAAACCACATCTTGCTGTTATGGTTTCCGATAAACTCGTTCAGCATAAAAAACTCAATGCCGGAGAGATTGTGAAGAACGCTGCAAAGGAATTCAACGGGGGCGGCGGTGGTCAGCCATTCTTTGCCACGGCAGGCGGCAAGGATGCAGAAAAGCTGGAACTGGCCATGAATAAGGCCTCGGAATTGGTTTTACAGGCTATCTGAAAAGACTAATAAACAATATGAAACACCTGATCCTCCTTGGAGCGCTATCGGCATCTCTATTGCTTGCATCATGCGGTAAAGCACCCGTTCGCAGCCGTGAAAGCTTTAATGAAAGCTGGAAATTTTATCCCCGCGACACCACCGGGGTTGAAAAATCTGATTTCCCTGATGCCGGATGGAGGGAACTCAATCTTCCCCATGACTGGAGCATAGAGGGAAAATTTGACCGGAATAATCCGGCTACTCCCGGGGGTGGGGCCCTGCCCGGCGGTATCGCATGGTACCGGAAAACATTTAAGATGCCATCTGCTGCCCGGGGAAAAAAGGTATTCATCGACTTCGACGGTATTTACCGGAATGCAGAAGTATGGATCAACGGCCATTACCTCGGAATAAGACCCAATGGTTACATTTCCTACCGGTATGACCTTACGCCACATCTTGTCTTCGATCATAAAAAAAATGTGATCGCTATAAAGGTGGATAATTCAAAACAGCCGAATTCGAGATGGTATTCCGGTTCCGGAATTTACAGGAATGTGTGGCTGGTTACTGTAAATAAATTATATGTTGATCATTGGGG
>JBGSSA010000110.1:0-6699 GCA_041737295.1 Bacteroidales bacterium | reverse complement strand
AACTTCCCCGACAAGTGCGACATTTTTTTTATGTATGCTCGAAGATTCAGAATTAACCCTTCCATAACAATCACTAATGGTTAAACTGCCCAGCCTGGCTGTCCGTACCATGGAAAATCCGTTTTCTACCCCCCTCAAAATGGCCATTCTTGAATGAAGCCAATCATCTTTCACAAAATCCCAGGCAGGGACACAGATTATTTCGACATTATTGCTGCCATATTTTCTCAGGTGAGGGGAGAAATCGAGGTCCTTGCAGATGGCTGTTCCGGCTTGTAATCCTTTCATTGCAAACAGGCCAGTTTTATTACCCGGAACAAACCGGCTTTCAAATCCTGTTACAAGATGAACCTTATTGTAATCACAGATTAAGTTGCCTGAAGTATCGATCACAAGGGCAGAATTTCGGGCAGGATTGTCTTTAAAATTTGTATAGCCCGCTATAATATATACATGATTTTTCCGTGCTGTATTTGCCAGCATTTCCATAATACCGGGTGCAGTTTCTGAATTGACATTGAAAGCACGTTCAGGAAGGACGATAAATTTAGCGCCCCGCGAAGCAAGTATTGATATACTGTCGCTATAAAGCGCGACTGTATTCAGCTCATCCTTCAGAACAGGGTGATCGGTTACGTAATGCCGGCTCTCGTCCAGCACTATCAATCCAGCCGTAATGGTCTTCTTCTCCTCAAGACTGTCGATCCGGATGAGGCCATACAGGCATACAAGTATTGCAATGGCAACAGCTGATATGAGGGCTTTTCCGAACTGTTTATTTTCCCCGCGATGGAACCAGCCTACAGCTAGAATAGAAGGTATCAGGGTTACAAAAAAGGTGATCCCCAAAATGCCTGTAACGGAGGCGATCTGGATGACCGGCAAAAAATTCGCCTGCGAGTAAGCGATGCTTCCGGCTGTATCGTCCGCGGAAAAACGGATCAGCAGAAATTCGTATGTCGTAAATAGTACCGGGAAGGCGAAAATTCCTATCCGGTAATTGGTTTTTAGCACAATCCACCGTGTGCCGGTTGCAATCAGAGCAAAAATCAGGGGTAGCAGGAGGGTGAACAGGATGGCCGGGACTAATGTTGCCACTGTGATCAGATAGGTAAACCAGCTCATTCTGCCTATCAGAAAGGCAAGAAAAGATATTCCGAAGGCTTTCTTTCCGGAAATATTCAATGCCACAGCCAATACCGGGAAAGGAGCAATCCACATCAGTACCCAGGAGTCTCCGTTTAACCCTCCGGACAGGTACCAGCAAATTCCTGACAAAATAAACGAAGGAGCAATCCACTTTTTAATTTCCGGTTCCGGCTCGTGCTCTTCGTTCATGGGAAAGTTTTTGGTTTCTCCCAAAGATAAAAAAAAATGTAGAGATGGGTCTCAAACTCATCTCTACATTAGATTTACGATTTGCGATTTACGATTTACGATTTATCGCATCCAGCTATCAGATAAAATGGTGCAGTACGATTAGGTTTTTTTCGACTTTACCCCGCATCCAATTGCCTTGGTGACGGCTGTTTCCGGCTCTTTTCCCGAAAGTAATGCCTTAACTGCATTTTCGAGGTAAGGTTTCTGCACAGCGGATGAATTTTGGTAATTATCGTCGATTGCCCCGATATATTTTACGATAAGCTGGCCCTGGGCGTCCTTGTTGAGTACAAAGGCATGGGGTGTGTTGGTTGCACCATACGATCTGTACACCTCATTCTTGGCGTCGTAAAGGTAAGGGAATGTGTAACTCTTTTCCTTTGCCTTCTTTACCATGGCATCATAAGAGTCGGCCGGCTCAACTGCCGGGTCATTCGGATTAATTGCAATAACCGGGAAACCCTTGTCTTTGAATTTCTGGTCGAGTGCAATGATACGATCCTGGTATGCCTTCGAGTACGGACATTCGTTGCAGGTAAATACAACGATAAAGCCTTTGGCTTTGGGATAATCGGCGAGACTGATTGACTTGCCATCTACATTTTTCAATTTGAAATCTGTAGCGCGGTCACCCACTTTATAGCCCTCGGCAAAAAGGTTGACTGCTGCTATGAGTAAGAATGATGTCAGAATTGTTTTCATGGTAATAAAAATTTAAGGTTTAAGAGAAACTATTGAGTTATTAACATCCCGGTATGTGAGTTCCTTTTCAAAAAACAACCGGTCTTTACCTTTATAAATAAGCGTGGCAGGAAGTGCCCCCGACCACGAAGGATCCACTTTGTCAATCCAGGCATTGGCGTCCGGATCATTAAGTAATATTACGGGTGCTGTGATCTTATTGGACACAAGGAATTGCTGAAGGTTCTTGTGCTGGTTCGGAAAATCAAGGCTCACAAGCAATACTTTTACTTTTTGACCGGAGAAATCCTGGTGTATCTTTTCAAGGCCCGGAAGCTCCCGGCGGCACGGACCGCACCAGGTTGCCCAGAAATTAATCACATAAACGGTATCTGATTTTGCATCCAGGTATGGTTTAAAACCTGCAAAATTCATCATCGGAACCGGCCGTTCCTGACCATTCAGCTCAGTCAGTGAAAATGCCACCAGCAGAATATATAGCCACTTGTATTTCAACTTCACAAGGTGTTAGACCGAATAAACAGGTCGTTGTCCTTTTAGTTAAGCGGGTTCCTGTTAAAAATGGTTAAAAAATGCCAAAAAAAGGCTATTCCCGGAGGAAGACCCCTCTCTATAAACCCCATAAATAGTCGATTACAAGATTTTTGAAAAATCCGGCTCAACTTAATTCATTTTGCTTTGTTTTTTGGATATTACCTGGTGAGGGGTTCTGGCATGTAATTGATTTTGGGTTATATGCAAATGATAAAAGTTTGTGAATGAATATGTTTCCGATCAGATCCAAAAAGTTTAATTTACAGGTTACCTTACTTTGCGTGGGAATGGTTATGCAGATAACAGGCATGCTTCCCTTTCAGAATGTATTTGCACAGTCTCAGGCCGAAATAATCTCCGACAGCGCAGATCTGAATACCTGTCTTGCCTATGCCATGAATCATCAGCCGCTTGTACAGCAGTTGCGGATTAACGAAGAGATCAGTAGCCGTGATGTTGGAATCGCCCTTTCTGATTGGCTCCCTCAGATTGATCTTGCCGGAAGTTTTCAGAAATACGTGAAACAGCCGGTATCCTTTTTTCCTGATTTAGCTGATCCTGAAGGTCCGATGCGTGAGATCACCACAGGTGCTCAAAATACCTCGGCCATACAACTGAATGCGAACCAGGTGATTTTTAGCAGCGATGTTTTTCTTGCGGGGAAAACGGCAAAGTATTATAAACTCCGGTCGAGACAGACAACACGGCAAAGTAAAATACAACTTGTTGTGCAGGTTAGCAAGGCTTTTTATGATGTACTGCTGTCCAATGCCCAACTGGATTTTTTGGTTGAGGATTTTGCCCGCCAGGAAAAAAGCCTGCAGGATGCCCGAAGCCAGTATGAGGCCGGGGTCAGTGATAAGATCGATTACCAGCGGGCGTCCATATCTCTGAACAATATTAAAGCCGAAATTTATGGTAACCGGGAATTGATAAAAGCCAAATACTCTTATCTGAAGGAACTGATGGGATACCCTGCTGACAAGCCTTTAAGGATATTGTATGATAGTATCCGTATGATGAAAGATTCATGGATGGATACACTCACCATGGTGAATTATAATAACCGTATTGAATACCAGCTGTTGCTTACCGGACTTAAATTACAAAAATCGAATACGGATTATTACAAGATGGGATTTTTGCCTGAATTATCTGCCTATGCAAACTATAACCTTGTTTATCAAAGCGATGCCCTTGTTGACCTCTATCGGAGTGATTATCCGAATTCCGCTGTTGGCCTGCGACTTGCATTTCCCATATTCCAGGGTACGCGACGCATTCAGCAATTGAAAAGGGCGAACCTTCAATACCAGGAAATGGCACTCGATACGGTAAACCTGAAAAACCGGATGAATACGGAATATGAACAGTCAATGGCCTCCTATAAGAGTAATCTCAAAGCATATGAGGCAGCTCTTGAAAACGCCAGGATCGCCAATGATGTGTATAATACTGTAAGACTGCAATATAACCAGGGTATTAAAACATACCTGGAAGTAATTTTCTCGGAAACCGATTTGCGCACCTCCCGGATCAATCAGTTAAATGCCCTGTACAGGCTGCTTTCAAGTAAACTGGATGTTGAAAACTCGTTGGGAAATATTTCAGTAAATTATTAAAATATGAGAGAAACAGCCTTATTGCTTGCTTTAATGATATTAATTGCCTGTAAGAAAAAGGATACGGGTGACCCTGCCGGATCTGGTATTCCGGTTAACGTAACTGAAGTGCGGGGAGAAAAAGTCAGTTTTTATTCCACGTATCCCGGTACCATTGTGGCACTGAGTGAGGTTGAACTGAGGAGTGAGGTAGGCGGTTTTATAACCGGTATCTATTTTAAGGAGGGAAGTACGGTGAAGAAAGGCCAGAAGCTTTATGAGATCGACAGGAGTAAATACTATGCTTCTTACAATCAAGCCATGGCTAATGTGGATATTGCCACTGCCAATGAAGCCCGGGCACGCAGGAATGCAGACCGGTATACAAAACTCAGTGAACAGGATGCCATAGCCAGGCAGCGACTTGATGATGCTATGACGGATCTGCAAAACGCCGGACTGGAACTTGTCTCGGCAAAAGCCGGATTGGCAAAGGCACAAACTGATTTAAACTATTCTCTTATAAAGGCTCCTTTTGATGGAACAATTGGAATTTCACTTGTGAAAATGGGTTCACTGGTTTCTCCCGGACAGACACTTTTAAACACGATTTCATCGGATGATCCCATGGCTGCCGATTTTGTAATTAATGAGAGAGAACTGGGAAAATTTCAGGAGCTATCCCTTGTAAACCTTCCAAAGAATGATTCAACATTCAGGATTGCATTACCTGATAAGAAAATATACAAGGAACAGGGAAGAATCCAGGTTATTGACAGGGCTATTGATCCCCGGACAGGTACAATCCGCATCAGGCTTGTGTTTCCGAATCCCGATCGAAAGTTACGGGCAGGCTTGAGTTGCATTGTTCATATACTTAATGCCGGCGATCAGGAACAACTTGTGATCCCCACTAAATCATTGCTCGAACAAATGTCGGAATATTTTGTGTATGTGGTGGACAGTCAGAAGGTAAAGCAAACTAAAGTATCACTTGGTGCCCGATTCGATGACCGGGTTGTTGTAACGGATGGTTTGCAGAAAGGTCAGCAGGTAGTTACCGGTGGTATACAAAATCTCAGGAACGGAGCCGCTGTGAAGGTTAGCGAGTCCGGCAATGAAAAAAAGAAGGAATAAATCTCCTAAAAAGAGTATTAATGATATCCAATACATTCATAAAAAGACCGATTACTGCCATTGTCATTTCAATTGTGATCACCCTTGTGGGTCTGATATCTCTTATTAATTTGCCTGTCAGCCAGTATCCGTCAATCACGCCGCCAGTGGTGCAGGTGTCGGGAATATACACGGGTGCTGATGCAGCCACGGTGGAAGAAACAGTGGCTACGCCGGTAGAAGTGCAGGTGAACGGAGTTCCGGGAATGACTTATATCCAGACTAACAGTACCAGTGACGGACGATTGGGAATGAATGTGAACTTTGAATTGGGAACGGATGTCAACATAGCCGCCATGGATGTCCAGACCAGGGTGAATGTTGCTTTGCCCCAGTTACCTGACGATGTGAAACGCCTGGGGTTAACAGTGAGGAAAAGCAATCCCGGTATCCTGATGGTGGTGGCAGTCTATTCACCCCAGGAAACCCATGATATCAAGTTCATTGATAATTATACAAATATATTTATTCGTGATGCTATATTGCGTGTAAAAGGGGTAGGGGATGCATTTACCCGGGCGGAGGATTTTTCCATGCGTATCTGGCTGCAGCCCGATAAAATGGCCCAGCAAGGAATTACGGCAAGCGATGTTATCCGTACAGTTCAGGAGCAAAACGTGCAGGTGGCAGCCGGATCGGTCGGCTCTTCGCCGCAGACAAAAGAACAGGCCTTTGAATATACCGCCTACGTCCACGGACGGTTGAAATCAGAAGAAGAGTTTGGGAACATTATCATTAAGACAAATACAGTCGATAGGTCAATTGTATATCTTCATGATGTGGCCCGCATCGAACTGGGAAGGTTTCAGTATTCTGGCAGTGGATTTGTGGATGGAAAAAGGGCTTCATTCCTGCTTATTTTTCAGAGTCCGGGAAGCAATGCCATCGAAACCGCACAGGGAGTAGTGAAAACCCTTGAAAACCTGAAACGGTCATTTCCAATTGACATAGATTACAGCGTGCCTTATGAAACGGTATCGGTGGTGCGTGTATCCATCCATGAGGTGGTTGAAACCCTGGTGATTGCTTTGCTGTTGGTGACATTGGTGGTTTTTCTTTTCTTACAGAACTTCAGGGCAACCCTGATACCTATTTTGGCAATACCGGTTTCTATTATAAGCACCTTTGCATTTTTTATTCCTCTAGGTTTTACTGTCAATACGCTGACTCTTTTTGGGTTTGTCCTGGCCATCGGTATTGTGGTTGATGATGCCATCATTGTTGTGGAAGCGGTTCAGCATAACATCGATGAGGAGCATTTATCTCCCCGTGAAGCTTCATATAAGGCTATGAAAGACATCTCAGG
>JBGSSA010000103.1:0-36163 GCA_041737295.1 Bacteroidales bacterium | reverse complement strand
GAAACATTTTAAATAAAAAAAATAACCTTTGCCTCCAGAAAAAAGTATAACTACGATAACATCAATGTAACCAGGCTCAATTATGCTTTTTAACTCCCTTGAATTCATTTTATTCCTGCCCATGGTTGTGGCATTATATTTCTGGTTGCCCAACCGTTTCAGGTGGATTCTGCTGCTTATCGCCAGTTATTACTTTTACATGTGCTGGAATTACAAGTACGTGGTACTTATTTTCGTCACCACCTTTATTAACTATCTCTGTGGCATAGGAATAGCCAGATCAAAATTAAAGGCTTTTAAGATACTTTATCTGGTTGCAGGTCTGGTGGTTAGTTTTGGCATGCTTGTCTATTATAAATATTTTAACTTTTTTGGCGAATCGGTAAATACTGTTTTTGAACGATTCAATATTTTTTATCGTATTCCTGCCTATTCGGTTCTGCTGCCTGTAGGGATCTCTTTTTTCACGTTCCAGACGTTGAGCTATACAATTGATGTTTACAAGGGAAATCAGCCGGTTGAATATCATTTTGGCATTTTTGCATTATATGTATCCTTCTTTCCTCAGCTGGTGGCGGGACCTATTGAGCGGTCAACGAATCTTCTCCCGCAGTTTTACCAGGAACATAAGTTAAAATATGAAAACATAAGGGATGGTATCGCGCAGATGCTCTGGGGCTTTTTTAAGAAAGTGGTCATTGCCGACCGTCTTGCGGTATACGTGAATACGGTGTATAATAGTCCGGGAGAATACCAGGGTGCACATTACCTGATAGCCACCCTGTTTTTTACTTTTCAGATCTATTGTGATTTTTCAGGATATTCCGACATCGCCATCGGCACGGCAAAGCTTATGGGATTCAGGCTCATGGTGAATTTCAGAAGACCCTATATGTCGCAGAATATCCGCGAATTCTGGCAGCGCTGGCATATATCCTTATCCACCTGGTTCCGTGATTACCTGTATATACCGCTGGGAGGGAACAGGGTTGCCTTATGGAGACGCTATTTTAACCTGTTCATTACGTTTGTTATAAGCGGGCTCTGGCATGGGGCAAACTGGACATTCATCGTGTGGGGGGCGCTTCATGGATTTTATATGGTATTTGCCACGTTGATATCAGGTATCCGGGAGCGGTTCAACAATTTTACCGGCCTGGCCAGGGCACCCGGCTTACACAGGATATTGCAGCAACTCACTACCTTTGTGCTGGCCTATTTTGCATGGATCTTTTTCAGGGCCAAATCCCTGGATGAGGCCGGATTCATTATACGGGGCATGCTTCATCCCGATTTTACAGCGCAATTAAATGTATTTAGGTTCCAGACCGATTTTTATCTCAGCTTTTTGTTGATCTTTTTGCTTCTTATCATTGAAGTATTTGAGGAACGGTATGCGTTGTACACCCGGGTAAGATTAATGCCAACGTTCTATAAATGGTCGATTGCAGGGGTTTTAGGATTGGCACTCCTGCTGCTGGGAGTTTGGGAGGCATCTGATTTCATTTACTTTCAGTTTTAAGGATTAACGCGATGAAAGAGAAAAATCTAAAAATAATCATCACCATACTCGGGGTCATTTGTCTGTATGCCTTTCTGGCTGTTCGGATCTTTCCCCTGATGAATTTTTCGCTGAGTGAAAAAATGGATGTGGAAACCCGTGATTTCACCAGATATGGGGATCTGTACTATTTTAACTGCATATCGGATTTTAAAGTCGAATTTCCGCCCACGGTAAGAAAATACAGGTTATCTGACAAGAACCCGCCTCTTAACCAGGCCGATCTGCTTACATTCGGAGACAGTTTCTTTGATGTATCCTTTCAAAAAACTTTTCCCGAAAGATTATCCGATACATTGAATCTGAAGGTATACTCCTATATGACCCAGGATCCGACCCAGGCGAATCCTTTTTGTGTGCTGAATTCGAACAAATTCATGAACGAAGGGTCATCCAAGTATATTATCTTTGAAACATTAGAAAGAAATGTTCATGTTAAATTCGATACACCGTATGAGGTAAATTGCGTCTCTCAAGAGATAGAAACGGATCCGGAACACAAGGTTATCCAGTTCATATTCAAAAACAATTCGGAGAAGTTGCTTGCCACCCTGCTTAAGAGGGGCTATTTTTTCAACCACCTGTATGAATTTTTTGTTTCAGCCCGGTTCAAACTATTCGGATATATTTCTCCTATGACATCAAAATATACTGTTTCAGATAACCCCTGGCTATTCTATTCCCTGGAATACGACGATATACCGGGCGGTTTTGCCTATCAGTATTCCGATGAGGAAATAGGAAGGTATGCCGACAATATTCTTTCCATGGCCAATAACATGAAAGAAACCTATAACCTCGACCTTGTTTTCATGCCCGTCCCCAACAAGTATACCATTTATCATGAGATGGTCGATCCCAATGCATACAACAATTTCCTTCCCCGATTGTATACTGAGCTGGATAAAAGACACGTTCAGTATATCAATTTGTATCATGAATTTAAATCGTCAAAAGACACATTGTATTTCGGAACCGATACGCACTGGAATAAGAAGGGAGTTGACAAGGCCCTGGAACTGACACTTGAAAAAATTGATTTCAAAAATAACCTTATTTCTCAGGAGATTACATCAGAATAATATTGCATAAGTTATAATTTAACTAACAACCCGAAACAAAATGAAAGCGGTATTACTTGCAGGTGGATTTGGAACACGCATCAGTGAAGAAAGCGGCGTACGTCCCAAACCCATGGTTGAGATCGGCGGAAAACCCATCCTCTGGCACATTATGAAAATATATTCCCATTATGGGATCAATGATTTTGTCATATGCCTGGGTTATAAAGGGTACCTCGTAAAGGAATATTTTTCCAATTATTTCCTGTATCTCTCGGATATAACTTTCGATCTCAAATACAACACCATGCAGGTGCTGAACAACCAGTCGGAACCCTGGAAAGTTACTCTTATCGATACGGGTCCCAATACAATGACCGGAGGACGGCTGAAAAGAGTCAGGGAACATCTTGGAAATGAGACATTTTGTATGACATACGGTGACGGTGTCAGTGATGTTAATATTTCTGATTTAATTGAATTTCACAAGAGAAATAATGCAATGGCAACCCTCACTGCCGTTCAGGAGCCAGGGCGTTTTGGTTCCTTTACGCTGCGGGGTGATGAAGACAAAGTTGAACATTTCAGGGAAAAGCCAATGGGAAGGGAGACTGCCTGGATCAACGGAGGTTTTTTTGTGCTTGAGCCCGAAGTTTTTAATTATATAGAAGACGATTCCACCGTATTTGAACGGGGTCCCCTTGAAATGCTTTCGAAAGAGGGCACCCTGTTGGCTTATAAACATGAAGGTTTCTGGATGCCAATGGATACCCTGCGGGATAAAAACGTGCTGGAAGATATGTGGACAACCGATAAGGCGCCCTGGAAAGTCTGGTGATCAATAAACCTTTAATAACCTCATTAATGTTAGAAAATTCACTTCAGGTTTACAGCGGGAAGAAAGTCCTGGTCACCGGAAATACCGGATTCAAAGGCAGCTGGATAAGTCAGTGGTTATTGCAGCTAAACGCTGAGATATGGGGTTATGCGCTGGAGCCGCCCACCGAACCGGCGCTGTTCAACCAGCTTGAACTGGGTAAGGAGATCCGGCATATCCATGGTGATGTTCGCCATTTCGCGGCTATAAAAGACTGTCTTCAACAGGTTAAACCCGACATAATATTTCATATGGCTGCGCAATCTCTTGTGCGGGAGTCATATCTCACACCGCTGGCCACCATGGAAACGAATGTCATGGGGACGGCAAATCTGCTCGAGGCAGTCCGGCAACTGAAATTATCCACTGTGATAGTCATCATCACCTCGGATAAAAGTTATGAAAACCAGGAATGGCTTTTCAGCTACCGTGAAAATGATCCCCTGGGTGGTTATGATCCTTATTCAGCCAGCAAAGGGGCAGCGGAGATTGTAGCTTCTTCATGGCGTCGTTCGTTCTTCAACCCCGCTGCTTATAAGGAACATGGAGTAAAAGTTGCTACCGTAAGAGCCGGAAACGTTATCGGTGGCGGAGACTGGGCAAAGGACAGGATTGTCCCCGATTGCATCCGGTCTCTTCAAAACAATGAACCCATCAGGGTCAGAAATCCTTTTGCCACCCGCCCCTGGCAGCATGTACTGGAACCATTGGGCGGTTATCTGCTGTTGGGTGCCAAATTACTGAACAGTGAAGAAAAAGACCTGGCAAAGTATTGCAGCGCTTTTAACTTCGGTCCCCTCATTTCCTCCAATAAAAATGTTAAAATACTGGTGGAAGAAATAATCAAATGCTGGGGTAATGGAAGTTGGGATTACAATAAGGAGGAAGCCCTGCACGAGGCTTCATTACTCAACCTGACCATTGACAAAGCCTATCACCTTCTTGAATGGCACCCGTTATGGGATTTTAAAACCACGATTGAAAAAACGATTTCGTGGTATAAGGAATCTTTTTCCAATTCAGTTCGTGTGAAAGAACTAACTTCGCAGCAAATATCTGCCTATTCAACCGATTTCAGATTTTCAAATACAACCAATTAGCCTCATGAAATACACAAATTCACTTAAAATTCAAAAAAAATTCAACGACCTCATTCCGGGCGGAAGTCACACCTATGCCAAAGGAGATGACCAGTTTCCAGAATTTATGCCGGCTTATATCGATCACGGTAAAGGATGTCATGTTTGGGATGTGGATGGTAATGAATACATAGAATATGGTATGGGTCTGCGCAGCGTAACCCTGGGTCACGCCTTTGAACCCATTGTGAAAGCCGCCCACGAGCAAATGCTCAGGGGTAATAATTTTGTACGCCCGGCCAGGATTGAACTTGAATGTGCCGAGGCATTCCTGAGTGTTATTGATGGCGCCGATATGGTGAAGTTTTCCAAAGACGGATCCGATGCCACCAACGGTGCTGTAAAACTTGCCCGGGCTTACACGGGCAGAGACATGGTGGCTGTTTGTGCCAACCATCCGTTTTTCTCGGTTGACGACTGGTTTATCGGGACTACCCCCATGTCAGCCGGCATTCCGGAAGTGGTTAAAAATCTCACGGTGAAGTTTTCCTATAACAACATCGAGAGTGTAGAAAAAATGTTTGCAGAATACCCGGGTAAGATTTCCTGTGTAGTTCTTGAAGCAGAGAAGTACGATGCCCCTGAGAATAATTTTCTGCATAAACTGCAAGAGGTCAGCCATAAGAATGGCGCCCTTTTTATTCTCGACGAAATGATCACCGGTTTCCGGTGGCATTTAGGGGGAGCCCAGAAGAAATATAACATTGTACCCGATTTATCAACCTTTGGGAAGGCCCTTGGGAATGGATTTGCCATTTCAGCGTTGGCTGGCAAGCGCGAATTCATGGAACTGGGCGGATTGCAACACAAAAAGGAGCGTGTCTTTCTGATTTCCACCACCCATGGGGCAGAAAACCATGCACTGGCTGCAGCCATAGCCACAATCAAATTCTATAAGGAACATGATGTGATCGGGCATCTCGACAGACAGGGCCTCAAGTTTGAAGAAGGGGTAATGAAATCGGTAAAGGAACTTAAACTGGAAGATTACATCTCGGTAATAGGTCCGCATTGTTGTTCGGTTTATACAACGAAGGACCAGGACAAAAAACCCTCACAGCCTTTCAGGACGCTGTTTATCCAGGAAACTATGAAAAGAGGGTTGTTGATTCCCTCGAGCATTGTATCCTATTCCCATTCTGATAAAGATATTCAGGAAACTGTGGAAAAGATACATGAGACCATGATCATCTATAAGAAGGCCCTTAATGAAGGTATTGAAAAATATCTTGAAGGGAAACCCGTACAACCGGTTTTTAGAAAGTTCAACTGACAAATCCGTATGAGTCCATTTCAGATAGTTCCTACTCCCATTCCGGGATGCGTTGAGATCATTCCCAGGGTGTTTGAAGATGACAGGGGCCGGTTTATTAAAGTCTTCCACCGGGAGCTGTTTATTCAGCACCAGTTGAATACGGATTATGAAGAGCAGTATTATTCAGTTTCCAATAAACGTGTACTCAGGGGATTACATTTTCAAACTCCTCCCCATGCACATGTAAAGCTGGTGAGTTGCCTGTCCGGATCCATTCTCGATGTGGTGGTTGATTTACGGAAAAACAGTGACACCTTTAAAAAGGTGTATTCCCTTGAGTTAAGCGCTCAAAAGGGCAATATGCTGTACGTACCGGATGGACTTGCACATGGATTTTATGTATTGAGCACCAACTGCATATTTCTTTCCATGAATTCAAGAAGATATTCTCCCGAATGTGATAGTTCTATCCGGTGGAATTCTATTGATTTCACCTGGCCGGATAATGATCCTGTCGTTTCTGACAAGGATAAAAACGCTGTTTCTTTGAATAATTATATAAGCCCGTTTTAGCCATTATGGAAATAAAGGAAACTTACCTGAAAGGTTGCTATATAATTGCTCCCCGGATCATCGAAGATACAAGGGGCCGGTTTGTCAAGCCCTGGCATATCGGTGAATTAAGCCAGCATGGCTTGTATTTTGGAATAAATGAGGAATATTACTCTGTATCCAAAAAAAACGTGGTACGGGGATTGCATTTCCAAACCCCGCCGAAGGCAACAAAAAAGCTTGTTACATGCCTGAGCGGCCAAATTTTTGATGTGGTGGTTGATTTACGGAAGAGCTCGCCTACTTTTAAACAATATTTCTCGGTTGAGTTAACATCGGAACAAGCTACCATGATTTATATTCCCGAAGGTTTTGCACATGGGTTCTGTGCGTTGAGCGATGAAGCCACCGTACTTTACATGTGTTCCGAAATATTTTCCCCGGAGAATGATGCCGGAATCCGGTGGAATTCAGCCGGAATTAAATGGCCGCTAACCGATCCGATCGTATCAGAAAAAGACAGTCTCCTTGTTACTCTCGATCAGTTCAATAACCCATTTTAAGTTTTTATAATTAATACCACACATTATGATAATTGTTGATACCAAACTTGAAACAAGACAACGAAATAACAATCCGATCCGGGTTGGATTTATCGGGGCAGGCGTTATGGCCAAAGCCATACTGAACCTTATCGAACGAAATATTCCCGGGATGCAGGTTGTGGCGATTTATAACCGCACGCCCGAAAAAGCCAAACAGATTTACGCCCTTGCAGGAATTGACCATCCGAAATTTGTTTCATCACTGAAAGAACTGGATAACGCGATTGCATCCGGAACCAGGGCATTTACCGACGATTATACCCTATTGTGTGCAAGCCAGGGAATTGATGTATTGCTGGATATAACCGGTACCGTTGAATTTGCCGCGCACCTGTTGCTTGAAGCCTTCAGGCATGGCAAAAATATCATCACCTTCAATGCTGAAATTGATTCCACACTTGGGCCAATCCTGAGCGTATACGCGAAAAAAGCCGGGGTTATTTACAGTGGCAGTGACGGGGATCAACCTGGTGTTACAATGAACCTTTACCGGTTTGTGAAAGGACTCGGACTTACACCCATGCTTTGCGGAAACGTAAAGGGAATGCAGGATGTATACCGGAATCCCACAACCCAGGAGAATTTTGCCAAACAATGGGGCATGGGACCTGAGAAAGCCACCAGCTTTGCCGACGGCACAAAAATGAATATGGAACAGGCTTGCGTAGCCAATGCCACAGGCATGAAGGTTGCGAAAAGGGGTATGATGGGCTATGAATTCAAAGGACATATTGATGAGATGACCAAAATGTATGACTTTGAGCAGATCAAAGCATTGGGTGGAATAATCGAATTTGCCGTGGGCGCCCAACCCGGACCGGGAGTATTTGTATATGGAGCCACGGAAGACCCGCTGAACAAGCATCACCTGAAATATTACAAATTGGGTGACGGTCCCCTTTATAGCTTTTACACCCCGTATCACCTATGTATATTTGAGGTTCCCACTTCAATAGCCCGTGTTGTTGAATTTGGTGATTATGTTCTGCAACCATTGGGCGGTCCGGTAGTAGAGGTAGTAGCCCGGGCAAAAACCGACCTGAAGGCAGGAACAATGCTTGACGGACCTGGTTTCTATACCGTATATGGGGAATGTGAAAACCACAATATTGTCAGGAGCGAGAACCTCCTGCCCATCGGTTTGGCGGATAAGGTAAAATTGAATAAGGATGTTCCCAAGGATAAGTCCATTACCTTTGATGACATAGATTATGACGCTGATAATCTGGTATTTAAACTCTATAAAGAACAGGTTGAGTATTTTGATAAATAGAAAATACCTATTCAGAGTATAGATACTATATCAAATGGTTGAATTATTTTTGAACCACATTGTTAGCAATCCACCTATAATTGAAACTTTGCACTAATTCATACGTACTTATTAAAATAAACTGAAACAATTTATATGTATATGAAAAATCTACTATTTAAATTTTTTGCGCTTCTTTTAGTTGTGCTCCCTGGCATTGCCAGTGTTGCACAAGACTGTCCAACCGGAATGGTCTCTTATTGGAAATTAGATGACAATTCAGGTGATCTGTTTCAAGATTCCCACGGAATCCATGATTTCCTGGCTGAATCTTCAGTGCCAACCGAACCGACTGGTAAAGTGGGTTCTGCAAAATCCTTCGACGGCACGAATGTGGTTGCAGTGGCCAATCATGCTGATTTCAATTTTGCTGCCAATTCAAGTTTCTCCATTGAATTGTGGGTTAAGTATTCTTCAATTGTAGGCGATAGAAGCAATATCTTAATTGGCAAAAACGATCCATATGCTTCAGGAGCATATTGGTCAATCGGAATAGAAAATCCCACTGGTAAATTATTCTTCGATCTTCGTGATGGCAATGCAAACATTCAATCGGTTGAAACACCGGGTGCCCTGAGTACAAACACATGGCATCATGTAGTAGCTGTGCGGAACGAAGCTCTGAACCAGAATATGTTGTATCTGGACGGTGTTCCGGTCGGCACAACGGTAACGTATGACTATCCTGGCAATTTCTCATCGACCGGGGACCTCAATTTAGGTTTCCTGATCCGGAATGGTGTGCCTGACTATTTCTTTGGTGGCATCCTGGATGAAGTGGCAGTTTATAACCGTGCCCTTACATCTACGGAGATTACTGAGCATATTTCAAAAAATAACTTTGGTATCGGTGTTTGTGATGGCTATTCACCTTCCATCATTACCACACCCGAAACAACGGCTGTGGTTGGACAACAATACAAGTATAAAGTCAAGGCTACCGGTATGCCGGTCATGGGCTATTCACTGGTTACCTCACCTGCAGGAATGAACATCAATTCAACCACAGGAGAAATTACCTGGACCCCTGCTTCAGTGAATGACAATGGGTTTGTAACAATTCGTGCCAACAATGATGTTGCCCCTGCTGATACCCAGAGTTTCAGAATATTCCTGGCTGAAGCACCGGTATGTCCCAGCGGGATAATCGGCCTCTGGAAACTGAATGAGACTTCAGGAGATACATACTCTGATTATTATAATGTCCATTCAATTACTGCTGATGTGGCACCTGCCCCGACAGGAGGAAAAATTTATGGTGCACAAATGTTCAATGCATCCACCTTATTGAATATACCGGATAATGAAGATGACAATTCCTGGGAATGGACGCAGGATAACGACTTCTCATTAGAATTCTGGGTAAAAACATCTTCCGCCGCTACCATGGTTGTCCTTGGCAGATCGCGGGCAGATGCCCCTACTGCATCCAAGTGGTGGGCAGGTCTCAGTGCCGGTGGTATTGCAACCTTTTACCTGCATGAAAATGATACTTCCGCAGCGGGTAAAGAATTTGAAATATCGGGCGGACCTGCCTTAAATAATAATCAATGGCACCATATTATCGCCGTAAGAAATGGTTCGACTCAGCAAAACAGGTTATATGTTGATGGCCTCAATGTTGCGAATGTGGCTACCAATTATGACAACAGCTTCAAAAGTGATAACCCTAACCCGATTAGTCTCGGATGGTTTGCCAATACTGCCTCTGGATATCATTTTGTAGGAGCTATTGATGAAGTGGCTATTTTTAACAAGGCGATCACTGATGTTGAAGCTACTGCTTTCTACAATGCAGGTGCACCTGCAGGCCATTGTGCAATAGACAATTATGTACCGGCTATTACTTCCACTCCCGTTCTGACTGCTACTGAAGATGTAGCGTATACCTACACCTTCACGGTTGAGGATAATGATATAGGAGATATGATAGTCCTAAGCGCTCCAACCAAACCGGATTGGCTGAACTTCACCTACACTGTGGGTCAGAAGTCGGCAGTTCTGAGCGCTACTCCTGAAAATGACAACACGGGTGATTTCGAAGTGGTATTAAGGGTTAGTGACGGTAAAGTGACCAAAGACCAGTCTTTTTCAATCAACGTAGCCGCTGTTAACGATCCTCCGGTTATCTCCTCAACTGCAGTACTTGACGCTTATGTTGATGAACTTTATGCTTATGTGTTTGTAGCGACCGATGTTGACAATCCTGTGCTGACCCTTTCAGCAGTTGAATTGCCGGAATGGCTGACTTTCAATCCTGAAACGGGTATATTGACCGGTACTCCTGCCCAGGCAGATAAAGGCCCGCACGCGGTTCTACTCCGTGTATCGGACGGTTTGCTCGAGGATGATCAGTCCTTTACAATCACTGTTGACGGACCTGTAGGTGTGAGTGATCTTGATGCCGCCGGCATAAGCATATATCCGGTTCCGGCCAGGGATTTTCTGAATGTGGAATTTGGTATCCAAACCGAAGCCACCTCGCTGGAACTCATCAGTACAACCGGAAGTGTTCTCAGAAAGGAAGTTATTCCTGCAAATCAGAAATACTACAGGCTCAATCTGAATGGAATTGAAAATGGCGTGTATTATCTGCGCCTCAACAATAGTTCCTTGAATAATATTGGCAGATTTACAATAACAAAATAAGGCATTAACCCTTATTGGCTTTCAACCAGGGATCTGATAAAGACTATCGGTCCCTGGTTTTCTTTCAAATACATTCACATTGCCCGCGAACTTATGGAGTTTATGAAAATACGGCAAAAATTACCTGTTTCGATTATATTCGTGTTTTCGGTTTTAATGGCCAACACAATATCATCCCAACAGGTTATTCATATTCTGCCCCTGGGAAATTCCATCACCGAGGGATACACAGACGGGAGCCTCTCCAATGAACGAATGCGGGGTTACCGGTATGGTTTGAGATACCTTCTTCAACATTCAGGCTATACTGTGGATTTTGTGGGAAGTCAATCCTCCGGCAGTGATTTTTTTAGCGATTGTCAGCATGCCGGTATCGGGGGAAGCCGTGATCAGTATGTACTCCGTTTGTTGACCGACGGATACGATGAGCGAAACGGAGTTCAGATCCTTGTCCCGCCCAGGCTGTACCTGGATGAATACAACCCCGATATTATTTTACTGGAAATAGGCACGAACGATATAACCCACGAAGGTTTAGCCGCCATTACGAATCAGAAAGTATCTGCCATACTGGATATGATTGATCAATATGAAACCAGGGCCGGCAAGAAAGTAGTTGTTTTCCTCGGACTGATCATCAACCGGATGAAACCCTGGACACCAGGCTCTCCGGCAGAAATCACCTCTTCATTCAATAATGCCATTAAATCCATGGCCCAGTCACGGATTTCTGCAGGGGATAATATCGTGATCGTTGATATGGAACATGATGCCGGATTCCTCTATTCAAGCGTGGATATGGCAAATGACGGTGAAGGTATTCATCCGAATGATCTCGGATATAGCAGGATGGCAAACCTCTGGTTTTCCTCCATTTCAACAAACATCAACCTGGCACCCGTAATTTCACCGATTCCGGATCAGACTATGGCGGAAGGATCTGTTTTCAATACAATTTCGCTCGACAATTTTGTTACGGACCTTCAGGATCCGGTGGAAGATATTACCTGGACAGCTAACCAAACCGGTGGTTCGAATCTGGATATAACAATTGATCCGGACAGGCAGGCCATCATTGCACCAGGGGATTTGGACTGGAATGGCTCGCAAACCGTAGTTTTTACCGCTACCGATAAGGGCGTGCATGGCGCTGATCCTAAATCGTCTTCAGTTAATGTGGTATTCACGATAACACCTGTAAATGATCCGCCGGTTATCCTGTCGGATGCGTTGCTCACCAGCCATGTTGGTGAATTATACTCATACACCCTGTTGGCCAGTGATGCTGAAAATCCGGTGCTGATCAGATCAGCAGTCGTAAAACCATCCTGGCTGTCATTTAACACGGAAACCGGTGTGTTATCCGGTATTCCTTCACAATCCGATATTGGACAAGACCAGGTGGTTCTCCGGGTTTCTGACGGCCTTTTAACTGCAGACCAGGACTTTACAATCACCACAATCGGCGAGAGCGGTATAAATGATCCCGGATCAGCCGGCATTCGTATCTATCCCGTGCCTGCAAAAGATATTCTCTTTGTGGAATTTGGCACACCAGGCGGAAAGGTCAATATAGAAATAGTAAGTCCCGGGGCCATGGTGATCAGGAAGTTTGAGGTTCCTGCAGACCGGAATTATTACGAAATTGAGCTTCATGGCATTGAACCAGGCACCTATTTCATTCAAATTAAGAATGATAATAAAACCTATATAACCAAACTTATTAAGTTATAATCCATGAAAAGAATTGCTTTTATCTCCCGTCAGTATCGATTCTTCATGTTGGCTTTTACTGTGATCACCTGTATTCCCTTATATGGTCAGAATCCATTGAAAATTATGCCCCTGGGAAATTCAATAACCCGTGGTGAAACGGACGGTACCATTACTGAAGGCCAGATGAAAGGGTACCGGTACGAACTGAAAAATTTGTTAAATATGGCCGGTTATAACACTGATTTTGTGGGAAGTGAATCAACCGGATTCAATTATTTCTCTGATTCGCAGCATGCCGGTATTGGCGGATCCCGGGATCAATATGTTGCCCGACTGCTAATGGATGGTTATGACGCCAGAAACGACATACAGATATTAGTCCCTCCCAGACCCTATCTTGATGAATACGATCCCGATATTATCCTGCTGCACATCGGCACCAATGATATCACCCATGAGGCGGATGCCATTACAAATCAACAGGTATCAGCCGTTCTGAACCTCATAGATCAGTATGAAGTCCGGGCTCAACGGGAAGTAATTGTTTTTCTTGCCCTGATCATCAATCGAAAACTTCCCTGCATTGCGGGTTCAGGTTGCCAGACTACAATCGATTTCAATAACGCTATAAAATCCATGGCGCTGGCACGAATTGCTGCCGGTGACAAAATATTCATCGTGGATATGGAACATGATGCCGGATTTAACTACGATGCGACGGATATGGCTGATGCGCTGCATCCCAATTCAACAGGGTATGCCAAAATGGCCAGTCTCTGGTATTCATCCATCACCGCTAACTACAATACTGCCCCGGTTTTTTCAGCCATACCCGATCAGTTTTTCGATGAAGGAACATCCTCAGTTCCCCTGGCTCTTGATAATTATATTGCCGATATCGAAGATCCCGACCAGGATATAACCTGGACCGCAGTCCAGCAGGGAGAGGCACATCTGAATATCCTTATTAATGCAAACCGGCAGGTCATAGCAACTCCTCTTGATGTCAACTGGAACGGGTCCCAGGCTGTTGTATTCACAGCTACCGACAGGGGCAACAATAGTTCAAATATAAAATCTGTTGCTGATACCATAGTTTTTACGGTTAATCCTGTAAATGATCCGCCTGTTTTCACCTCTACTCCTAAACTTACGGATACCGTAAACCACCTGTATGAATACATTTATTCTGCAATTGATTTAGACGAGGATGATGAGTTGACATTTTTTGTTCCTCTTGCCCCCTCATGGATTGAGTTTTATCCCTCGGCCAATATGATTGCCGGTGTTGCACAGCAACCCGGATTTTATACTATTGAAATATCCGTAACCGATGGGGATACAGTTGTGAAACAGGATTATACAGTTCAGGTTTTTGGCCCGACCAATGAGGCAGATTTTGAATCCCCTGCTCTGAATATTTACCCCAATCCGGCATCAGATCATATAAGGATCAGGCTGGAGGAAGGAACCGATGAACTGGAATTTACGCTTTTCGATGTGACCGGGTCAATGGTTTTACATCAGAAAATTTCGAATACCTTTGAAACTGAGGTAAATTTAAGACAACATAGTATCCCGGATGGTGTTTACTTTTACACGATACTCAGTTCGAAAGAACGGCTGACCGGAAAATTAATAATATATAACGAGTAGAACTTTATCTGTGTGATGATTTCCAACCCCCTTGTTTCAATTGGTGTTCCGGTATACAACGGAGAGAAATACCTGGCTGAATGTCTTGAAAGTATATACAATCAAACATACCAAAACTGGGAATGCTTTGTTATAAACAACAAAAGCACTGACAATAGTTTTCAGATAGCCTCTTCATTTGAAAAGAAGGATAACCGCATCAAGGTAATTACGAATCCTGAATTTGTGGATATGACCACGAATTTTAATAGTACTTTCAAACCGGTTTCACCCGACGCGAAGTATTTCAAGGTAGTTTGTGCTGACGACTGGATATTTCCCGGGTACCTTGAAAAAATGGTAGAAGTGATGGAAACCCACCCTGAAGCAGGCATTTGTTCATCATATCGTATTGACGATAAAATTGTCAATTGTTTTGGGCTCGATTTTTATAAAGGTTCCCTATTCCCCGGCAAAGAAGTTTTACTTGACGAGTTGCTGTATAAATATGATGTGACAGGCTCCGAAACTACCGTATTGTATCGCATTGAGACGTTAAAAAAAACCAAAAATTTCCCGTTATTCTTTAGTTACGATAGTTATCATTTCGATACCACCCTGGCTTTCGAACTTCTCAGCCTGTCTGACCTTGCCTTTGTATTCCAGGTGCTCAGTTACACCCGAAGGCATCAGGATACCTATACAAGTAAATATTTCAAACGATTCAGAACGGCTCTTAATTTGAGGGAACGAGAGTTGCACAGGTATATGGAATTATTCCCGGAAGCAAGGCAGGAATATAAACTGGTACGTGCAAGATATGGCAACTATTTGCTGGAGAAACATGTATTGCGTGATAAAGAATGTATTGAATGGCATAAAAAACGACTGGATAAAGACCGGACATACAGTTGGTTTGAATTAATCAAAAGTGCTTCTTATATGCTTTGGTTTAAAATAAATCATAAAATAAGGAGCTACATGCAATGAGTTTTCGTAAAAATTTATTCAAAAATATTATAGTTCTGGGAGGGTATAGCTATTCAACACAAATACTTAGCTTTTTATCCTCTATTGTTTTATCCCGGTTACTGCTCCCTTCCGAATATGGTTTTGTAGCATTAATTGCTGTATTTACCGGGTTCATTAGCCAGTTTTCAGATGCAGGCCTGTCCTTTATTATTATAAGAAGCAATTATCATAAGCTTTTCCAGGAAACAATACACTACCTGGCCTTTGTGATTGGCGTAGTTCTCACGGTTGTTGTGATATTGCTGGCCTATCCCATTTCCTACTTTTATAAGGACCCGGCTTTGGTGCTCCCTACAATTATCATGTCTTCCAGTTTTATTCTCCGTTCCCTGATTACGGTTCCATATGGAATACTGTCAAAGGAACTCAAGTTTAAAAGCCTTGGAATGATTGAACTTCTTTGTACGCTACTGGAAATTATATTAATGATCATATTGGCCTATTTTAAATTTTCCTTTTGGGCCCTTATTTTTCCAAATATTTTGGGAAATATTCTCCGGATAATTCTATTTTATTCAAAAACCGGATTGAAATTCAAGTTTTTGAAAAGAAAATACCTTGTGGTTGGTTTTAGAAAAGCCAGAAGTATCATTGGCAACCTCACCGGTTTCAATATGTTGAATTACTGGGCCCGGAATTCTGATAACCTGATCATTGGTAAGGTATTTGGCGCCCAGAGCCTGGGGATTTATGACCGGGGATATAAACTATTGAACCTGGCCCTGGGAGTTATTACAAATCTTTTTGGCAAGGTGTTGTTCCCCAGTCTTAAAGATCTTGGAGACAAAGGCGGGGATATGAATAAAGAATACTTAAATACCCTGGGGGTGATCAGCCTGTTAAGCTTTCCGGCGAGCGTGATATTGATTTTCTTTGCCGAACCGTTAGTAAGGATTTTGTGGTCAGACACCTGGATACAGGTTGCAGATCTTCTTCCGTATATCGGGATATTAATACTTACCCAAACATTGAATTCCACCACGGGCAATATATTCATTCTATATCATAAAGAAAACCTTTTAATGCGCATAGGCATTCCCACTAATATTGTTATCATAGCCGCCATTGCATTGGGTTCTTTTTTTTCAATGGTACACGTCATACGGTTTTATTCGATAGCCTTTATTGCTTTTGATATTCCTTTTGTCATGTATTATGGGTTTAAAAAAGCCTTTGGTTTTGAAACAAAGGTTATACTCCAATTCTGGCTTCCCAAAGTACTATTATCCCTGCTTCTGGTGGTATCGATCTGGCTGGATTATACCTGGCTGACCGTTGTATTAATGGGGTTGTATTTAATCCACCTGGTGGTTGGTCAATGGAATGATATCAGTAAATCTTTTAGTTTCATATCAGGTAAATTAAACAGATCCTAATAATTTTGGAATAAATAATAACTGCCACGTAATATCCAAAAAGACAGAAATTTCTTCATACAACGTATTATGAAATATAATCCCGTAATTGTAATTGCAGCTTATAACAGACCTGAATCATTGAAGAGACTTTTATATTCAATAAGCCTTGCAAAGCAAATTACGGATACGAAATTAATTATCAGCATTGATAAAAATGATAGCGGAGATCAATCGGTAAGAAATATAGCCCATGCCTTTAACTGGACTTTTGGTGAAAAAGAAGTTATTTGTCATGAAAAAAGGATGGGATTAAAAAATCATATTTTATTGTGTGGGGACTTATCCATTAAATATGGGTCCGTCATTATGCTGGAAGATGATCTTTTCGTTTCACCTTATTTTCATGAGTATGCCTGTCAGGCGCTGGAGTATTACGACAGGGATAGTGTGATTGCCGGTATTTCATTATACAGCCAGCCGGTTGAAGATATTACCGAATTACCCTTTACCGCGATTCATGATGGATCAGATGTTTACTTCATGCAATTCCCTTCATCTTGGGGGCAGGCATGGAGCGCTGATCAATGGAAAGCGTTCAGAACATGGTTTGATACCAGGCCTGACATAAAGTCAATACCCATTAGTGACGTTATCCTGAACTGGCCTGAATCATCATGGAAAAAACATTTTACTGCCTACCTCGCCGCCACAAACAAATATTTTGTTTATCCCAGGGTTTCTTTATCCAGTAATTTCAATGACCCCGGCACGAACTATGCCAGTTTAATCAATCACGATGGTCAGGCTGTTTTGCGGTTACAAGGTTCACCCTATCGTTTTGCTGACCTTGCAACATCTTTTAGTGTATATGATTCCTACTTTGAATTATTGCCGGAACATGTGAAGAAACTGAACCCGGAATTAGAGAGTTATTCCTTTGAAATGGACCTGTACGGGAATAAAAATTCAGATACGATCCAAACTCCGTATTTCATTACATCTAAAGATGCCAGAAACCCTGTCCGTGGTTTCAAGCGCTCATTAAAACCTCATGACATGAATGTTGCTTTGAACCTGGAAGGAGATGACCTCCTTTTATGCCGTACTGCTGATATTTTCCCTTTACGACATAATACCCGTAAAGAAGTAATGAAATATAAGTATTTTTTTACAAGACATTTGCCCGGAATACGTGTTCAGTTATATAAATCCTTCGCTAAATACAAAATATTCTCTTTTATATATAAAGCATAAGTATTTACCTGAAAAATCAACCAATATTTCGTAAGTTTTTTATCCTGTGATCAATGCAACAAAAAATTAATAATCTTCTCGTAATTCTGATCATCATTTGTTCTACTTCTGTATTCAGTCTGTCGGCCCTGGGCCCATTGGCAAAGGCAACTGAATTACTGGGAATTGTATTAATTGTTGTGTTTTTACTGATACATGTAGTGTATTCGGAACAAATCATTTTTAAACATTATTTCACTTTTGCCATTGGCTTATTGTTTTTTTCCCTGCTTACCAGTATGCTGATGGCAAAATACAGCAGGGATCAAAATTTTGCGGATACGCTTTTAGCCCAACGTGCCATTTACTATTACCTGTTTTATTTTCTGCTCCACCAGCTTAAAATCAGACCCAGGGACCTTGAACGGATCATTATTTTCTTTGGCATCCTGCATGTTGTTATGTATATAGTGCAGTTTTTCCTGTATCCGAAAGTGATTTTTGATGTATTTATGCTTGCCGATCGGGGCACAATCCGGGTTTATTTAAAGGGTTCGGATTACATGGCAATTGCCTTTTTTATGAGTATCCAGGCTTTCCTGCGCACAAACAAGATCAAATATCTGTTTCTCACCTCGTTGTTTTTTTTAATTTTCATCTTGCTGGGCAGTCGCCAAACCATGGCCATCATGGCATTTACCATGGTATTGTTTATAATTTTCAGTAAAAAAGTAAAATCCAGGTTGCTAATCGGATTTCTGGTAGCCAGTTGTGTTTCGTTTGTTTTTATCATGTTCCAGGACATATTTAAAGCGCTGCTGCTTCAATCCTCAAGCGACCTGACACTCGGAACTGAATATATCCGATTCATGGCTGCAAAACATTTCCTTACAGACTTTTTCAGGAACGGTTTTGCCTATATAACCGGCAATGGAATGTTTGCCAATACATCCAGTTATGGAAATGAAATTGAAAGGTTAAAAGGGAATGGATTTTACCTGGGAGATATCGGAATAATAGGCAATTATGTTATTTACGGAGCTTTTTTTATTGCAGGGGTATTTTTAATATGTGTAAAGGTTTTACGGGTAAAAGTTGAAGATAATCAGGCTTATATCAAATATATGTTTATTGCCATATTATTGTCTCTTATTACCGGCGGCGGTTTTGCCAACGCTGATTTCATTTGCGCTATCGTTTGCTTACTTTATTTGGTAGATGTTTCCAACTGGTTAGGACTGAACAAAAACATACTTCACACAGATAACAATTAATCATTTTAAGTTAATACTATGTATAAAATATCTTTTGTAATACCTGTCTTTAACAGATTGAAATACACTCAAGAGTGCCTGGACATTTTGAGCAAGCAAAAAACAACCAGTTTTTTTACAAAAAATGAGATCAGCATTATCGTCACTGATGATGGTTCCACTGATGGTACAAAAGAGTGGATCGCTGCCAATCATCCTGATGTAATTGTATTGCAGGGAACCGGCAATTTATGGTACAGTGGAAGTCTGAATATGGGGATCCGGTATGCCCTGGATAAATTGAACTGTGATTTCATCATGGTATGGGAAAATGATATATTTCCTATGGAAGGATATTTCGATTTGATTCAACCCATCCTGGAAAAATGGGATGGAAAGACAGTGATCTGTTCAAAACTATACTATCGGAACCAACCCAATAAAATTTTTGGTATGGGTGGCACATTTGATACCCGCACAGGCGTGAAAAGCCTTATTGGACTGGCAGAAATAGATAACGAGGAATACGAAAAAACGATGGAGGTCGACTGGTTTCTTGGACAGGGAGTGCTCATACATAAAGATATCCTGAAAAAAGTCGGGTTATTTGACGAGGTAAATTTCCCTCAATATCATGCAGATGTTGATTATGGCTTACGGGCGATGAAGGGTGGGTATAAAAATATGGTATATCCTGAATTAAAGCTTTTAAACGATACCGAGACAACCGGGATAAGCCATATCAAAAATAAGACAATGAAGCAATTCATAGATAGTATGATTTCTATACGATCTAATTACAATATTAAAAAGGACATTAAATTCTATCAGATACACACGACGCATTTTGCTGCCTATGGAAATCTCTCCTATAAATATATAACCTACATAGGAGGATATATCAAGTGGAAGATACTGGGAATGCTTGGAATTAAAAGGAAAGAATGACGCGGGCCTGAACAGCAAGGGTCTCCTGAATTATAATCTTAAAATCAACTATGAAAATATTGTCAATTTCAGGTATTTTACCGATTCCTGGTTTGATCAGCAGCAATGATTTTGTATTTCATACCTATACCCATTATAAAGAGATTTATAAAGATGATGAGGTTTTGATCATTCGACCTACCCAGTACAAAACCAATATTAAAAAAATAATTACCGGAAAAACGGAGTTTAACCTGTTAAATGGTAAATCTGTTCTCAGTTTTTTTGGGATGGAGGTGGTAATATATCCATTTTTGTCATCACGACGCGTTCGTAACTTTCATTCAATCCTTGCCTATTCCATTTTTTTCCTGAACAGGAAAAAAATTCGGCAGCTCATGACCCATACAAGATTCGACGTAATACATGCACAATATATTTTTCCGGATGGTCTGCTGGCATATCTTATAAGTAAAAAATATAAGATACCCTATATGATTACAACGCATAATGAGCTGTTCTATTTTAAACACCTCATTTCAAACAGAATCGCCACGAGAATACTCAAAAACGCATCCTTCGTAGTGCCAATCAATTTTAGGAATTTTAACTACTTTAATTCTATCGGAATAAAAAATACAGAACTGATTCCCCTGGGATTTAACAAATCGTTTTTACGTCCGCAAAAAGATATCGCTGAAGGAGTGGTTAAAATACTGACCGTGGCGGAACTGATAAAGCTTAAAAATATAGATAAGGTTATTCAGGCTGTCAGCAAACTGGTTGAAAAACACAATATAACCTATACCGTTATCGGTCGCGGACCTGAAAAGGAAAAACTTGAACAATTGGTTGATCAATTGAATCTGAGGAAGAATATCGAATTTATTGATCAGATCGATCACAACAAGATAGCTGATGAAATATACAAGTTCGATATATTTATTATGCCCAGCTATGTTGAAACCTTCGGCAGGGTATATTTTGAGGCTATGGCGATGGGCATTCCGATAATATGTGCAAAAAATTCAGGTATTCATGGCTATTTTGAAGAGAATGAGGAAGGCATATCCGTAAATCACAATAATATTGATGAAATTGCAGAAAAGATTGAATTATTGGTTGCCAATCCAACTAAACGACTTTCTATCGGCAAAAAAGGTCAAAAGCTGGTAGAAAGCTATACCTGGGAAAAGATTGCCGGGATACTGCATGAAAGGTACATGTATATGAATAATTCAAAATAAAAATGATTTACAAGGATGAACAGTTCTTATTTTAAAATTCCCCTACCCCTATCCTTCAATTTTTTAAGAAAGAAAGCAGGGATTAATCCATTAATTGTTAATTATCATGTCGTATCGGACAACTATATCCCTTATGTAAAGAATCTATACAGTTATAGAAATGTAAAGAGTTTTAGCGAGGACCTTGATTTCTTTATTTCAAATTATAATCCGATCGGTTTATTGGAATTCCTTGACTATATACAAAATAATAAAAAGATCCCTGAAAATGCTGTGCTATTTACCATTGATGATGGATTCAGGGAAGTCTATGAAATTATGGCACCCATGATGCTTGAAAGAAACCTGACCGCTACCCTGTTTTTAACGAGCGGTTTTGTGGATAATAATCAATTTGGTTTTGACCAGAAAAAAAGCCTGGTTATTGAGAAGCTTCATCATGTTACGGATCAATCCCTTACTGATCGGCTCAGGGAACAACTCGAATCAAACAATCTGTTTACGGATAACCTGTCTTATTCCATTATGAATATTCCCTATATACATGGGAACATTCTCGATAGCATTTCAACAATATTGGATCTGGACTTCAATGTGACGCTTAAACAATTTAATCCTTTTCTTACCACCACCCAGGTTACGGAACTGATACAAAGCGGTTTTACTATTGGCGGACATAGCATTGATCATCCGAATTTTACAGAATTATCAATTCAGGATCAGGTTATTCAGGCACAAAAAAGCGTTGATTTTCTTACTGAGAAATTTGCCGTTACATACAAAGTATTTGCATTTCCGTATTGGGATGGAGGTATATCCCGTGCATTCTTTGAAAAACTATCTGTTGATGCCTCTTTTGGCACGCAGGGTTTACTCACGGATACTGTAATTAGTAATTTTCAAAGAATTGGTATTGAAAAGTATAACCACACCGCGGAACGAATAATAAAAGCACATTATTTGCGAAAAATACTCTATCATTCCTTACACAGGGATACAATCATGAGGCCTTGACCTCGTTGTGAGTATAATTTGCCAGCGCTCTGGATGCTTCGAGGCAGGAATGGAAATTATACAGGTAATGATAATTAATGATCTCATGATTTTTAAGCAGGCTCCTTATTTTGGCATCTGCAAAAACAATGGTTTCAGGATCATCGGATTCCCTGGGATGAACTACAATTTCAGGAATAGTGTCCTTTATGGTTAACAATTGCTCCAATCTCCTGTAAAAGATATCGTTGCTTTTATTCACACAGATTTCCGGATTGAAATATCCATCGTGTGTATTGAGCATTTTCTTAAGATATATCTGATGAATTCCTCTGTATACATCATTGAAGGAGTTGAATTTACTATGCAAAAGTATTTTCTGAGACCGGATATACCGGATCCCATATTTTCGGGCCACCCTGATCACCTGTCTGAGGAGAGGCCAATACAAATGCAAATGATGATGATGGTCGAGGTGGGAAATTTTAATCCCGCAATCCAAAACCGATTCTATTTGTAAACAGTATTCCCTGAAAACTTCATCGGGATCAAAAGAAATCCTGAATCTTTTTTTCAAAAGCTCCTGGTAACTAAAAAACTGGGTGGAATTTTGCGGAAATAAGGTATTATAGTCCTTTCCTATATTCAGGTTTCCGTCAAGGCATAAATGTACACCAATCCCCAGATCCGGGTAGTTATTGGCAATTTCTACCGCATCTTTAAAAAAATCACCTTTGACAATTATGGAAGCACTTGAGACAATTCCCTTCTCATGCAATCTGAGAATCGAAGAGTTAACCACCTCAGAAATACCAAAATCATCCGCGTTAATAATTAATCTCATAATAGATATTATGGGCGCTATTAAAAATAACTTATTATACCTGGCATATCAGCTGTTTATTCCGTATACGATAATTCCCGGATTGGTTAGTTAATTTCCATTAAAGGGCAATAAATGGTGATGAATCACCTTCTTTAGAAGAAAATGCCAGTTGCGAAAATTGAAATAAAAAGTCCGGATTTTTGAAAAGTAATTACAACAATACATAAAATCTCCACGGTGGGCAATTATTTCTTGTAGTACAATTCTATATGTTTCAACTTATCTTCTTCTGAATCAAACCGTTCAGCAACCTTTTTGGCGGGTAATCCCGCGTAAATGCTATATGGTTCCACGTCTTTGGTTACCACTGATCCCGCCGCAATTATACTCCCGTTTCCAATAGTTACCCCGCTGAGTGCGATAGAACCATACCCCATCCACACGTCGTCACCGATTGTTACCTTAAGGTTCAATCCCTTCCAGTTATAATCAGGCTCAAGTATATGCGAAGCACTGCGTATGGGAATACCAATCTGTTGGTAATGATGGTCATACTTCCCCACGAGAGCTACCCTGTTTCCAAACATGACATCATTCCCGATTTTAGCATCACACTCGATAAAGGAATCCCGGCCGATATAAAAATTGCGGCCAATTTCCATCTTATTCCGGCTTAAAAGCCTCACTCTTGCTCCGGCGTGAAATCCTTTGCCAATATTGTGCCTTCTCCAAATGACCTTTCTCAGGATCAAATCTCTGATTCTTTTTATCAGTTTAAGCATTTTATTATCCCGTTCTTAAAATTAGTAACCATATTTTCAACCGTATAAACAGCAGCTGACCGTACACATTCTTCAATCAGATTGAGATACTTTTTCTTCAATAGGATTTCCGTAACAGTTTGAGTATACTCTGTTAAATCGTTTTGTGTTATTATTCCATTTATTCCATTTTCAAGATATTCAATTTCAGGCCCGTGAATAGGAAGATCAGTGGTAATTATCGGGGTTTGCAATGCAAAAGAGTCAAGGATGCCCAAACCAACCGCACCAGGCATCAATTGAACTGAAGCCAGTTTAAAGTATTTAACCCTTTCTTTCCCGAACTTCGGACCTACATAGTGAATGAAATCAAAGTTCTTTTCAGCATCCATTACATAATTCGCGTTAATACCCGACCCGATAAAAACCATATGAAAGTCAGGAACTGATTTCTTGATTATATGACATGCCTTAATTATAAAATCCAGTCTTTTCTCCATATACATGCCACCGCAATATATACCAATATTATCACCCGTTATTTTCCACTGGCTTTTCAATTCTTTTATCTCGTCTTCCGAAACTTCATCATAAAAACGGGTCAGGCTTTTCGTATCAATGGCGTTTTGAACAACTGTAATTTTGTCCACCGGGAATTTATAAGACTGCAGCATGGCTTTAACTCCCTTAGTATAGGCGAACCACCAGTCACAGTAACCCAAAAGCTTATATTTGAACTTGTTTCTGATGCTGGCAGGATCGTCCTGCAAATTTCTTCCATGGCCCCAAAATGCGAATTTGAAGGGTTTAAAATGGCGTATGAACGAGAAGTAATAATTAATAAGCAGTTTGTTGGCCTGCTCTACTATGATCAGATCTTTGTCTTTGGTATGTGCTAAGCAGGGTTGCCACAGGAGTTCTGTTTTACCGAGCCTGAATACTTTGCTCGGAATAAAAATGGCCCAATCAATATCGACTTCATCATTTTTAAGTGAGTCCGCGTTTTTTAGCTTCCCGTACACCAATGTCAAATCTATTTCCTCTTTGCTTAGTTCAATTTTCAGTTGCTGGAAGAATTCAAATCTATATTGAGGTAAAAACTTATATATAATCAATACTTTTTTCATACTTTTTCCCAAATGCATTTTAAAAGGTGATCTCCCCGAAGGTTATAAAACTAAAATACCTGTCACAAAATCAATCTCAATTTATATCCGGGACTATTTTACTCTTAAAACTGGTTATTTTTTAAGGTTTAACTGAATTTTGTAATATTACGAATTTGTAAAACAATGGTTACTGTGAATGGGTTATTATTCCATCTCGAAAGAAAAATCAGGAGTTTATACAAAAATCCTGTACGTTTCAGTCAATGCAACCTAATACCGGAAACTCTCGTATTCAGATCAATTAATCAAGGCAAAGTTATGCTTAACCTACTGTCAAAATGAAGGAAACACATTACAACCGGCTGGAATTCAGGAGACAGTATATCATTTCTCCAGGAGAAATTGAATGCCCCCTGCTTGGCAATATGTATCATCTGGATAATATCTATATTTTATATAGTCACATTGACTTGAAAGTAACGATTTACGAAAAAGAAAAATTAAAAATTGTACTCCTTGGAGATCTGTTTGATTATGAAAATCCGGATTATGATAACGGCGCTATCCTTGAGGATTTATATGAACCGGATTTCGAAAAGATAATTCCGAAAACATTTAAATATACCGGAAGATTCGTGTTAATCTGTATTTCAGCTGGCCAGATATTTCTAATGAATGATGCAACGGCAACCAGAAAGATATACTACAGTCACCATAACAACAACGTATATTGTGCCTCGCTGCCCCTTTTATTGGCTAAAATAACCGGGATTGCCAAAACCCGGAACACGGACATGCTGAATTTCTACAAATCTTCTTCATTCAGGTTCCTGAATAATTCAAATATCGGGAATACCACAAGTTATGATGATATATTTCAATTGATGCCAAATCATTATCTGCATCTGAATGAACACCGTACCATGAGGTATTGGCCAAATGCCAGGTTTGAAAAAATGTCATTGCAGGATGCCTCTATTACCGGGGCAGAAATGATCAAGGGGTATATGAAGAGCATCAGCAACAGATATGAAATCATGTTGCCTGTTACTGCAGGAAAGGATTCACGGACGTTGCTTTGTGCTACAAAAGACATTCATAATAAGGTCTTCTATTATATCAATAAAGAAGATACAATGAAGGAAACCAGTTCCGATATACGGATTCCCCGACAACTTTTTGAAAAGCTTAATCTTGAATTTCACGTCCTGGATCCTTATATTTCCATCGACCCGGAATTTGAAAGAATTTATTTTAAAAACAATGAAGATGCCAGCTTAAAGTATCTACCCCTGATTCATTACTATTATACACACTTCTCTGAAAAAGTGAATCTTCCGGGTAATTTTGCTATATCGGGTTATGACATGTATGGAAAAGACGATAGTCGTCTGACGGCTAAGATACTGGCCAAATTCAATTATTCTGAATGTTTTGATTTTGCCGTGAAATATTATGGCAACTGGCTTGCGGAAGCCAAAGTCCTTCGTGAAAAGTATGCTATAAACCTGATGGTCTTATTTTATTGGGAAGAAAGATTAGGCAACTGGGGTACACAGGTTCAACTGGATAAAGACATTGCCCAGGAAGAATTCAATCTTTATAATTCGAATAAATTAATTACCACTTTTATGAGTGTCGATCCGGCCCATGTTGACCGGCCAGATTTCAGGCTGTTTAAAGAAATCATGAGAATTCTCTGGCCGGAAGCACTGAATCATGTATTTAATCCAAGTATCAAAAATTGGATAAACAAACTTCTGCACAGGCTTATGATCCTTGAACTTGTAAGAAACATAAGGTTCCGGATAATTTATAAAATCTAGAACTACCAGGTCCTCGTCGCCAGGGTCTTCACAGGGGCTAATACCTTTTTTAACGCCTGCATAACGAAAGGGGAAATATCCTTCATTACATATTTCGTCTCGCTGTTGGAAAAAGACTGATGATTTTTTTTGTTCACCGGCAATAGTCCCTTAATGCTATGGGTCATGTAATACGTCCCGAACCGGTAACCCGTTTTTGAAACATTCTGACCCAGGGCCCGTTGACAGGCAAGCCACGGAAAATTTATACCTGCATGCAGCGAACCTAAAATGCTGCTCCAGAATCTGGCATTAAAATCGATTAACGTGTAGGTATCATCGATTGGGTTATATCGAAAATCCAGGTGTGCTATTCCGGAATAGTTCAATTTTCTCAGTATTTCTATAGACAATTGATAGAGCCGGTCATCATATAGAAAATTTATAGCTTTGGAATAAATGAATTTTTTACCCTGATCCAATCCTTTTTGAATGGAATACGCAAGGACTTCTCCGTTTTCAGCCAGAACGCTGAAGTCAATATCAAAACCGGGAATAAATGGTTGTATTAACAATTCTTCCTTTTCAAATTCCTTATCCGGCTTATAATGAATTAGTTCTTGCAGGTTATTAATCCTTGTAATGCCGCGGCCACCCGATCCCCAATTCGGTTTTATCATGAGGGGAAAGGTTACTGAATTCAGATCTGCTTTATTTTTCATCAGATCCCTGTACTGAATTGGTCTGTACTGCATTATCCTATTGTCATACAGCCAATTATATAACAGCCATTTATTTCTTACAATTTCCAATATGGCCGGTTCGGGCATAGGTGGGAGATTTGTGAATTCCTGGCACTTCTTATATCTCTCTGCTAAAATCCGAACGGTTTTTTCTTTCATCGGTAAAACCACATCGGCTTCAACTTTCCGTGCACAGTTAACAATGGCTTCGAATGCCTGATTGTCATCCGTCACACTTTCGCAGGAGTATGAACGGATATATCTGGAAAACCGGAAGGAAGGCCATTTCAGTTTATCCAGGGAAAAAATATGGATATTCAGATCCGGCAAAGTACCAAGACACCTTATAACCGCCAGAGTTAATGGTTCAACATTATCATCGATTACAAGGATACTGTATTTCTTTCCCATACATTAATGTTCAGTTGCCTTTTCGAACCTCGGATTCAACCCAATCGTATGTTTTCTTCAATCCCTCTTTCAAACCAACCCTTGGTTTCCATCCAAGAAGTGAGAGTGCTTTTTGAAAGTCCGCGGCCCTGGACTTATCTCCTTCCGGCTTCGTGGTGTCAAAATGGATTTTTATATCCTTTCCGGATATATCAACCACTATGGATGCCAATTCAGCTATTGTGGTGCTAAAATCCGGTCCGATCTGTATATAACCCTTGCCTAACCCTTTTTCCAATCCCAAAACCAAGGCATCAACCACATCATCAACATGCAAAAATGCCCGGCCCTGTTTCCCACTGCCCCAAACGACAAATTCTTCATTCGGATACTGAATGGCTTTTCTAATCAGAGCTGGAATAACCTGGCTCCGGTCCGGGGTATAATCACACGGCGCACCATATATGTTATGAAATATCAACGACAATGTTTTGATTCCAAAATCCCTTTCAAGCAAAGCGGATTCGTAAATACCCATTAGTTTGCTCCAGCCATAGGCTGATTCAGGATTTGCCGGATACAAATCGTCCTCAACCAATAATTTATATTCAAATGTATTTTGAAGTTCGAGAGGGAAGGAACAGGCTGTACCCGCGTAAATAAAACCCTTCACCTTTAATGTTTTCGCCAATTCAATCGTATTTGAATTGATAAGGATATTTTGTCTGAATAAATTACTCTGATTGTTAAAAACATAATTAATACCAGCGACAACATCAGCCAGGTGGATAATGTATTCCACATCCCTGAAAGGCTCAATATTGACAATTTCTTTCGAAAGATCAATATTAAAGAAGCTTTTGTTCAGATCTATACACATTTCTCCTGTTTCCGGATACCTGAGATATTCAAGTTTGCCCCGCCATAAATTATCTATAACGATTACATTGTGGCGGAGTCCCACCAGTTTTTTCACCAAATTGGAACCAATCATACCGGCTCCGCCTGTTACAAGAATTTTAGCCATGCTTTTTTAAGTTTAATTACGACAGAAATAAATTTTGGTTGTGTTTTCACTCTTTATAAATGTGAACAAATGTTAAAATTTCACAAAAGCTGATTCACGATATATCAGCTGAACTTTCAAATAAACAAACAATTGCCTCAAAAAGATAATCGGACCGGTAGGTGTTTTAAGGGTTTTTAACAAAAAGCGGATTAAAAATAAAAACCATTGACCATTAATTTCCGTATACTTGTCAACGAAATTTGATGTTTCGTCAAAAAAAAGTATCGTTAATCAAAATTTGTCAAATGGTTACAAGCAATATTTCAAGATCCGCGATCATCCTTACACTGGCAATTATAAATTTTGGAACAATCTTTTCTCAAAACAGTCTGGATGATCTGAACGTTATTCTAAAGCATAATTTCGAGAGCAATACCCCGGGTGATTATAAACTAAGTGAATGGGAGAAAGACTGGTCTTATCCTGAATGGGATAACCGTCAAACCGAACTGGATATTTCCCAGGACCCGAATGACCAGGAGAATTCCTCGAAATTATTACAGGTTTACTATCCTGCAAATTCCCTCGGACCCTCTGAAGGGGGTACAAACTGGTGGACAGGTTTAAACGGCAAATATGATGAAATGTATGTTTCATACGATATTAAGTTTATGCCGGGTTTCCAGTATCAGAAAGGCGGAAAATTACCTTCCGTAAAAGGAGGTTCGGTAGAAACCCTGGGCGATTTTGAAAGGCCTGACGGTTATGATGGATTTGCAGCCGGGATGATGTTCAAGGAAGATGGCAGGCTTGTATTTTATTTATACTATCCCGATTCAAAAGTTGAAGAATACGGAGAAACCTTCACATGGGGTACAAATGATTATCCGGATAACTATTTCAGCCCTTCGGTTGTAGATTTCGGGTACGCCCAGGGAGCAGCCTCCTATGCAAAACCGGGTGTTTGGCATAATGTGACCTATCGCACTGTTTTAAATTCAGTGAACGCGGATGGGAGCGCCAATTTTGACGGATTGTTAGAAGCCTATTTTGATGGAAAACTGGTGCTGCAAATGACCAAATTATTATTCCGGAGAACTGCCACGTTGGGTATCGATTGCTTCAGGATGGTAACATTTTTTGGTGGCAACACAGATATCTGGAGAAATCCGATCAGTGAATGGCTGAAAATCGACAATGTATTATTGTATACATATAAAGAACAGATGGATGTACCGAGGGGCCGTGAATTAAGTCCTTCGAACAGAGTAATCAGGTATTGGAGAAATTTTGGGGAAGAACCAGAAGTAGTCACACCACCCCCAACACCAGAACCTACACCAGAACCAACAACAAATACAACCCCGACTATTAATGCCCAGGATTTTCTGGTAAAAGAAAATTCATTCAGCAATAATTATGTTGGTAAAATTTCAGCACTTGACGCCGATGCCGGTCAGACACTCGTGTATACGATTACATCAGGGAATCTTTCCGGGATCTTCAAATTGGATAGTAAGACAGGGGCATTGACAACTACCACTTCGAAATTATTTAATTTTAGTGTTACCGAATACGACCTGGTTATTAAGGTAACCGATAATGGAACCCCTGCTAAAAGTGCTTCGGCTTCCGTGAATGTTAAGTTCATTGCCCATAATACGGTTATCCATATTGATCCGAAAAATACGGCCGATGCAAAAGAAGATGGAACAATATCCCATCCATTTAATTCCTGGAGCGATATTACCTGGACGAATGGGAATACCTATTTACAGAAGAAAGGAACAACCGCCAATGTAACCGGCATTGTGATAGGGGCAAATAATGTAACGCTGGATTCGTACGGTGAAGGCGAACCGCCGGTGATCACAGGCAATACAAATGATTACCTGATCAGCGGCTTCGAAAAGAGCAATGTATCCATTCAAAATCTACACCTTAAAGCGTTGAATGCGGTCAGTTGCATCTACTTCCTGGGAAGTACCTGTGCGAATATCAATATTGAACATTGCATCCTGGAGGGAAATGATTATTCGTTCAGGGCGATGGACTGTCAATCCGTCATACTTAAATACAATACAATCAGTTCCCAAAATGAGGGTATTTATTCAAGCGCTTCTCAAAATGAGATATACTATAATATTTTTAAGAACAACGTTAATTCCGTGGATATAGTTGGCTCAAATTCAAAAGCCAATATTTTTAATAATTTGTTTGTCAACAATATAATCGCCATTTCCGCTTCATATGCCGAACTGAAACTCTATAACAATATTTTCTATTTGGCTGATGGAGCTCAAAAAGCCATAAATCATAATGCCGTTAAAATTAATTCTGATAATAACCTTTTCTATCCTGAACAGGAAGGATTTGTAAAGATTGCCGGGAAGAATTACAATACCCTTGAACAGATCCGGCAACAAATTAAACTTGAAAAAAATTCGTTGAATTCTGACCCATTGTTTGTCAATATGAACAATGACAATTTCTCCCTTGAGGAGTATTCTCCGGCCATAAATGCCGGGGTTAACCTGAACCTGGACAATGATTTCTTCGGGCAGAATGTCCCTGTTGCCGGTCTTCCGGATATTGGAATTGCAGAATACACCGGAAACGGATCAAAACAAAAAGCTTCAGAAGAACCGAAGCTCGTTCTTTACCCGAATCCTTCCACAGGGTACGTAAATATTGATGCCGATCTGACCCATGCAGGCATTGAACCAACGGATATTTCCTTAAAAAGCAGTACTGATAAACCTTTAGAGATCAATGTACTAGACATTTACGGAAAAATAATTTATTCCAAACTGGTTGAAAGCACCGCGGCGATGTACCATGATAATATTGACCTGACAGGAAAAATGAATGGATTGTATTTCATCATCATTAAGGTTGCAGGTACTACAATTACTGAAAAACTGACGTTAAATCGCTGATTGTTAACAATTAATAGTATATAAATTGATCCGGGATTTTTTATTCACCAGATTGATTTGACAGGAAACTTTCTTTTAATTTAAGTCTCCTTAACCGTGAATTAAAAAAAAATTGTAATATTGTGGTTCATCGGATTTGATGAAGCTTCAAATTTCGTTGACGGAATAATGCAATGTTTTTATTAATCTTAGGTTTTGGATGATGAGAAGAACCTTTTCACTATTTTTCATATTTTCATTGTTTGCAATTTCACTACATGGTCAACGAAGCCTTGATGATCTGAATGTTATTTATAAGCATGATTTTGAGAATAATACCCCTGGAAAATATAACTTTGCCGAATGGACGAATGACTGGCATTCTCCAAAATGGGAAAATCGACAATCCACCCTTCAAATCACCCGGGAGGTAAATGATATAATCAATCCATCCAAAGCACTTCAAGTATTTTTCCCGGCAAATTCCCTCGGGCCTGAGGAGGGAGGCACCAACTGGTGGACACAAATTGGTAATCAAAGTGAGGTCTACGTTTCCTATGATATTATGTTCATGCCTGGTTTTCAATATCAGATGGGAGGAAAATTACCCTCTGTAAAAGGCGGATCTGTTGAGGTGATGGGAGATTTTTTCAGACCCAATGGTTATGATGGGTTTGCAGCTGGTATTATGTTTAAGGAAGAGGGTGAAATAGTTTTTTATGTTTATTATGCTGATTCCAAGGTTGAAGAATATGGGCAATCGTTTACATGGGGTGCCAAAAACTATCCCCAGGGTTATTTTAGCCCTTCTTCAGTCGTAATCGAATACGGAAGCGGAGATATTTCTTTTTGCAAACCGGGAAAATGGCATAATCTCACCTACAGAATGGTGCTTAATACGGTAAAGCCTTCAGGGGGTGGTAATTATGATGGAATTCTTGAGGCTTATTTCGATGGAAAACTGGTATCCCAGATTTCCCATTTATTGTTCAGGCATACCCTTGACCTGGGAATCGATTGCATGAGAATGGTTTCTTTTTTTGGCGGGGCGGTGGATGAATGGAGAAATCCAATTGATGAGTGGCTTAAAATTGATAATGTTCTATTGTATACCTATAGTGATAATATAGATGTGCCAAGGGGCAATACTCTGAGTCCCACTAACCGAACCATCAATTACTGGAGAAAATTTTCAAGTATCAACCAGGCGCCACCCGAACTACCGGCATGGCAATCTGTCTCCAATCAATCATTATCTTCTGTCACAGTGAACTGGCAGGACCGGTCAACCAATGAACATGGCTTTAAAATATTCAGGTCAACTGATTATTCCGGTAATTACGCGGAAATAGCCACTGTTACCGCCAACAGTACCAGTTATACCGACAAGGCTCTTTCACCGGGCACTACATATTATTATAAGGTACTGTCCTTTAACGATGTCGGTTATTCTGATGCGACCCCTGCATTGGAAGCCTCAACACTGGATTATAATATCCCTGAATCGCCCGGAGATTTATCCGCCACAGCCGACAGTAATTTAAGCGTTTCATTGACATGGAAAGACAATTCATCGAATGAAACCCGGTTTGATATTGAGCGCGGTGGGCCGGATAACCTGGACAACAAGAATATCCTTTATGCAGCCGAAAACGTCACTGGTTTCACGGATACCGGCCTGCAGCCCAATTCTACTTATACTTATGTTGTGAGGGCCTATAGTCCGGATGGATTTTCAGGTTATTCCAATACAGTTCAGGTTCAAACTCCCGAAGTTGTTGTTCCGCCACCGCCACCGCCGCCACCACCCCCGCCGCCACCGCCGCCACCGCCGCCACCAGCTTTGCCTGCGGCACCTTCGAAACTCAAAAGCAAGGCTTTTACTGAAAAGAGCATAACAATCCATTGGATTGACAATTCCGATAATGAAAACGGTTTTGTAATAACAAGGGCACCCGGAACTAATCCGGCTGACACTATTTCAATTCAGGTAAATGCAAATGATACGCTGTTTACTGATAAAAATCTTGCAGCGAACAGAACCTATATTTATACAGTAAAAGCAGTGAATGGTGCAGGCCATTCTACTCCTGTTGAGGATGTCGCCTCTACACTTTCTTTTGCTGAAACCCAAAGAGTTAAAGAAGGGCTGATAGCCTATTATAATTTCGGATATGACCCGGACTATATTATCCATGATCTGTCCGCATATGGAGATCCGCTGAACCTAAGGATATTGCAGCCAAATGCTGTTCGATGGAATGATTTTAACCGACTTAAAGTGCTCTCCCCGACTACACTGGTTTCTGTTGAACCGGCCTCTAAATTAACATCCGCCGTGAAAAAAACGGGAGAATTGACCGTAGAATGCTGGATAGAACCAACAGAACCATTTAACACCGGAAATTCACGCGTTGTTGCCCTGTCCATGAGCGATGCAGACGCCGGTTTCATATTGGATCAGGAGTTTACTGAAAATATAAATGAAAAATCATTGGGTTATAGTGTCAGGATGCAAACCAGCTCAACGGATGAGTCCGGATACCCCGCCATTACCCCTGCCAGTAAAATAAATCACCTTAATCTTCAACACGTTGCATATGTACGTGACACCACAGGTAATGAAGTATTATATGTAAATGGTAAGATCGCTGCTGAAGGTTTCCGGCCCGGTGATCAGAAAATCTGGAATAGTGACTTTAATCTAAGGCTTGGTAATGAAAATGATCAGGCACATCCGTGGGAAGGCACGTTCTATTCGTTGGCAATATACAACAAGGCGCTTTCCAAAAGCGATATAAGCCATAATTTCGATCTGGGTCCTTGTGATACAATCCGGACCAATGGGATGGATTTTAATATAACCGTTTATCCCAATCCTGCAACGACTAAGGATTTGATCAATATTGAAATCAACCCGTTGAATTTAGAGTACTTTCTTCCTCATACTACCATTAGAGTACTGGATATGTTTGGCAAGGTTTATTATGAGGAAACCATTTTTAATCCCAACAGCCAACATTATATCCCTCTTGATGTAAGTCATTATCAGTCGGGCATGTATTTTCTGCAGGTACGGTCGGGATCTTTACAGAAGTCAACGAAACTAAGTATTCAATAAGTCCGGACGGAGATACTGATTAACCAGGTCACGTGTTTGTTTAATATGCGACTTTGTAGATGCCCCGAACAAAACTGATTCAATCTGAGGGAACCTGCCTATATATTCGATTGCCTCTTCAGGTCCCAAAGCGCCGGCGGCCAATACCTGCATGGCGATAGGCCTGAATTTCCTTTCACGCAGGGTCTTTTCATAGATATCAATGCCGCCTGACATCCTGAACCCTATTTTATTGATGGAGGAACAGATGATCGGATTGGTAATGCCAACCGATTCAAGTGTATCCAGCAAGAGGGGCAGATTCATTGTGATATAACCGGGTTCGGCCTTATATTTCTTCCGGATATACTGGTCATACTCAACAAATACTTCTTTCATGCCCAAACCCAGTATCAGGTCCACCATTACATTCTGAATAAAAATAACGGGGGTATCAATTTTTTTAAACATTTTCATCTCGGCATCGATCAGGAGTTCCATCATTTTCATGAAGTCCTTTCCTACAAATGCCATCCCGCCTTTGGCGAGTGTAGTAAATATATTACCCGGAAGATATTGCCTGAGCGCTCCCACATAACCCAGTTCTGTAACTGCATTGGCATATTTATGTGCATAAGGCATGCAGGGATATATTTTAAAATCCCTGTAATGTGCAGGATTATCCCTTATATGATCGCATATCTCGGCAATTCGGTCATGGGTAGTACACATAAATGTGTGCATGCCTAAATCTATAACCTGATCGAGGACCTGGATGATGGCTTTGTTTTCCTTAAACCGGATGGACTGTGCCCTGGATTTTTCATCGGATAAATGACTTACCGCGAAAAACTGGTTATCACCAAACAATATTTTTTCCATATGTTACCTGATTTTTGAGTCGTTAAAAATAAGGTCGATGACCTTGTCGGTATTGTGTCCCGATATAAATGGGTTAATTTCCGGTATCCGGTTTGATTCAATGCAATCGATAAAATAATCAATCTGGGCACTGTATTCTTCGCCCCGTAAATAAAAAGCAACCGGAATTGAAAGTTCGGTGGTATATTTTATATTCCAGCCGCGTGTTAGTTTTT
>JBGSSA010000073.1:0-3865 GCA_041737295.1 Bacteroidales bacterium | reverse complement strand
TCGCGCTCTTTGAGCGCCTCGATAGCTACTTGGGCTTTAAATGCCCCTGAAAATTTTCTTCTGTTTGCTTTCATGTTCCACTGTAAAATTAAGTTACTTTTTCAACTTAACCAGTGGTCCGAATTTTGGGGAGTATTATATACAGCTATCTAAGAAACGACAATATGTACTACGGTTGGGTATTTGACATGTCAGTGGTTAGTGATAATGAAATTGTTTTTACAGGCCTGGAAACCGGTAATAATTACTACGATGTTATATGTGCAGCAAAGTTGGATTCTTCCGGAAATGTTATTTGGTCAAAAGGTTTTTACCAGTCTGATGGAAGGTCATCTACCGGTAGAAACATTGTTCATACAAATGATAATAAAATATTAATCGGGGGTTATATTGGGCTTTATAACAGCGTAGTCTTTCAAAGACCGGTTTTAATCAAGTTGGATTTAAACGGCGATATTCAATGGATGAATTATTACTTGTTAAACGATAACATTTTTGCTTATGAGAGTCCTTCTTGGTTTAAAAGTAGTTGTATTCAATATAGTGTTGATTCGAGTTATGTTTTTGCCGGAAATTATGCAGATCCGCAAAGATGGAATCCTTTTTTGTTAAAAGTTAATTCAGAAAACGGTCATACGGTATGGGGAAGAAACTATGAAGTGAGTTATAATGCTGTCGTTAACAACTTATTCGAATTAAATAAAAAACTTTATCTTATTGGAAATACTTCGGCTGATTTAATCTACGATTCAAAACCTTATCTATTAATATCGGATTCGGCTGGTATGCCTTTAACCCAGGGCACATATGGAAAATTTAATAATAGTATTGAATCGGCAAAACTGATTGATGACAGCATATACATGGTTGGTTCCAGCTTAAATTATTACGGAGCTCCGTACAGTCTGACTAATAGTGATGTTTATTTTTCAAATATGAATCAGGATGGTGAAACCGTAAGTTTAATTGATTCATTGTATGATACAAAAAGTTTTGACTTCGATGTGGTATCTGCAAATTCTGATTTTTATTCCATGGAATTAAACCTGATAAAAGAATCTACTTCTTTTCAACAGGAAAATATAAATACAATTCTCGATTCAAATGTCTGTGCACCTCTTGCAATATTCAATTACAATGTAATACAGGGTATTTCAATATTTCCCAATCCGGCAAAAGATCTGATTAATATTAGAATTCCGTCGAATGCCACTTTACTTAGGTTCTATAATAATCAAGGCCAGCTGCTATTTGAAAAAACAGGGAATGGAAATAATTTCAATATTGATATATCAGGCCTGATAAATGGTCTGTATATAATCAGTGCAATTGTCGGGTCTAATATATTTACAGGCAAATTTATAAAAGAATAATTCCCACTTCACAATAATACACCCACTTAACCTGGTAACGGGGGAAGGCCTTGCCGCCTTTGTCTCAAAATCTAATTTTTATAATTGATGATCTCTTCCGGTTTATTCCTGGGAGTTGCACCTGAAACGGCATCCACACTTTTGTCGAAATTTCCGATCCGGAGGATAACGACAGCTTTATACCCTGCCGGTATCTGAAAAAAATCCTTCTTTGCATTGACATTTCCAACCGGACCGCCATATATACGGGCACCCAGGCCAAGACCATGGGCGGCAATAAACATGTTCTCAGTGGCCAGTCCGCAATCAAAATCGGGTGTAGTTCCTTCTGAAGATTCAACCCCTGAAACGATGATGAGCACATTCCCCGGAACCACATTACCAATAGCCTCTTTCATGGAAGTTTCATCCTTAATTACGGTGAATTTCCAGGGTTGCTTGTTCCTTGCACTGGGAGTTTTAATACCGCATTTAAGGATCAGGTCGAGCTGTTCGTCCGTTACAGGTTCGGATGAGTAAGCCTTTTCAGAATATGCAGAAAGCAGTACACGGGTAACACAATTATCAGTGATCTGGCCATTTACCGCCGAAGCAGCCAATAGAATCATAACAAGGATTGACAATTTCGTTTTCATACAAGACATATTAAAAGTTCAGGAAGAATCGGCATTAAATTAAAAAGAAATTTTGAGTTTTCAAGTATAGCCTTTTGTGTCCTTTGTGAAATCCTTGGCGCTTTGCGCTTAAATTTTTAAGTATCCAATTGTTACACTTCAGGCGAAGCCTGGTACCATAGTTTCGGCCAAGGCAGAGCCTTGTCCTAACACCAGGAGGGCGAACTGCAAAACTGCAGAACTGTAAAACCTCATTCACACAGAATGTTATTGATCACACTTGCGACTCCTTGTTGTCTTCTGTGGGTTTGCCCCTCCACCAACTGGCCAGAACCGAACCTGTAATATTCATCAGGGGCCCGAAAATGGCCGGAGCCAATCCAACCGTGGCAATTTTCCCCATCTGAAGCGCCAGTCCCGAAGCCAGTCCCCCGTTCTGCATACCCACCTCAAACGCAACAGTCCGGCGGTCCTTTTCCGACATGCCGGAAAGCCATGAAACCGAATACCCAAGCAAATAGCCTGTAAGATTGTGTAGAAGACTTGTTAATATCAGCAACGCACCGACTTTTAACAAGCTGTCACGTCCTGCAGCAGTAATTATTGTAATTATAATTGCAATTCCAACCATTGATATGAGGGACAGTATTTTGCTCATCCATGCGTTGCTGCCTTTAAAGAAAAATCGAATCATCAAAGCCGCAAGAGCCGGCAGGAAAAAAAACCAGCCCATCGATTTTACAAATGCAATAATAAATCCTGTGAAATCGGTATGCTTCGATTTCATATAAACCAGGTTGGTAAGAAGGATTATAATAAAGTAGCTGAATAATTGAATGAATTTTCCCCCGCGACTTTCCTTACCGCTGGAGAACAGGTTGAAGATAAACCCGGCTACAATCGGAAGGATAATCATATTCAGGATGTCCAGCATCATGTTCCAGAAATTCACTTCAATAAACTGGCCTCCAAGGGTTTTCATAAGAAAAGGGGTAATAAAAGGGGATAGCAGGGTTGAAATTGCTCCGATAGTTACTGCCAGGGCAAGATTGGCCCTGGCAATATATGTCATCACGTTGGAGGCAAGTCCGCTTGGAACGCAGCCTATCAGGATAATCCCGGCTTTGATTTCAGGCGAAAAATTAAAAATGCTTGCAATGCCAAAGCCTACCAATGGCATAATAATGTAATGAGAACCGACGCCTATAACAACTCCTTTCGGCATTTTAATAACCCCTGTAAAATCGTTTAAACTCATTTGCGATCCCATGCCGAACATGATTATCTGAAGGAGGGGAACGATAAGTAATTTTAACTGAAAGTTGCCTATTGAAGTGAAGTACTGGGGGTAAAACATTGAGGCTGTAACTGCCATAAAAATCCAAACGGTATAGGATAAGCCCTTTACCCGTTCGAATCCCCTGACACCAATTGCAAGAAAAAGGAAAAATCCAATAAAAACAGGACCCGCCTTTGAAATATTCCCCCCTGCGACCATAGCCAGTCCGATGATCAGGCATACCATGGCCAGGATCATTGCGATCTTATAAATGTTTTTTTGCTTCAAAATATGAAAATATTAATCAATAAATCATCAAATCATCAAATCATCAAATCAACAAATCAACAAATAATCAGCTCCAAAGCCTGTCATGGGAAACGTTCTTATCCCACTCGGGTGTTGGTTCAAAATATCCTTTGCTTACCGGATCAAGATGTTTCTTTACTTCTTCTTCATTAAGCTCAATTCCCAATCCGGGAGAGTCTAAGGGAACATTTGCAAAACCTTTCGTGATCATAGGCTGCGTTCCTGTCATCTTCACCAGGTTTTCCCAATAGGCCACATCCACCGAATGGTGTTCCAGTGACAGAAAATTC
>JBGSSA010000039.1:0-4925 GCA_041737295.1 Bacteroidales bacterium | reverse complement strand
AACTCCATAAGATGTAAATTGGTGAATAGAGTATTTGCTGTTATTAAAAGACAGTCACCTTATGTGAATATTTATCAGCAAAATTTCAATTAAAAAATTTGCATATATCTTAGAATTCAGAACTGCAAAACTGCAAAACTTCTCTTATTCCAGTGAATGTACAACCAGTCCGCTGCGAAGTTTGGGCTCAAACCATGTGGTTTTGGGTGGCATAATGTTGCCTGTATCTGCAATCCTCATGAGCTGGTCCATTGTAACAGGATACAGGGCAAAGGCGACTGCCATTTCTCCGCTGTCCACACGGCGTTTCAACCCGGAAAGTCCCCTTATACCTCCAACAAAATCTATCCGGTTTGAACTTCGGAGATCTTTAATGTCAAGTAATTTATCGAGAACGTGTTCGGAAAGCAATGTCACATCAAGACAACCGATTGGATCGTTATCATTGAATGTTCCGGTTTTTGCTTCAAGGGCATACCAATTTCCGCCAAGATACATGGCAAACTCATGCGCCTGGCCTGGTTTATACTCATGCTTCCCTTTGGGGACAACAATAAATGATTTCGCCAGCTTTTCAAGAAATTGGTCAGGGGTATTGCCATTCAGATCTTTTACCACCCGGTTATAATCAAATATGGACAACTGGCTTGCGGGGAAATGCACGGCTAGAAAATAGTTGTATTCTTCGTTGCCCTTATGACCCGGGTTATCCTGTTTCCGTTCTTCACCAACATGGGCTGCAGCAGCGGTTCGATGGTGTCCGTCGGCAATGTATGTAAACGGAATATCATGTTGAAAGATCGATTCAATCCGTTGTATAATATTCTTTTCTGAAATGATCCACAATTGATGATGTATGGCATCGTCGGTTTTAAAATCATACTCAGGCTTATCTGAGATTACCTTATTCACCAGTCTGTTTATTTCCTCATGATCAGGATATGCAAAGAAAACAGGTTCTGAATTGAAATTTGTGACACGAATATGGTTTTTACGGTCTTCTTCTTTTTCTACCCGTGTTAATTCATGTTTCCGGATAGAATTGTTCAGATAATCAGCCACAGAAGCGGATGCTACAAGGCCATACTGGGTTCTTCCCCACATGGTTTGAGCGTAAATGTATAAACAGGGTTTGTCATCCTGTATAAAGATTTTCTTATCAATAAACGACAGCAGGTTAGCTTTTGCCTTTTCGTACACAGCCTGTGCATAATGGTCGGTTTCTGCCGGGAGGTCTATCTCTGATTTAATCACATGGTAAAATGAATAGGGATTCCCACTTGCTTCAATGGAAGCTTCCTCTGAAGACAATACATCATACGGACGGGAAGCAATTTTTGCCACCAGGTCCTTATTCGGTCGAAAACCTTTGAATGCTTTAATAGTAGCCATTATGTGATTAATTGATTGGCTGTAAAGGTAATAATAATGATGTTTGATAAAACAAAGAGAGACGCAATATTTTGCGTCCCTGCTTTATAAAAATTAAGACGATCAGCAGTTAATTCACCTGGAAGGTTTTGTCCCCTTTGGTCAGGAAGTTAACAATCTGCCTTGCGGCGGCCAGACCCGCGTTAATATTGGCTTCTTCTGTCTGTGCCCCGATCTTTTTAGGGGTTGAATAATACCGTGTCGCGTATTCTGCTTTGATCTGTTCCTGGCAATCCGGTGCCACATCGGTGACATATCTGAAATCCTTACGTAGGGCAAACATTTTCAACAGAGAAGGCTCATTAATGATTTCTTTCCTTGCTGTGTTAACAAGAGTTGCCCCCTCGGGCATTAAGTTAAGAAGGTCGAAATTAATGGATTCCTTAGTCTCCTTATTTGCCGGAAGATTCACGGAAATATACTGGCACATGCGGTACAGATCCTCTGTAACCTGGATATACTTTACGCCGTCATTCTCAACAACTACCTTATCCACGAAAGGATCGTGTGCAAAGACTTCCATTCCAAATCCCTTTGCAATCCGGGCCACTATGCGGCCGATATGTCCATAGGCATGTATTCCCAGCGTTTTGCCGCGTAATTCAACTCCTGAACTGCCATTATAAAAATTACGGTTCAAAAAGATCATCGCTCCAAAAGCAAGTTCTGCAACTGCATTCGCATTCTGCCCGGGGGTGTTCATTACCACAATTCCTTTGGCGGAGGCCGCTTTAAGATCGAGGTTATCGTATCCGGCACCTGCCCTTACTGCAATCTTAAGGTTACCGGCAGCTTTAATCACTTCTTCGTCTATGATATCACTGCGGACAATTATGGCGTCTACATCCCTTACGGCTTCCAACAATTGATCTTTAGATGTATATTTTTCAAGGAGCTTTAATTCAAATCCAGCGCTTTTAAGGATTTCGCCTATTCCATTCACCGCCACTCTGGCAAAGGGTTTATCTGTAGCAATAAGAACTGTCTGCATGTTTTTTTTAAGAATTTTGGATTAAGAAATGTTTTTCTGTATAATGAATACCGATTACCGACAAATCGTAAATCGTAAATCGTAAATCCTTACAGGATTTTCCTACTCGTCTCTTGTCTCTTGTCTCTCGTCCCTCCTATTGGTTCCCCTCAAACTCCTTCATGGCATCAACAAGTACCTTTACACCTTCCATTGGCATGGCATTATAAATGGAAGCCCGGAATCCGCCTACCGAACGGTGACCTTTTATACCAACCAATCCTTTAGACTTTGCCAGTTCCAGGAATTTTTCTTCCATATCCTTATATTCCGGTTTAAAGACAAACACAACATTCATGATCGATCTGTCTTCAACATTGGCAAGCGGCGACATGAACATCTTGTTCCTGTCAATTTCCTTATACAGCATGTCAGCTTTCTCAAGATTCATCTTGTAGATTGCTTTCAGGCCACCCAAATTTTTCAGCCATTTCAGCGTTTGCAGGCATGCATATATAGCTACACACGGAGGAGTATTATACAATGAATCATTTTCTGCATGGATCTTATAGCTCAGCATGGTCGGAACAGGCCTGGCCGATTTTTCAAGCAGGCTGTCCTTTATTATAACAAATGAAACCCCCGATGGACCGAGATTCTTTTGTGCACCCCCATAAATCATGTCATATTTAGAAACATCCATGGGCCTGCTGAGAATATCGGATGAAGCATCGGCAATGAGAGGTACCGGTGAATTCATATCTTCCTTCATTTCAGTACCATATATTGTATTGTTGGTGGTTACATGAAAATAATCCACATCTGACGGTATGGTAAAGCCTTTAGGAATAAAGGTGTAATTCTGTTCCTTTGATGAACCCAGCACCTGAACCTCGCCGAAGAATTTTGCCTCTTTAATGGCCTTTGATGCCCAAGCGCCTGAATCAACATAGGCTGCTTTCTTACTTAGAAAATTGTAAGGGATCATGGTAAACTGCAAACTGGCTCCTCCCTGCAGGAAAAGAATCGAATATCCGGAAGGTATCTCCAATAATTCCCTGAATAAGTCCTTAGCTTCTTTTAAAATGGCTTCAAAATCCTTGCTGCGATGAGATATTTCCATGATTGACATCCCAGTGCCATTAAGGTTAAGAACTGCTTCCGCCGTGTTTTTGAGCGTAAATTCAGGCAAAACTGAAGGGCCCGGATTAAAATTGTACTTTTTCATAGGAGCTTATTTTATTTGTTAAACAATTAACAGCTGGTGTTTTCAAATTTAAAAAAATAATACTTGATTGTTAAAATAATAACAGAGAATATGGAATTTTATTTACTAACATATGTCAATATCGGTTTAATAGATTATATATTATTAACCAAAGTAAGATAATTTTCTTTTAAAGCCGGTATCATATGGGTAAGATCCATTGTATGACAATACCCGATCACATCATCAAGCTTATTATTTTTTAACCGGTGCCGTTGCGCGGCTTTTTCAATATAACCCATAAGGTCATTTTTTGCCAGGTTCCATAAATCGATCGATGCATACGTAGAATCACAATTGGTCACAAACCGGTTTTTTTTTAATACTTCTTCAGCCAGTGCACCTGCGAAAAGAGTATCCTCAAGGTTAAATTTGTTTTTCCATCCGGCACAAAGGATAACAAGGTCGCGGTCTTCGTGTTGAATATATTCAACAAGCGCCCCAAGGTTTAAATAAGAGCCAATTAAAACGCGGTGACTTTCCTTTGCCATCATGATGCTCAGGGTACCATTGGTGGTGGAATATACAATATCTTTTCCCCCGATAATTTCCGGGCGAAAATTATAGGGTGAATTTCCGAAGTCAGCAAAATCACGCACAATACCATCCCGTTCCGCTGCCACAAGGAATCCCTTTTCTTTATATTCCATGGCTTCTTCAAGTGTGGCAACAGGTATGATGCTTTTTACCCCGTTCATGAATGCGGTCACAATAGCAGAAGTTGCCCTGAGAATGTCCACGATCACGACTACCGCTGCATTGTTCCTGAAAACAGGGAACATGACAGGGGAAAAACATACCTCAACTTTTCTTTTATCTTCTGTCATTGTTCCTTGTCTGTTGTGAATTGCTACAACAAATAAAAAACAATTTATTTTGCAAAAAAAGAAAAACGGGGTTTAAATTTAACTATTGGACCTGTGGGATTCGTAGGGAAACATCCGGATAACAAGGAAATAGCCTTAAATTTTAACGCAGAGATCGCTAAGTTTTGTTTACCAGGCTTTTAACAGTCTTATTGAGGGCGCAGAGAATCTCATTGCATTCGATTAACATTTCCGGAATTTAGATACTCTTAATCTGCAAAATCCGTAAGATCTGTGAGATCAAATTTAAGGGGTTTCCACCGGTGCCTGTGCTGCCTCACTCACTTCACGGAATCTTCTTAAAAATGTATTTTTCTTCACATCGGTAGATACCATGTAGATATAGGATTCGCCTGAGCCAACCTTCATCCGCCTGTCAGCAGTCTTTATC
>JBGSSA010000225.1:0-13544 GCA_041737295.1 Bacteroidales bacterium | reverse complement strand
TACAGTACCGGACTTGTCATGGATGTCAAAGCATCATAGTGATAACGGTTTTTTCTGCATGGGGCAACGCTTAAAATTAGCGCTTTTCCAGTTATTCGTTATGGGGCCATATTGTTAAATGCTGAGGGACTTGTCACTATTCAGATCTTACCCCTTCGGGGTCTTTTTTCTCGTCACTTGTCACTTGTCACTTGTCACTATTCATTGCCCCAGGTCTTTTACTACCATTTGAATGGTTGTCCGGGTACGCTGCGAAAGCAGCATATCCTTGTTAACGAGCACACGGGCAATTGTTGCATCATCAAAATATCGAATGGTTATCAGTTCCAGTCCGGTTGTAAAGCTCACCCTGAATTCCTTTTCAAGTTCAGACAGTACTCCCGGTATCCTGCTTTTGTCGTTGCTCACGCAAACATCAAAACTGACGGCCGAATTCTGCATCAGGTTTATCTTCAGGCCATACATGGCAAAACAGCGGAATATTTTTTCAAGGTTATCCTCAGCTACGAAGGAAAAGTCCATGGGATGTACATGGATCAGCACCTGGTCGATCTTGAAAATGAATGAAGGGATCAGCTTGTCATAATCATCCTCACCAATCACGGTTCCCGGATCATCCGGATGCAGGAATGATTTGACAAATAATTTTATTCCCCTGTTTTTCAATGGCTGTATTGTTTTCGGATGGATGACGCTTGCACCATAATAAGCCAGCTCAATGGCATCTACGTAGGATATTTTTTCCAGCCTCACCGTTTCGTCAAACCATTTGGGATCCGCATTCAGCACCCCCGGCACATCCTTCCAGACAGTAACGGAATCAGCTGCCAGCAAATAAGCCACAATAGCCGCTGTATAATCCGATCCTTCCCTTCCCAGCGTGGTTGTGAGATTATTTACGGAAGATCCGATAAATCCCTGGGTAATATACAACCGCGTATGTCTGAAATTAAACCGTTCGGCAATCTTTCGGGAGGTCATATCCCAATCAACACGTGCCTCCCGGAAAGTCCCGTCAGTTTTCAGGAATTGCCTGGCATCAGCCCATTCGTTGGGCGTCCCTGCATGGTTCAGGTAGCCGCTGACAATGATCGTCGATATGATCTCCCCCCAGGAAACGATCTGGTCATATTCCTCATTGTAAGAACCCCGGGGGGAAACTTCAAGTCGTTTTTCAAGACCATCGAAAATCTGCGCCAGTTCGCCGAAAAGTGGATGTGTTTTGTCAGTGATGAGTTCCTCTGTTATAGTAATATGGTATGACCGTACGGATCGTAACTCGGAAAGTGCCGTTTCGTGATTTCCTTCAAAATAGGCATTCAACACGCGTTCCAGGGCATTCGTCGTTTTTCCCATGGCGGATATCACCACAACCAGGTTGTCACTGAAATTAACCAGGATGGAAGCTATATTCCTCACAGCCATCGCATCCTTCACCGAGGCACCTCCAAATTTGAAGACTTTCATCAATTTATATTTTAGTTCAAAAATAATCTTTTCAAAATATATTAATCCCTAATTTTACGCCTTCAATTATCCAACTCATCTGTGGCTTTAGCTGAACTTATTCAACATTACAGGCAACATCCCTCGTGCAGCGGTCTGGCCGCGCTTTTAACCGCGAATGACACCCGTAAATTTCTTTGTTCCGGCCTGACAGGATCATCCAAAAGTTTGCTGACAGCCGCCATTATACCCCAGCTTTCGGGAATTCACCTGATCATGATGCCGGACAAGGAGGATTCCGCTTATTTTTATAATGATCTTGTAAATTTGCTGGGCAGCGACCATGTGCTTTTTTTCCCCTCCTCCTTCAGGCGGTCTGTTCATTATAACCAGCTTGACAATGGAAATATTATCCTTCGTACGAATGTAATAAACCGGCTTGGGACTTTTAACCGGGATAAGGAGGATTATCTTGCACTGGTAACCTACCCGGAGGGCCTTTCTGAAAAAGTGATCACCCATAAAAAGCTGAAAAAAAATACGCTTCAGCTGATAAAGGGCGAAAAGATCCCTGTGTCTTTTGTCGGGGAGGTAATGGAGGAATACCGTTTCACCCAGGTGGACTTTGTATATGAACCCGGTCAGTATTCAATCCGTGGCAGCATATTTGATATATTTTCCTTCTCAAGTCCGGATCCGTACCGCATAGATTTCTTTGGAGATGAAGTGGAAACAATCCGGACATTTGATGTGGAAACCCAGCTGTCAAAGGGTTTTCTTGAAAAAATCAATATTCTTCCGAACATACAGGAGCTAACCCTCGAAGATGTCAGCGAACCCCTTACGGACTATCTTGATTCGTCGGCTATCCTTTGGATACAGGATATCCGGTATTCAACCGATAAACTGAATGATATTTTCGATGCCATTTCCCACAGGGCTGACAAGGGCGAAGATATTGTTCCCCTTTCCGGTGGCCAGCTTACAACAGGCCGGTACCTGCTCGGAAAAATCCCAGACTTCCGGCTGATTGAATTTGGACCGCGGAGTTTTTATCCTGACAGCAAAGTCATCACATTCAATACTACCCCCCAACCGGCATTCAACAAGAATTTCAACCTGTTGGCGGATGACCTGCTCGAACTTACTGCCGGCGGATATAAAAATTACATCATCAGTGATAATGAAAAACAGATTGAGCGGCTTACCTCTATCTTTCATGATATCAACAGCAACATCCGCTTTACTCCCCTTCTGAAAACATTACATGAAGGATTTCTTGACCGTGACCTGTTGATCAGCTGCTATACCGACCACCAGGTTTTTGAGCGATTTCATAAATACACGCTTCAGAATTATTTTTCCAACCGCGGGGCCATCACGCTAAAAGAGTTGAAGGGATTGCAGCCCGGAGATTATGTGGTGCATATAGACCATGGGATTGCCAAATTCGGCGGATTGGAAAAGATTGATATCAATGGCAAGATGCAGGAATCGGCCCGGCTTGTATACCAGGATAATGATATTCTGTTTGTCAGCATTCATGCATTACACCGCATTTCAAAATACAAGGGCAAAGAAAACGAGCCGCCCAGGTTATACAAACTTGGAACCGGGGCATGGCAGAAACTGAAGCAAAACACCCGGAAAAAGATCAAGGACATTGCTCGTGAACTGATCAGCCTGTACGCGAGGAGGAAGATGCAAAAGGGATTCGCGTTTGCACCCGATACCTATATGCAAACAGAGCTGGAAGCCTCCTTTATTTACGAGGATACTCCCGACCAGGTGAAAGCTACTAAGGCCATAAAGGAGGATATGGAATCTGAAAATCCGATGGACCGGCTTGTGTGCGGTGACGTGGGATTTGGAAAAACGGAGGTGGCCGTGCGTGCGGCATTTAAGGCGGTTGCCGACAATAAACAGGTTGCTATTCTTGTACCTACAACAATCCTTGCCCTGCAGCATTATCATACATTCCGCGACCGGTTAAAAGATTTTCCCTGTAATGTGGAATACATTAACCGGTTTAAAAAGGGAAGCCAGCAAACGGATATTATCAAAAGGCTGGCAGACGGAAAAATCGATATCATCATTGGTACACACCGGTTGCTGGGATCTGACTTAAAATTCAAGGATCTCGGGTTGCTTGTGGTAGACGAAGAGCAGAAATTTGGGGTATCAGCAAAGGAAAAACTGAAAAATCTAAAGCTGAACGTAGATACACTGACGCTGACAGCAACCCCTATTCCGAGAACACTGCAGTTTTCCCTTATGGGAGCCCGCGACCTTTCCGTCATTAATACCCCTCCTCCGAACCGCCATCCGATTGTTACCGAATTACATACATTCAACGATGATATCGTGCGCGAAGGTATTGATTATGAAGTATCACGGGGAGGCCAGGTATTCTTCATCAACAACAGGGTACAGAATATAAACGAGGTGGAAATGCTCATCAGGAAGTTATGCCCGGGTGTAAAAACCTGCGTGGCTCACGGGCAGATGGAAGGCCCTGAACTTGAAAAAGCAATGACCGACTTCATCCGGGGTGATTATGATGTTCTGGTTGCCACTGCTATAATAGAATCCGGACTGGATATTCCCAATGCAAACACGATCTTTATCAACAACGCCCATCATTTCGGGCTGAGTGACCTGCACCAGTTGCGCGGCAGAGTTGGCCGGTCAAATAAAAAGGCATTCTGCTACCTGCTGTCACCTGCTCCCACCCTTCTCACACCTGAAGCCAGGCGAAGACTTAAGGCGGTTGAGGAATTATCCGATCTTGGAAGCGGATTCAATATTGCCCTGCAGGACCTTGATATCCGCGGTGCGGGTAATATGCTGGGGGGAGAACAAAGCGGATTCATTGCCGACATTGGCTTTGAAACCTATAACCGTATCCTTAATGAGGCCATGCAGGAACTAAAGGAAACTGAATATCCTGATTTGTTTCCTGCTACAGAATCCGTTGATAAGGAAGGTGAGAATATTTTTGTAGATGACTGCCAGATTGATACGGATCTTGAACTGCTTTTCCCCGAGGAATATATTTCCAATATTTCTGAACGTATGAACCTTTACAGGGAACTTGATCAGATCCAGCGTCAGGAAGATCTTCAGCTATATGAAAAAGGATTGATTGACCGTTTCGGCCCCTTACCCGGCCCCAGCCAGGATCTTTTGCAGGTCGTTAACCTCAGGCAATTGGCAAACCGGTTGGGATTTGAAAAAATTGTATTGAAAAATGATATAATGATCGGGTATTTTGTGTCAAACCAGGATTCCCCTTTATATAAATCAAAAGTATTTACCCGGATCCTGAGTTTTGTTCAAAAACAACCCCGGCTTTTCAGGATGAAGGAACAAAACAACAAACTTACGCTTGCCTGTGAACCTATTCACTCCGTAACAGCCGCCTGTGAACTGCTCAAAACATTATACTCCGGAGAATAAGAAGCTCAGGGAGCTATTTCTTGCTTTTAAATAATAAGGCGAGAATAATTGCTGTACCGCTCATAATGAGTCCCATTGAAAAAATTCCATACCGGATATTTTTCATTCCATCTCCAATGGCACTGTTCACATCTATTACTATCGTAAATGCAACTATTATAAAAAACAGACCGAGCAAGGCAATCAAAAAGTTCCTGATCCCCCTCATTTTTGTCCTGAGCTTCGACTTGCCATAGATTTTCTTTTCGAAATCGGAATATATCATGCTGTTGATTTTATTAATTCATCCGAACGCAATTCTCTTCAAAGCCCGAAAATTAAACTATTTTACAGTAAAAAAATCAAAATTAAATTAACAATTTAAAATTAGTTTCATTCCATACCGGCACGGTTCTTACAGCAGGCTTGCTGTTTCTGCTTTTCAGGATAATATTCAGGGTAATCGGATTGATTCCCTTCCGGTTATATCATTAGTAGGATTTAATTACAGCCAGCTTTTGTTCATATTTTTGAACTACAAGCTTCTGTTCGGCGATTTTTTTCTTCACTTCTTCCTGCAGGGATTGCTTTTCCGGAATTTCTTTTTCTGCATCTTCAATTTCTGATTTCGCCTTTCTGATCTTCTTCTCTGATGATTCGATATCGTTCCCGAGTTTCTTTTTCTTTTTGTCGAGATCCTTTATATACTTGGCTTTGTCATCTTTTGTAGCGCCTTCACCCATAGACGATAATTGAAGATTCTGATTATCAATTTCGGAGGACAGTGTTTCAAGCTCAGAATTCAGGACGCTTATGTTATCCTCTTCTTCTTTAATTGACTTTTCTGCAGATTTGATATCATCCTTAAGTTTTGATTCATCCTTTTCATAACCCGACAACAGTTTTTTATACTTACGAAGTGTATCTTCCTCAACCTTTAGCTGTGAACCGGCCGTTTCAAGATATTGACTCTTGGAAAACTCTTTAAGGTAGTTCTGAAGCCCTAACATTTCCGTTGTCTGCCTTTCGATAAATACGTCCTTCTTCAGTTCCACTGCCACACGAAGCTCCACCAGCGAATCGAGGTTGTTCAGCTTGCTGTAAATGTTTACCGGCGTAGGAGACAGGTTTTTAACATTTGCACCAAAAATGGTCCATTCCTCATTTTCTATGACCACCTGGGATTTGGTTTTTGCCTCGAGTTCCTTTTTCCATTCTTTTTGCAGTTTCTCATAATCAGCCTCCGGTATCGTCACCAAAACTCCGGGATTCTTAGTATTTCCGTGGATAATGCTATCTTCATAAACACGTATGGGTTGTTGGGCTAAAACGCCCGGAAAGATAAAAACAGCAAGCAGCAGGGTAGGGATATTTTTCATGACTTTAGGTTTTATTTGGTATATGGGTAGACAATAAACCAGATAGACTTGTTCATAAATTTACGCTAAATTTTTACATCTCGCCCAAAATAAGTACCTTAACCTCTCACCTAAATTCAATTCATATGGAAGAATCAACCATGAAAAAGCACGTTTCCTTTGTGGCTGCATTGCACATTGGGCTTGGCATCATTGGCATTTTTGGCGCCATAGGGATCTTTTTCATATTTAATTTTGCCCGTTCCTTTGTCGTGGATGTGGATGTGGCCAATATCATTCTTCGTTTTCTGGGTATTTTTCTGCCATTCGCGATTATGACCGTTGCCGTTTTTGAATTGATCGGAGGAATCGGACTGTTGAGTTTTACGAAATGGTCCAGAACGCTGATTCTGATTGTATCGGCTATCGGATGCGTGAATATTCCACTGGGAACGCTGGTGGGAATATATTCGATTTGGGTGCTGATGCAGGATGAATCGGTTAAATTATTTACCTGATAAAGTTCTCCCATCATTGAACCATAGTCCCGGGTTTGGTGTACTGAGGTGCATATTTCAAAAAGAATATGCAATTCAAAAAAATCAACCTTGTATGTGGCTGGCTCATATTTTTTGCAGCCTCGGCAGTTTATTTTAAAACCCTTGAACCATCTGTCAGTTTTTGGGACTGTGGCGAATTTATTGCCTGCGCTTACCGGTTGGAGATAGGCCACCAGCCCGGGGCCCCGTTCTTCCTGCTCCTGGGAAGGCTCTTCTCCATTTTCGCGGGGAATCATCCCGATATGGTGGCGAAAATGATCAATAGCCTCTCCGCCCTGGCATCGGGTTTCGCCATGATGTTCCTCTTCTGGACAATCACCCGCCTGACGGATAAATTGGTTAAGGATACCGGTAAACCGGGTTCTGCCCGAATGATTTCAATTATTGCATCCGGATTTGCCGGGGTACTGGTGTGCACTTTTTCAGACACCTTCTGGTTTTCAGCTGTGGAAGGCGAGGTATATGCTACATCGGCACTATTTACGGCAGTGGCATTCTGGGCCATCCTGAGATGGGAAGAAGTCGCCAGCAGTGATACCGGTGACCGTTGGATCCTGTTGATCCTTTTCCTTATGGGTCTTTCTATCGGGGTACATCTGTTGAATGTCCTTACCCTTCCGGCCATCGGGCTGGTTTACTATTTTAAAAAATTCCCTGTCACTACCAGGGGGTTTTTAACAGCTCTCATTCTTTCTTTTGCCTTGCTTTACACGATTGTTTTTATCTTAATCCCCCTTTTAATACGATTCGCAGCATGGTTCGACCTGCTCTTTGTTAATGGTTTCGGATTTCCAATTAATTCCGGCAGCCTGTTCTACATTTTGTGTCTTTCTGCCACCATCGCATTCCTGCTAAGGTATTCCCATAAACGCAATAAAGTAATTCTGAATAAGATCATTCTCGCTTTTACGGTCTTCTGCCTCGGCTACTCTTCCTATATGGTCCTGTCAATCCGGGCTGATGCCAATCCTCCGATTAATCTGAGCCGGGTACGGGATCCGTTCAGCCTGCTGGGTTATATTACACGTGAGCAATATGTATCCAGACCCCTTGTATACGGACCTTATTATAACGCCCCCGTCACCGGTTATAAATCCGGCCACACCTATATCCCCTTCGAGGGAAAATATAAACGGATTGAAAAAAATGGGAGGTATACGTATGATAAAAGATTTATGACCCTGTTTCCCAGAATGTCAAGCGATGATCCCCAGGATGTGGCCGCCTATAAAAAATGGGCGGACATAAAAGGGAAACCTGTGAGTGTGATCAACAGGGAAGGCAACAGGGAAATAGTTATGAAACCCCTGTTCAGTGATAATCTGGGATTCTTCTTCAAATATCAGCTGGGATTCATGTACTGGCGCTATTTCATGTGGAATTTCGCAGGCCGCCAGACCGAAAACCAGGGAAATGGAAATATCCTCAATGGCAACTGGATCAGTGGCATTTCATGGATTGATGAATTAAGACTCGGCTCACAGGACAACTATCCGGAAACCCTGCGGACAAATAAGGGCAGAAATGTTTATTACCTGTTGCCCCTGCTGCTTGGGATATGCGGAATGATTTACCAGTTTAAAAGAAATAAAAGAGATTTCGCCGTGGTATTTCTGTTTTTTATAATGACAGGGATTGCCATTGTCATTTACCTGAATGAAATTCCGGTAACCCCGCGTGAAAGGGATTATGCCGTGGGAGGTTCATTTTATGTTTTTTGTATCTGGATTGGTATGGGAGCAACTGCTTTAACCGAATACCTGAAAAAGAAGATCCCGGCCGCGATAAGCCTGGTGCTGGTCATTTGCCTTTGCGTTGTTTTTATTCCCGGCCTTATGGCAAAACAGAATTATGATGATCATAACCGGTCCGGCCGCTATATTGCCAGGGATTTTGCCTATAACTATCTGAATTCATGCGCTCCCAATGCCATACTGTTTACAAACGCGGACAATGATACGTATCCTCTATGGTATATCCAGGAAGTAGAAGGTATTCGAACCGATGTCAGGGTTATTCTCGCCCCGTTTTTAGGTGCTGACTATTATATTGAACAACTGGCTGACTGGCATGGGTTGGCATCACCGGTTCAGACAACAATCGGAATAAAAAAATATGCTTCAGGCAGAATCAACACAGTACCGTATTATAAAAGAACGGATCAATATGCAACCCTTAAGGATGTAATTGAATTTATCAACAGCGATGATCCACGGGCTATGGTAAAAGCTTCTGATGATTCAGGAATTAATTACTATCCTACCCATTTGTTCAGGATACCGGCGGAAGAGAATACTGAAACTTACACGGATAATGTGCAATCAGTTGATTTTGAAGTAAAAAAGAGCTACCTGCTTAAGAATGAACTGGCTATACTCGATATTCTGGCCACGAATAACTGGGAAAGGCCGGTTTACTTTCTGTCGACCCAGGTGCCCAGGTCATTGGGATTTGCCGATTACCTTCAATTGGATGGCTTTGCCTACCGGCTGGTTCCTTTTAAAACCAGGTCAAATGATGGATTTTCAGAAGCGGGACGGGTGGTTGCAGATTCATTATATGATAAACTCATGAACCGGTTCAAATGGGGCAATTTGGCCGATCCGAAGGTTTTTGCAGACTATAACGCGGTAAGAACTACAAATGTATTGGGAGTTCGAAGTTGTTTCTCGCGACTTGCCGAAGAATATGTAAAACTCGGCAAGCCTGACAAGGCGATTTCAGTACTTGACCGATGCATGGAACTGATGCCTCACCGATCAGTTCCCTACGATATTTTTATGCTTCCGGTAATCCAGGCATATGATCATGCCGGGGATTCGGCAAAGGCCGAACGAATTTCGGCTGAATACACGGCAATCCTGGAAAAGGAACTGGATTACTACAATTCGCTCGGTGACCGGTGGAAAAAAGGGGTGGAGTATGAGAGGCGATTTACAGAGTATGTGCTGCAGGAACTTAAATAGGTATGATATTCAGTAGTCAGTAGTCAGTAGTCATTACAAAAAGTAAAACCGGTGAATGCTATCACCGGTTTGGACTGAATATATCGAATAAAACTAATGCTCTTTATTTAGTTTACCGAAGCGGTATACCTGACTGATGCCTCAAGCTTCGTATTCAGGTTATTCAGGTTTTGCATGGCATCAACAGCTTCGAAATCTTCATGTGCCGAAGGAGAAATGTATTTGGCTTCACCTGCAAGGGAACCGAAAAGATCTTCCAGTCTGGATTCAGCAACGGCTGTTTCAAAATTTTCAGATAAAACCGGGGCGTTAAATTCAACAGTTTTTTCAATTTCATTGTTGAACATGGCAAGATGTTTGGAAGCTTTCTGAATTTCGTTCATTTCAGAATTGCCGTTTTTTCCGGAAGCTGCCTGCATCGGCATTAAAGAAGCAAAAAGAAAAGTCACTGAAGCAAAGGTTACTGCAGCAATCCGGTTTATGTTAGTTGTCGTTTTCATGGCTGGTTATATTTTCTTTGTTTTTATTTCTTGTCGTATAATAACAATATTACACCAATCGTGCCAAAGTATGCATCTATCTTATTTTATGATACTTGTGCAGCTTTAATGAATTTCTAAGACTACCCTTTATTGTAACAATATGGGCACTTGATGTACGGAAACGAACAACGTATCAAAAAAAAACCGGTGTAAATTCACCGGTCTTCGATACACTCATTATAATGAACCTCCACTTCATTCAGCTATCGGGGAAACTGTATATCTTATTTCCCGTTCCATTTCAGCAATAAAGTTATCCTGGCTTTCAATCGCGGTGACTGTTTCGAAATTATCTTGTAAAACCGGGGAGAAATAGGCAGCATCCTGTGCGAAGGAACCGGACAATTCTTCCAGACGGGATTCGGCAGCCATGACTTCAAAACTTTCTGACACGACCGGTGCAGTAAATTCAACTGCGTTCTCTATTTCAATATTGAACCGGGCAAGCTGCATGGAAGCAATCTGTACCTCAGTCAATCCGGCATGGATATTTCTACCTGTTTCGGCTTTTGAAGGGATCATAAAGGCAAAGAGAATTATCACGGCAATCAGGGCGATGATGTCGATCCGGTTGATGTTGGTTGTTGTTTTCATGGCTGGTTATATTTTGATTTTGATTTTTCGTCTGTTTAATAACTACATGACACCAACCATGCCAAAGCTTATATATATTTGTTATTTAATGTTTTACAGCATATTTCTCACATTTTCGGATTTCATATAATTGTAATACTATGTTGCAAGGGATGCACGTTTCCGAACAGGTCCGGATTTTAAAAAGATAATGTAGAGATGGGTTTTAAACCCATCTCTACATTATCCATCTCCGGAGAAATATTGGATTTCTATTTAAATTGCACCCGAAATGCGGTATCCTGGGCGGCAGGATGATGAAAAGAGGATGAATCGCCGAGTGTATCCGCCAGGAAGAATAAGTTGAATTTTCTGTCGGATGCCGAATTATTTTTTTGACCCAGACCGACCAATATAAATAAGGCCATGCTGAAAAAGGCCATTTTGATTTCAATATGCCGTGCGGAAAATAAGGGAAGGAAAACTCCAGGCAGGGAGTTTTTGACCGGGGCAGAATGATGGCCATTGGTTTTGACCCTTTGCCGAAGCATCTCACTTATTTGAGGGTCAACGTCAAGATGCAATTGATCCGTTGCAATAATCCGGCGGAGTATGGAGTCAGGCATTAAGGCTTCCCCGGCGTCAGTTTCTTCGTTATAGCTGATATACCGCTTTCTGCCTGCCGGATTTACAATACAAATCCTGTAAACATTTTTGATCAGCTGCTTTAATTTTTTCATGTCCTTATTCCTTAATTCTTAATTGAAGCTTATCTGATATTTTCTTCCGGGTATAAAATAACTTTGACTTTACTGTGCCTTCAGGTAAATTAAGCACCTGGCTGATATCGCGCACAGAAAAATCTTCCCTGTAGTATAATATAAAAGCCGTCTTCTCAGTCTCTTCCAGCTCATTGATCTCATTAAAGATCTCTTCAGCCAACTGCCGGTTCTCCTCATCATGATTCCCGGTTCCCCTGCTGTAATCCATATTCACATCCAGCAATACATTTTTCCGGACAGCAAGGCGGCGGTATTCATTTTTGCACATGTTATGGGCAACCGAAAACAACCACGTGCAAAATTTGCGGGATGTATCGAACTGATCCGGACGTTCAATGATTTTTATAAAAATATCCTGCAGGAAATCAACCGCCTTCTCATTTGAATTCCCAAGCATCCGGTAGAAATAATACAACAACCGCTTCCGGTAACGCGCATAAAGCACGTCAAAAGCTTCGGTGTGACCCTGATGAATGGCGGTCATCAGGTCTTCATCCTTTACCTGGTTGTATTTACCTGATTTGAGAATGGTCATTGACGGATTATTTTGGTTTCCTATCAGCCATAATGGCATAAATTACCATAGCATAACCAGCGAGAATTATCAGGGGAGACAAGGTAATCCGTCTGAAGCTATAAATATCCTCATTAAATTCCACACCCCCTAAATTGGGTTGTCCGGTCATAAGCAAAAAACCCGTTACAAGCAGTGCTATTGAAATTAAAATTAATGAATAGTTTTTGCGTGAGAAAATGAAACCACTTTTCCGGGCCATCTTTTATGATTTTTTCACACTGTACACCTATTGGATGTGTTCGGTTCAATGAATCATTAAAAAAAAATGCCTAAAATTTTAACCGCAGAGGTATGGAGGTTTTGTTTACCTGTATTTATGAGGACGAAGAGAAATCTCATTGCATTCGATTAACCGTTTTAAAAAAACAAGTACTCTTTCTGCAAGATAAAACTTTGCGACTTTGCGAGAATCCGCAAGAGCAGCGAGAGCAAAAAGACCCGTTATAAGTTTTAATCTGCGAAATCTGCGAAAATCCGCGAGAACAATAGCCCCGCAAACACAAATTAATCTGCGAAATCCGCGAAAATCCGCGAAAACCCCTCAGCCCCGCCAACTTAAACTCAGCGAACTCAGCGAATTTCTCTGTGAACTTTGCGTTAAAATCCCAAAAACGCTGATAGCGTTTAATCGCGGGATATATATCAGAACCGGTACCCCACAGAGATACCAAAACCAGTGTTCTTTAAAGTAGTTTCATTATCAGAGTTTCCGTCATACCCGGGGTCAATATTTAATAAACCGAGCTGGGCATTAAGCTGAACGGATATTCCAAAACCAAATTCATACCCTGCCAACAGGTTAGCCCCGGCATCAAACGGCCTCAAATAAAACTCGGTATCAATCAATTGGGACTCGCTCAGGTCATTTTCAAATTTTATATCCTTTTCAATATCTATACCTGAGCCCGAAAATGATACCTTTCCTCCTATACCATAGGCTATATAGGGTCCGAGGCCCAATATCAGGCGGCCATTACCCAAAACCGGTTTAAAGATAAAATTAACCGGTAACTCGATGTAATTCACTATTACTTTTCCGGTTCCCAAATCAAAATCAGATTCAGTTCCTTTCACGCTAAATAGCAGTCCCGGCTGCAATACAAAATCCGGTGCAACGGGAAGTTCCACATTAACACCTGCATGAAATCCCACGATCATATTGTTTTCCAGTTTATCGCCGTCAGAATCCTTGCCATTGAAATTCTGAAAGTTCACACCTGCCCTGATGCCGAACGTCGTCCGGGTTTCTTCCTGGGCCTGCAATGCGGGGATTACACTAACTATGGCAATGCCAATTAAGAA
>JBGSSA010000179.1:0-10937 GCA_041737295.1 Bacteroidales bacterium | reverse complement strand
ACCTCTTCCACCTTTTTTTCATCGATGATATGGCGGATGTTTTCAAGATCACCGCAGTGCGGAAGTTGATCCGCGAGGGTATTGTGACTGTTGTGATTCATGGAAATAAAACCGATAAATTTGTTTCCGCTTCCCCTTTTCTGATTGATAATTTCCGTGAAAATCTCATTGGCTTTCACACTGCTCCCGATCAGCAGGGTGTTGAAACCGATCTCCCCCCTGTGTACGCGATGTGTGGTAAGCGTGGTGATGACCACCCGCGGAAGATAGGTGAGCGTGAAATGCAGGGTGAACAGTCTCAGGTAAGGCCCCAGGGTAGACGATTCATAAATGAAGGTTCGGTGCGAGATCTGAAAAGCGAAAAACAGGATCAGCGTGCCAATAAACGAAATGGCCATGGTCTGCCCGAATTCCGACAACCTTGATTTGCGGAATACATCCCTGTAATACCCGGTGAGGTAATACAGGAACAGCCAGTAAGCCGGTATGAGAAGCAGGTCCCAGTTGATGAGACGAATTATTTCCGGAAAGGAAGTGGTACCTGAAATGTGTTGCTGTACCGACAGCCTGTACATGAAAAACAGTATCCAGGCGGTGATGGCAGACAGAAAATCAAATGTCAGATATTTCAGGAGTTGCCATTTTCTGTTCATACGTTATCGCTAACTGTCGGGTATAAAATCAACCCCTGACGGGTGAAAAAGTTTGAAACGATTCCCGCGGGGACACCCTGTAAATATACAAAGAATGCCATAATAGAAAAGCAAACATTTGTCAGGTTATTATTTTGCCGGTAAAGATTGCCTATGTACACCTGACAAGCGTTTTCATGACTTTTTCGAGTATCCGGTCCGTGAGCATGTAAGGCTCGAATCCGTTATCAATCATCGAAAGAAATGCGGGGCCCGACCGGATGAGGTCGATAAAATCGGCCAGCTCGCCGGTGAGCGAATCGCTTTTTTCAACGTGCATGGTTTCCAGCAAAAAAGGAATTTTAACAATTGCGCTCTGATGCTGTACAAACCAGCTGGACAATTCCCCGCTGATGAAATTGTATTTCAGTATCCGGTTTTTCATCACAAGCGTGCCTGTAAACCCGTTCTGTGCCGCCACGAGATTGCAGTTGTAGTTCACGGCGCATCCATTGTCGAATTCCAGCCTGGCGCTGACGATATCGGCTTCCGATGCCAGCATGCACATCCCCTTTGCCTTCACGGAGATCACGCGCGCGTTGACCAGGCTGTTGATCACCTCCAGGTCGGCCAGCAGCGCGTCGGACATATTCCTTATGCCGGCCTGGTTCCCGGGTGCCTGGTAATCATGCTGCAGCTCGATCATGTTGATCTCTGATACATCCGGAAGGGCCCGCAGCAGGTTCCTGATATTGTGGTTCCCCGTTCTCCCGGCACGAAGGATGACATTGGCTTCCCGGGCGATCTTGATCAGCAGGGTGGCTTCTTCAACGGATTGTATGGCATTCGGGTAAATAAATACATGCCGGGCCGACCGTAGCGCAGCTATGGCCACCTGTCCTCCGAAAGTACCCCCGGCGGCAATGACAAGCGCATCTGCATTACCTGTGACATGCAATGGCGATACGCAGGTGACCCCGGTTTCGGCGTCCGTCGCTGAACCCTGCTCCCCATCAGTGATCCACCGGTTAACGATCCGGATATCCTGAATACGTTCCAGGGCATTGGCATACTTTTCGACAGCCGCCAACGATCCAACTATTCCAACGTTTAACATGTATCCGGCATTTACACAAACATAAATTATTTACATTTATGGTATATTTTTTTTAGATCGAACTTATCAACTAATTTTGTTTATAAACCACACCGAATCAGGAAAGGAAGCATGTACGACAGTTTTCAGCATAAAGGCTTGCGCAATAAGCTTGTAACAGAACTCAAAAAAAAGGGCATCACCGATGAGAAGGTGCTGGCGGCAATCTTTGCCGTACCGCGACATGCATTTATGGATAGCGGCTTCATGCAGTTTGCCTACCGCGACCAGGCATTTCCCATCCGGGCCGGACAAACCATATCCCAACCCTATACGGTGGCATTCCAGACCCAGCTGCTGGAGGTGGAACCGCAGATGAAGGTGCTTGAAATCGGCACGGGATCGGGATACCAGTCGGCCGTGCTGGCCCAGCTCGGAACACGGGTGCTGACAATCGAACGGCAGAAGGAATTGTACCTGGTACCACAGGAACTGCTTACGCAGATGGGCTACCAGGTTCATTTTTTTTATGGCGACGGCTACCAGGGACTTCCCACCTACGGGCCTTTCGACCGCATCCTCATTACAGCAGCCGCCATGGAAATACCGCCGAAACTGCTCGAACAGCTCAAAGTAGGGGGGAGACTGGTTGTGCCCATCGGCAAACCCGACCTCCAGGTGATGACGCTGGTTGAAAAAACAGGCCCTGGTGTTTATAAAATTACCGAGCATGGTTCATTTGTTTTTGTGCCCATGTTAAGCGGAAAAGAATAACTTGCGTAACATTGTTCTTGTTTTATCTACGATGATCATACTCAAAAATTTTGTTTTTAACGAGCTGGAAGTAAACGCTTTCGTGTTGTACGACGAATCCGGCGCCTGCCTTATAGTAGATCCGGGTTGCAAAAATCCGGTGCAGCAGCAACACCTGAAGCACTACATAGCCGAAAATAACCTGCGTCCCGAATACATCGTGCTTACCCATGGCCATTTCGATCATGTGGCGGGAGTGGCCTGGGCAAAAAGTGAATTCTCATGTCCCGTGCTGATGCACGAGGATGACCTCTTCCTGGTGAGGGATGCCGTGCAACACGCGTCCCTTTTCGGGATCAAAATGGAAAATCCCCCGATGCCCGATCGCTACCTGGCCGACGGGGACCATCTTACCCTCGGAAAAACGGACATTTCAATCCTGCATGTGCCAGGGCATTCCCCCGGGAGCATCTGTTTATACATCCCGTCGGACAGCCTGCTTATCTGCGGGGATGTGCTGTTCCGGGGCAGCATCGGCCGCACCGATCTCTTTGGCGGGGACTATGACGAGCTGATCAGCGGGATCAGGGAAAAAATACTGACACTGCCCCGCGACACGGAGGTGTGGCCCGGACACGGACCTTCCACGACAATCGGAGCTGAATACGATACAAATCCATTCTTATCATGAACAGTGATCACTTTGCCTACAGGCACACGGGCCCTCGCCCGGAAGAAATACCGGCCATGCTGGAGAAAATCGGTGTTAAATCCCTCGACGAGCTGGTGGACCAGGCCATTCCCGGTTCCATCCGGCTGAAGGAAGATATGAAGCTGAAACCGGGCATCAGCGAACAGGAATATTTTGGACGGATACGCGAAATAGGATCCCGCAACAAACTGTTCAAAACATATATCGGCATGGGCTATTACAATACAGTCATGCCCGCCGTCATCCAGCGCAATATCCTCGAGAACCCGGGCTGGTATACTTCCTACACGCCCTACCAGGCGGAAATTTCACAGGGAAGGCTTGAAGCGCTGCTCAACTTCCAGACCGTCGTCCTCGAACTCACGGGGATGGAACTGGCCAATGCGTCCCTCCTCGATGAGGGAACCGCCGCCGCCGAAGCCATGATCATGCTGTACAATGCCCGTCCCCGCGAAACGGTGGCCCGCGGATCCTCGGCCTTTTTCGTGGATGACAATGTATTCCCGCAAACCCTCGATATCATTAAAACCCGGGCCGGCGTGCTGGGGATTTCTATCATCACAGGAGATTATTCCGTCCTTGAGCCTGCTGATACCCTTTTCGGCGCCCTGGTGCAGTATCCTGCCGGGGATGGCAAGGTACGCGACTACTCGGAATTTACCGCCCGGATGCGCGGTGCCGCCATTCCCGTTGCCGTGGCCGCCGATATCATGAGCCTCGTGCTGCTGACCCCTCCCGGCAAATGGGGAGCCGATGTGGTACTCGGATCCACCCAGCGCTTTGGCGTTCCCATGGGATACGGCGGACCGCATGCGGCCTATTTCGCCACCCGTGAACCGTATAAAAGATACATGCCGGGCCGCATCATCGGCGTTACCGTGGACAGGGAAGGGAAACCCGCCCTCCGCATGGCCTTGCAGACCCGCGAACAGCACATCAAACGCGAACGCGCCACCTCAAACATCTGCACCGCCCAGGCACTCCTGGCCAGCATGGCCGGAATGTACGCGGTGTACCACGGTCCGGAGGGACTGAAAACAATCGCCCGGCGCATCCATTCCAAAGCCGGTTCCCTGTCGGTCAAACTGACCGAAATGGGGTACTGGCAGGACAACCTGAACTTTTTCGACACCCTCAAAATCATCCTTCCCGAACCGGTCAAAGCGGATGAGATCCGCCAGAACGCCCTCGACCGCGAGATAAACCTCCGGTATTATGCGGACGGCGCCGTGGGCATCAGCCTCGACGAGACCACAACCGAAGCCGATGTGGACCGGATCATCGAAGTGTTCGCCCTGCCTATGAAGCATTACCCGGGCAAGATCGTTATCGATGAAAACCTGGTGCATTTTGACCAGAAACTGGCCCGCGCCGACAATTTCATGAACCTGGAGCTGTTCCGGAGGTACCGGAGCGAGACGGAACTCATGCGCTACATCCACCAGCTCGACCGGAAAGACTTTTCACTCACCCACGGCATGATCCCCCTGGGCTCATGCACCATGAAGCTGAATGCGGCCGTTGAAATGCTGCCCCTGAGCTGGCCCGAATTCGGGAACATGCACCCGTTCGTGCCGCTCGACCAGGCCGAAGGGTACCACCAGCTGTTCCATGAACTTTCGGTGTTCCTGAAAGCGGTGACCGGACTGGAAGAAGTGTCGTACCAGCCCAATTCGGGTGCGGCAGGGGAATATGCCGGGCTGCTGGTGATCCGCAAATACCACGAAAGCCGGAATGAAACGTTTCGCGACGTGGTGCTGATCCCCGCGTCGGCGCATGGCACCAATCCCGCCAGCGCGGCGATGGCCGGACTGAAAGTGGTGGTGGTGAACTGCGACGACAAAGGGAACATCGACATGGGCGACCTGGTTGCCAAAGCCGACCAGTACGGCAAAACCCTGGCCGCCTTCATGGTCACCTACCCGAGCACACACGGCGTGTTTGAAACGGCAATCCGCGACATGACCGCCATTATCCACAAGAACGGGGGACAGGTCTATATGGACGGCGCCAACATGAACGCGCAGGTAGGACTTACCAATCCGGCCGCCATAGGGGCCGACGTATGCCATATCAACCTGCACAAGACCTTTGCCATACCGCACGGGGGAGGCGGACCCGGAATGGGCCCGATCCTCGTGGCCGGACACCTCGTGAAATTCCTGCCCACCCATACCGTGGTACCGTCGGGCGGGGTAGAAGGCGTTAGCGCGCTGGCCTCGGCCCCCTGGGGCAGCGCCAGCATCCTCAACATCTCGCATGCGTATTGCAGCTTATTGGGACCCGAGGGAATGACCTATGCCACCAAGGTGGCCATACTGAACGCGAATTACCTGGCAGCCAGCCTGGGAGAACAGTTCAAGGTGCTGTATACCGGGTGCAATGACCTGGTAGGGCATGAGATGATCCTCGACTGCAGGGGCTTCAAGGCAGGGTCAGATATCACCGAGACCGACATCGCCAAGCGGCTGATGGACTATGGCTTTCATGCCCCCACGCTGTCGTTCCCGGTACATGGCACCCTGATGGTGGAGCCGACTGAGAGCGAATCGCTGCAGGAGCTGAACCGGTTCATCGAGACCATGAAGACCATTGCCGCGGAGATAAAGGAAATCGCCGACGGCGGCAACCGCACCGACAACGTGCTAAAGAATGCACCGCATACCCAGCGTGCCATTGCCTCCGACACCTGGGCGCATCCCTATACAAGGATGCAGGCCGCCTTCCCGCTCCCATGGAGTGATCGCAACAAATTCTGGCCCACCGTCAGCCGGGTAGACGATGCCTTTGGCGACCGTAACCTCGTCTGCTCCTGTGCCCCTATTGACGCCTACAGGTAATCCTATCAGGGATTAATGCCAGGGCGGGAGAATCCCGTCAGGGATTGCCTCTCGGTAGAAAATAGGGACGAGGGACGAGAGACAAGGAAGAATAATTCCTTTAGGGATAAATAATTCACAATGTGCAAGATTATTGCACACTTCCATATTAATTTTGATTTAAAGGTCATATAAAGTACATTTATATGACCTTTTCGGTTTTTATTTTTTTCTCGAGGGTTACTTTTTCAGTTTTGGTGGTATTAAACATTGAAAAAGACATTGACATATAATGATACGGAAATGCTTGAAGGGTTGAAATCCCGTAACGAGAAAATCCTCCGGGCTTATTATAAATTGTATTACACTGGAATAAGGCATTTTGTACTTAAAAACAGTGGCAGCGAGGAAGATGCAAGGGACCTTATTCAGGATGTGTTGTTAGTACTCTTTCAAAAGGTTCGAAGTGATTCTTTTGTATTGACTTGTTCTTTATCCACCTACTTATTTTCTGTGTCAAGGTTGCTATGGTTTAAGGAATTAAACAAGCGAAAGCATATTTCTTCTTGTTCTTTTGTGTTAGAGGATTATCCGGATATTGACCGAGACATTCATGAAACTGCAGAATTAAATGAACGACTTGAGATTTACCGGAAGAACTTTGAGCGCCTAAGTTCAGATTGTCAAAAGGTTTTGAGATATTTTATAGAAGGTATGTCAATAGCTGAAATTACCCGGAAAATGGGATATAAAAGTGAACAACATACAAAAAACAGGCGATATCGCTGCAAGTTGTCATTAATCAAACAAATTAAGAGCACGTACAGTTTGTTAAAAGAATATGAATACAACGAGATTAATAGAAGCCTATCTTGACGGTTCGCTGGACAAAGAGACGACAGAAGAAATTCGGACCCGGTCTGAAAATGATGTTGAATTTGCAGAACTTATTCGGTTACATAAGGAGATTAATGTAAGTATAAATGACAATGAATTAGATAGTCTTCGTCGGACCTTGCGAAGGATATCTACGGAAAGTAATTTTACAAACAGCCGAACGATGTTCCCTCGCGAACGCATTATTCAAATTGCAGCAGTTTTCATTTTTATAATTATAATTAGTACATCGGTATCAAAATGGTTTTCCCCTGGGTATTCAGAATCAAGAATATTTGGGAAATTCTATTCGAAATATGAACCTGACATAGTAACCCGTTCAGGAAACCTCTCGAAAAGTAATCTGGAAAAGGCCCAATTTCTATATCAGACCGAGGCAAATGACCAATGTGCCACACTTCTTAAAAACATTGTGGCCAATGATAAACAGAACTATCTGGCATGGTTTTACCTTGGCCTTGTAAAGATTGAGCTTCAACAGCCAGATGAATCAGTCAACGCTTTTTTAAAAATACCACCCGATTGGAATAGTCCTTATGCAATTCATAGGAATTGGTATCTTGCCCTCTGCCTAATTAAAACAGGACACGTAAATCAAGCACAGCCTCTTTTAAAACTGTTATTGACCGGGGATCAATTCTATTCAGTGCAGGCAAGGAAGATTCTTAATAGGATCAGGATATGAATTTTCGATACGTTAATCCTCCCACACCTATACAAATCAGAATCAAGAGGATCGTAATTTTTGGATAGTGGTTATCTAGAACGATAGGATCAGTTTTTCCTACAATCAAAAATCCGCCCCAGTAAAATGGATGAGATTTTGCAGGATCTGCATTTGACAAATAATCTATCTTAGATGTTTGAAGTGCGTCTTCAAGTCTTTTGTTATCTTGAATTCCCTTGTAGAATCCAATCATTATTTCCGCACCCGTTTGATCAGCCTGCGGCCATAATGTAAATGCCACAGATCTTGCCCCACAATAAAAAAAGCTTCGTGAAAGACTAAGCAATCCTTCACCTTGTTTCAATTTTCCCATACCCGTATTACATCCACTTAAAACGATTAATTGCGCGTTCAATTGGAGTTGATATAATTCATAGGAACATAAAAGGCCGTCATCGAGAGAATCCATGCCAGGTGCCAATTCAAACGAAGAAAGAGTTGGTATTTCCTCATCCAGAAATGTATGTGAGGCAATGTGAAGGATTTTATAGTTTCCGGCTAAAAGTTTAAAATTAGTCTCGTTAGCCTGATCATTAGAAAAAAGATCTCCTCCGATTATTCTTCTTACCTGTCTGACTTCTTTTTTGGATCCTTTAAGATTATATAACTTTTTTTGGGCATTTATAAATCTTGCATTAGAATAATCAGGAATAAAAAAAGCTGCAGTTTTATCCGGGTAGAATTTTGTTTCCTCGAAAAGCAATGTTCCCGAGTATCCGTAAGAAATCGGGTGTTTCTTAATAAGATAGGAAAGGATCTTGTAGTTTTCAGAGTAGCCACGTGGTGGTAATTCCGAAATAAGAAGTTCAAAGGGAATAGCATTGATCTCGTTGTGCGGAATAATAATAAGCCGTTTATTGCCTATTTCGTCTTTGATGGGTTCTATTAGCCAGGAATATAATTGGTGTGCAGTTTCCGTGAATTCCCTGAATGACTTTTCCGGATCGTTAAGTGAGGGATTTTCAGAAATAGACTTATAGAATTTTTTTATTAATTGCTTTTCATTGCCTTTAGACTGAATCAAATTCATTGAGATATGATCTTTATTAACGACAATTATAATCAACTCGTTATCCAATAATTGATATTCCAATAAAACCTGGTTATTATTCAATTTTTTTTGAACGTTGGGCATACTTATCACATTCAGGTTGAAATTCAGGTTGAAATACCTATTATAGCTTCGTTCAAAAACTGACTTCAACTGATCATTTTCAAGTTGGATCTTTGCCAATTTTCTTGAAATTAACTTTTGTTCCGAGGAACCCGCATTAGTCCGTTCACATTGATAAAGTTGATTTTGTAGATTGATTATTTCATTTTGAAGGAAGGTTTCTTTTAAAACCAATGAATCAGGAACGCCTTTAAATCTTTTAGTCTTTTTGTTCCGATTGGTCAAAATGATCATCATTCTGCTTTTCTCAGCAAACTGGTATCCGGTGTTGGCATAGTTTAAATCATGGGTTTGATTATACAACAGCGTTGAATAGAGGACCGCATTATTAAATGTCGGCTGTAAAAGGGCAAGCCAGTTATATTCGGAACTTTCATTATCCAGATATGCCAGTCTTCGTTCAATAAGTTGGATGGCAATTTTTTGGCAGTGTAAGGCCTCTTTTAAGCACAATATATTTTTATTCTGTTTTTCATATTGAAGAAGCAGAGCATATCCCTTATTATTAAGAATTCCTATTACCTCAATCTCGTCACAAAACTGGCTTTTCGAGGTTAGGACTAAAGAATCTTGAAAAGCTTTATCAATAGCGTTTTGATAATAATTTAGGGCTGTCTGAATTTCTCCTTTGTCGCGATAATAATTAGCCAGATTTTCAATAATATCAATTTTTAGATCCCATCCGACATGATATCTGTTTGCCTTTTCATATGCTTTCAGAAAATACTGATGAGCCAGATCTGCCTGCCCGATATTCAAGTACAGTCCGGCAAGGCACCTGTAAGTATAGGCCTTTTCTCTTCCTGAAACCCGGGATCCTTTTTCGGCAGCATTTATTCCGTTTTTCACGGAGGAAATTGCCTTAATTGTATCACCCAGTTCCAGGTAACAATAGCCACATAGAACCAGGCTATTAATCAGGGCTCTTTGTAACCATAGGTTACTGTTCCCAATAACCTTTCTGTAATTCTCAATTGCTTTGTTGAAATCACTTATATAGAAGTAATATGTATTAGCAAGATCAAAATAAAAAAGATACATATATGGTGACAAATCCGGATTTTTAACAAGATATGTTTCAGCTTGCCTGAAATAACCCAGTGCCTTTTCCGAGTCATGTTCCTGATAAGCAAGTTGGCCATTATAAAAAAATAGTAAGCCATAATTCGGATCTTCTGGAGGATAATATTTATTAATAATGATTGACGCAAAATGTAGAGCAGTTTTTGCTTTATGGATATTGTAATTGTAATTCAAATAGATAAAAGCGTTATTAAGATAAAAATTTAGCAATCCTGGATGGATTTTATCGACAATCCTCTTATACACGGAATCTGCCATTCCCTCAACCTGGCCTGACATTTTTAAATTTCCCGCGAAAAGATATGCCAGTTGAATATAAGATTGAGAGGTGATTTTTGCTATTTTCTCTGACAATGAATTTTCAGAAAGTGTATTAATTGATTTATTAAAGTACCGGATGGAGTTTATGGAGTCTCTTGCTTCATAATTGTGTTTTCCAAGCATTGTAAAAAGTCTTGCAACGTCAGTATTTTTTGGATTTTCAATATTCCCGAGTAAAAGTTCAGATTTTCTCATCCATAAAAAAGCCTCCTCATTTTTACCGAATTCTCTCATAACCATGGCCATATCCAGAGCATATAAAAACTCAATCTGATCATTAGCTTTTTCTGAGGCATTCATTTTCAGTGCGACTTTCCGGAGTAATTCCGCAGCTTTTGCAGGATTGCGTTTATAAATGTAAGCTTCACTTAATTTGAGGAGCAAATTTAATTTTGTAAAGGAATCCTCCTGAATTTGTTCGATTGCCTTGTAAGCAATAGCAATCGCCTGCTCATACTGTGCATTGAACATAAGATCATCAATTACAGAATCCTTGGGAGAAGTAAATTTCCCATGATTGCCATTATCCTGTGAAACTGATTTCAGGCAGATTAGAAACAGGAATATTACCAATAACAACGCTATGGAAGTTGAATGCACGTTACGCATAAAATTAAAGGTGTAACGAAACCAATGTTTATCTCAGTCAACCAGTACGTTTGAATAATTAAATGTAGTGAATAAGTTGGGAATGTGATGAATGAATCCCGGAAAAAATAGCGT
>JBGSSA010000174.1:0-9434 GCA_041737295.1 Bacteroidales bacterium | reverse complement strand
GTTAACCCCGGCTGTAAACTGTGCCAGGGGGAATTTGCTGAAGGCTTTTTTACCGAGGACCGACATCATATTTCCCATGGTGGTAAACCCGACCATGACGGCCCGCTGACCCATTCGCGTAAAGTCGGCGAAGGTGAGGTTGCCATGGATATCCGCAACGAGGTCATACCGGGTGGCATGTTGATGGATGTCTTCCTTGTCGTATGAAATTACCTGGTCAGCACCCAGGCTTTTTAAAAAGTCGGCATTTTTACCGGAACAGACCGCGGTTACTTTTGCACCGTGCACCTTTGCAATTTGCACGGCAAAATGCCCTACGCCGCCAGCGGCACCGTTGATCAGCACCGATTCCCCCGGCTGGATTTTTCCGTGTGTTACAAGCGCCTGGAGGGCTGTGAGTCCGGCTATTGGCACACACGCCATTTCAGTAAATCCCACCTCTGCGGGCATGAGGGCGCAGACATTGTCGGGAACCAGGGCATATTCTGCAAAGCTGCCGGCTTCCAGGCTTCCGCCAAATACCCGGTCTCCCCGCTTAAAACGTGTTACATGGTTCCCGGTTTCTTCCACAATGCCTGCAAAATCTGAACCCAGGAACTTATCCCTGGGTTTGAACAGGCCAAACGTTAGCCGGGCGAAAGCAGGCTTCCCGCGCAGGATATGCCAGTCGGCCGGGTTCGCGGAATTCGCCTTCACTTTGATGAGGAGGTAGTTGTCTTTTACAGACGGCTTTGGGACTTCTTCCAGGGTAAGCACTTCAGGTCCGCCATAGATTCTTTTGACAAAAGCTTTCATGTGGATAGGGTTGAAAGTTGGACTAAGTTTGTAACTTCACTTAAAGTACATGTTTTAACCCGGGGATTTCGCTTTTGTTTTTCGTTTCTATGTATTTTCGATTAGATGGTATGAGAATAAACAAAAAAACGCTGCTTGCTTTGAGCCTGGTTTTTTTCCTGTCACTCGCTTTGGCTTCATGCGGAAACAAGAGGGAGGAAAAAAAGCGCATTGCATTACAAACCCTTGAAGAAAGATATCCCGGCTGGACAAACCTCACATGGATTTCGACTGACAGGGGACGAAGTGATTTTCCAAAGATGGAAATTTCGATTCGCGAAAATGTGGTAACCATCAGTCAGCATATGTCAGATACCGCTTTTGTATCAAAGGAATATATCTTGATGTACTTTCTTGGGAACATTCTGACCTTCGAAGATAAAAATAAAGGCCGCCTGTCAGCCTTTTTCTGGCAAACCGATTCAACCATCACGATAAAGACAAAGGGGTTAGTGGACGACTCCAGGGTGGATGCCCATTTCTTTTTGTTGAAGAAGAATTAGTTATTAATACACTTAATCTCACTTTCGTGATAAATAATCAGTATGAAGAATTCAATGTTACTTTTCGTTTTCCTGGGCTTAGCCCTTGTGAGGATTTCAGGCCAGTCATCGGGGAACCCGGTTTTTGACGGATGGTATGCCGATCCGGAGGCAACCGTGTTTGGCAACCGGTATTGGATTTATCCGACTTACTCAGCCCCCTATCATGAGCAGGTTTTTATGGATGCGTTTTCATCCGGCGACCTTGTCACATGGACGAAGCACGAACGGATTATTGATACGGCCTCGGTGAAATGGGCAAAGTATGCCATGTGGGCGCCGTCCATCGTTAAGAATGAAGGCCGGTACTTTTTATTTTTTGCTGCGAATGATATTCAGAGTGACAACGCCACAGGCGGTATCGGAATAGGCGTATCGGATACCCCCGAAGGACCGTTCAGGGACTACCTGGGGAAGCCGTTGCTTGACAAATTCCATAATGGAGCACAACCGATTGATCAGTTTGTTTTCAGGGACAGGGATTCTCAGTATTACATGATCTATGGCGGATGGAGACATTGCAACATTACAAAGCTCAGTAAAGATTTTACAGGATTTCTACCCTTTGATGACGGGGAAATGTTCAAGGAAATAACCCCCGAAGGTTATGTGGAAGGGCCTTTCATGTTTATCCGAAACGGGAAATATTATTTCATGTGGTCAGAAGGTTCATGGGGAGGATCGGATTATCGTGTTGCTTACGCGATCGCTGATTCACCCCTGGGACCCTTTACCCGCATGAACACTGTGTTGGAACAGGATCCGAAGATTGGTAAGGGAGCCGGACATCATTCAGTTATACAGGTACCCGGTAAGGAGGAGTGGTATATCGTTTATCACCGTCGCCCCCTTGACCGTACGGATGCCAATCACCGGGTAACCTGCATCGACAGGATGTATTTTGATGAAAACGGGCATATCAATCCGGTGAAAATAACCTTCGAGGGTGTTCCGGAAAGAAAGCTGAATCCCTAAGATTTATTTTTCTTCTCATTAAAAAAATCTTTGCCCGTTTCTTCTTTCTTGCTAATCCTTTCGTTATAACTCATTCGCGCTGATTTCTCTTTAGCGAACATATTCTTAATATCCTCCGGGTTTTTTTCAAATACCATCGTATTTGAAATAGAGACTGAGAATGCAAAGCTTTCCACATCATGGTCAGTTCCAATGTATGTGAATGTCCAGTTATTCAGGGATAATTCCTCAACAAGTTTCTTAATTGCGACACCTGAAAATTCTTTGGATGCATTCTCTTCCCCATCGGTTAGAATTGTAACCAGTACATTATATTCCTTGCTGTTTTCGAGTTCTTTTTTCAATTTAATGAAACTAAATCCCATGGCGTCCAAAAGCGGCGTGGATGCGTCGGGCTGATATTTACTGTCATCGATAAGTTCCAGCTCCTTTACTGGTTTGCAAAAGAGATGAGTCTTTTGTGCCAGCCCGTTAAATGAAACGAGTGTAATAAAATGATCCTGCTCCGGGTATTGGATTTCAAGACCTTTCATGGTCTGTACAATCTCATTAAAACCTTGAATTATTGAAGGTTTGATAGACAGCATTGAGCCGCTCTCATCCAAAATAATCAGGTTATGCACCTGATGTCGGTTTTCCATATTTTAAAGCTATAAAACGGTTAATAAAAACAATTACTTCTTTTTCTTATTTCCCTCTTCTTCAGGCTTTACTACTCCTGTTGCAAGGTCGTATTTTTCCTGTGCTGCATCGAGGGATGCCCGGGCGGTCTCCAGTGAATTTGTTGCCGTGCTCTTTCCCGATTTTCCTTTGCTCATATTGGATGAACCGGTTGTGGATTTTTTAGTTACATCCTTAAGTCGGGTATCCAGTGCTTTGGTATCGGCTTTGTACTTAAGATCAAGTGCCTTTATATCACTCGTGGCCTTTGTGACTTCTGCTTTATCCTTTGATTTTGCCAGCTTCTCCAGCGCTTTCTTTTGCGTTGCATACTGTTTATCCAGGGTTTTACGCTCTGTTTCTATGGCTTTTGTTTCAGCCTTTGAATCATTCACCTGTTCCGTCCCCTTTGCAAAGAGCGAATCAGCTACAGCCAGCGACCTTTCATTTTTCGCCACATTTTTTTTAGCCGTCGCCAGCGCTGTTTCCAGCCTTTTTATTTCTGCCGCTTTTTTATCCGTCTGTGCGTTTACATTTCCTGAAAAAAGAAATAAAACCATGGAAAGACCCAAATACAATAATGTACCCTTTTTCATAAATTTTAAAATTTAGTTTCCCAAAACAACATATCTCCTCTCCAGGCCAAAAAACTAAATAGAAGATTTCTGCGGGGTGGTACGTTTTTATATCGGTAATGTTATAAATATGCTGCTGTATTTGTTCATTAATACATCAAATGCATCTTCTTTTTCTCTTTCCAGCCCGCCTGGTTTTCATATTTCACGAAAAAGATATTCAGATCTGCCTGGTTCTCATATTCGACAAAATAAATCTTCTTTTCTGCCTGGTTCTCATAGGCTGTAAAAAACCATTTACCGTCATTGTCGCCAGCCTGATTTTCGTACTCGACTTTATAAACATTTAGATCGGCCTGGTTTTCATATTTCACTACAAAAACCTTGATATCCGCCTGGTTGGAATACTCTACAGAATACACCTTCTGGGAATACGTTATTCCGGAAACGGAAAGAAGAATAATGAATGCGAAAAGCTTGTACATTCGATATTAGGAATTAAAGGGTCGCTCATACCAAATTTCAATCTTCACCTTATCAAATCCGGCATCGGGAAACAATTCCTTTATTTCTGCCTGCATGGCAATGCCTTCGTCCATTAGTCTGGCAATGGTTTTATTTTCCACCCGCGAAATGTACCCCAGTTTAGCCTCGCCTGAAAGCACCTCTATGGCATTCTTGTCATACCGGTTATGCGGTTGACGGTTAAGATCAAGCTGCATTCCGGCCTCGAGCAGGGGTTCTGCTTCCGGGCCGTCGTAATAATCAAAACCAGTAATAAAGGTTGTTGCCAGCCATATTTTTTGTGCAGAAGCCCCCGGGGTTGCTTTAGCCCTGTTTTGTACAAAAAAAATACCCGTGCCTCCCAGCAATAAGTTTTTAAAAAAATCCTTTCTCTCCATGCCTTCTCCCTTAAATAAATACAACTGGTTATTGACTTGTTTCCATTGAAATTTTAATCAGGGGTCAGCTGGAAGGCAGGTTCAATGTGGTCTCAAACGATTCGGTTTTACGGATATTCCCTGTAAATGTTATTCTTCTGCCCAGTATATTTGACATACATGCGTTTTTCGTTGACGGCCGTTAAAAAAATATTAATTTTATTGCCGGTCTCTTTAACCTGTCTTACCCCTTTCACAGATGAAACCAATTCGATTTGCCGCAGTCCTGGTATCCCTGTTTTTCGGATGCAAAACAAATTCTCCCTCGGCTGATGAGTTCATCCGGGCGGATGTATTCCTTGATCCGCCGGCGGAATTCAGGTCGGCACCTTTCTATTCGCTGAATGACAGGCTCGACACGGCCGAACTGGTAAAGCAGATCCATGATTTCAGGGATGCCGGTTTCGGGGGATTTTTCCTCCACAGCCGTACCGGCCTGCTGACCGAATACCTCGGTGCGGAATGGTGGGAAGCAATGGATGCCGGGGTGCTTGCCGGAAAACAAACCGGACTGAAGGCCTGGTTCTATGATGAGGACAAGTGGCCAAGCGGATTTGCAGGCGGGAAAGTGCCCCTGGCGAGCCCTAAATTTCATGCCCGGTGCCTGGTACAGATGGATAAAAAGGCCAGGATAGCGGAATCGGATACGGTGTATGCCGAAGATGCCCGTTTCAACTATGTATGTCACAAATCGGAAATGGGGGATGCATGGTTTAACGGCACTACATGGGTCGATCTTCTAAACCCGGAAACAGTTAAAACCTTCATTGAATTTTCGTATAAACCTTACCTTGACCGCTATAAAGATGAGATGGGAAAAACGGTGCCGGGGATCTTCACCGACGAGCCCCAGGTTTCTCCCAGGTACTGGGGCACGGAACCCGCCATAAGTTTTTCACCGGTACTCCCCGACCTGTTTAAAAAGATGCACGGGTATGACCTGGAGCCGGTTATCCCCTCGCTGTTCGATACAATAGGCAATTTCAGGAAGGTACGGTACGACTACTACCAGACCATTTCACGTTGTTTCGAGGAAAGCTTTTCAACACAGATCGGCGAATACAATGAAAAAGCCAATTCGGTTTTTACAGGGCATGTAAATGGAGAGGAAGATTTCAATTCTGTAAAGAGAAACGTCGGGAACGCCATGATTTCCTACCGTCATATGCAAATGCCGGGGATCGATCAGCTGGGATTGCACTACAGCCTGCTCAACTCACCGAGAAGCGTTTCAAGCGTGGCCAACCAGTATGGCATCCCCCGGAGGCTCAGTGAATCTTACGGCATCAGCGGGCACAATATGAATTTCGAGGACCGCAAGTGGCTGCTCGATTGGCTCACCATCAACGGCATCAATTTCATCTGTCCCCATCTTGCCCTTTACAGCATGAAAGGGGAACGCAAACGGGATTATCCGCCCAATTTCAGTCCGGCCCAGCCATACTGGACTTACAACAAGCTCTTCGAGGATTATACCGGGCGGATGTGTTATGTTTCTACTATCGGGGAATATTCCGCGGATATCCTTGTCGTGCATCCCCTGGAATCGGACTATTTCGGGATACCCAATGATACATATGTGCAATATGACCGGTGCCTGAATGAACTTCAGCGCATCCACCGGAATTACGACCTGGGCGATGAACAGATCATTGCAGATATTGCGGAGGTCAGGAAAGGAAATTTTGTTATCGGGAAAATGACCTACAAGGTGGTTTTGCTTCCCGGAATGCTTGTTATCCGGCGCTCCACCCTTGACCTGTTAAAGCAATTCCGGGAGGAAGGAGGGGTAATCCTGTCAACGGGCATGTTCCCCGAATATGTGGACGGGAATCCCGATCCGGCAGCCATTGATTCCTTACGAAAGATCACCCGGCCGGTCGGGGAAAACGAGCTGGAGGCGGCACTTGAGGAGGTTCTGATACCTGACTTCAGGGTGGAGGGAACCGGCAATGAACTGGTATGGACACATCACCGAAGGGTAAAAAAGGGGGGTATCATCCAGTTGTCAAATACATCCCGGCTGAGCAGCGTTGATTGTGACCTTCTGTTCACGGCTTCCGTCAAAAACCCGGCCCTGTGGAACCCGGAGAACGGTGCCTCCATGAAACTTCAGCCAGGGGCGGATGGCCGCATCCGGCTTCGGTTCGCACCCGCTACCTCCTGGCTGGTTACTTATGGCGATGCATCCCGGGAAGCGAAAGTTGACGTGACTTACGAGGTGCCGGCTGACAGGACCAGGTTCGCGGAAATCGGGGGGGCCTGGCAGGGGAGGCGTGTTGATCCGAATTCGCTGATCCTTGATTTTGCAAGGTATTCAACAGACAATGGTAAAACGTTCAGCAGGCCGGAACCTGTGATCGGAATTCATCAGCGTCTCACGGAAAAGAAATATACCGGAAAACTCATCCTGAAATATGAAGTCGACGTGAGGGATGTTCCCCGGAAATATTCACTTGTCGTGGAGCAACCGGAACTGTATGAAATAGTGGTTAACGGGAAGAAAATCAATTTTGAAGGGAAAGAATATTACCGTGACCATGCCCTGCGTATACAGGACATTTCGGGTACCTTAAAGCAGGGGGCCAATGATATCGTGTTGTCGGTTAATTATGTGGCGCCAGAGCCGGCCAGCCTGGATGCCGTAAAGCGTTACGGAACCGAAATCGAAAGCATTTATCTCACCGGTGAATTTGGTCTGTCCGTAACTCCCTCCGCTAAACCGCTGGCCGAATCGCAAAAGAATGGTACGCATTTATATCCTGAGAAACCCCTTCACAGTGTCAGTCGATTTTCGGTCACCCGGGAAAAGGATCTGTTTGAGGGCGACCTTGTGGAACAGGGGTACCCGTTCTATGCGGGTGCATTTGTATTGAAGAACAGTTTTGCCATTGATAGAAAGCCTGGTAGCAGCGCATCACGCTATTTCATTTCATTTCCTTCCTTTGAGGCCATCGTGCTGAAGGTAAAGATCAATGAAACGGAATTTGATCCCCTCCTTTACAGCCCCTGGGAAATAGATATTACCGGGGCGGTACAGGAGGGCAATAACAAGATTGAAATACAAATGACGAACAGCCTGAGGAACCTGTTCGGGCCGCATCACCATACCGGGGGCGAACTTAATGAAGTGGGGCCCGTGACCTTTACAGGAAACCCGGGCTGGCCGAGCAACACTGACGGCCAGTCTAACTGGTATGACATTCGCCTTTCGGGAAAACCCGTATTCTGGAGGGACGACTACTACCTTATTCCGTTCGGATTGCTTGAACCGCCGGTGGTGTGGGTAAACTGATGTAACCTCCCCGCAGGACCCCGGAAAATCAGAGGACCTGTGAAATTACAGGAAGATTAATGAGTTGCGGAGGACTACTTAAGAAAATCAAATTTCCGGAGAAAGTCGTCAGCAATCTTCAAAATGGCTTCATCATAATAGGTTGAGTATGTTGGGTCCGGGGCCCCCAGGTAATGTTTCCTGCCTTCATACATATGCTGTTCAAAATAATTGCCCAGCTTTTTCATTTCCGTTTCCATATGCTGCACCGTCCACTTTGGCACCTGTTCGTCATCAAGGCCGTGAAATTCAATCATGGGCGGTAACCCGGGTTTCATATGATGGGTCGGGGAGATGCTCCATATTTTATCCCTTCGGTCAGCCAGAAGCATGTCGCACCAGCTTTCCACCGTATTCACACAGGCTGAGAACAGTAAAACCGCATCAGGGCGGCAGGGTATCGCGAGGTTATCTGTTTTTTCATTATACTCATCGATCATGGCCGTGGATAATGCCAGGTGGCCCCCGGCGGACTGGCCGGATGCAACGATTTTATTTGTGCCGATGTTGAATTTTCCTGCGTTTTCGCGGACCCAGCGCATGGCGGATTTGGCATCCATTACACATTCGATCGGACTGATCGTTTTGCTGGGAACCTCCCCATTGTCTATTGACAAGCGGTAATCCACCGAAAAAGTTACGATTCCCATTTTAGCATACCGTTCGCACGTTGTAAAGAATTCATCGGGTTTGCCATACGCCCAGCCGCCTCCGTGAAAGAAGACTATCGCCGTATTATTTTCTCTTGAAAGCGCCTGATCGGTGTAAAAAATATCCACCTTCAGGGTAAAGGTGTCCACTGTTTTATATACTTCCCGGGTATGCCTTACCGGGTCGCTGCTTCCGGCGGGGGAATTTGTGGTTTGTCCTGTCCCCTTTGCAGCAACCGACAAGAAAAAGAGGAAAAGACACAGCGGATAAATGTTCTGTTTTTTCATGAATGCCTGAGGGTTAGTATTTCGGGTTAAAGTGAATTTTGTCTGATTCGCGAATTAGTATAATCAAATATCCGCAATTTATTTCTAAATACACATCCATACATGAAATGCAACCATGTGGCCGGAGAATCCGTTACGCCCAACCACCTGAAGGAAGCCGGTGTACCCGGAATGCTGCATATGCCGGAAATCTTTCCGGAGACCCGGTTGAGTTTAATTTGGATTTATTTATCTTGTAGCCTGTAATTGTAACGATTGCATAAGATTATATTACTATTTTAAATATTGTTCAATGAAAAGGATTTATTGCATTATATGTATTTTGTTTTCAATGCAATGGAATCTGACGTATTCTCAGCATTCCCCAATGCAACAACGGATCGATACGCATATTCACCTGTATGATACCCGGCGCGAAGGAAGCTCCACGTTTCTCAACCCTGTGATTCATGAAAAGCTTTACTTTCCTCATTTTGGAGGTCAATTTATGGAGACTGCCGGTAAAAGCCATATTGAACAGGCGGTGGTGGTGGAAGCCAGTGCCCGCCGCGAAGATAATTTCTGGCTGATGGCCCATGTGGATACAACAGCTGCCCTCGTGGCGTTCATTGGAAACCTCGATCCGAGGGATCCCC
>JBGSSA010000167.1:0-6219 GCA_041737295.1 Bacteroidales bacterium | reverse complement strand
AGCGGACAAGGCGGTTGATTTGGCAACGACCAAAGGCACAGCCAGCCCCAATGCATGAGGACAACAAATCACTATTACCGTAACCATTCTCTCCATAGCAAATGCCAGGGTTTGTCCGGTTAAAAACCAGTAAAGAAATGTGCCAATACCTCCAACTATTGCAATTATGGTTAACCACTTTGCTGCCTTGTCTGCCAACAACTGGGTTTTAGATTTTGCATTTTGTGCATCTTCAACCAATTTCACTATTTGAGATAGATATGAATCTATTGCAGCGTGAGAGACAGTTACTTTAAAAGAACCGCTTCCATTAATGGATCCGGCAATAACTTTATCGCCTTTTATTTTTTTTACAGGTTTGGATTCACCCGTGAGCATACTTTCATTAAGGTAACTTTCTCCTTCCAGAATGATTCCATCTGCTGCAACTTTTTCACCGGGTTTGACAAGAATTATATCGTGCTCCTTTAAAGTGTTTGTTTTTACATCATGCACCATACCAGGCATCACCATATGGGCATCGGCTGGCATCAACTGTACCAATAGCTCCAATTCTTTTGATGCTCCTGCTATGGATCTCATCTCTATCCAATGCCCTAAAAGCATAATGAGGATCAGGGTTGCCAGTTCCCAGAAAAAATCCATGCCCTTCAAACCAAAGACGATCGCAACACTATAGATATATGCAACTGTTATAGCAAAACCAATTAAAAACATCATTCCGGGATTCCTTGTTTTAACCTCATTAACCCATCCCTTTAAGAAAGGCCAGCCACCATAAAAGTACACAACTGAGGATAAAGCAAACAAAATATAGGATGAACCTTTGAAATGCCAGTCAACTCCTAAAAAATGTTGTATCATGGTTGATAACAACATGATCGGTATTGTTAGAACCAACACCAGGTAAAACCGCTTTTTAAAATCTGCGATCATCATTGCATGATGATTATGTCCTTCCGTTCCCATTGCCGGATTGTCACTATGTTTCATTACCTTGTGGTCCATTTTTGAATGATCCTCCTTTCCCTTCATTTCAGAAGATTCAGTGCCATGGTGATGCTGATGTTGTTCCATTTCGTATAGTTTTAAATACATAACTGTTACTTACTGAGAGATGCCATTATCAGATTCCATTTCTAACAATTATGATATAGTAAGGTTTAGGCTTCCCTAATATTGAGGAACGGTTTTTTATTTCCAATCACAATTATGTTATGCGTGAATCATATAAATCTGTTAAATAATTGTGTAACGAATCCGTAGGTATTGCATCCTAACTTTACCTTTTATTTTAATGATAAAACGAAGGCTATGATGAACGGCATGCACGACGGATTTGGTATGGGCTGGGGAATAGGCTGGGGATGGATTATCGGCCTTGTTATTCTGGCTATAATTGTATGGTCAATAGTTAAGGGTATAAATCAAAGAAACAATCCGAAATCTAAAAAATAATTTATCACGACGGATACAACAAAGAAACACAATGGTGATTTTGATGCTGGAAAAGCTCATTGAGTCAGTGGCAAAGCAGAGGAAAATGTAAAAAAAGTACACGGCAAGTTGCTATATCAAGTGCTAAGGCAGCTTATCAAATTTACAAAGAAATTTTTGATAGTACCCGATTTAAAGTCCTGACAGATAAAGGCGCTCGTTTACAGCGGTTACTCTGGGCAAGCACAAGCACCTAAAATCCCAATTATGGCGGTATTAAATACATTGAAGCGATAATTGGCTTGGGCACAGTAAACGCAGTTCCGCTTAAAGCCCTCGATGCTTATCGTGACCATGGCGCTCCGGAATCACGTCTCGAACAAGATAATGAAGAAGTTAACCGGATCATGGAACGTTTGCCAGAGTTTGAGAGGTATTTGAAACGATCATCGCTTGTTTAGATAACGTTTATGATTCTACAGTTTATAAGAAGAAAACCAGATGAGTGGATTAAAATTACAGCGCATTGGACAGATCATGGAACCGGAACCCGACAATTCGATGGAAGTGGAAGGCGTACTCAATCCGGCGGCCGTTCGTGGTCCCGACGGTGAACTGTATCTGTTTCCACGATATGTTGCAATAGGAAATTATTCACGCATTGGAATAGCCCGGGTTAAGTTTAATAAAGATGGCGATCCGGAAAGCGTTGAACGGCTTGGCATTGCTCTGGAGCCTGAATCCGAATACGAACTCCGACCCAACGACAGCGGTGGATGCGAAGATCCACGGGTCACGTATATTGAGCCACTCAAACGCTACATGATGAGTTACACAACATTCTCTCCCAACGGTCCGCGCATTGCCCTGGCCATTTCAGAAGATTTGTTTCACTGGGAGAGATTGGGACTTGCGAGGTATTCGCCATTTCAGGGCATCGATTTTGTCCATGTGGACGATAAGGACGCCAGCCTCTTCCCAATTGCCATTCCTAATCATGCGGGAAAAATGCAGATGGCTATCCTGCACCGGCCACTTTTCCCCGGTACTCGTCCTGAAGAAACAGCCTACAAGAGTGAAGATCGCATGGTCGATCTTGACCATGAAAGCATCTGGATTTCGTATTGTCCTATGCCTCTTATTGGTGTCGAACCGCGACACATCGGCTTATTTAATTCGCATCATCGGCTGGCAACTCCTGTATCGCCTTGGGAACGGCTCAAGATTGGTGGTGGCACACCGCCCATTCTTACAAAGCATGGTTGGTTAATCATTTACCATGGAGTCAGCAATTTGGCAAAGGAAAATGAGAACCCGCAGTTTTGCTACTCCGCTGGTGTGATGATACTCTCGGAAGATCATCCACGGGTAATTAAATATCGCTCAATGAATCCGGTATTAACGCCTGAAAAATTGCATGAACGGAGCGGAATCGTTTCGAACGTGGTTTTTCCTACCGGCATTGACCGGCGCGATGATCTTGGCAAACCCAACCGCTTTGATGTCTATTATGGAATGGCCGATAAATATATTGGCGTTGCACGACTTGATTTGCCAGATGTTTTACCACCCGAAGGAATCTCCGATTCGCCGGATTAAAAAGTGTCGATGTGGTGAATTATTTTATTTTGATGGTGGTAAAAAAAAGACATGTTTTCGGGATAATCTCTTCATGGGAAATGTGTGATTTATGTAAGCTTCCACAAAAGTTGTGTAACACTTTTCAATTTAAATGTGCTGAACTTTAACCTAGTTTTTCACACTTAGTTGAACAGAAAAACAAGTTTGGCCGTGGTTGTTAGTTGGCCTTATCTTCGCTGCATTGCTTGTATAAATTATAGCGATGTAAGGGGCTGGAATGTAAAAGATGCAAATGACCGCAACATGGGGAAAGTAGATCATTTGCTGGTAAACTGTCGAACGTGTAGTTTATCTTGATGTTGAAGTAGATACTACCTTGATAGAGGAAGGATTTTATGATCGTGAAGAATTTAACAATAGTTTTCAACGTAGAGATTTGAAATAAAATATTATGGAATTACTTACGAAAAAATTAATTCAGGAGCTTCTGGCAGTGAAACAGTCTGCTTGTCTTTCACTTTATATGCCAACGCACCAAACACATCCTGAGAATCTTCAGGATAGCATTCTGTTTAAAAATCTTATTCAGCAAATGGAGGAATCGCTGATACAGAAATATTCAACCGGTGAGGTGCAAAAATATCTGGAGCCTGTAAAAGCCCTCGTTAACGACAATAATATTTGGGATCACACATTAGACGGACTGGCCGTTTTTAGTGCACAGGGAATATTTAAAGTTGTCAGATTACACAAATCGGTCGAGGAATTGGCAATGGTGGCCGACAGTTTCCATACCAAACCATTGCGGCAATATTTACAATCGGTTGACAACTACCATGTTTTGTGCTTAACCCTTCACGATATAAGACTTTTTGAAGGCAATCGTCACTCACTTACTGAGGTTGAACTTACTGTTGATATTCCAAAAACCATAACAGAAGCGCTTGGTTATGAATTGACAGACAAACATACAACTGTTGCATCTTATGGTGGTTCCGGAGGAGAAAGTTCGCCCATGCACCACGGTCATGGTGGTAATAAAGAGGAAACTGAAAAAGACGCTGAAAGGTTTTTCCGTGTGGTTGCGGGTACAATTTATGAACACTATTCGAAACCTTCAGGCTGGCCTCTTATACTTGCCGCATTGACAGAACACCACAGCCTTTTTCAAAAGGTAAACAAAAATCCTTTGTTGTTATCGAAAGGAATTTCTATAAATCCTTCGTCCGTTTCGCCAGAAGAACTGGCAAATATGGCCTGGGAACTATTGGAACCCGAATATAACCTGAAACTTGACAGTTTGGTTGCCAGGTTTGAGCAGGCAAGGGCAAATGGCAAAGGCAGCGACGACTACAAGGAAGTAGCTTTAGCGGCAGTTGAGGGACGGGTTGATACGCTTATTGTTGAAGCCGACCGGATTATTGCAGTCAGGGTAACTAATCTGGTGACTGGAAACACACAGAAAAAAGATCTGACAAACCCGAAAGTAGATGACTTGCTCGATGATTTGGGTGAACTGGTAATAAAAATGGGAGGTCAGGTGATGGTTCTCCCAATCAGTAAAATGCCTTGCGAAACAGGACTGGCAGCAATATTTCGTTATTAATTAAAAGATAAAAAATGCAGATACTATTTAATAAAGATAAAAATGTAACTGGGAGCGAAGATCTTATAGTTTCCTCAACATATAAAATATCGGAAGAACTAAGCAGGTACAGTCCTCAGATAACCCGCTTGGAAATTCACCTCTCTGACGAAGATGGCAACAAAGACGGGTTGAATGATAAGCGCTGCATGGTGGAAGCCCGTCTCGCTGGTATGAAACCAATTGCAGTTACCGAACATGCAATCACCTATGAACAAGCTATTTTTGGCGCAATCGACAAACTAAAGACTTTTCTGGAATCGTTGACCGGACGTTTGAAAAATTACTAAAGGAGATATTATCATTTCTTTTATCCCGGTATTCAATCGGGATTACCGTTGCAAGGATAGGGAATTATAATTGAGGTAAAATCAATGGCTATTTTAAAATGTACATTTTTTGATGTGCCAGTTGCTTTTCTCTCTTGCTGACTAACTGAAAATAAATTAAATAAGACAATGAAAAAAACATTAATAATTATAGTTCTGTTTTCAATCGGACAGATCCTTTGCGCCAGTTGTTCGAATAATAGTAAATCACCTGATGTGACTTCTGATGATAAAAGTGGGATAACACCTTTACATGGCTTTACAGAAAGGGGGAATATATCAAACGGATTTGGCGATTTTGTAATAGCTTCAAAAGCGGTGATGCCTGCAGTGGTTCATATTAAAGTCCTTTTCAAAACATCACCGGATGGGTTCAATAATAATTTAAGACAACCGTATAATCCACGATCAGAAAACAATATTCCTATAATGGCATCAGGTTCCGGAGTAATAATATCCGAGGATGGATATATTGCTACAAATAATCATGTTGTTGAAAATGCTTTAGAAATTGGAGTCATATTACCTGACAAACGTGAATTTACGGCCGAATTAGTTGGTCGTGATCCGAATACCGATCTTGCGCTTTTAAAAATAAAAGCAGATGGACTTCCAACTGTAAAATTAGGAAATTCTGATATTGTGCAGGTTGGTGAATGGGTATTAGCTGTTGGCTATCCTTTTTCGCTAAATACAACTGTTACTGCGGGAATTATAAGTGCCAAGGCAAGAAGCATCGGAATAATTAACCCCTACGGAAGAGGCAATTCTGAAGGTGATTTGGGAGCAACGGGTAATACTGCAATAGAATCTTTTATTCAAACTGATGCTGCAATTAATTGTAAACTCAGGGGAAAAGAGATGTAGAGTAAATTTGGAATACGGTTTCAGAAAATGTATGAATGATGTAACTCTTTTCAAAAATAATGTAATAATCATTCTATTCCATGTATTTAATTTAGTCTACAAAAACAATTTATGAGTATTGAAAAAGAGACAAAAGAATTATCTTATTCAAATTGCTATGCACTTATTGCCTGTGCAACTATAAATTACAAAGAAATTGTTATAGATTACCGATAGTCATAATATAATACTCCCCAAAATTCGGACCACTGGTTAAGTTGAAAAAGTAACTTAATTTTACAGTGGAACATGAAAGCAAACAGAAGAAAATTTTCAGGGGCATTTAAAGCCCAAGTAGCTATCGAGGCGCTCAAAGAGCGC
>JBGSSA010000166.1:0-54891 GCA_041737295.1 Bacteroidales bacterium | reverse complement strand
GTTAACTACAAATTGATGAACAGTGATCTTTACATCGTGGTGGCAAGGGGATACAAAACAGGGGGATTCAATTCCACGTTCGAACGGCCTGAAGACCTTACCTTCGACCCGGAGTACAGCTGGAACTATGAGGCAGGGATTAAAACCCCGCTGTTGAAAAACCGGCTGTATGCCGATCTGGCGATTTTCTACATCGACTGGAAAAGCCAGCAGATCTACCAGCCTGTTCCCAGCGGCAGGGGATCCATGCTTAAGAATGCCGGGCATTCAACAAGCAGGGGGGCTGAAATTTCGTTGAAGATGACCCCGGTGAAAGGTTATGAGATCATGGCCGCGTACGGGCTTACGAATGCCACTTTTACCACTTATGTGGTGGATTCATCCACAAATTATAACAACAATTATCTGCCCTATGTGCCCCGTCATACAATATCGTTGCAGGCAGGCAAGACTTTTCAGATCCGGAACTCACCCGTACTTGAAAGTATTAAGATCAATGCATTATACAGGGGAGCCGGCGAAATATTCTGGAATGAGGAAAACGATTCTAAACAGGATTATTACGGACTGCTTGACGGAAAGATATCATTTATCAGAAAGTCAATCCAGTTTGATATCTGGGCTAAGAACATCCTGAATAAAACCTACAATGCATTTTACTTTGAGGCGCTGGGGAATAAGTATGTGCAGGTTGGAAAACCGATGCAGTTTGGTGTTAATCTGTCTGTAAAATTTTGATTATGAAGGATAAATCATGGCATAAATACCCGGTATTGTTCAGCCTCTATATTGCACAGTCCATTCCGATGAGCTTTTTCTCCACCGTGGTACCTGTGATCATGCGCCAGGAAAAATATTCGCTCCAGGCCATCGGGTTGCTTCAGCTTGTAAAACTCCCGTGGATATTAAAGTTTCTTTGGGCGCCCATGATTGATAACAGGGGACGGACGACACGGCAGCTCCGGAACTGGATCATTTTTTCCGAGCTGTTCTATGCCGTGGTTATCCTGTGTATCGGGTTTTTCAGCCTCCAGACGGATTTCAAGCTTATTGTTATATTGATGATCGTTGCCTTTATTGCATCCGCCACCCAGGATATTGCCGTGGATATATTTGCCATCCTTCAGTTAAAACCTTCGGAGAGGAGTATCGGCAACAGCATGCAATCAGCCGGCAGTTTTATAGGAAGCCTTTTCGGCACGGGTGTATTGTTGATCGCGTATCATTATTTCGGATGGACAAACCTGCTGATGTTGCTTTCCGTTTTTGTGATATTTGCCATAGGGCCGCTGCTGTTGTACAAAAAGCCTGTCACCGGGGAGAAGGAGATCACACCGCGCGTAACGTTTATTGAGATATACCGGTTTTTTGCGGAAAAGGGAAAACATAAGCAGGTGCTGATCCTTGTTTTTTACTACTCGGGGATCATCGGAATACTCACACTGCTCAAGCCGTACCTGGTAGACCTGGGATACAATGTGAAGCAGATCGGTTTTATGTCAGGCATTTTCGGAACATCCATCGCGACACTGGCCGCCTTTTCAGGCGGATTTCTGATCCGGAAAACCGGAAGAAAGCTTTCCATGTTCATCTTCCTCACCATCAGCCTTTGTGCGGCATGCTGGTTCTGGTACATATCGGGAACCACCCCTTCGCTGGCGATGATTTATACCGGCATCGGGTTGTTATGGGGGGCCTATGGACTGTCATCGGTTGCCATATATACCCGGTCGATGGATATTGTCAGGAAGGGGCGGGAAGGGACCGATTTTACCCTTCAGATCGTGATCACCCACCTGAGCAGTCTCATCATCGCTGTGCTGAGCGGGAAACTGGGCGACCTTCTTGGTTACAGGGGCTTTTATACTGTTGAGATCGCACTGTGCCTGGTCACATTTTTGATCCTGTTCTATTCCCTCAAATCAGACAATTCTTATGGAAATAGCTGAAAATCTTCTTCAAAAATACAACCAGCCTGTCCCCAGATACACAAGCTATCCACCGGCCAATCATTTTGCCGGTACATTTACAGCGGATAACTATCTGAGGTTGCTGGAAGAATCCAATAGCGGCAATCCCCGGAACATCGCACTGTATATTCATATCCCCTTTTGCCGGAGGATTTGTTATTACTGCGGATGCAATGCCTATCCGATGGGTAAGGGAAACATGATTATTCCCTACATGAAGGCGCTCAGGAAGGAAATTGAACTGGTGTCGGAACATATTGATAAGAGCAGGCCGGTCACACAGCTGCATTATGGCGGGGGAACCCCGAATTCCGTTGATGTTCGTTTTTTGAAAGAGCTGAATGAGTTTTTATTTTCCGAATTCGATTTTATCGAAAACCCGGAGATTGCCATTGAATGCAATCCGGCATATCTCGACAGGAATTATATCGATGAACTGGTTGATGCGCGGTTCAACCGCTTCAGTCTTGGCATACAGGATTTCAGTGAAGAGATCCTCCGCAGCGTTAACAGGGAGCCTTCCGCGATTTCGCCGTCAGAGCTGTTGAGTTACATTAAAGGCAAGGGGCAGGAAGTAAAGGTGAATCTCGATTTTATTTACGGATTGCCCGGGCAGACGGTAGGATCTTTTGTGGAAACAATTGCCGAAGCGATTCAGATCCGTCCCGACCGTCTTGTCACATTTTCATATGCCCATGTGCCCTGGCTTAAGAAACATCAGCAGATACTTGAGAAAGCCGGACTCCCTGACCCTGAGGTCAAAATGCAGATGTTCCTCGGGGCGTACAATCTTCTGACCACCTCGGGTTATCAGCCGATAGGCCTTGACCATTTTGTATTGCCCGGTGATGATCTCAGCGTTGCCCGAAAAGAACATACGCTCCACCGCAATTTCCAGGGATATTGCACCCGTCGCACTACGGGGCAGGTGTATGCATTCGGAGTTACTGCAATCAGCCAGCTTGAGAAGGGATATTCCCAGAATTTAAAAAGCATCGCAGATTATGTGGCAACGGTTGAAAAGGGAAAACTCCCGGTTGAGCGCGGGTATGTGCTGACACCAGGAGAAAAAGTTACACGGAATATCATCACTGAAATAATGTGCAACATGAAGCTCAATTATAGGGAAACCGCCGAGTTGAACGGTCTTTCAGCAGCCGAACTTAAAAACAGTGTATCTCCGGATGAAGGCGTGCTCAGGGAATTTGAAGCGGACGGGTTAATACGGCATAACTCCGAAGAAGTTGAAGTAACCGAAACTGGCAGTCTTTTTATACGAAACATCGCCGCTTCATTTGACAGGCAATTTAAACAGACATCAAAAACCTATTCCCGAACAGTTTAATACAATGGAAAAGAGAACGGCGGATATAATTATTGCCGGTGCCGGGCTTACAGGTCTGGCATTAGCCTGGTTCCTTGCGGGGAAAGGGAAAAAAGTAATTGTAATTGAGCGTAACAATAGGGTTGGAGGAGTTATTCATACAATTTCAGAACAGGATTTTCTTTATGAAAGCGGGCCAAATACAGGGGCCCTTTCATCACCGGAACTGGCGGCATTGTTTGAAGGGCTGAAAGACAGCTGCACCCTGGAGACGGCAAATGCCGGTGCTAAAAAGCGCTATATTCTTAAAAAGGGCAAATGGGAACCTCTGCCTTCGGGTGTGGTTTCGGCCATTTCAACTCCCCTGTTTACCCTGAAAGATAAATTCAGGATCCTGGGCGAGCCATTCCGAAAGCCGGGCAACGATCCTGACGAGCCACTGGCACAAATGGTTATTAGAAGGCTGGGGAAGAGCTTTCTTGATTACGCGGTAGATCCGTTTATTTCAGGAGTATATGCCGGTGACCCTCAAAAATTAATTCCGCGGTATGCCCTCCCAAAACTTTATGCCCTGGAGCAGAAATATGGAAGTTTTATAAAGGGAGCTGTAGGAAAGGCAAGAGAACCCAAATCAGAAGCGCAGAAAAAGGCGACAGGTGAAGTGTTTTCAGTTAAGGGAGGGTTGGAGAACCTGATAAATGCCCTGGCAGCAGAAATCGGCGGGCAAAACCTGGTTACAGGTGCTGAGGATGCTGTTGTAAGGCCCGTGGAGAATGGATACGAGCTGTCGTTTACCGGAACAGACGGATTGCAATATGGAATGGTTGCCTCTTCCGTGATCACCACATTTGGCGGAGATTCCTTACGGGAACTGCTCCCGTTTATTCCCGGGCCGATGATAATGCCTGTGACAACGCTCAACTATGCACCCGTTGTTCAGGTTGCCGTGGGATACAACAAGTGGAGCGGTATACCGCTGGATGGATTTGGCGGGCTTATTCCTTCTAAAGAAAACCGGAACGCCCTGGGAATTCTGTTCCCATCTGCCATTTTTGAAGGAAGGGCTCCGAAAGGAGGGGCCCTGCTCTCCGTTTTTCTCGGGGGTGTCAAAAAGCCTGAATTGACCGAAAAACCCGACGAAGAGATCAAATCTATTGTGCTTAACGAGATCAGGGATACTCTTCAGGAAGACAATCCGCCTGATCTGATCCGGATCTTCAGATACCCGCAAGCCATTCCGCAATATGAAATCACAACGGGTGAAAGGCTGGAATGTATCCGCAAAATCGAGCAGGAGTATCCGGGTCTCATTCTGGCCGGAAACATACGAGACGGAATTGGTATGGCCGACAGGGTAAAACAGGCTAAAAATATCTCAATAAAAGTGCATGGTGGAAAAGACTAAAAACAACGTTCTCCTGCTCATTAATACCGGAACACCCGACAGTCCTGAGGTCAGAGATGTCAGAAGATACCTTTCGGAGTTCCTGAACGACAAACGGGTGATTGATCTGCCATGGCTGATCAGGAAAGTCCTTGTCAACCTGATCATTGTTCCCTTCAGGGCTCCCCGGTCGGCAACCCTTTATCGTAAACTATGGACAGATAAAGGCTCGCCCCTGAAAGTTAATCTTGAAAACCTTGTAGAAAAGGTTCAGCGATTAGTGGCAGATGAATATACCGTGATCGGAGCCTTTCGATACGGGAATCCGTCCCTTATGGAAATTCTCGGGAATCTGAAAATGAATCCCCCGGAGCAGGTAATAGCCTTACCGCTTTACCCCCATTATGCATCCTCAACTACCGGTTCTGTGAGTGAATTTGTAATGGAGGCGATAAAAACAAGGGAGGTGATCCCGGAAGTAAGGATTGCCGGACAGTTTTATTCCCATCCGGCATTCATTGATGCCATGGCTGAACAGGTGAGTAAACAGGATCCCCGCAGGTTTGATCATATCCTGTTTTCATACCATGGATTGCCCGTACGGCATATTCAGAAGATCCACCCCGGATCGGACTGCCGGGAATGCAATTGCCCGGAAAAATTTCCCGAAAATCGCGGATTCTGTTACAAGGCAACCTGCTATGAAACCACGCGGTTGCTGGCTGAAAAGCTGAATCTTGATCCCGGAAAGTATTCAACATCCTTCCAATCGAGATTGTCAAAAAACTGGCTTACCCCATTTACCGACATCACGATAAAAAATCTTGCCCTTTCAGGGAATAAAAAATTGCTTGTTGTCGCCCCTTCCTTCGTAGCCGACTGTCTCGAGACGCTGATTGAAATCGGCGAGGAGTACCAGGCAGTTTTTAAAAATAACGGAGGAGAAGAGTTTGTCCTGTCAGAATGCCTGAACAGTTCCGATAAATGGGCTGAAGCCGTAGTGAAAATAGTGGCAATAGGTTATCCTTCACGGGATATGGATTTTTGCCACTCCCAATAATAGTATTCCTGTATATTCCGGATAACCTTATGTATCGAATTTGCCCAGTAGTTGCGGAGGCCGATCCCGCTTGGCTGGCCTCTCAGCCTTTCCTGCAATATCACATTCCCCGTGCTCATATCGATGGCCACAAAATGATACCAGGCTTCGGACATTATTTTATTCAGTGATTCAGCAACAAGCACGACGCCGATACCATTCTTATCCCTGATTTCATATTGGTTTACAAAGGACCGGATATCTTCCTCAGAATATTTCACGGGGCTGAAAACTTCCATTTCTGCCAGTGGTGTCTGGGAATTGATGCGGGTGACCATTTCAAGGTCAAATCCCATATCCCCTTTTCTAAGCATCCCCCTGACGTCGTATTTCTCAGGTTCATGCATGATTATCGCGTTCCATTTCGGGAAATAGGTGTCCCTTATCTGCCAGGTGCTTTTTCTACCGGCTTCGGCGAATTCAGCAAAGTTACCGATTAATTTGCAGTGTGAATAGTCAATGCCAAGCCAGGTTACCGGTACATCGGGCCGGAACAGGTCCCGGGCATTCTGAGCCCTGGCTGGAAAAGCAAGGACTGTGATCATCAATAGTAAAAGTATATTTTTCATAACAAATGATTTTGACTGAATGATGTTGGTTTAATTATAAAGGCAAAATAGTTGTAAAAGGGTTGCATTAAGGTAAAAAAATTTGGGATTAACCTGTCCAACCCTGAGTGGAACAAATTATTTTCTCATCTGTTACTTATCCACAATAATCAAACCAAATGAAAACCATTAGGGAATCCACGGAGCCACATGATTTTCAACATATGACCCGATCCGAAAGCGTGTTATACAGGTATTTCCAAAAGTCTCTATTTAAGTTGAGGAATATTGGAATCTAAAATATTTTATTATATTGCTTAGCAATAGAACTCCCATTTTAACTAAAAACCGTATAAATGCTTCTACATCAGCAATTTGTCCGGATGGCAAAAAAGTATTCCAAAAAGCTTGCCATCGTTGACAGAACCACACAGAAACGTATTCTCTATTCGAAGGCACTGATTGGATCGCTTATTCTGTGTTCAAAATTTAAAAAGCATGAAGAGGGTTTTATTGGCATTATGATACCCACATCTGCCGGTTGTGCTCTTGCCACAGTAGGGGCATTGATGAGCGGAAGAATTCCGGTTATGATCAATTATTCAACGGGTGCCGAGGGAAATGCACGATATGCCCAAACAAAGTGCAAATTCAAAACAATTATTACTTCCAGGGCATTGCTTGAGAAGATAGGATGCCCGGTTGTCGAAGGGATGGTCATGATTGAAGATATTATGGCAGGAGTCAGTCTGGGGGATAAACTCAAGGCCGCCTTCAAAGCCAAATTGCCGGTAGAAGCGATCCTGCGCCGTATTCATAAGGGAAATGAAAATGATACTGCAGCCATTTTGTTTACGAGCGGAAGTGAAAAGGACCCAAAAGCCGTGCAGTTGAGCCACAGGAATATTACTTCAAACATTGAGAATTTTGGCAATTATGTACATATCAGCGATTCAGATATAATTCTGGCGAATCTTGTATTCTTCCACATTTTCGGGTTAACCGTAAATCTATGGGTATCTTTTTATCATGGGATGACTATGGTTACCTATGCAAATCCTCTCGATTTTCAGACTGTAAGCACTATTGCGCGTGAAGAAAAACCTACTATCATGGTAGGTACCCCGAGTTTCTTCTGGGGTTATCTCCATAAATCGGAACCAGGGGATTTTAAGACGATCAGGTTAATGGTAGCCGGGGCTGACAAATGTCCTGATACCCTCAGGGAAGGATACCTGAACAAGCATGGGGTCACGCTTCTTGAGGGGTATGGTGCCACTGAGACCTCACCTGTAATTTCAGTCAATTCCCTCGAGTTTAACAGGCCCGGCAGTACCGGAAGGGTTATTCCGAATGTAGAGGTAAAAATTGAGAATTTTGAGTCCGGGGAAGAATGCAAGAGCGGTGAAGTCGGGAAAATTATGGTAAAGGGCGACCTTGTCATGAAAGGTTATTATGATGATCCGGTGCTTACCGCTGAATCCCTGGATGGTGGCTGGTATTTTACAGGTGATATGGGTTACTTCGATGAGGACAACTATCTCTGGCATTCCGGCCGGTTTAAAAGATTCGTCAAGGTGGGAGGTGAAATGGTATCCCTTGTCAAGGTAGAAAATACCCTGGAAAAGTTTCTGCCTGCCGGAGTATCCTGTTGCGTGGTAGAGATTTCTGATGAAAAGAAAGGGGCATCAATCGTAGCAACAGTTACAATTGAGGTAAATAAGGCGGAAATTCTGAAAAAAATGGGGAATGAGCTGCCCAATATTGCACTTCCGAAGCATTTCATAATTATCAGGGAGCTACCGATGATGAGTACGGGAAAAATTGATTTCAGGACGGTTACAAAGATCGTTCAGGAAATTATCAACGGGGTCGAAACAGGCCAAAAATTAAAGTATTCTTAATTCCGGGATAAAACTAAATTGCTGTAGTCCAATTCCAGTGTTCTAGTCATGCGCAACAAATTACTAAAAAAATAGTAATAACTACTAAAAATGTAGTAGTTTTGGCTTAAAGTTTAATTATCAATGGAACTGACAAAGGCGGAAGAACGGGTCATGCAGATTCTTTGGAAGATGGAGAAGGGATTCATCAAAGATATCCTTGAGGATTTTGATGATCCCAAACCTGCCTATACAACGGTTGCCACCGTGGTTAAGATATTGCAGAAGAAGGGGTATGTTGCTTACCGGGAGTATGGCAACGCCCACCAGTTTTACCCCATAATTTCCAAAGCCGGCTATTCAAGAAAGCATATAAATCCGATGTTTAAAAGGTATTTCCGGGGTTCCCTGAAGGAGGTGGTTTCTTTTTTTTCAGAGAATAACAAGATGCATATGAATGATATCGAGGATGCGATTAAAATCCTGAAAAGTCTCAGGAAAAAAAAGAAGTGATACTCGATACTCGATACTGGATGCTGGATGTGTTTGAGGGGCTTATGTTTCTCGCAGATCCCACAGATTTCGCAGATGAATGCTCGCTTTGCTCACATTTTCCATTTCAATAGTTGTTTTGGGGCAAAATTGTTTAATGCCGGATTCTGAATACTGAATACTGAATGCTGATCACCGGATGCCGGATGGATTCATATAAAAGCATATATTTATAGTATATATACCACGCTTGCATAAGAAAGCCAAATGATTGTTTCATCCGAATTCCAGGTCTTCCTGAAGCCGGTTGGCGACCGCTGCAACCTGCACTGTTCTTACTGTTATTACCTGGGAACGGCGTGCACGCCGGGCAAACAAAAGCAGGCACACATGGATTACAGGCTGCTGGAGTTATATATCCGGCAACATTTAGAGGCTTCTCCAGGGCCGGTCATTACATTCACCTGGCATGGCGGTGAACCGTTGCTGGCAGGGCTTGATTTTTATCGCAAGGCTTTGGCTATTCAACAGAAATGGAAGCCTGACGGTAAGAAAATCATCAATGGAATTCAAACCAACGGAACACTTCTGGATGAGTCGTGGGCAACATTTTTTTCTGACGAAAATTTTGTACTGGGCATCAGCATGGATGGAACGGAGGATTTGCACAACCAGTTTCGCGGGACAAAAAACGGTTCGGGATCTTTTCAAAAAGTATTGCACGGATATGATCTGGCATTACTGCACGGCATTGATCCCGAAATTCTGTGTGTGCTGAATGCGGACAATGTTCAGCATCCATTAATGATTTACAGGTATTTTAAAAAGCTGGGCGCAACCTATATGACATTTCTTCCTTTGGTTGAACATTTTTCTTCGGGAAATGAAATGGTGTCAGCACGTTCAGTCCCCCCCACGGATTTTGGAAGGTTTTTATGCACAGTATTTGATGAATGGATCGAACACGATATTGGAAAAGTGAAGATCCAGGTGTTTGAAGAAGCATTACGCACAGCATTTAAACAGGAACATACCCTGTGCATATTTAAACCGGTGTGCGGAGGTGTGCCGGTTATTGAACAAAACGGCGATTTTTATTCCTGCGACCATTATGTGGATGACAATCACAGGATCGGAAACATCGGAGAAATGCCGGTAAAGGAATTATTGGGTAATGCCCGGCAAAAGACCTTCGGGCTGGCCAAACTTTCGCTTCCCCGGGTTTGTGTCGATTGCGGGGTGCGGACGATGTGTAATGGTGAATGTCCGAAAAACCGTTTTATGTATACACAGGATGGGGAGCCTGGATTAAATTACCTGTGTGAAGGGTATAAAATGTTTTTTAGCCACTGCCAGCCATTTGTGGAGGCAGTGGCAAAGGAGTTTAACAAAAAAAATCAGGAGCCAACTACATCAACTTTGATTTAAAGAATGCCACAGTTCTTTCCCAGGCCAGATCTGCAGCCTCTTTATTATACCGCTCTGCATTTGTATCATTATTAAATGCATGGCTCGTGCCTGGATACGTATAAATTTTGTATTCAACACCGGCTTTTTTCAGTGCTTCTTCAAAAGCAGGTATACCTGCATTGATTCCGGCATCATTCTCAGCATAATGTGCCATGACGGGTGCTTTGATGGAGGCTACCTGTTCGGCAGAAGGATGTCGTCCGTAATAGGGAACAGCAGCTGCCAGCGAGGGTGCATTGACAGCCACCTGGTTGGTCATGGCCCCGCCCCAGCAAAATCCAGTACATCCGACCTTGCCTGTTGAAAGCGGGTTTGTTTCGAGGTATTTTACCGCGGCTACAAAATTCTTAACAGTTTTGTCGCTGTCCAGTTGCCCGATCATAGTCCGGGCCTCATCAGGATTATTTTCCGGTGTCCCTCCGAGGGGTGACAACCCATCCGGAGCCAAAGCAAGGAAGCCTTCCTTAGCCATCCGCCTGGTGACATCCTGGATATGAGGCTGAAGTCCCCGGTTTTCGTGAATTACAATAACGGCCGGGTGTTTTTTCTCATCATTTGGCCTGCTTAAATACGCTTTTACTTCACCTGTCTCCCCCGGATAGGTGATCATATCACTGTAAATTCCATTAATGTCATCGGGAGGAGAAGGTACAGCTGCCCTGGCATCATTTTGCTCAAGCAGGGAAACAAGCGTGAGAGCAGCGGCAGTGCCACCGGCATATAGGGTCAGTTTACGGAGAAAATTCCGGCGGTCGATCCCGCCATTTGTGTAATCATTGTAAAGATGAATGACTTTTGGGTCCATTGGTTTTTGGAGTTTGATATTACCATTTCAAAAACGATTTAAGGTATGAAATAATATTGAATGTTACAATAACTGATTCTGGATGTTGGATGCTGGATGCTGGATGCTGGATACTGGATACTGGATGCTGGATACTAGATGCTGGATGCTGGATGCTGGATGAGTTGTTGATTGGTTGATTGGTTGATTGATTGATTGGGCTGACGCGGCTGACTGCAAGACTGCATGACTGCATGACTGCATTGGCAACATTTCTACCGACTACCGATTACTGAATACTGAATACTGATTACCGACTACCGAATACCGACTACCGCCCTCCCGGAGGGCAGTTTTTCATTAGATAATTTGTAAGCAGTGTATAGAGATGCACTGTTGTATTCCGGCCCTCATAAATCCCATGTGACCGGTTCGGATACGACATCATTGTAAACTGTTTGTTTTGTCTCACCAGTTCATTAATCAGCATTTCTGCGTTCTGGTAATGGACATTATCATCACCGGTGCCATGCACAATAAGCAGATTTCCTTTCAGGTTCCCTGCAACCGTAATGGGCGAGCTCCGGTTATAGTCTCCCGGGTTTTCCCGGGGTAATCCCATATACCGTTCCGTATATATATTGTCATAGGTCAGTTGGTTGGAAACAGCAGCCACTGAAAGTCCGGTTTTGTATATTGAAGGATATCTGAACATCAGGTTGAGCGTCATTGTTCCACCCCCGCTCCATCCCCAGACCGCAATGCGGGATGTATCAACAAAATTCCATTTCATTACTTCCCGCGCTGCCAAAGCCTGATCCCGGGCATTGACAATTCCCAGTTTCCGGTAAATGCTTTTTCTCCATTCATTTCCCTTGAGACAGGGAGTTCCGCGGTTATCCATGGCAATTACGATATATCCCTGCTGGGCGAGCATGACATGCCACAAATTATTCCAGTCGTCGGTGGCAATCTGCTCCCAGGGTTCACCATAGACGTAAAACAATACAGGGTATTTCTTGTCGGGCGAGAAATTAAAGGGCTTGATCATCTTGCCATCCATGATGATACCCTCCTCAGTGGTAACGTTGAAAAATGAAGTTGAAACGGGTTTCAGGGAAGCAACGCGATCCTTTAAAACGGTATTGTCAACCATGATTTTCATGATCCTGTGATCGGGGAGATTTACCAGGCTTACCACAGAAGGGGTGGTTGAATTGGAAAAGTTGTGGATGGCGAAGCGGCTGTCGGGGGATATGTTGTATTTATTTATTCCGCTCATTTGACGTGGGGTTACTCTCACCGTATCGCCTTTTCCGGTGACAGAAACACGGTACAGGTATCGTTGCGTGCTGTTTTTTGGAGAAGCATTGAACCAGGCATACTTTTCAGTAGCAGTATAATACCGGGCCACATCGTATTTTCCGGGGGTAATGTCAGTTATCTTTCCGTCAGCCAGGTTTATTTTATACAAATGCCGCCATTCACCTGTTTCCGCCATCCTTAATACAGCCATGCCCTTGTCGACCAATGGAAGATCTTCCATTTCCCAGGCATCGGCACTTATGTCAGAAACAGTGATATCAACCCAGGCAGCATTATGTTCTTCATAGATATTTTTAATATTTCCAGGGATTATATTATAAACAAAGAGTTTCAGTGTATCCTGCTTCCGGTTGACCTGTTGAACCAACAGCTCACTATCATTGATCCACTGCATGCGGGGCAGGTAATTTGCCGTTTCACCGCCCGGAACCGGTATCCAGGTTATTTTTCCGTCAGACAACCGGATAACCCCCACCCTGGTTGCCGAAGGTGGCTGGCCGACCTTTGGATATTGAATGGGAATGGGACGGGAATAGATTGAATCCGTTGTGTTAAGCATATAATATATTCCGGTTGAAGAAGCGTCCATATGCCAGAAGGCAATATACTCACCGGTCCTGTTCCAGCGGAATCCGTCGCGGCAGCCGAATTCTTCCTCATAAACCCAATCGAAAGTGCCATTGATCACCGTAGCAGTGCCGTCAGAAGTAAGTTGCCTGATTGCCCCGGTCTGAAAATCCTCGACAAAGATGTTAAAGCCGTGGACATAGGCTACGAACCGGTTATCATCTGAAAATTTGGCAAACATGAGCGAAGAGGACGGAAACTTCGCACCAATCTTCTTAAGTTTTTTTGTTACGAGATCATAGATCCAGTAATCACCTTTTGAATTGCTTCTCCACACACGGCTGCTGTTTGTAAAAACAAGCACCTTTGATTCATCCGGGGAAAATGTAAAACTTTCAATGTTCAGCGGTGCTGAACTTCCTTCAGGGATAAGTTGTTCAGCAGGCACATAAACACTGCGGATTTGCGAAGCAGATTCATACCGTACAAGATCTTCCCATGAGCGGTTTTTACCGAAGGTTCGTTGACTATATAGGACTCACCTCCGTTGATCCATTGTATTTCAGGCGGGTATTGCTTTTGAAATTCACCTGAATTGTATATCAGGTCAATTGTTAGTAAGCCGGGATCGGAGTTTTTTTGCGGGAAGCCGGGCAATGACAAAAGGACCAGGCTGATCAGCATGAAGAATTTCTGGCGACAGACCATAGAACAGGTAATATTAAGAAGCCGGTTTAAAAAATGATTGTAAATGTCAAAGATTTCCAAAAGCTATGAGATATTCAAATTTTATGCATTATTTATATCGGGGTACGCCCTGAGCAATCGTAAATCGTAAATCGTAAATATTTACCTCCTCGTCCCTAGAAAGTGCTGGCAATTGCCTTAACCGGGTTCAGCCTTGCGGCCGAGAACGCGGGCATCAACCCGGCGATGAGTCCGACCGTTGTACTGATGAAAATTCCCAGGACAATGTTTCCGGAACTCAGGAAAATATTGAAATCCTGTGTACGGGCAATCAGTGTTCCGGTATAAATAAGAAGAAGTCCAAGCAGTCCGCCTACAAGGGAAAGTAAAACGGATTCGTACAGTACTTCAAGGATGATATAATAGCTTTTCGCACCCAGGGCTTTTTGTATTCCAATGATGCTGGTTCTTTCCTTCACTGATACAAACATGATATTGGCTATGCCGAATGCACCCACCAGTACTGCAAATATTCCGATAAACCAGCCTGCGACATTCACTACCTTAAAGATTTGTTCAATACCGGCACTGAGAAGACTGCTTTCATTCAGGGCAAAACTATCTTTCACCCTTGGGCTCAGACGCCTTATAGAGCGCATTGTGCGGCGTATTTCCTCCCTCATTTCGTCAACAGTCATTCCGGCAGCAGCCTTCACCCAGATCTGAGGATTGCTGCGTTCATCCTTCAGATCGACCATGCCTGCCATGAACCGCACAGGGATCAGCACAACCTTGTCCATGCTTCCGCCGGGAAGAAATGATTTGCCTTCTTTAGTAAACAGCCCGATGATTGTCAAATCTTTTCCCTGGACCCTGATCGTTTTTCCAAGTGGATTTACATCTTTATACAACACTTCGGCAATTGTATTTCCGATAATACAAAAGTTTTTGCCCGAGTTGATCTCAAATCCCGATAAAAAACGGCCCTGTGCTATGTCGAAGCTCCTCACCTGTTCAAATTCCTCTGTAATACCCCAAAGCAGCATATTATCGGCGCTGTTGTCGAGGTATTGAACCTCGGTCTGAATGGCGGCGGTAAAGGAGACCGTTTTCACATCTTTCATCCGGTCCTTCACTTCCGCATATTCCCGAAGCGTAGTTGTTGGCCGGTTCAGATATTCCCACCAGGCAAATTCCTCTCCCGGTTCGGGCGTCCATGGCCATTTTTCAATGAATATAACATCGCTTCCGAACGAGTCGACAGAGGCTTGCATGTTTGCTTTCATTGAATCGAGGACAGCAAGGACCGAAATAATGGAAAAAATACCGATTGTGACCCCGATAAGCGACAGGATGGTTCGCAGTTTATTCAGAATTATGGTACGGTAAGCCGATTGAAGGCTTTCATTAAAGATATACAACCATCGCATGCTTGAATCGGTTTGTGTGAAACAAAGATAAGAAAGCGCTATCTATTTTCTTAAAAAATTAATATCTTGGCTATGAACTTCAAAAGAGTTTATTAGGTTCGCAGAATGATTAACCACAGCATATTACTAAATATAATTCAATCCCCGGTTTATGGAAGAGAAAAAAATTAAAACAGCACTTATTTCCGTATATTACAAGGATCATCTTGAAGAAATTGTACGAACGCTGCATTCCCTGAATGTGTCAATGATTTCGACAGGAGGTACGCGTGACTTTATTGTAAATCTCGGGCTTCCTGTTACTTCTGTAGAGTCACTTACGGGGTATCCTTCCATTCTGGGGGGCAGGGTAAAGACATTGCATCCGAAAGTATTCGGGGGCATTCTGGCCCGGTCGGATAATGAAACCGACAGTAAGGAAATGGCCCAGTACGCGATATCGCCGGTGGACCTTGTGCTGGTTGATCTTTATCCCTTTGAAGAGACCGTTGCATCGGGAGCGTCGGACGATCAGATTATTGAAAAAATTGATATAGGAGGCATCTCGCTTATTCGTGCAGGAGCAAAAAATTACACCGATGTAGCCATCATTTCCTCGAAAGATCAGTATCCTGCTTTACTGGATATCCTGCAGAACAATAAAGGAGTGACAAGCCTGGACCAGCGGAGGCTTTTTGCCATGGAGGCGTTCAATATATCATCACATTACGATACGGCGATTTTTAACTATTTCAACCGGAATCACGGGCAGCTGGTCTTCAAGCGCAGTATCAGGATGGCCAAGCCTTTACGGTACGGCGAAAATCCTCACCAGAAGGGAACATTCTATGGGGATTTCAGCGAAATATTTGACCAGTTGCAGGGGAAGGAAATATCCTACAATAACCTGCTCGATATTGAAGCCGCGGTTTACCTGATCGACGAATTTACCGATACAACCTTCGCGATCCTGAAGCACAACAATGCGTGTGGAATTGCATCCCGGCCTGTGCTGTCCGAGGCATGGAAAGATGCCCTGGCAGGTGATCCTGTTTCTGCGTATGGCGGTATCCTGATCACCAACACCGAAGTGGACCAGGAGACGGCCATTGAAATTGACAAATTGTTTTTCGAAGTGATCATCGCCCCTTCGTTCAGTGAAGATGCACTGGAGACCCTGAAAAAGAAAAAGAACAGGATCATCCTGATCAGAAAGAATGCCACCTTGCCGGCGGTGCAGTTCAGATCCATGCTCAACGGCGTGATCGAACAGGATCGGGATACACGCATTGAAAACCGCCAGGATATGAAACCGGCGACGAACAGGATCCCGAATGACGCCGAGTATGAAGACCTCATATTTGCCAATAAAGTGGTTAAGCACACAAAATCCAATACGATCGTTCTGGCAAGGAATAAACAGCTGATCGCCAGCGGAGTTGGACAAACCAGTCGTGTGGATTCACTCAGGCAGGCCATTGTGAAAGCCGGAAATTTCGGATTTGAAACGGCAGGTGCTGTCATGGCATCGGATGCATTTTTTCCTTTTGCCGATTGTGTGGAGATAGCTAATGAAGCTGGCGTTAAGGTGGTTATACAGCCAGGCGGGTCGGTAAGGGACCAGGATTCAGTTGATTTTTGTGACAAAAATGGAATGGCCATGGTATTTACAGGAATACGTCATTTTAAACATTGAAAAAACGTAACAACCTGCTTTTTTCTACGTTAATAGGTCTGAGAATTTATAATAATAAACTATTCAAAGTATTACCTTTACCAATTCATTAGAAATAAGATTTTATGGGAATTTTTTCTTTATTTACTCAGGAGTTGGCCATTGACCTGGGTACTGCCAATACAATTATCATTGAGAATGATAAGATAGTAGTAGATGAACCATCGATAGTTGCTATTGACCAAACAACCAAGAAGCTGATTGCAATTGGTGAAACTGCCAGGCAGATGCATGGTAAGACACATCAAAACATACGGACCATCAGGCCTTTACGTGATGGAGTAATTGCGGATTTTAACGCGGCAGAGCAAATGATCCGGGGTATGATCAGGATGATCAGCACCCGTAACCGATTTTTTACCCCTTCCCTTCGGATGGTGGTAAGTATACCTTCAGGAAGCACGGAAGTGGAAATCAGGGCTGTGCGTGACTCTGCGGAGCATGCCGGAGGAAGGGACGTGTATATGGTTTATGAGCCAATGGCAGCAGCCATCGGTATCGGACTTGATGTTGTAGCCCCTGAAGGACATATGGTGGTGGACATCGGAGGGGGTACCACTGAAATTGCCGTTATTGCGCTGGGTGGTATCGTGTGCAATGAATCCATCCGCATAGCAGGGGACGGTTTTACTGCTGATATACAGGCTTATATGCGTCATCAGCATAATATTAAAGTAGGTGAACGGAGTGCTGAAGATATCAAGATCAATGTAGGGGCTGCCTTACCGGATATTGACAATGCACCGGCTGATTATACCGTAAGGGGCCCCAATATGATGACCGCCCTGCCAATTGAAATACCCGTATCGTATCAGGAGGTAGCTCATTGTCTTGACAAATCGCTTACAAAGATTGAATCTGCTGTGATGTCGGTTCTTGAACAAACACCTCCCGAATTGTATTCGGACATTGTTCAGAAAGGAATTTTTCTGGCTGGTGGTGGAGCATTATTGCGCGGCCTGGCGAAAAGGTTATCGGATAAGATCAGTATCACTTTTCATGTGGCTGAGAACCCGCTTCAGGCAGTTGCCCGCGGAACCGGAATAATATTGAAAAACCTGGATAAGTATCAGTCACTCCTGATCAGGTAATGTAACATGCAAACCTGCATTTGACGGATGAGAAATTTATTGCGATTTATAGTTCAGCATCATTTCCTGATCCTGTTTTTGCTAATTGAGACCTTTTCGATGTTTTTGCTGTTTACAGCCAATCCTTACCAGAAGGTGCGGTTTTACAGTTTTTCCCATTCCGTTTCAGGAAGGATGTCGACCCGGGTGGAGAATATCAAAGACTATCTTACATTGCGAAGTGAAAACCGGATGCTGGCAGAGGAAAATGCACGGTTGTATAACCGGCTTGGAGCATCATTTTCGGAAAAGGCCCCTGATTCTATTTATATTGGTGATTCAATCAGGCCAGAACATTACTTCTATACAACAGCAAAGGTTGTCAATAATACTGTAAATAAGCAGTTCAATTTTATTACCCTCGATAAAGGAAGCCGTGCGGGAGTGGTTCCTGATATGGCAGTTATCGGAAGTGAGGGTATAATTGGAGTTGTCAAATCGGTTTCTGAAAATTATTCATCCGTTTTATCTGTACTTAACCGTGATTTTATGGTAAGTGCCCGCATAAAAAGCAATGGCTATTTCGGACCCTTAAACTGGAACGGTAATGATAGTGAATATGCAACACTTGTGGATATACCGCACCATGTAAAAGTTACCGCCGGAGATACTGTTATTACAAGTGGTTTCGGAGGCGTTTTTCCCGAGGGCCATCATATCGGGGTTATAGCTGATTTTCACCTCAAGGGAGGCAATTATTATGTGATCCGGGTGAAATTATCCACCGATTTCAGAAAATTAAATTATGTTCAGGTAATCAGGAATTTCGCGAAAAGCGAAACTGATTCCCTCGATAATGCCGCAAGCAAATGATCAAATCACTCATTATATATCTGTTCCTGTTTGTCATCCTGATCCTGACACAACTGCTGGTTTTCAACAATATTGAACTTTCCGGATACATTAATCCGTATGTTTATGTTCTTTTCGTGTTGTTGCTGCCATTTGATGTTCCTAAAGCAGTGCTGATTTTGAGCGCCTTTTTGCTTGGACTTACGATCGATCTCTTTATGGGAACGCCGGGTGTGCATTCGAGTGCCACGGTGCTCATGGCCTTTTCCCGGCCTGCTGTCCTTACCATCTTTTCACCGCGTGAAGGTTACCAGACCGGTACCCAACCCCGGATGATACAATTTGGATTGGAGTGGTTTATAAAATATACAGTTCTTCTGGTACTGATCCATCATTTTACCTTGTTTTACCTGGAAGTATTTACCTTTCAGCATTTTTTCAGCACATTTTTAAGAGCGTTATCCAGTACATTATTAACGTCAGTTATTTTAATTTTCAGTCAGTACTTTATTTTTCGAAAATAGCGGATGGACCAGTTTGCTTCCCGCAGAAATATAATAGCCGGCATCATATTGCTGGCCACCCTGTCACTTGTTATCAGGTTATTTTACCTGCAGGTGATTGATTCCAGTTATAAGCTTTCAGCTGAAAACAACTCTAAGCGCATTGAAATATTATACCCTTCCAGGGGGTTGATATATGATCGCAACAAAAAGCTGTTGGTTTATAATCAGCCGGCATATGATCTTATGATTGCCCCGTACGAGCTGAAGCCATTCGATACTGTTGAACTGGCCGGCATACTTGGCATGGATCTGGCAAAAATGAAAGCCGGTATTAAACGTTCTTTCGGACCCAGATATCGCCGGGAACCGTTTGTAAAACAATTGTCACCTGAAAATTACGCCCAGCTTCAGGAAAAGCTTTACAAATTCCCGGGGTTTTATGTGCGTTCACGCACCCTAAGAAGATATAATAAGGAATTTGCAGCCCATCTTTTTGGATATGTCGGGGAGGTGGATGAAAAAATAATGGCTGCCAACAGCAATTATTCGCTGGGGGATTACATTGGGATCAGCGGTATTGAAGGATATTATGAAAAATTCCTGGAGGGCCGAAAAGGCCAGGAAGTATTGTTGGTGGATGTACATGGAAGGGTTAAAGGTTCTTACCAGGGCGGCAGATTCGATGAAGATGCCATTGTGGGTAAATACCTTGTCAGCACCATTGATGGCGATCTGCAGGAATATGGTGAAATGCTGATGAAAAATTTCAAAGGCAGTGTGGTAGCTATTGAACCTTCTTCAGGCGAGATATTGTCCCTGATTTCCGCACCTGGTTATAATCCGTCCCTGCTTGTTGGGCGTGACCGAACCACAAATTATGCCAAACTCCAGTCCGACCCGCTGCAACCCCTGTTTAACCGCGCACTCATGGCCAATTATCCGCCGGGTTCAACTTTTAAACCTTTCAATGCGCTGGTGGGTTTGCAGGAAGGAGTGATCAGTCCGGCTTCCACCTTTTCATGCAACATGGGATTTTATGGCAGGGGTGTAAGTATGAGATGTCATGAACATTCAAGTCCGCTTGATCTTGTACATGGAATACAGAATTCCTGCAATGCTTATTTTTGCAATGTCTTTTTAAGGATCATAGAAAATCCGAAATACAAGGATGCAGAACAGGCATATAATCGATGGCGTGAATATGCCACGTCTTTTGGTTTCGGGAGTCGCCTGAATTCTGATTTCAATAACGAATTAAAAGGCTTCATTGCACCGGTTTCCTACTACGATAAATATTACGGCTCCCATCACTGGAATGCTGTCACCATAAATTCATTGTCGATAGGTCAGGGGGAAGTGCTTATGACTCCGCTTCAAATGGCAAATATGACAGCCGCCATTGCCAACCGGGGTTACTTTATTACACCGCACGTAATAAAACATATTGAAGGAATCGACACTATTGAAAACCGTTTCACTCAAAAGCACATAATTCCGATAGATACTGAGAATTTTGGCATTGTAGTGAGGGGAATGGAACTTGCCGTAAACGGGGGAGCCGGCAGAACAGCTGGTATTGCCCAATTGTCCAATATCGTAGTCTGCGGTAAAACCGGCACAGCACAAAATCCTCACGGACAGCCCCATTCTGTATTTATCGCCTTTGCCCCTAAAAACGATCCTAAAATTGCCATCCTTGTATTTGTTGAAAACGGTAACTACGGAGCAACGTATGCAGCTCCTATAGCCAGTCTCATGATTGAAAAATACCTGACTGATTCTATTGCACCAGCCAGGAAATGGATTGAAGAAAGGATGTTGAACAGTAATCTTTTGAACAGGCAATGATAGATAAACTAAATATAAGCGAGGAAATTGACTGGACAACGGTGGGCTTATACCTGCTGCTGGTGATTTTCGGCTGGATGAATATTTTTGCATCATCCTTTAATGACCAGTTTAAGTCCATTTTCGATGTCCGTATGAATTACGGTGAACAGTTGTTATGGATACTGGCCTCTTTTATTCTTATCATCCTGCTGTTTGCTATCGATCACCGGTTCTATCATTATTTTGCGTATGTCATCTATGGCGTGTCAATCCTGTTATTGCTTTCCGTACTTTTATTTGGCGTTGAAGTCAATAATTCCCGTTCATGGATCCGGATTATGGGGTTCAACCTTCAGCCGTCTGAATTTGTGAAAATAACCACTGCCCTGGCCATTGCCAGGTACCTCAGCGGTTATAACGTAAGGTTATGGACATGGAAGTCGATGATGGTTATGGGGTTATTAATCGGTTTGCCTGTAGGTCTGATTGCGGTACAGCCTGACTGGGGAACTGCATTGGTATTCAGTTGCTTTGGGTTGTTGTTGTATCGTGAAGGCATGCCCGGCTGGATACTGGCATCAGCCATTTTTGTGGCCACACTCTTTTTGATGACCCTGCTGATGAGCAATGTAACCGTGGTCATCATACTGATCTCATTTGCCATAATTGGTTATGGTATCATCAATTCCACGATCCGGCAGTCGGTTATCGCCAGTGTAATCCTGGTATTTTTCTATTTTGCGGTTAAGCTATCACTTCCCTTGTTGTCGATCAAGCCCACTGCTTATGAGATGATACTTATTTCACTTGGACTTTCATCGGTTGTATTTCTGTTTTTAATGGCCATAAAAAAAGCGAAAGGAGTTTTGCTTGTGCTTGTATTCCTTTATGGTTTTATTGGGTTTACTTTCACGGTGGACTATGTTTTTCATACCATATTAAAACCGCATCAGCAGACCCGTATGAATATTTTGCTGGGAAAGGAAACGGATATCAGGGACGTGGGGTATAACCTGAATCAGTCGAAGATTGCCATTGGTTCAGGAGGTTTTGCAGGCAAGGGATATTTAAAGGGAACCCAGACCAAACTGGATTTTGTGCCGGAGCAAAGCACAGACTTCATTTTTTGCACAGTAGGTGAGGAATGGGGCTTTTTGGGCACAACAATTGTTATCTTGATATATGCAGGTTTGCTGATCCGGATATTGTTACTGGCCGAGCGACAGCGGTCACAGTTCGCCCGGATTTATGGATATGGGGTCGCCTCCATCCTGTTTTTCCATTTTGCGATTAACATTGGGATGACCATCGGCCTGTTCCCTGTAATTGGAATACCTTTGCCTTACTTCAGCTACGGCGGATCAGCCATGCTCGCATTTACCCTGTTGTTGTTTGTATTGGTGCGATTGGATTCGGTGAGGAAGAAGTATAATAAGTAAAGAAGAATGATGAATTATGAATTATTAATTATGAATGAAGCCCTGATTTCCATTTATAATTCATCATTCATCATTCATAATTCTCTTCATCCCGTCTTCATATCCCATCCCGGATATTCCTTCTGTTCAAGATCGATATCAAAAGCGCGGTTAACATAATTGATCAAAGCGGGAAAGAAAGCTGAAAAGTCAGAATCAAATTTGTAATATTCTTCTCTTAATACACGGATCGCATATTCCGTTTCTTCGGGCAGGGTTGTGCGTGCAGACATTTTATGCAGCACATCTTCAATTCCTTCAATAGTTGAATACTTCTGAATCCAGTTATTATGAATAAATGAAGGAAGAAACAATTTTACTCCTTCAGGAAGCATTTCTACATACCGGGTGAGTGTACCGTGTACATTATGGACGAATTCATCAATTGGAACAGATGAATAGGATGGCCAGTTTGTAACAAGAAAATGATCATAAAAGATATCAACGATAATCCCGGCATATTTATGGTACTTGTCCAGAATTCTCGCCTTGCTCCGTTTTACAATGATATTGGTATCCGTGAAGGAATCGATATGCCTGTGAAGCATGATCCCTTTGCGAACCAACTCATTAAACCGTCCGAGTTCAAATCCCTTAACGTAATCTCCAATGAAATTACCCACCAGGATTTGTTCATTGGTGCCGGATAAGTAGATATGAGCTAAATAATTCAAGATCAGGGTTTTTGATTGGTATCACAGTTTTCATAAAATTATAGAAACAAAATAACACCTACAATAATTGTGCAAATAACTTATCAAAAAAGAATTAACCCCGAAAAAATTATTGTAGAAACTTATTTAATTAAACGAATAAGTGGCATAAAAAGTTGCAGGTTGGTGACCGGTGAACTGTAATCGGTGATCAATGATCGGTTTTTGGTGATCAGTAATCGGTGGTCGGTGGTCGGTGGTCGGTGATCGGTATTCGGTAATCGGATGTCGTATCTGCGGGAAAATTGAGGGAGATCCGATTATCGCCACACAAGTTTTCCCGCAGACCTTAGGAGATCAGGATTAAGAAATCCGGGACTTGATTTTTTTTGTTTCAGCCTCAAAACCGGGTTTTTCAAGAAGGGCAAACATGTTTTTCTTATAGGCCTCCACACCGGGCTGATCAAATGGATTCACATTCATCAGGTAACCGCTGATACCACAAGCCTTTTCATAGAAGTACATCAACTGGCCAAGATAATACTCATCCAGTTTCGGTATTTCAATACGGATGTTGGGAACTCCACCGTCAACATGGGCCAGCATGGTACCGAGCTCAGCCATTTTATTTACCTCATCCACGCGTTTACCGGCGAGATAATTCAATCCGTCCAGATCCGCTTTTTCAGATGGGATATCTAAACGGGTTGCCGTATTTTTCACAGATATTACTGTTTCCAAAAGAATTCGTTCCCCTTCCTGGATATATTGACCCATAGAGTGGAGATCCGCTGTAAGATCTACACTGGCCGGAAATATTCCTTTTCCTTCTTTTCCTTCGCTTTCACCATAGAGTTGTTTCCACCATTCGGCCAAGAAATGCAGTTTATTATCAAAATTGGCAAGGATTTCAACTTTTTTCCCGCTTTGATAAAGTTTTTGCCGGGCAGCTGCATACAATGCACATGGGTTTTTTTCAAACGCGGTGGTTGAAGAGCTTAATTTTTCCATATCCACAGCTCCTTTTATAAGGGCACGGATATCAATTCCGCTGATGGCCAGGGGCACCAGTCCTACGGGTGTCAGCACCGAATACCTTCCCCCGATATCATCCGGAATTACGTAAGTTTTATACCCTTCCCGGACGGCTGTTGTATGAAGCGCACCCTTATGGGCATCAGTAATGGCTATGATCAGTTCTTTGGAAGCTTCCTTTCCCACTTTGGCTTCGAGATTTCCTTTAAGAAGTCTGAATGCCAGGGCAGGCTCAGTTGTGGTTCCCGATTTGGAAATGACAACAATTCCATATCGCATTGTATCCAGCACCTCCACCAGCTCGTTGAGATAATCCTCGCCGATATTTTGTCCGGCATACAGGATTATGGGATGCTTCCTGTCTTTTTTCAAATGAAGGAAGGAATGGGAAAGAGCCTCTGACACAGCCCGAGTTCCGAGGTAGGATCCCCCGATGCCAATAACCACCACGGCATCAACCTGCTTTTGCATCCGGGCTGCTGCCTGTTCAATATCCTGTATTTCTGCTTCGGAAATCGAAGAGGGCAGGTTCACCCAACCCAGGAAATCATTTCCCTTTCCGGTTTTATTTTCAAGAGCGCTGGCAGCTTTCTTTGCATTTGATTCCAGGGCAAAGATCTCTTCACGGGGAACGAATCCGAATACTTTGCTGATGTCAATTTTCAAGGTCTCCATTATAGTATATTATTTCAGGTTTTCAGTAAGCAGTTTGATTTCGAGGGCGGGGGAAACTTTATCATAAAGTATATTATACACCGCATCCATAATGGGCATCTTCACCTGGTAGGTCTTGTTCAATTCCCGGATACAGGCTACGGCATAATACCCCTCTGCAATCATGTTCATTTCGAGCTGTGCTGATTTCACGGAATACCCTTTGCCAATCATCATACCAAAGGTGCGATTGCGGCTGAATTGCGAATATGCCGTGACCATCACGTCGCCCAGGTATGGTGAACTGAGCAGTTTGCGTTTGCTTTTATAGGTCTTCGCCAGGAACCGTTTAATTTCTATCATGGCATTTGATACAAGTACTGCCTGGAAATTATCGCCGTAACCAAGCCCATGGCAGATACCAGCGGCAATAGCAATTATATTTTTAAGAACGGCGGAATATTCGGTTCCGTAGATGTCTTCGGAACTTTCAACCTTTACGTAGTGACATCTCAGAAGGGGTGTTAATTCCTGTGCCTGGGCTTTTGTTGCCGATGCAATGGTAAGATATGAAAGCCGTTCAAGTGCAATTTCTTCTGCATGGCATGGGCCGCTGATAATGCTGATATTCTTAAAGGGTACGTTGTAAATGCGGTTAAAGAACTCTGCCACAGTCAGGTTTTCTGAAGGTACAATTCCCTTGATGGCCGACATGATCATGCGGTCGCCGAAATCACCCGTGAAGCTGTTCAGTGTTTCTTTTAGAAAAGGGGCCGGAATGGCAAAAATAAGGATATCAGAAGCTTCAATTGCTTCCGAAATTGAATTGTAAAAGTGGATCCGGTCAATATCAAATTGTATATCACTTATATATTTCGGATTGTGTTTGTATTTTTGAAAATAGGCTATATCTTCTTCCGAACGTACAAACCAATTTATCTGTGATTGATTGTTTAATAACAATTTGGCCAACGCAGTAGCCCAGCTTCCGCTTCCCAATATTGCCACCGTAGGTTGAACCGACATGCCTGATAGTTGGTATTTAATGAAGTGCAAAAATAGTATTTAATGCAATATGTGGTATGACCCGCGAAATATTTAGCGGGGGTTATTAATATGTATCGCGCTGAATGCGACGGAATGTTACTTAACGACCCTCACAGTTCAACCGAAAGTGTAATAACCGGACTGAACCCGAGCACCGGATGATGAGATACGGCCAGGTCTGTTTTCAGGTGTTTTCCCAAGTACCCGATCCCCAGGGAATACTGCCTGTATGGAGCAGAGGATAGCCCAAGCCGCAAGATGAACTGCTTTTCATAGGTATATTCAACGCCCCCGCTGTATACCGGTTTACATCCCATTTCACTGTTCAGTTCAAAACAAAACAGGATATCCGGATCGGGCTGATACGCTATTCCCGCTTTAATCACAGCAGGCAGCTTCATGTAACCATGAGGATAATAGCCCTGGCCGGCTGGATTGAAAACCTTCAGCCCCAGCACCAGGTCGGGCACCGGCAGGACTTGTATTCCCGCGGAAGGTATTATAGCATAAAGACTGCCATACTCCGCATACTGCTTAATTCTTCTGTATTCCAGATTAATTCCTGCTTTCACCTTTTTGCAGAGCGATTTGCCAAAGGATACGCCAGCCTGGGTTTCATGAAAGGCTACAAATCCATAACGGCTGAATGAAAGGGCAAAGGTGCCGCTCCGGGTGGGGACACAAAGCGAAACGGCCCCTGTGGCCAGCTCTGAAATGCACCACGGGTTCTCCGCCTGCAGGCTGATGCACGGTTTCTCAAGGAATGATAGCGCGGCCGGATTGGACCATCCGGATGCATCGCTTGTAAGTGCGGCATCGGCCGATGCGAGCGATCTTGACCGGGCATCTGCTGTAACAAATGCCCCGGAAGACTGAATGCTGATGAACGCCATCAGCATGACCAGTGTAAATTCTGCAATTTTCACAGAAAGCAAATCTGATTTCTTATAACAGGCCGCAGTTATGCGGTCTAAAATCTGCCTTACTATTTCCCTGCAAAAAAACTAGCCCATTGGCTCACCGCTCACTATCCAACCTTGTACTTGAAGGAAATTTTTGCAAATTCCTCGTTGGCCTGGACAATTTTCTTTTTCAGTCCGTTCTTATGTTTTTTCAACGCACCGGCTGTTTTTTCATCATAAAGCGCAATCATCTGGGCTGCCAGGATCCCCGCATTCAGGGAAGCATTGATGCCCACCGTGGCTACCGGGATGCCGGGAGGCATCTGTACAATTGCCAGCAGGGAATCCAGGCCTTCAAGGGATGCCTTAACAGGCACCCCGATAACCGGCAAACTGGTCATGGAGGCAATGACCCCGGGTAAATGGGCGGCCATTCCTGCTGCGGCAATTATAACTTTCAGGCCGCGCTGCTCGGCTTCTTTGGCAAATTTTTCCACGGCTTCAGGTGTCCGGTGTGCAGACAGGGCATTCATCTCAAAGGGGATCTCCAGTTCATCCAGGATCTTCGCGGCTGCTTCCATAACAGGGAAGTCAGATGTACTGCCCATAATAATACTTACAAGTGGCTTCATCAGTAATTAAATATTCAGAGTCTAATTTAAGGCAATTATTCGTATCTTGCGAGGGTAAATCCCTGAATTATTGTATGAGTAAAATTACCCTGTATGATAAGGAATTTTCCCTGTTCATAACGGCCGACAAAATTCAGGCCGAGGTACAGCGCATTGCCGACAGGATTAACACAGAACTGGGCAATGAAGATGTTATTTTTATTGGAATTTTGAACGGGGCATTTATGTTTGCATCGGATCTTGTAAGAAAGATCGATTTTAATGTGCAGGTAACTTTTGTAAAACTGACATCTTACAGCGGACAGTCGAGCACCGGGATAGTAAAGCGGCTGATTGGAATTACCGAGGATCTGAAAGATAAGACCGTTGTGATAATTGAGGACATTATTGATACGGGGAATACAATTGAAAGTATTATTGGACAGATCAAAGGATTCAGGCCGCGGCAGATTTTTGTTGCAACGCTGCTTCTTAAACCCGACCTTTATTCAAAAGAATTAAATATCGATTATGTTGGATTCCGTATTCCAAAAAACTTTGTTGTTGGATACGGATTGGATTATAACGGTTTCGGGCGGAATCTCCGGAATCTCTACGCACTGGAAGAATAGTATTCCATCAAATTATATAACAAATTAAATTTTCTTATTATGCTGAATGTTGTTTTGTTTGGCCCTCCGGGCGCTGGTAAAGGAACCCAGGCCGTAAACCTGATTGAAAAATATAACCTGGTGCATTTATCCACAGGAGATATCCTGAGGGGTGAACTCGCGGCCAAATCACCGCTGGGTATTGAAGCAAAGAAATTCATGGAAAAAGGGGAACTGGTTTCCGATGCGGTTGTTATTGGAATGATTGAGGGCAAACTTGATCAGCATGCTGATGCCAGGGGTTTTATTTTCGATGGCTTTCCCAGGACCACAGCCCAGGCTGCTGCGTTGGACGAACTGTTGGCAAAGAAAAAGACAGCCATCAGCATAATGGTTGCCCTTGACGTTGACAAGCAGGAATTGATTGACCGGTTGATGGGGCGGGGAAAGGTATCGGGAAGAGCCGATGACCAGGATATTTCAATTATTGAAAACCGGATCGCGGTGTATAACCGGGAAACAGCACCCGTTATTGATTATTACAGCAAAAAGGGAAAATTCAGTGCGGTGAATGGCATGGGCAGCATCGAGGATATTTTCACCAGGCTTGGTGCGGCGATCGATAAAGTTAAATAGTTTTCTAAATATTCAACAAGTCTGACCTATCAGGCGTCAACTACTCGTCACTGGTCACTTGTCACTCGTCACTGCTTATGGCTGATTCAAATTTTGTAGATTACATCCGCATTTTTTGCCGTTCCGGCAAAGGGGGCAAGGGTTCTGCCCATTTACGGACCGAAAAATTTATCGCCAAGGGAGGTCCTGACGGAGGTGATGGCGGCCAGGGGGGGCATGTTATACTCAGGGGGAACAGCCAGTTATGGACCCTACTGCATCTCAGGTACAGAAAACATATTTTTGCCGGTCACGCCGGGGATGGAAGTAAAAAAGGTTCCACAGGCAAGGACGGAGAGGATGTGACCGTTGAAGTTCCGCTCGGAACTGTAGCCCGTGAGGCAGAAACCGGCGATGTGCTTTTTGAAATTACAAGTGAAGGGGAGGAACATATCCTTGTAAAGGGGGGACGTGGCGGATTGGGAAACACCCATTTCAAATCAGCTACAAACCAAACCCCGCGGTATGCCCAGCCTGGAGAGCCTTCCATAGAAGGCTGGTACAGTCTTGAACTGAAGATACTGGCTGATGTGGGCCTGGTTGGCTTTCCGAATGCCGGAAAATCCACACTTCTTTCAGCTATATCGGCAGCAAAGCCTAAAATTGCCGATTATCCTTTTACAACCCTGGTTCCCAACCTGGGTATAGTTGAATACCGGGATTCCCGGTCCTTTGTTATGGCTGATATCCCCGGAATTATTGAGGGTGCGCATGAGGGAAAAGGACTGGGCCTGAGATTCCTGCGACATATTGAACGCAATGCCATCCTGTTATTCATGATCCCGGCCGACAGCAAAAGTATCCTGGCCGAGTACAATATCCTCCTGAACGAATTGAGGGAGTTCAATCCTGAATTGCTTGATAAAAAGAGAGTTCTCGCCATATCAAAATGTGACCTGGCCGATGAGGAATTGATGAAAGAAATGAAAAAGGAATTGCCCCGAATTCCCAATATTTTCATTTCATCACACAGCAACCTGAATTTGCAAAAGCTGAAAGATATCCTCTGGAAAGAGCTCAACTCCTGATCATATGCTGGAAACGCTTACCCGAACCGACCAGCAATGGATGCTTTGGCTGAACGGCCACCATTCTCCTTTTTTCGACTGGCTGATGTATGCCGTCTCCGGGCGTTTTGAATGGATACCCCTTTATATAGTGATCCTGGCATTTATCATTAAGAAATATCAATGGAAATCAATCTGGATCATCCTGGCAATTGTGGTTTTGGTAACACTTACCGATCAAACCTGCAACCTGCTGAAGGATAGCGTAAAAAGGCTGCGACCCTGCAGGGATCCGCAGATTGGTCACCTTGTACATCGGGTAAATAATTATTGCGGTGGTGCATTTGGTTTTGTATCAGCGCATGCAGCCAATTCTTTCGGGCTGGCCACATTTATCTCGCTGGTTTATAAAAACAGGTGGATAACCCTGGGGATGTTTTCCTGGGCCTTATTGGTTTCCTATAGCCGTATATACCTGGGAGCCCATTATCCCGGAGATGTCATTTGCGGCGCCATGGTCGGATGCATACTGGCATGGATCATTCAACAGATCAGCTTCAGATTGATCCGGCGGTATTACGGCAACGGATGATTTTCAACTTGCAGCCGGAAGCCTTACAGCAAGGTCGTTTAGCTGCGTCAGATTTTCCACACCAATTGTAAAACACGAAAGGTAATCCTGATCAAGGGCATATTTCAGGCATTCGTCGAGGCGGTCTGTCAGCTGTCCGGCCCCGAATATCTTCATGCCCATGACCACCTTGCCTGATTGTTTCATTTGTTTGAGTACATCCACCACAACAGGCACCTTTGAATCCATCTCGGCACCATAGGGATTGATACGTGCCATGTCGATTTGCACCCAGGGAGATGCAGCAGCCGACTTCAACGCACCCAGGGTATGGCATGAAACGCCATGCATCCTGATCACTCCTTTTTCACGGGCCTCTGACAAAACCTTCATAGCCCCTTCTCTTTCCTTGGGCCAATCATCGCTCATCATGCAATGAAGGAGCAAAATATCGATATAGTCTGTTCCCAGTTCCTTCCTGAACCGGTCGAGATCAGCCTTCATTTCAGATTCTGTTGTAGCATGTGTTTTGGACAGAATTACAACTTTTTCACGGGGAACTAATTTGAGGGCTTCTTTAAGGTGCGGATGCGTACCATATTGATCGGCCGAGTCCCAAAATGTAACCCCCTTATCATATCCCGCCTTCAGCAAATCGGCAAGCCCCTTGACTCCCAACTGCCGCGTTTGGTTTGAATTGCGGCCGACACCATGTGTTCCTGTTCCCATGGCCATGCGCGAAACCTCGACTCCCATTTTTCCCAACATAACCCTGTCGGAAATTTTCTTAATTAAACGAGGCCGGGCATGGAGCAAAGCAGGACTGAATGCCACAAGGCCAGCGGCCGCTGTAGCACTTTTTACAAAAATCCTTCGGTTCATATCTTCAGGTATTAATGGTTACAATTCTTCTGCTAGTAACAATTGTACGAATCAATTTGTTGCCGGGAGCAGGACAGCAATCGTCATCTAAAAACAATATGCAGGGCATGCCAATTATTTTACAAACTTGATAGTCTTATCCTCAATCATTTCCCGTAATTGCATTAAAAGTGATCTTTCCTGCGGATCAATATGTCCATCGCCCGTGGCCTGGTGTATGATCTGTTCATATTCATCGCGGGTGATCTGATGATCCTTTATCGCATTTTCGATAATAATCCGAAGTTCTTGTGCATCCTTGCTCAATGTCATGGCAACTAATTTTATACAAATTTAGTAAAATTTTAAATTGCAGATATGTTAAACAATACAATCCGCTTCCATTTCAACGAGCCATTCCGGATTTATCAATCCGTTGATCTCAACCATGGTAGCTGCCGGTCTTATTTCAGCGTTTTGTCTGGTTATATAAATCGCCCGGGAAGGCCGGGGATCCATCATCCGCAATAGGTGCTGTTCCTGAAACGGAAATCGTATTACCCATTTTCACTGCCCGTGAAAAGCCAATGGATTTTTCAAAAGGCGAACCGGATGAAATGTTTTGTCTGGTCATGGGTTAAAAATTACGTAGAGTGTGAATTTAATGATATTAATCTCATTGAATGGATACCGAAATAACAAATATCAATCGGGAAAGTATCAGAAAATCTTAATGATCTTAGAAAAAGCCGGTTAGAATAACGGAGAAATATATTCATCAATCTATATGAATATATGCAATTCAATTATTTGGGTTATTTTTGAGGAGCCGAAAGAAAAACAGCATCTATTTTCACATGTGTTTGCTAAAATTGCCGCAACTACTACTGATTGCAGGAACCGGAAGGGATTCCGGAAAAACAACATTAGCCTGCCTGATTATACAGGAGTTCAGTCGGGAAAATCAAATTATTGCCCTGAAGATCAGCCCGCATAAACACAGGACTTCCGACGGCGGGGAATTGATTTATGACACGGAAAATCTGTATATTGCAGAAGAGAAGGCAACCGGAACCGGAAAGGACAGTTCCCGTATGTTGCAGGCCGGTGCAGATCGGTCGTTTTTTATTTGTGCGGAGGAGGAACAGTTGCCCGTGGCTATGAGTAAAATCCTTGAACTGTCGGGTGATCGTACCTTATTTGTAGCAGAGTCAGGGGGGCTCAGGCATTTTGTCGAGCCGGGACTGTTTTTTATCGTGAACCGTGCGGGAAATGAAGAAATAAAAACAAGTACCCGAAATATCCTTCAATTTCATAATATATGGTTAACTTTTGATGGACATCACTTCAATCTTAATTTGAATGAAATTGTTATACATCAAAACAGATGGAAAAAAAAGCCGAGCATGATATCATTTGAAGAAGCCCTCCGTGTGATCACATCCTCAAAGATTCCCTTAACAGGCGAGGAAATACCCCTTGTGATGGCATTAAACCGTGTATTGGGGCAGGATTTATTGTCGGATGTTGACATGCCTCCGTATGATAAATCTGCCATGGACGGATTTGCCTGCAGAAAAGCGGATCTCGACAAAGAACTGATGATCGTTGAGGAGATTCCTGCAGGAAAAGTACCTGATAAATCAATTGAAACCGGAGAATGTGCACGGATCATGACAGGGGCCATGATTCCCGATGGTGCCGATTATGTATTGATGAAGGAACATGCGGCAAAACTTTCATACAATTCCGTTAAATGCAGCCGGTTCAGTGAAAATACCAATATCTGTTACCGGGGTGAGGATGTAAAATCAGGGGACCTGATATTAGGTGCAGGAACAAGGCTGCTACCGGCACAACTTGCTATTATGGCAGCAGCGGGATGTATAAGGCCTAATGTTTTTTCTGTACCAAAAATTGCTGTTATATCCACAGGAAATGAGCTTGTTGAGCCGGATAAAAAACCGGGTTCAGGAAAGATTCGAAACAGTAATGGGATACAATTGACCACTCAAACGATGCATTATGGCTTACATGCCGATTATCTTGGCATCGTTCCGGATAACCGGGAAAAGTTAACTGAAGTGCTGACAAGTTCTTTAAAGAAATACCAGGTAATACTGATATCGGGTGGGGTATCGGTAGGGGATTATGATTTTGTGCCTGCGGTTCTTCAGCAACTGAACGTTGACATCATGATCCATGGAATGAATGTGAAGCCTGGTAAACACCTGCTTTTTGGCAAGAGAGAAAACCATTTTGTATTGGGTTTGCCGGGGAATCCGGTTTCTTCTTTTGTTTTGTTTGAGATGCTGGTTAAACCTCTCTTAAACAGCCTGATGGGAAGCACTGAAGTGCCCTTGATGCTGTCTGTTCCCCTGGCACTTACATACAGCCGGAATAAAGATGATACATTGTTATTTATCCCGGTTTCACTGACCCATGGAACGGCCCTGCCACTCGAATATCACGGATCGGCGCATATCAACGCTTATGCGCGCGCAGATGGTATCATGCAGGTACCTATTGGAGTAAGGTTAATAAAAGAAGGGGATATCGTGCATGTTCGACCGGTATAACCGCCATATCAATTATCTCAGGATCTCTGTCACTGACCGTTGTAATCTTCGTTGCCGGTATTGCATGCCGGAGGAGGGTGTGCATTGGCTGCACCCGGAGGATATCCTGTCATTTGAAGAAATTACGGAGGTGGTGAGGGTTGCAACGGGGATGGGTATTAACAAGATCAGGCTGACTGGTGGGGAACCCCTTGTCAGAAAAGGAATTGTGCAACTGGTACAAATGATTGCGGGAATAAAGGACGTAAAAGACCTTGCCATGACAACAAACGGAATCCTCCTCGGTGAAATGGCAGGGGAATTAAAATCTGCCGGACTGATGCGGGTTAATGTGAGTCTGGATACCCTTGATCCGTTGAAATTTGAAGCCATTACCCGTGGTGGCGGTATTCAGCAGGTATTCAACGGCTTACAGGCAGCTAAAGAAGCAGGACTTTTTCCGGTGAAGATCAACTGCGTGGTTTCAGGCTCGTCAGATGAGGAAGATGCCAGGCAGGTCAGCCAGTTTGCAGTAAAGCATGGTCTTCCGGTGCGGTTTATCCGGCAAATGGATCTTGAAACCGGGGAATTTGGGATTGTAGAAGGCGGAGAAGGTGGAAATTGCAGGATTTGCAACCGGCTGCGACTGACTGCCAATGGAATGGTAAAACCCTGCCTTTTTAGCGAGCAGGAGTTTCGGGTACGTGCGCTGGGTGCAGAACGGGCACTTATTTCCGCGCTGGAAAGCAAGCCCCTGAAAGGCTGTGTGAACCGGATAGGGCGGTTCTATAATATCGGGGGCTGATCTTAGTTAAATGTGAAAAACTAAAAGTTCAATATACTGATGAATACCTGTGCAGCCTTCAGCCTTCAGCCTGATTTCAACCATCAACAATCAACCATCAACAATCAACCATCAACTATACAATGAGTGAACTAACACATACGGATCCGGAGGGAAAAGCGAGAATGGTAAACGTGGGGGATAAGGATGTGCAGAAGCGCGAGGCAAAGGCATCTGGATTTATTACCCTGTCGGAAGGAACAATTGACCTTATCCGGAATAACCTGGTGAAAAAAGGAGATGTTCTGACGGTGGCGGAGCTGGCCGGGATTCAGGCGGCCAAGCAGACCTCAGCGTTGATCCCGCTGGCCCATAATATTGTGCTGGATAAAGCAGGAGTAACTGCAGTAATGGAAACCGGCGGAATAAGGGTAACCAGTGAAGTACACTGTACTGGTAAAACCGGGGTTGAAATGGAAGCCCTGATGGCCGTAAGTATGGCTTTGCTTACCATATACGATATGTGCAAGGCAGTGGATCCCGGTATGGTGATCGGACAGATCAGGCTGATCGAAAAAACCAAAAAAGACATAACTCTCTGACATGGAAGAAATAGTTATTTTATCTGTAAACACATCTGAAAAAAAAGGAACGGTTAAGCATCCGGTAAAGGCTATCAAAATGCTTACTTCGGGAATAGAAGGCGATGCGCATGCCGGCAACTGGCACCGGCAGATCAGCCTTTTAGGAGTTGAAAGCATCGAAAAAATGCAGGCCTCCTCCGGCAGGCAATTCAACTATGGCGACTTTGCCGAAAATATCACAGTAAAGGGTTTTCGGCTTTTTGACATGCACCCTCTTGATAAACTTGTCTCAGGCGATGTAGTTCTTGAGGTTACACAAATCGGCAAAAAATGTCATGGTGAAAAGTGCGCCATTTATAAGGAAACCGGTGACTGTATAATGCCAAAAGAGGGAATATTCAGCCGTGTATTGCAGGGAGGCATACTTAGGGAAGGTGATCATTTTCTGTATCATCCGCGCATCATAAGGGTAAAAATTATCACCTTAAGTGACAGGGCCAGCAAGGGGGAGTATGAAGATCAAAGCGGACCGTTGCTTGAAAAGCTGACAAGAGAAAATTTTTTAAAAGAAGGCCGCCATGTTGTTGCTGAAACAGAGATTTTGCCCGATGATGCCGATATGCTGGAAAGACAGATCAGGAAGTATGTGCAGGAGAAAACAGATATAATATTCACGACCGGAGGCACAGGGCTTGGCCCCCGGGATATTACCCCTGAGGTGATCCGACCCCTGCTGTCAAAAGAGATACCGGGCATTATGGAAATGATCAGGGTAAAGTATGGCATGAAATTTCCGAATGCCCTTGTGAGCAGGAGCATTGCGGGGTTAGTGGGAGAAACCCTTATATATGCCTTGCCCGGAAGCCCAAAAGCTGCGAGGGAATATGCAGAAGAAATATTTACTACCCTTGAGCACTCTTTGCGGATGATTCACAGGATAGACTCACATTGATGGCCCCGGTTGCAGTTACCGGTATTGTCCTGGCAGGTGGCCTCAGCAGCCGCATGGGAGAGGACAAATCGCTCATGCCACTCCGGGGAAAGACCCTTATCATGTATGCCATTGAAGCACTGACGCCCCATTGTGAAAAGGTAATTATCAGTTCAAACCTTCAGGCCTATAATTTTACAGGCTGCGATGTATGGACAGACGAATTGGCAGTACAAGCACCGGTCAATGGGTTATATTCCTGCCTGAAAAGATCAAAAACCGATTGGAACTTTATTTTAACCTGCGATATGCCCCTTGCAGGTTCTCAATTGGTTGGATATTTGCTTGAACAAACCGGCGGGGAAGATGCTGTGATCCCTGTTCATGGAAAGGGATGGGTAGAACCGTTATGCGGATTATACAACCGTAGCGCACTTAATGTTCTTGAACACCAGGTGCAGTCCGGAGAATACAGCATATTGAAATTTTTGAAATCAATCCGGTGCAGGTACGTCGAGATTGGACCCCATCTGGATTTTTATAACCGGGAGATGTTTTCAAACCTGAATTCTCCTGCAGACCTTGACATGCTTTCTTGAAGGTAAAAACTATCTTTACAGCATAGTATACATCATGGAACTTGCCGTTCTAAAAGACATCGTTGTAATTTTTGCCCTATCCACGGGGGTAAATTATTTGTTTACCCGCATCAGGGTTCCTACAATTATTGGCTACCTGCTGACAGGGATCATTGCCGGTCCGCATTTATTCGGGCTGATCCATGCACCCCATGAAATTGAGATCATGGCGGATATCGGGGTTGTTTTGCTCATGTTTACAATTGGCCTCGAGTTTTCCATGGATCATCTTTATAAGATTCGTAAGGTTGTATTCCTTGGCGGTTTTATGCAGGTTGTTTTCACGGTTTTCATAACCCTGTTTATTGTACATGCATTTCATATAGAATGGAAAGCTGGCCTGTTTATAGGGTTTTTGACCGCATTAAGCAGCACAGCCGTGGTGTTGAAAATACTTCAGGAACGCTCCGAACTTACCTCCAACTATGGACGAACCGTCCTTGGGATATTGATATTTCAGGATATAATACTGGTACCCATGTTGCTCTTCACACCCATGCTGGGCGGATCAGGGAGCGGAGGTCAGGGACAATACCTGATACTGATGGGCAAGGCAACGGTCATTATTGTATTGATATTCATCGGTAACCGATGGCTGATGCCCAGGTTGTTGAGAGCAATTGCAATGACAAAGAACCAGGAATTGTTCATTATGAGCATCCTGCTGATTTGTCTCGCTGTAGCACTTTTTACATCATCGCTTGGGCTGTCGCTCGCTTTCGGAGCTTTCCTGGCCGGATTGATGGTCTCTGAATCAGAATACAGCCATAATGCTTTCGGACATTTAATCCCCTTCAAGGACACGTTTTCAAGTTTCTTTTTTGTTTCCATCGGGATATTGCTCGACCTTAATTACGTTGCTCACAACTTTGTTCTTGTTATCGTGACCGTTTTAGTAATTATTTTGATGAAGTCGGCCATTGCCGGTGTCACCGCATTCTTCCTGGGACATACCTTTCGGGGCGTAATCATGGTAGGAATTGCCCTGAGCCAGATAGGAGAGTTCTCATTTATCCTGGCCCGGACAGGAATGGAATATAATATTATATCCGGGGATATTTACCAGTTGTTTCTCTCCGCGGCGGTCATTACAATGTCGGTTACTCCTTTGCATATGCTTGCTTCAAAAAGGATAGCCAATGGACTATTGAAACTTCCGCTTCCCTCCAGGTTGGTAAATGGCATGTTCCCTTTGCCGGAGATTGATATTCCTGAAATGAAAGATCACATTGTTTTTATTGGTAAGGATTCAAGGGCATTAAGTTTGTCGAAGATGGCAAAATCCATGAATCTTCCTTATGTATCCATTGTTTTTGACCCCGCTTCTGCACGGAAAAGGCAACAGAAAGGGGAAACAGTGATATATGGGGATGCGGTTAACGATCCGATTCTCCTGAAGGCATATGTACACAAGGCTAAGATCATTGTGGTGTCGGTGGGTAACCTTATCACATCCATGTCAATCCTTGAGCATATCCGGAAGCTGAATACAAAGGCCTTTACTCTGATCAGAACAAAACATGTTGAGGATATTGAAGAATTGTACAGGTTGGGGGCGGACCAGGTGATTCCTGAAGAATTTGAAACAGCCATTGAACTTTTTGAAAGAGTGCTTGTCATGGAGCATACCCCTCAAAAGGAGATTACTAAAATAGTGAGTGAAATTCGCGATCATCATTACGGAATTTTCAGGGAGAATGTTGATCTGCCGGTCAAGAAGCTGGAAAAAGAGCGTGAGAATGGATGAGGCGGGTTTATATCTCGCAGAACCTGCAGATTTCGCAGATGTATTAGATTTCGAGGGGCTTATGTTCTCGCAGATTTTCGCAGATTTCGCAGATTGGCAATATCCAGGTATTGGAATCGTTCAACCGAATGCAATGAGATTTCTCTGCGTCCTCAATAAAGCCTGGTAAACAAAACTTTAGATGTTGCTCTGCGTTAAAATTTTGCAAAATGCTTTTTAATAGTAAAATTGTTTTCTGTCGGATTTCACTATAATGCAAAATGATCCAAAACAAGTAACTTTGCCTTTAAATTAAGAATAATGAAAGTTACAGTTTGTCGAAAATCCCATTTCAATGCAGCACACCGTATATTCAATCCGTTATGGGATGACCGCAGGAATGAGGAAGTATTCGGATTATGCAGCCTGCCGAATTACCACGGTCATAATTATGATCTTGTCGTTAAAGTTACGGGTGATATTAATCCCGAAACAGGCTATGTTTTCGATATGAAGGAACTGAAAGAAATAACCGAAGAATTTGTTGTGAAGCGTTATGACCACCGGAATCTGAATCTTGATGTCGCTGAATTTGCAAATACTATCCCATCGGCGGAAAACATTGCCGTGGCCATATGGAATATTCTGCGGTCAAAGATCAACAAGGTTTTTGACATCCAGGTTATTCTATATGAAACCGAGCGTAATTTTGTGGAGTATTCCGGTAATTGATCCGCCAGCATGAAAGTTATACAATACATTCATCGCGGTTTTATATGGTTGATGATCCTGCCGATAAAGTTTTACAAATACTCAATTTCCCCCCTGCTACCCAATAGTTGCCGACATTTTCCAACCTGTTCGGAATATGCCATTGAATCGTTAAAAGTGCATGGCATATTCAGGGGCAGTGTTTTGGCCATCTGGCGCATTCTTCGGTGCAATCCATGGGGAACTCACGGCTATGATCCGGTGCCTCCGAAAAAGCAGAGAAAGGACTATCCCGGTTGACTTTTTTTGTTGAGGCATGCCTGGTTGGCTAAAAGGCAAAGGATTGCAAGCAGCAACAAACTGTTGGCCACATGAAAATAGTTTACCACACGCCTCAATCCGAAAAAAGTCTCACCCGATACAAGGGATATTGCACCGGTAAGGATAATCAGGGCGGCTGCTATACCGCAAATCCAGCTGACAATCGTAAATAATTTCATATTGCTGTTTTTAAGTAAATCCTTTGAGAGAACCCGGGATTTTCAAAGTCCCGTAGAATTTAGAGGTCTTAGGATTACCAAAAGGTATGAACTTTTCATTCCAAAGTCAAATTTTTCCAGGTTGAATCAATGCATGTTCCGGGCAACATCTCTTAGTTTATCAACGATGACTTTCATTTCTTCCGCAGTGAGCCGGGGTCTGTTCAGGCTGTCAATCATATCCATGTCGTTTCGCTGCACGAGAGGATACCAATGCCCCGGGTTCAGGAGATCATTTTTGACCCGGGGTACAATGTGCAGATGGAGGTGCTCAATAGTCTGTCCGGCTTCCGGCTTCTCCTGAAGGGACCAGTCGAATGCCTCTGTATGGAAAGCCTCCATGAGGATGAGAAGGGCGCTTCGGGCGGTTTCGAAAAAACCGGTAATTTCTGCATTGGTAAGCGAAAGGATACTTGTATGGTGAGCACGGGGAATTACCAGGCTGTGGCCGGGAAGAACCGGGGCTATGTTAAAAACAGCCATGAAATCCCGGGTTTCATAAAAAACAGATGATTGAATTGAACCGCTACAGAATGGGCACCCGGGAAAGGGAGCATTAGAGGGCATATCATTGAATTTATGCACTAAGATAATCCAAAAATGCCTTGAATGTAAATGTTGCCACCGAGGGAAGAGCATCTGCCGGTTGTACTGCCGGCAGGTGCTGACCGGAAACTCAATCGGCTTCCGGTGCTTTGTTGCGAAGCAGGACCAAATCCGTCATAACGACTTCCGTAAAATAGCGCTTCTTTCCTTCCTTATCATCAAAAACACGGTGGGTCAGTTTGCCTTCCACGGCAACTTCCATGCCTTTGATCAGGTATTTCTGGATTGTTTTGGCGAGATTTCCCCAGGCGACGAGGTTGTGCCACTGGGTATCAGTTACTTTTTTTCCTTCCGCATCGCGGTATGTGTCTTTTGTAGCGAGCGAAAAACGGGCCATAGCCTTGCCATTTTCAAAAGTCCGGACTTCGGGATCCTGCCCGAGATTTCCAATCAATTGGACTTTGTTGCGTAGTGAGTTCATAACATTAAAATTTAGTTGTTTAAAAAAAAGTGTCCGATTTAATTGTTCAAATTGACGATTCAAAGTAACTTACATCGGATCCTTTTATCCGGTTAATAATCAATTACTGTCATTTGTAAGCGACAATAAGTAATTATACACATGTATAATCGATTATATCACTGAATTATAAATTGTTACGTTATGGAAAAGCGTTGTCTTGAATGCAATGATGTATTGCATGGCAGAACGGACAAAAAGTTTTGTTCTGACGCCTGCCGCAATACATACAACAACAAAAAGAAAAGCATAGCCGGTAACAGCTATGTAAGAAAGGTAAACGGAATCCTCTGCAGGAACCGGAATATCATGGCAGAACTGAACCCTGAAGGCAAAAACAGGGTACACAAGGCCAGGTTATCGAAAAAAGGGTTTGATTTCAGTTTTGTAACAAACCTGTACACTACAAAAGCAGGTACGGTATATTACTTCTGTTATGACCAGGGTTATTTACCCCTTGATAATGATTTTTACATGTTGGTAAGCCGGAATACCAGAGGAAATTAAAAATCGCGCTGGCTGGCAATTTCCTCAATGCTATACGGTGAATTGGGCAGTACATTGCGATGCACCTGCTTACCCAGTTGTGTGCAGGCCACATATCGCCTGCATGATTTGTATTTTTTATTTACCTGAAGGCAGTATAAGCTTCTGTAGGTTAGACCAATGATTTCTGTATGGCTGATTTTATTCAGATAAACTGAACAATCCTCAAGCAATGGGCAATACTCGTTCTTCTCCATTCGTTCAGTGATGAGATTTGTAATCAGGAACCTTCGGCGTATTCTTTAAAATAGAACCTGGCTTTTCTTAATTTTTCTTCGAAAATCTGCCCTATCTCCAATATGTCCTCGTCGTCCTTTTCAAAGTGCCAAAATACATCAAAGTCCTTTACGTTGTTATTACAGTCAATCATTTTTAACATTTCAAGGATCTGCTTTGAAGAGGCACTGTTGAAGTAATCAAAGTCAACTGTAAATCTTATAACAGGGGCATTAAGCTTACTTACCCAATCAATCAGGGGGCCATAGAATTCCTTCACGTTGAGGATAAGTGACCGGCCTTTCATCATAAGTCTGCCGCTTTCATCAAAATTTATTTGCGGTGTGCTGCTGGTTGCTTCTACATATATATTTTGCATGATTGAGTGTTTCGGTCATGCAAGTATAATAAAAATGCGAACAGCAGAATTTTTATTCTGATGAACTGGAGAAAAGCTATGACTATTAAGGCTTATATGTTGAGGAACGAAAGAATCGTTCCAAAAGCACTATTTTTTCAGCAGATCACGGATCTCTGCGAGTAATTTTTCTTCGCGGGTCGGTTCCGGCGGGGCAGGAGCAGGAGCAGGAGCAGGAGCAGCGTCTTCCTTTCTTATCATTTTATTCATTGCCTTGATCATCATGAATATGGCAAATGCGATAATCAGGAAGTCTATTGTAGTCTGTATAAAATTGCCATAATTGATGCTGACGGCCGATATGGCTTTCCCGGCTTCATCAACCGATACACCTTTGAGCACAACTTTCAGGTCGGTAAAATCCACACCTCCGACAAGCAACCCGATAGGGGGCATGATGATGTCATTTACAAGGGAGGTCACTATCTTTCCAAATGCAGCACCAATGATAATACCGATTGCAATGTCAACCACATTACCCTTCAGGGCAAAACTCTTGAATTCGTCAATCATTTTCATACTATATGGTTTTAGGTTAGAATTTACAGGATAAACGCAGGGTTTACAATCATTTACAAATTAACAAAAAGGCATGAGAAATTACGTCATTTCAACTTAAAAAATACGGTAGTCCGGATAAAGTTTTCTTCCTTCCAAATCGGTGTGTCAGCCCTGTTTTTCTGCCAGGACCGTCAACCGCACAAAATCTTCAACACCGAGCTGTTCAGGTCTTTTTCTGAAAATTTCGTCAAGCATGGCATCGGGAGGGTACATGGATCTCAATGAGTTTCGCAATACTTTTCGGCGCTGGTTAAAGGCAGTTTTTACCACTTTCTTAAAAAGAACCTCATTGCAGGGCAATGCCTGCCGGTCGTTCCGGCTAAGCCGGATAACAGCGGACTGTACCTTGGGTGGCGGATTGAATACCTGAGGAGGCACTGTAAACAGGTATTCAATAGTGTAGTAACCCTGGAGCAAAACACTGAGTATGCCGTATTCCCTCGATCCGGGAGGAGAGGCTAACCGGCGGGCAACTTCTTTCTGAAGCATGCAGACCACTTCCGTCACCTGATCTTTGTTTTCCAGAATTTTGAAGAATAGCTGGCTTGAAATATTATAGGGGAAATTACCGATGACTGCAAAAGGTCCTTCGAAAAATTCCTCCAGGCTGATGCGCATCACATCCCCGTCATATATCTTATCTCTTATTTCAGGAAGGTGTTCATTCAGGTATTCAATTGAGGATCTGTCTATTTCAACAAACCGGACTTCTTTATCCGGCAGGTTGAGGAGGTAACCGCTCAGCACTCCCATGCCCGGTCCGATTTCAAGCACCTGGTTGTAGTTGCTGAAAGTGAGACTGTCCACAATTTTCCGGGCAATGTTGTTATCGGTCAGAAAATGCTGTCCTAAACTTTTCTTCGGTTTAACGGGAATCACAAACGGGAGGTTTTTGTGTAAAAATACCTATTTTCGGACTTTAAACGAATACCTGATGTACTATAATTTTGATGAAATTGTCGACAGGGAAAATACCTCCAGTGTCAAATATGACCTTCGCGGAAAAATTTTCAGAAAAGAAGAAGTGATCCCCATGTGGGTTGCGGATATGGATTTCAGGACACCTCCCTTTGTCATGGATGCATTGCGAAAAAGGATGGAGCATGAGATTCTCGGCTACACATTTATTTCGCCTTCTGTTTATAAGTCAATTGTGGACTGGAACCGGCTCAGGCATAACTGGAAGATACGCCCGGACTGGATTTCTTTCTCACCGGGCATCGTTCCTGCAGTAAACCTTCTCGTAATGGCATTTACACAACCGGGGGACAGGGTGATCGTTCAGCCTCCTGTTTACTTTCCGTTTTTCAGCGCTGTGGAGAATCACGGGCGTGAACTTGTATATAATCCTCTTACATACAGCAACGGGAAATATGAAATGGATTTTGATGACCTGGAATCAAAAATGGATGAAAAAACCAGGATGCTGATCTTATGCAGTCCCCATAATCCCACGGGAAATGTCTGGCCGGAGGATGTACTGCGCAGGATTGGAGAAATGTGCCTTGCCCATAACATCCTCCTGATTTCAGATGAGATCCATTCCGATCTGGTTTACAAAGGATATCAGCATGTCCCGGCAGCAGGAATTTCATCGGAAATCGCCGGCAATACGATAACATGCATGGCACCAAGCAAGACCTTTAACCTGGCAGGTCTTTCCACTTCATTCCTGGTGATTCCCAATGAAAAACTTAGAATTATCTACGAGAAAAAACTGGACCAGGTACATGTAGGTGCCGGGAATATTTTTGGTTTTGTGGCTATGGAAGCAGCCTATACACATGGAAGCGAATGGCTTGGCCAGTTGATGGAATACCTTGAAGGAAATGTAGTATTTCTTCAGAAATTCATTCAGCAGCATATTCCGCGGATAAAGGTAATCAAACCGGAAGCAACCTACATGGTGTGGCTTGATTGTACCCAATTGAAGTTGTCATCGCCTGAGCTTAAGGAGTTCATGATCAGCAAAGCAGGCCTCGGATTAAGCGATGGAGCCCTGTTTGGAAAGCAGGGAGAAGGATTTCAGCGTATCAACATAGGATGCCCCCGCCCTGTTTTGCATGAAGCACTATTAAAATTGCAGGATGCCATTGCAAAGTATTTATAAAATAAGTAAACTTTTTTAAAAAAAATAAGTAGAAATAGGTTGCGAAGTAGCTGTAAAATTAAATTAAATTAGATTTCAGTTTATTCTGAATAAAAATCAGTAGGTATTATGAGACTTAAAATAGCCACTAAAATTGGGTTAGGATTCGGAATCATCACAATCGCCGTAATCATAAATGCCTGGATAACAAGTAGTGCCCTTGAACGCAGCCGTACAATAAATGAACGGATAACCAGCATTTATACACCCTCACAGGCTTATATCGCTGACCTATATTCAAGGATCAATGATTCCCGCATGCTGGTGAAATCATGGGTATTTATCGATAAAATTTCGGATACTCCGGACAAGATCAAACTGAAAGATTTACATGCCCAGGATTACAAAATGGTGATCGATACACTGAAACAACTCAGCAAGCTGTGGGATAGTGCAAGTTTCAGATCAGAATTATACCATATAGATTCCACTATTGTGGATTCGCTGTTTCCCAAGCATGAATACATTATGGAACAGCTGAATTCATTTGAAAAATATGATGATCCGTTTGTAATTTTCGAAGTCACCCCCATGACCGAGGAGGGAGGAGACGTAATGGCCCTGACAAGCCGCATTCTATTGCAGATCGACCAGCTTAGGAAAAAGCAGGAAGCTGTTGTGGATCATGGGCGGCAGGAAATGATCGCCACGTTTAACCGATTTCAGAACTGGATTTTCATCATGGGATTTATCCTCGTGATTGGTGCTATTGTCATAGGACTTCTCACAATCAATTCGCTTGCAGTTCCGATTAACCATACGAAAAACATATTGCTTTCGATGGGTAAGGGCATCCTTCCAAAGGACAAGCTTACCGAGGGAAATGATGAACTCGGCCAGATGGCAAAGGCCCTTAATATGCTTGTAAAAGGATTAACCAATATATTCAATTTCTCGCTTGAAATTGGCAAGGGTAATTTTGATACTCATTTTAATCCCTTGAGCGAAGAAGATGTATTAGGGCATTCCCTTCTTGATATGAGGAATGAGCTTAAGAAGGCTGCCGATGAAGAAACGCGCCGCAAAATAGAGGATGAGCAGAGGAACTGGTCAGCACAGGGTGTTGCAAAATTCAGTGATATTCTGCGGAAAAACACAAATGAACTTGATGAATTGACCTATAGCATTATAAGCAACCTCGTAAAGTACACCAATTCAAATCAGGGTGGAATTTATGTGGTGAATGATAATGACAGGGACCACCTGTTCATTGAAATGAAAGCCAGTTATGCATATGACCGCCGTAAATTCATTACCAAACAGATTGAAATTGGCGAAGGCCTTATCGGCAGGTGTTACCAGGAAAAAGAAAAGATCTATCTTACCGAGATACCGCATGATTACATTAAGATCACATCCGGACTGGGCGAAGATAATCCACGCGCATTGCTGATTATCCCTCTTATCTATAATGATATGATCTATGGACTCATTGAGATTGCATCATTCAATGAATATCCGTCGTATGTGATCGAATTCCTTGAGAGAATCGGAGAAAGTATTGCCGCTACGATATCTTCAAGCAAGTCACATATCCAGACTGCCTTGTTGCTGGAACAGTCGCAACAACAGGCCGAAGAAATGTCGTCACAGGAAGAGGAAATGAGGCAGAACATGGAAGAGCTGCGCGCTACACAGGAGCAGTCATCCAGACGTGAGGAAGACCTGCAGCGGGAGGTAAATGAACTGCGAAAACGGATTAAAGAATTCAGCCAGCAATAAATATGCAAAAAACCTTGATTATCCTGGCCGCCGGAATGGGCAGCCGCTATGGAAGCCTGAAGCAGATTGACCGCTTTGGACCATCGGGTGAAACTATTGTCGAGTATTCAATCTATGATGCCCTTCGGGCCGGATTTGAAAAAATAGTACTCGTGATCCGGCAGAATAATGTGGATGACTTCAGGGAAATTGTGTTGAACAAGGCCATGAAAAAAGCAGATATCAGTTTTGTATTTCAGGAACTTGATAATCTTCCGCGGGGGTTCAGCCTGCCAGCCGACCGCGTAAAGCCCTGGGGAACAGGTCACGCGGTACTAATGGCGGCTGATAAAGTGAATACCCCCTTTGCCGTTGTAAATGCAGATGATTTTTACGGATCCCAGTCCTACGCGATCATGGCTGATTTTCTTTCCAGACCTCAGCATGGAAGTATGGAAGAATATTGTATTGTAGATTACAGGCTCGACAATACATTATCAGAATCAGGTTTTGTGTCACGCGGGATTTGCAGCGTAAACCCGGAAAATTACCTGACGGATATTACCGAGCATAAAAAGATCAGCCGGGAAGGCAACGGAATAGTTAGTCTGACGGAATCCGGGAAAATAATCCTTACAGGGAAAGAAAGAGTTTCCATGAACCTGATGGGATTCCTTCCATCCATGTTCAATCATCTGCAGCATCAGTTTATTTCCTTCCTGAACGAAAATTCCGGAAATATAACTGCTGAATTTTTCCTTCCATCAGCCATGAATGAAACCATCAAATCGGGGAAAGCCAGGGTAAAGGTGTTGCCTACGATGGAAAAATGGTTTGGTGTCACCTACCGCGAAGACCGCGAGATGGTAACCAACAGCCTGAAAACCCTGGTTGACCAGGGAGTATATCCTGCCACACTCTGGAAGTGAAAAATTTGCCAAAGGCATCCCTTCGGAAAAAATCTAATAGATAAAAGATATATGTGAATTTCAAATCCCGCTTTCAAGCTTCAAAACCAAACCCTATAAACCTCAATTTCCGGGATAAATACAAGTTGTTAAGACATTTTTTTGCGGAAATGATTTAAAATCAATAACTACTCCTACTAAACCCAATACAATGAAATCAAAGCTTTTGTTCTCATTGTTGTGCTCTTTAGGTCTTTTTGGATCCTTCGCTTCTATGAATGCCCAGGACGAAAGATTTAAAGCTATTTTCATTTACAATTTCACAAAGTATATTAATTGGCCTGTTAACCAGGGTGATTTTATAATCAGTGTTCTTGGTAATGATCGCATCATTACTGAAATGAGTGAAATTGCAACAAAGAAATTGGTTGGCACTTCAAAAATTGAAATTGCGAAAATCATATCGCCTTCTGAGATTAAGCACTGCCAGATCGTTTTTATTTCTTCATCAAAAATGGACTTGCTATCAGAAGTCATTCAAATTGCCAGAAAGAACAATATCCTGGTGATTACAGAAAAAGTAAACGCATGCAAGGGAGGATCCTGTATTAACTTTTTAAGCAGGGATGGCAAACTAACCTTCGAATTTTCCAGAATAAATTTTGAAACCTGCGGACTTCAGGTTAGCAATGATTTGCTGAAACTAGGCGTATTGGCAGAGAATTGAATTATTGGAATTACTATCAATCAACATTTTCATTATGAAACTTCCATTGTATTTGTTACTCCTGATCATGCCTTTTGTCCCTTCACTTGGCCAGATTGACACATCACGCATAAGTACAATGACCCGGGATGAAATTTTGCAACTGACTCAGGATGATCTTCTTGAATTGAATATGGAACAGTTGATTTTTCTATCACAGAAAATGGGAATCTCAATTGATGAGCTGCTGAATATGAAAACATCAGTGGCGTCAAAGCGCGTTCTCACGCCGAGAGAAACACCCGGAATCGTTTCAATCATTACAGAAGAAGAAATCAGGTATTCGGGTGCCAGAGATATGATTGATGTATTAAGGCTTATTCCCGGGTTTGAATTTGGTTATGATGTTCAGGGTGTTGTCGGGATTGGGCTAAGGGGAAACTGGGTTCATGAAGGCAAGATGCTAATGATGATTGACGGTCAGCAAATGAATGAATTAAGCTATTATAATATCCCGTTCGGAAATCACTTTCCGGTTGACCAAATCAAAAGAATTGAGATCATCCGGGGACCGGGTTCAGCTGTTTATGGTGGAAATGCGGAGCTGGGAGTTATCAATATTATTACCAAAAACGGCAAGGACATTGGTGGAGCTGAAGTATCCGCAACGTATGGACAAATGGAGAGGTCTATGGGGAGAATGAACCTGAACCTCAATTCGGGTTATTCGAATAAAGAATGGGATTTCTCAGCCAAGGGATTTATTGGTAAGGCCAACCGCAGTGATCAGCAATTTACAGAGTATGTTGATCAACCCGACAACATATTGGATCTTGCAAATGGAGACAGTGAAATTGAAACAAGGCAGGTAAACCTTGGTGCAAACAATCAAAACCTGTCGTTTCGATTTGTATATGACGATTATAAATCACGTTATAATTTTTCAGATACTGTTCCTGGTTATGAAGGAATTTATAACGAATTCCGGAACATATTGGGCGAAGTTAAATACATACTTAAAATTAACGAAAAGCTCAGTGTCATTCCCAGGTTTAATTATAAATTCAGCCGCCCGTATTACGAAGATGACTATTGGAGGAATTTTAATAATAACCGTTATGCAGGAGACCTGGCACTGAATTACAATCCGGGTGAAAAAACGACCCTGGTGGCAGGAGTTGAATGGTTTACCGACAAGGGGCATTGCATAAACGATTCCGGTATTTTTTATTCCAATAACAGCCGTGACCTGAAAATTACTAATGCTTCATTGTATGCCGAAGCGACCGTCAGATTGGGGAAACTAAATTTTATAGGGGGATTCCGGACAGAACACAATAGTATATATGGATGGGCTATCGCTCCCCGGTTCGGAGCTACGGCCGTTTTCAATAAATTTCATTTTAAGACCTTGTTCAGTGGCTCATTTCGTTCTCCCGGGATTGGTAATATTGATGTCTCAAAGGATATCCGACCCGAGAAAAGTTTTGTATCGGAAATCGAGCTGGGATACCGTTTAAATAATAACATGTTTGTCACAGCAAATCTTTTTGACATTAAAATCACAAACAGCATAATTTATTTTGATAACGGGGGATGGACAGGCGGAGTTGACTGGGGATACAAGAATGCAAGTAACGCTGGCAGCGATGGAATTGAAATTGAATACAAGGTCATATACCCAAAAGGTTTTGCTACGTTAAATTATTCTTTTTATACTCAGGCATACCGTCCAATCCCGGAATCTTATGCTGTTCCGGGACATTCCAATAGTGCACTGGCACTCCCTCAGCATAAGGTCGGAATAGTATTGAATTACATGCCGCTTGCTAATCTTGCTATTTGTCCTTCATATGTACTTCTTGGTAAGAAATATGGATATAATACAGCTGATGATGAGGGAAACAGTATAATAGGCAGTTATGGTCCCGCTTCACTTCTGAATATATCACTTACCTACAGTATGTTGCAACAAGGATTGCAGGTTTCTTTGTCAGCATATGATCTGCTTAACGAAAAAGTTCCCTTTATTCAGCCTTACAACGGACAGTTTTCACCTTATCCCGGAAGATCAAGGGAACTAGTGCTTAAACTTTTAATAAGCACGGATCTTTTTAAGAAATGAACCATTTAAGTAAAACTAAATACTCATTCCTTTAAAGATCTTCGATTTTTCCAGGGGCATCAGGTATCCATGGTAATTCAGCTTCCCTCCCCAGTTGCCTCCAATAGTGGCATCGGCGTTGCTGTTTGGGGATACGGAAAAGAAGATATCATACGTCCCGATGGAAGTCATGGCAGTTACCTGGATGGTGTATCCAATCGACTTTTTCCCAAGTTTGCCGATCTTAAACTGGGATATGGTACCATCGGCAGTAATGCCACCCATTCCGTTATAGCCGCCAATCCCCGATAAGGATGCCAGCTGAATCACAATTTTATTCGAATCAACGGCAATAAAATTTATGCTGCTGCTTACCGGGATTCTCTGCCCGGTTTGATTGCTGATCATATTGGCTTCAAGAACGAATTTTCTGCGATTGACCATCCAATCAACCAGTTTAGCCGTTTCTTCGGCTTCAAGCCTTCTTTGTTCGGTCTTCTGGGCCTTGGTTAATTTTTTAGTTGTTTCGCTGTCTACCGAACTTTCTTCCTGTGCAGCAGCAGTAAGCACAACCAGACTCATTCCCAGGAGAAACAGATATTTTTTCATTTTCGCATCAATAAATATGATTAAATCCCAACATAGTCTAGATTGTAAGATTATTAAACCTTTCCCTGCATTTTCAGTTAGTGGTTAATCCTTTCATCGTTCTGGCCTTATTGACAGGCATCAGAAATCCCGCAAAATTAATCTTTCCGACACGGTTTCCGCCAACACTGGCAGTTGCATTGCCATCCGGGAAAAATGACAGAAAAACCTGGAAAGTACCCTGGCGGGACATTACAATCATATCCACATTATAGCCATCCTTGTTTTTGCCAAAGGTCCTCCACTTATAACTATTTACGGTGCCGTCCACCGTAAATCCCCCGATACCGTTTTCCCCGCCAATGCCACTTGTCGATGAGACCTGGACTGTGATATTGCTGGAATCCACTTCAATGTAATTGGTGGTTGGATTCACTGAAATCCGGTTGCCTCCGGTCAGATTCAAATAATTGGCTTCCATTACGAAGCGTTGATTTTTAGCCATCCATTCCACAATTTTGGCCTTTGCCTCTTCATTAAACTTTTTTTGAGCGGCTTTCTGTTCTTTGGTTAATTTTTTCGAATCCGAGATGGCCATTGTATCTTCCTGCTGGGCGAAAACCGCGGTAAACAGTAGTCCTGTCAACATGATTAAAAATATTCTTTTTAGATATATCATATTATCCTTTCAGTTTTAATACCTTACCTTGTACAAAATATATGCCATCTAAATATAATTCCATTTGTTCAATTCGTGATGATAATCTTTAACTTTGTGACAGACGCTGCCGACCGGAAAAGCCATTGATTTTGGATGATTTTGTGTATACTTGTTAATAATTTATATATTTATTCCTGTTCGGGAAAACTGTTTTTATGCCTGATATCATTCATCTTCTACCGGATTCGGTAGCTAACCAGATTGCTGCAGGAGAGGTAATTCAACGGCCGGCATCTGTAATCAAGGAACTGGTTGAAAATTCAATTGATGCCGGCAGCAGGTCTGTCAGGGTAATCGTCCGGGATGGCGGAAAGACAGTCATTCAGGTCATTGACAATGGATGCGGGATGTCGGTTACGGATGCACGCATGTGTTTTGAACGGCATGCTACTTCAAAAATCCGGTCCGCGGGGGATCTGTTTGCTATCCGTACACTTGGATTCAGGGGTGAAGCGCTGGCATCGGTGGCTTCCATTGCCCAGGTCACTTTGCTTACGCGCAAGCATGACCAGGAGTTGGGAACTGCCCTGATGATTTCAGGTTCTGCAGTTGAAGCACAGGAGACTGCCGCGTGCAATCCGGGCACCAGCTTTACAGTAAAAAATCTGTTTTATAATGTTCCTGCCCGAAGAAAATTCCTGAAAACAAATAATGCAGAGCTGAAACATATTATTTATGAGTTTCAGCGCATCGCCCTTGCTAACCCGGATGTTGAGTTCATGCTTGAAAGCAATGATTCAGAGGTTTATAACCTTCCCTCCACCAATCTGAAGCAGCGTATCGTGCATATTTTTGGCAAGAACATGAACCAGAACCTTACTACAATCGATACGGATACAAGCATTGTACGGATAAGCGGTTTCATAGGCAAGCCCGAAAATGCACGACGTACCCCGGGGGAGCAGTTTTTCTTCATAAATGGCCGGTATATGAGGCACCCTTATTTCCACAAGGCGGTGATGTCATCGTATGAGAAAATACTTCCGCCGGAAACGATCCCATCCTATTTCATTTATCTCGAAGCAGATCCGGATACGATTGACATAAACATTCACCCTACAAAAACTGAGATCAAATTTGAAAATGAGCTGGCCATATTTCAGATCCTGATGGCCTGCACGAGGGAAGCCCTTGGCCGCTTTAACCTGATCCCCTCGATTGATTTTGATGCGGAAAAGGCTATTGAATTTCCTATTTCAAGGCGGAATGATCCTTTCCGTGTGCCGGAGATATCCTATAACAAGGACTACAATCCTTTTGATGAGGAAATGAAATTTAACGGGAACCTGCAGCAGGATAACCTGAAAAGCTGGGAAAAACTGTATACGACAGATGGCCTGCCGGTAAGTGAGATCATACCGCCGGCGCAGCCGGAACAGCAGCAGCTTTCACTCACCACGCAGAATCATACGGATACCTTTATCCAGCTCAAATGCAGGTATATTTTGACACCGGTAAAATCGGGACTGATGGTGATTGATCAGCATCGTGCCCATGAGCGGATCCTTTTTGAGAAATTCATCAGGTCTCTTGCCATGAATTACCCGCTGGCCCAGCATACATTGTTTCCTGAAACCATTGAACTGGATGAGGCTGACTATATCATCCTGAAAGAAATAATGGAAGACCTGCACACCATCGGTTTTGATATTCGCGATTTTGGCAGTAATTCGATTGTGATCGGCGGCTATCCCGGTGACAGCCATAATGAAAATCCCCGTGACCTGATTGAAAAATTTCTTGAAATATATAAGAGTACAGAAACCGATATTAAAACCAGTGTCCGTGAAAAAATTGCCCGCTCCCTCGCCTCGGCGGGCGCGTTTAATTATGGCGAGGTACTTTCTCCTGTTGCCATGCAGGATCTGGTAGATAACCTGTTTGCCTGCGAAAGCCCCGGGTATTCTCCCTTCGGAAAGCCGGTAATTTCGATTATCGGAATTGAGGAGTTGGAGAGAAAATTCAAGTAGTGAAAGTAGTTGATAGTTGACGGTTGATGGTTGATAGTGAGAAAGTTTAGCAGTTTAAAAGTCATGCAGTCATGCAGTCGTGCAGTCAGGTCTCTCTACCTAACAGCCTTCAGCCTCCAGCCTTCAGCCTTCAGCCTTCAGCCTTCAGCCTTCAGCCTATAGCGCCTCCAGCCTTCAGCCTAAATAATCAACAAATTACTTCGTTTCCGTTGTCACTAGCTCTACAATCTTAACAATAACTTCCACAGCTTTTTCCATGGAGCGGACGGGTATGAATTCATACCGGCTGTGAAAATTGTGGCCCCCGGTAAAGATGTTCGGACAGGGAAGTCCCATGAATGATAGCTTTGAACCATCCGTTCCTCCGCGTATCGGATTCACTTTAGGGATGATACCTCGGGCAGAAATGGCCTTTATAGCCAGGTCAACTATATGAAAAACGGGCTCAATTTTTTCCTTCATGTTGTAATACTGGTCTACCATGATGAGCGTGACTGTACGTGGCCCATATTTCAGATTCATGTGATCCACAATTTTAATAAGCAGGTCCTTCTTTTTATTAAACCTCCCGGAATCATGGTCGCGGATGATGTAATTGATCACTGTACTGTCCACGGTACCTGAAAAATCGATCAGGTGGTAAAATCCTTCATACCCTTCTGTGTGTTCCGGAACTTCGGAATTTGGCAGCATGTTATTCAGTTCCATGGCAATGAGCATGGAATTCTTCATTTTATTTTTGGCTGATCCGGGATGTACATTCAGTCCCTGGATCACGATTTTTGCCTTTGCAGCATTGAAATTTTCATATTCGATCTCGCCGATTCCTCCACCATCAACTGTATAGGCAAAGGAGGCATTGAATTTTTTTACATCGAACTTATCGGCTCCCCGCCCTATTTCCTCGTCGGGGGTGAAACAGATACGCACCGGTCCGTGCTTGATCTCCGGATGGTGCAGCAGGTAATCCATAGCGGTGATGATTTCTGCAATTCCGGCCTTGTTGTCGGCACCCAGAAGGGTGGTTCCGTCAGTAGTTATGATCTGCTGTCCGAGATAATGATTGATTACCGGAAAATCAACCGGCGAGAGTACTATATTTTCCCTGGCATTGAGGACTATGGGTTTGCCAACATGATCCACTATTTGTGGATTTACCCGATCTGCCTTGAAATCGGGTGAGGTATCCATGTGTGAAATAAAACCTATGACAGGTACCGGCTTGACTGTATTGGAAGGCAGGGTTGCCATCACATACCCGTTTACATCCATCGATACCTCGGACATGCCCAGGTCCTGCAACTCAGCCACGAGGATCTGGGCCAGTTGTATCTGGCCTTGAGTAGAAGGACAGGTTTTAGCGTTTTCATTAGACTGGGTATTTACCTTTGCATACCGTATGAATCTTTCGACGACTTTTTCCATGTTCTGTAAGGGGTTTAGGGGCTTAGGGATTTGATGATCTGTTGATTTGTTGATTTCCGTGGGTTGTCACCCATGGTTATTGAAATCTGACCCCTTCGGGGTCGCCAGAACTGCACGACTGCACGACTGCAAAACTGCAAAACTGCAAAACTGTATTTAGCAAATTTAATTTATCTTTAATTCATGCAATGTTTTATAAGTACAAATCGGGATATTTATTTCAACCTCGCGCTGGAAGAATATTTGTTAATGCAGGAAACAAGTGACTTTTTTGTACTCTGGCAGAGCGAACCAGCCGTT
>JBGSSA010000159.1:0-2346 GCA_041737295.1 Bacteroidales bacterium | reverse complement strand
TGCCAGGTCCTTACTGATGGCCAGGCAGGCCAGCCATCCTTTTTTCCCGGCGCCGTCGTAATGCATATAATAGACCCCCTTGTCCTCCCATACCCATACATCGCGGGCCCCCAGGTAATCACAGCTATCCGGTCCCTGCCCATGCCGAAACACGATACCTGAGTCTTTTGTATCAAGACGATAGGCTGCTGCAGGCCTGTTATCTTCATACACGCTTACCTTCCCGATGGGTTTAATATCCGAACCTGTCATGGTTCCTGCTGTTTTGCATCCCTGGCCGCACAGGCATGCTGCAAAAATGCAACTGATAATTACCGCTGATCTCATGTTTATAACCTTTAATTAAATAGCAATTTATTACTTTTTCATTTCAACAAATACCCTTTTTACCGCTTCAAGGTAACCATACCCATACAGGGTGCAGGGCTGCAGGTAACTGGTTTCGGTCCACTCATTCCAGCTGTTGATGGTTATAAGGGGGGCCTGCCCGGGATGGGCGTCCACATAATTCCTTGCCGTCACCAGGGCTTTTTCAAAATTTACGGGCGTATTGTTCTTTACGACTCCTTCGCGGAACATCCCGAACCGGGGATTGTTGTCCCAGCCAATGGAAATATGCGGATAATAGGGTGCACTGTTTTCTTTTTCCAGCGCGCTCCATTCGGTGGCTACATCCTTCATGATATCCAGGTAGTCCTTATTGATATCCGCAAAGTGACAGAACTGGTAGTGGGTACCCCCGTCAAAAGCCAGTGTTTTCAGTATTTCAGGCTGCAACACGGTCTTTTCCCCTCCAATGCCGGACACTTCCGAACCGCTGTGACGTAAGGTCACCTGGAGGTCAAGCCCTTTGAAGCCTGCCCTGATCGTTTCCTTACGGAACCAGTCCAGCGCATCCTTTGTCTGCTGAATTCCACCCAATCCGCGGATCAGGGTTTGCAATTCATAGATCATGAAAGATGGCTTTCCATCAACTGTATAATAGGATGGATGTGAAAAATACTTTTCTATCACGCGGTGACAGATGATCTCAAATTCAGCCCTGTCCACGCCGCCTTTCCAGATCAGCTGGTTATTCTTCAGTCCGGCATTCCGCTTGTCCCAGGTAAGATCCACATCATGGTTGGCCCACATCAGGTAAAATTTCACCCGGTCGTTGTTCCGCGCCTTGAGATACCCGTTGTTGAGATGACCCTCAAGGAATGGCATCCCGTCATACCAGTACCAGTCGAAAATAAAAACATTCACCCCATGATCGGCCGCTGCATTGATCTCCATTTCAGCCACATACGGATCGGCTTCATTGATATACCCCCACAGCGGGTAGCGGGGCTGCTCATGCCCTTCATATTTGGGGCTGTTTTTCATTACGGTTTCCCATTCGCCAATTCCCATAGGCCAGAAGATCTTTGCCCGGTCATCGGGATGGTAGGAGGGCCATACAAAAGCCGCCACATCATATTTTTTCGGAACCTGAACTTCAGCAGGTTTGTTCTTGTTCTGACCTGAGGAAGTCCCGATGCTTGCAATAAATGCAATTACACCGGTAATAAGGGAGATTTTGAAGGATTTGTTTGTCATGAGAATGGGATGATTTTGCTATGAAGATACATTATTCAGGATGAAAATCTCATAGGCCGTAAGCCCTGATTGCATTTTTCCGGAAAAGATTTTCAGGTAAAGGATCATGATGCCGGGCACAATAATCCTCCAGCATCCGGATCATATCCCCATAGGTGCCCAGCATGTCCGAGAGCGGCCAGTTGCTGCCAAACAGCACCCTATGCGGACCGAAAGCAGCCACCACCGGATCGATCAGGTCGTCATACGAGCCTGAATTTGCCGGGGCAGGTTCTTTTCCTGAGGCTTCATACAATGCCGATATTTTGCAATATACATTGGGTTCGGAAGCAAAAACAGCCAGCCTGGCCTTCCAATCGGCCGGTTGAAACTGGCCGTTCAGCAGGGTTCCCCCGGCCAGGTGATTCATGATAATGTTCATATGGGGATATCTCCGGGCGATGGCAGCCACAACTACCGGATCAACCCCGTTCCCTCCCAGTTCCAGCACCAGGTTTCGTTTAGACAGCTCTGCGAAACTTTCTATTATGGCGGGGTCTGACAGATCTATGGGTGTAGCGGGACGGATTCGGATGCCCCTGAATTTATTGCTTTTCGACAGGGAGTCCAGGTCCTCCGCATACCGGGGATCCCTCGGATCGAGGTTTCCAATGAACGCCACGAGGGCAGCTGTTGTATCCACATGGGCCATCAGCCAGAAATTATCTTCGCGGCGGGCACTGGCTTCCACCACCACCGCCTGTTCAATATGGCTTTTACCGGCAG
>JBGSSA010000133.1:0-7845 GCA_041737295.1 Bacteroidales bacterium | reverse complement strand
AAAAAGAAAAGGTGTTAATAACCAGAATAACTCCGAAGAGTTATTTCCGGTTATTAACACTTGCTTTACATCATCATATTTATTCATAGATTTAACTTAAGAAAAGAAAACTATTGGTTCGAAGGATAGGGAGTAGAATATGTAGCCATATTTTAGGACAAGACAAAATTAAAAAAGTAACCTTTGAAGCGAGAAAGTTTTTATTAAATTGATAATTCTTTGTATCCATGAAAAATAATCTATTTATATCGGTAATTGCGGTTTTGTTTTTAATTTCTTGCGAGAAAGAAAATGACAATTCTTCCTTGCTATTAGGTAAATGGAATTGGACTTATACTTATGGCGGAATAGCATGTAGCGAATATACTCCCGAATCTACTGGTGATAAAATAATAATTGAATACACTTCAGATTCACTTTTTCGACGTTACATAAATGATACTCTGATTGACGAATGCAAATATCAAGTTATTGACTCATCATTAGTTTTTGATGGAAATAAAGCAGTAATTATAAAATACGATGGCTTTTTAACACAAGCATTTGTAATGAAAGGTTTGGGAAAATTATACCTATATGATGTTTGTTGGGACGGTTTTGAAAAACATTATAATAGAATTAAATGAAAAATTTCAGCGCCCAACAGCGTGTATAATCAATTGATGACCCCTGTATTTTAGAGTAATTTTAAAGGCAAACCGGTCAGACGATTCGATCTCTTTAAAGCCTTATTCAGACCTTATTTGACCTAAAGTGCGCCCATATCTGCGCCCATATTAAGAAAAAACCCTGTTAGTCGTCTGATTAACAGGGTTTTATACTAATATTTAGTAGTCCGTGGGGGAATCGAACCCCCGTTACCAGGATGAAAACCTGGCGTCCTAACCCCTAGACGAACGGACCGGTTAGTTTGCAATTAATTGGAGGGCAAAAGTAAAATAAAATTTTAATAGAACAATAAAAAGGGGAAGAATTTACGGAAATCGGTTATAAAGATATATGCATACAAGGCTGGAGCCTTGTATGAACCTGAACTGGCAGGCTGGAGCCTTAAATGAACAGAATAGTTGCAGACAAGGCTGGAGCCTTGTCCGAACACCTTTACGAAAAACTGTCCGAATACCTTTACAAAATCTTGTCCGAACTGCAAAACTGCAGAACCGCCTGCAGAACTACTCAACTTCCTACCTCCAGGAAACGTGGAAGGATGTATATGCGTCGCCGCGGGCGAGGGATTTGGTGATTTCGACAAGGACGTAGCCAAAACCGTGTATCTCCATCGCTTTTTCAACCCACCCGGCTATGCGGTGCTCGATCAGGTCGCTGGGCTCATCGAAGCGGGTGATGTGCAATACCACGTAATCCGGGCCCTTTTCAACCACTTCCATCATCGAGGGCTGGTAAAAGGTGGTGAAGATCTTGCCGGCCTTATCCACAATGAAAAAGGGCGAGGCTGCCTTGATAAAGAATTTATAAATGCCTGTAAGCGAGTTTTCGGCACTGAACCGTCCGCACTGCCATGCGCCCTGGCCGGGACTGTTAAACAACAGTTGGCCCAGCACTTCCGTGGGCACTACCGCCGCATCATGCATGGGATACCAGGTTGAGGGCAATATGCCGTCCTTAAAAAATTTCCGAGAGGTTTCGGGCAATGCCTCCATCCAGGCATTATACTTATCGGGATAGTTCTTCCGGATAAAATCCGGAATGGATTTGACAGCTGTTCCTTTAATTTCCATTGGGTTAGGTTTGCGGGTTTAAAAGTTATACTTGCATGCCCAACAAAATGTTACAATTCGATTCGCGATACTTGTCAACATTGTAAAATCGATGAAATAAACTATATAACACGCGTTTGCCCAATACCCGGAAATTCATAAAAAGCGGCGAGGAAGGGCCAGAAACAGACAAGGAATAGTGCCGCCGAAATCCCTGCATCGGTATAAAAAAGAACTATTAACGATTGTTCCGGCAGGCGCCTGACTAAAACCAGCCCGGCGATCCGCATGAATATCTGCGCCAGGAAAAAAAGGAACAGCCGGATGCCATGCTGATTATACTCACGGGCATCGGTAAACCGGAAACGCATGATGGAGGAAAAACTCCGGGAAAGCCCGGTGCTGGGCAACGGGGTACCGGAAAGAAACCAGGAACCAGACGGAATGGGATAGTTCTTTTTTTCAGGGGAAAACGCGGCAGAATAAGCCAGGATCAGGATCAACACAGACAGGAAAACCCGGTTCAGCACCCGGTAAGGATACGCGCCGGTGTTACTGTTCGTCTCCTTCAAGGTTTTTTAATGAATCGGTCATGTCCGTCATATCGGAGGGCTGGTCCGACCAGGAGGTTGTATCATCTTCAAACCCGCGGGTAGTGTCGGCATCCCAGTCCATATGCTCGAACCGGTCACGGCCGCCAAATCCCTTTTCACGCATCACCTGTTCTATCACATGCTGCACACCGCTGTTTGAAATAACAAACACCCAAACGGAAGCAAAAACAAATCCGATCGATGAGCATATGAGGGCAGCAATGATCAGCCCTTTGCGCCCGAATCCCCGGTTAGCCTGTATCAATGCCACTACGGCGAGCACGATGCCCATGATGCCCAACAAAATCCCCAGGTAAAAGGTGCATGGGATGATTCCCATGATGATAGCCATGATACCGAGCACCAGACCGGCGATTCCCAGTCCCTGTCCTGCATTGCTACGCTGTTCTTCCATGGTGTGAAATTAATATATCAAATATATGAAATTTGTGTGAAATTTTGGAGAATTGGGGAAGGAAAAGAGTTTTGCAGTTATGCAGTTATGCAGTTATGCAATTTAGCAAGGTATGTCGTAGAGACAAGGCAATGCCTTGTCTGTACGATTTCCATTCCAGCATAACCATCAGCAAATCAAAAAATCAACAAATTAACAAATCAATTGTGAAGGGTGTCGAGCAAAACCTGGAGGATCTTGCGGGCGGCGACGGAGACGGAAGTGCCGGGGCCGAATATACCTACCACCCCTGACTTGTACAGGAAATCATAATCCTGCGCGGGAATTACCCCGCCCACAATCACCATGATGTCTTCACGACCCAGTTTCTTCAGTTCCTCGATCACCTTGGGAACAAGGGTCTTGTGGCCTCCTGCCAGGCTGGATACGCCCAGCACGTGCACGTCGTTCTCAACTGCCTGCCGGGCGGCTTCTCCCGGGGTCTGGAACAGCGGGCCGATGTCCACGTCGAAACCGATGTCGGCATAGCCTGTCGACACTACCTTGGCTCCGCGGTCGTGTCCGTCTTGTCCCATTTTAGCGATCATGATCCTCGGCTGCCGGCCGTCACGTCGGGCAAAATCCTGGCACAGCTCGCGGGCTCTCGCGTAATTTTCGTCACCGGCTGATTCGGTTGAATAAATGCCGGAAACGGAGCGGATAAATGCCTTATAGCGGCCGCTTACTTTTTCAATAGCTGATGAGATCTCTCCCAGGGTGGCCCTGACCCGGGCTGCCTCAACCGACAGTTCCAGGAGGTTCCCCGTGCCGGTCTTTGCCGATTCGGTGATCTTTGTCAGTGCCTCGTCTACGGCGGCCTGGTCGCGGTCAGCCCTCAACTCGTTCAGCCGTGCGATCTGCGATTCACGGACGGCCGCGTTGTTCACTTCCAGGATATCGATAGGGTCTTCTTTCTCCAGCCTGTATTTGTTCACTCCCACTATAATGTCTTTCTTCGCGTCGATACGTGCCTGTTTGCGGGCGGAAGCCTCTTCGATCCTCATTTTGGGAAGGCCTGTTTCGATGGCCTTTGCCATCCCGCCAAGGCTTTCGATCTCTTCGATCAGCTTCCAGGCCTTACCGGCCAGCTCATGGGTAAGGTATTCAACGTAATACGAGCCTCCCCATGGATCCACGCTTTTGGTGATGTTGGTCTCTTCCTGCAAAAATATCTGGGTATTGCGGGCGATGCGTGCCGAGAAATCGGTAGGCAGGGCAATGGCCTCATCCAGCGCGTTGGTGTGCAGGCTTTGGGTATGTCCAAGGGCAGCTGCCATGGCCTCGATGCAGGTGCGTGCCACGTTGTTGAAAGGGTCCTGCTCGGTGAGGCTCCAGCCGGAGGTCTGGCTATGGGTGCGCAGGGCCAGCGATTTGGGATTTTTGGGGTTGAACTGTGAAACGATTTTGGCCCATAACATCCGGGCTGCCCTCATCTTGGCGATTTCCATGAAATGGTTCATGCCGATGGCCCAGAAAAACGACAACCTTGGGGCGAACGAATCGATGTCCATCCCCGCATTAACGCCTGTTCTCAGGTATTCAAGCCCGTCGGCCAGCGTATAGGCCAGTTCCAGGTCGGCCGTGGCGCCTGCCTCCTGCATATGGTATCCCGATATGCTGATCGAGTTGAAGCGGGGCATGAACCGCGATGTATAACTGAATATGTCGGCGATGATCCGCATCGACATTTCGGGGGGATATATGTATGTGTTTCGCACCATGAATTCCTTCAGGATGTCATTCTGGATGGTGCCGCTGAGTTCTTCGAGCTTAGCCCCCTGTTCAAGGGCGGCCACAATGTAAAAGGCCATAACGGGAAGGACGGCTCCGTTCATTGTCATGGAAACCGACATCTTATTCAGGGGGATCCGGTCGAACAGGATCTTCATGTCGAGCACGGAATCGATCGCCACACCGGCCTTGCCCACGTCTCCTTCCACCCGTTCATGGTCGGAATCATAACCACGGTGCGTGGCCAGGTCGAATGCCACCGACAGTCCTTTTTGTCCGGCCGCCAAATTACGCCTGTAAAAGGCATTGGATTCCCCGGCTGTTGAAAACCCGGCATACTGCCGGATGGTCCACGGTTGCATCACGTACATGGCGGAATACGGCCCCCGAAGGTAAGGAGGCAGGCCTGCCGCATAGGCCAGGTGCTCCATTCCGGTAATGTCTTCCTTTGTAAACACGGCCTTTACCGGGATCTGTTCCGCTGTGGCCCAGCCATCCTCCACTGCCCCGGTTGGCTGAACGTTGTCCTTCTTTGCGGAAGTGGCTAAGGTTTTGTTGATCTGTATATTTTTAAAATCTGGTCTCATCGTGTGAATGGTTTAATTTTCAATCCCCAGGTTGTGATGAAACTGTTTCAGTGTTTCGAGCACATTGGAACGGACGTGGATAAATTCGGTGATCCCTGCTTTTTTAAGATCGTCCATGCAGGCGGGAGCACCGGCAACCACCACGATGGCCTTGCCTTTTACCCTTTCAAATACCTCCGGGGCAATTTCGGGGTATTCTTCGTCGCTGCTGCAAACAACGATCACGTTTGCCCCAACCTTCATGGCATTCTGTACACCTTCCTCGGCTGAGCAGTACCCCAGGTTGTCGATGATCTCATATCCCGCACAGGCAAAGAAATTGCCGGAGAACTGGGAACGGGCCAGGCGCATGGCCAGGTTGCCGTAGGGGAGCATGAATACCTTCGGTTTTCCATTGGGTGAACGTTCCGCGGCAAGCCTTAGCTTTTCAAATTCCTGCGCGGCACGGCCCATATAGAGCGGTTCAGCAACAGGTTCGGCAGCCGGTTCGGAAATGAAAAAAGCGATTTCTTCCGCCATGTCATCCTTCATGGCATCCAGCACATTGGGATACTGGTTGGTTCCCAGCAATATCTCGCGGCGCGAAGCCACCATCTGCCTGCGATGTTCACCGGTGGCTTTTATTTCGCTGCCGATAAATCCTGACACAAATGCCTTCACATAGCCGCCCTTTTCCTCAATTCCCTGGAAATGCTTCCAGGCATGTTCAACCAGCGAGTTTGTCAGCGATTCTATGTAATAGGATCCGGCGGCAGGATCTGCCACTTTGTCGAGGTACGCTTCTTCCTTCAGGATGGCTTGTGTATTGCGGGCTATGCGTTCCGAAAAATCATCGGGTTCGCGGAAAGCAGCATCAAACGGTTTCACGAGCAGGGAATTGCATCCTCCCAGCACGGCTGCCATGGCTTCGGCAGTGAGCCGCAGCATATTGACATGTGAGTCATACACCGTCTTGTTCCAGTCGGTTGTGACGCTGTGGATATAAACCGGTTTCTCGTTCCTTCCGTCAAAAGCGTCAAGGAGGTTGGAAAACAGCACGCGGGCGGCCCTGACCTTGGCGATTTCCATGAAATAGCCCGATCCCACTCCCAGGTTCCACTGGATGCTCTGGGCCACATCGGTGACGTCATGTCCGGCTTCGGAAAGCCTGGCCAGGTATTCGGCAGCCATGGACAGCCCGGTTCCCAGTTCCTGAACGGCAGAAGCACCGGCATTGCCGAAAAGGAAGCTGTTCACCGGCAGCACGCGCAGTCCGGTAAGTTCATTCACGGCAGCGAGCAATATCCTGTCGGCATTGTCAAAATCTTCCTTTTCGGAATAGTAAAATCCGCCTGTAGTGGCCAGATGTCCCATCGGGTCAAAATCCACGGAACCCTTTACCGTATCGGTGTCAATGTTTAATTCTTCAAGCGCCTTCAGCAGGAAATCCATGTATGCGGGTGCCATTTCGCCGGCTAAAAGGTTCAGGGAAGCCTTGCTGAAATCAAAGCTGCGGATCAGCGTCCTGAAATCGTGGTAATACATATCGCCCTTGCGGGATATGTCGAAGCCCACGGAGGTTACGCCATTTTCGACAGCCAGTGCGGCTTTCTGTATGGCCGCGGGTATGTCGAATACCGTGAAATCCTGCCGGATCTCCCATTTATTGCCTGTTGACTTGTCGCCCCGCACGAACGGGAACCGGCCCGGTTCGCTTTCGGGATACTGCAGGTCCTGCAGGTCTTCGGCAGTATAAAATGGTTTTACGTTGAATCCTTCCGGGGTTTTCCAGATCAGCTTTTTTTCATAATCCGCACCCTTCAGGTCCTCTTTGATCTTCGCCTCCCATTCCGGGGTGCTTACCGGCGGAAAACCGGTAAAAAGCTTTCCTGTCTTATCTTCCATATCGTTGCTGCTATTCTGTATTGGCTGTAAAAAGGCACAAAAATAATATTTTAAATCATTTTACGGGGGTCAACCCATAAATCAAACTGCTCTTCTGTCACAAGTCCGAGTTCGAGGGCTGCCTGCTTCAGGGTTTTGTTTTCCTTATTCGCCTTCTTGGCGATCTTTGCCGAGTTCTCGTACCCGATATGCGGGTTGAGCGCGGTGACAAGCATAAGCGAATTCTTAAGGTGCTTCTGTATCGTGTCATTGTTCGGGGTAATGCCGGCTGCGCAATGGTCGTTGAACGACTGGCAGGCATCGCCCAGCAGCCGGGCTGATTGCAGCACATTAGCCGCAATGAGAGGTTTGAATACGTTCAGCTCGAAATGCCCGTTCATGCCTCCGATAGATACAGCCACGTCATTACCGATGACCTGTGCACAGACCATTGTAAGCGCTTCGGGCTGGGTGGGGTTCACCTTGCCGGGCATGATGGAGGAACCCGGTTCATTGTCGGGGATGATGATCTCCCCGATTCCGCTTCTCGGACCAGAGCTCAGCATGCGGATGTCATTGGCGATCTTCATCAGGGCCACAGCACTGCGCTTCAGGGCAGAGCTCAGCTCCACCATGGCATCATGGGCAGCCAGGGCTTCGAACTTATTGGGGGCCGTGATAAACGGGTGGCCCGTCAGTTCGGCGATCTTCGCCGCAACCCGGATGTCATATCCCTTGGGGGCGTTGAGGCCTGTTCCTACAGCTGTGCCGCCGAGGGCAAGTTCCTTCACCATCTCCAGCGCATTCCGGATGGCTCGCATGGAATTGGCGATCTGCTGCACATAGCCTGAAAATTCCTGTCCGAGGGACAGCGGGGTGGCATCCATGAAATGCGTCCT
>JBGSSA010000173.1:0-33087 GCA_041737295.1 Bacteroidales bacterium | reverse complement strand
CTTTCGGCAATTGATACGAAATATGGAAAATCGGACAACCTGGATGATTTCTGCAAAAAGGCACAAATGGTGAATTACGACAGTCACCGTGCCATGTTTGAGTCATGGAACAGCCATATGTGGAATAATACAAGTGGCTTGCTGCTATGGATGACACATCCTGCATGGCCAAGCACTGTATGGCAGGTATATTCATGGGATTATGAGACCTTCGGTTCCTATTTCGGTTCAAAAAAGGCATGCGAGCCATTGCATGTGCAGCTGAATGCAGATGATAACAGGGTGGTAGTGGTGAATACTTCCCTGGCATCGTTTCCAAAAGGCACCGTAAAACTAACCTGTTACAGCACCGATGGAAAAAAGATTTTTTCAAAAGAGCAACCGGTAAAAATTGCTGCAAATGGAATAACATCCTGTTTTGTAGCTGATCTTCCAGAAAATTTGCCGGCTGTTTACATGCTTCGGCTGGAGTTGCGGGATACCCCGAAACACATTTTATCGGTGAATGATTACCTGAAAACCACTGATGTCGAAGGAAACTTAAATTCCATTTTGAGCCGGCAAAAGGCAACAGTTTTGATTACCGGCATGAAGGCGATAGAGACTACATCCGGCAGGAGGCTGACATTTACCCTGGTCAACAATTCCAAATGGCCTGCATTTGCTGTCAAATTGAATCTGAAAAACAAAGAAACAGGTGAAACAATACTCCCGGCTTATTTTTCAGATGGATATTTCAATTTACTGCCGGGAGAGAAAAAGGAAATCACCGTGGATTTTTCAGCGGGAAATGAGGAGAAAATGGAAGTTTTGGTATCTGGGTATAACCTTTAGATTGAGGGGGTGAGGGGGGTCTCTCCATCTCTTCTTCAGGGTTAATACCCGATCACCCAGAGAATCCTCTCTTCAAATGCACATTTTTCCACCAGTTCAATCAGGTCTTTGTGGATCCGGATAATTTTCTCATTGTAACTGTGCCAGGCGGTCTGCCACCGGGGATCCGATTCCCCGAGTTCCGCCAGAAATTCCTTACCCATAAACCGGCTGTTGATAAGATCAGTAAATGACTTCAGATCAGTGATTTCTTGAAATTGTTTCTCATTAGCCAGCAAATCATTCCTCAAGACTATTATCTTACGCGCATTATATTTTGTACCTGAAAAGTAATCAAAGGTAGGATTGGCATTTTCAAAGCAGGGCTGTACGAATTCAAATACAGAAGAATCGATAAATTTGGATTCGACATCGCAGCGTTTATAATTATCATTGTCGCCTGTGATATTAAACTCAACGAAGTTCAGGAAATCAGCATTATATAGCTCGAGATGCATATTTTTACTTCTTTATCAAGAATTTATAAAAATATTAAATATACCGCATAATTCAAAATATTTAGCCCCCAGCCAATATTTTCATTATTTTTAGCAGTTACCATAAATCTTAAAATCCCCATGGATTCTATTGATGTTTTCAGGAACGAGGCACATAAGATGGTCGACTGGATAGCCGATTATTATGCCGGCATAGAAAAATACCCGGTAAAAGCGAATATTAAACCGGGCTCTGTATTCTCTGCCATTCCGGATTCACCGCCTTCCGAATCTGAAGATATGCAGAAAATCTTTGCCGATTTCGAAAATATCATCATGCCGGGCATTACCCATTGGCAGAGCCCGGGTTTTTTTGCCTATTTTCCGGCCAATACCAGTTTTCCGTCCCTGCTGGCGGAAATGCTTTCGTCTGCCCTGGGTGCCCAGTGCATGAAGTGGGAAACCTCACCTGCCGCCACAGAGCTCGAAGAGGCTGTGATGAACTGGTTACGCAAAATGACCGGACTTCCCGCGAATTTTGAAGGAGTTATCCAGGATACCGCGTCCACTTCCACGCTTTGTGCGATACTGACTGCCCGTGAAAGGTGCACTGATTTTAATGTAAACAACAAGGGAATGGCAGCATATGCCGGAATGCGGGTATATTGCTCGTCTGAAGCCCATTCCTCGGTGGAAAAAGCAGTAAAGATTGCCGGTATTGGCAGGGAAAACCTTGTAAAGATAGGAACTGATGATGCATTCCGTATGGATACGGCATTGCTTGAGAAGGCCATTACGTTGGATATTCAAAACGGACTCACGCCGGTATGCGTTGTAGCAGCCATTGGAACAACCGGTTCAACGGCGGTGGATCCTGTTGAGGAAATTGCCCGCATCTGTACGAAATATAAAATATGGTTGCACGTCGATGCGGCGTATGCCGGAACGGCCCTTATCCTGCCCGAATTCAGCTACCTGCTGAAAGGGATAGACAGCGCTGACAGCTTCGTTTTTAACCCGCATAAATGGCTCTATACCAATTTCGATTGTTCCGCTTATTTTGTAAAGGATAGTGAAAGCCTCGTCAATACATTCAAACTGGTACCGGAATACTTACGGTCACAGATACAGGAACATGTTAATGACTATTCAAATTGGGGGATTCAACTCGGAAGAAGATTCAGGGCGCTCAAATTATGGTTTGTCATCCGTTCATTTGGCGTGAATGGCCTCCGGGAAAAGGTTCGCCATAATATTGCGCTGGCCGGGGAACTCAAATCATGGATCGAAAAGCACGAACTATTTGAATTGCTCGCACCTGTTGAATTTGGCCTTGTATGCTTTCGATTTCATCCGGCGGGTATTGAAGATGCCGGTATTTTGAACCGGATGAATGAACAATTGTTACTGGCAGTAAATGCCACCGGCAACGTGTATATTTCCCATACCAAACTGGATGGTAAATACACACTCAGGATTGTGACCAGCCAGACTAATATTGAACGGAGTCACGTTGTAAAGGCATGGGACCTGATCGTGAAAACCGCCCTATCCATTCATAAAAATTAAAACAGTACTCTATGCCAGAACAAAATATGCCCCTCACCCTCCTCGAAGACCTCTATTATTCGTGGTGCGGGAAAAAGGCAATCTCAATAGAACCTCTTCCTGAATCCGGCTCATATCGACGGTATTTCAGGATAAAAGGGGAAGGCCAGACGGTTATGGGCGTTTACAATACGGATAACCGTGAGAATAATGCCTTCGTTTATCTCGACCGCCAATTGATGAAAACAGGAAATTCAGTACCTGAGATTTACTGCGAGGATCTCGAACACCATATATACATCGAACAGGATCTTGGGGATGTTACCCTGCTTGATTACCTCGAAAAGATCAGGGGCAGCGATGACAGCGATGAAAAAATCACAATAGTATACAGGAAAATCATCGAGTCGATGCCGGGTTTGCAGGTGCACGCGGCACGTGATATCGACTACTCCGTGTGCTATCCCCGCGCGGAATTTGATGTGCAAAGCATGATGTGGGATATGAATTATTTCAAGTACTGTCTTTTGAAGCCGCTGAAAGTTGGCTTCTATGAGCAGGACCTTGAAGATGACTTCCTTAAAATTGTAGGCTGGCTGAATGAAGCTGAACGCAAATCATTTATGTTCAGGGATTTTCAATCGAGAAATATCATGCTCAGCAATGATAAACTATACTTTATTGATTTTCAGGGAGGCAGAAAGGGACCGTTGCAGTATGACCTGGCTTCGCTGTTGTATGAAGCCAAAACACATTTGCCGGAATCCATAAGACAAAACATCCTGGATCATTACCTCGATGTTTTTGAGCAGGCTTTTACCTGGTTTAATCGCAACACCTTTCTCGAGTACTATTATGGCTTTGTATACCTGCGCCTTATGCAAGCCATGGGCGCATATGGATTCAGGGGATATATCGAACGCAAACCGCTGTTCCTTCAAAGTCTGCCCCATGCTGTAAGAACCCTGGCATGGCTCCTTGAAAATCAGCCCTTTCCGCTTAAACTGGCCAGTCTTCCCGGTGTATTTGAAAAGCTGATCAACATGCCTAAAATAAGGGAATACGACATAAAACATGAATCCCTTACAATAACCATATCCAGCTTTTCGTACAAAAATGGCATACCCCAGGACACAACCGGAAACGGAGGTGGTTTTGTATTCGACTGCAGGTATCTGAACAATCCCGGTCGATATGCCGAATACAAGGATCTCAATGGAAGAGATGAACCCGTGATCAGTTTTCTTGAAAAGGAAAATGCCGTGAACGACTTTTTCAATCATACCTTTCACCTGGTTGAACAGGCCATTGATGTTTATCTGAAGCGGGGTTTTACCAGCCTTGCTGTAAGTTTCGGATGCACGGGCGGTCAGCACCGGTCCGTTTACATGGCAGAACGCCTGGCAGCAACTATCAAAAGCAGGCATGCATTGAATATAATTGTAGATCACCAGGAAATGGACAAAAACCCGTCAGTATGAGCAAAACCATGTGTAAATCCAATGTTCCCGAAAAGGAAGAAAAAGTTAAATATACCTGCAAAAAGTGTGGTGCCCGGGCTAAAAAGGAAAAGCACCTTTGCAAACCCAAACTCATCTGATCATTTTGATACACTTTATATGAAAGCAATGATCCTGGCAGCGGGTATCGGAACCCGGCTGCGCCCCCTCACACTTGAAAAACCGAAATGCCTGGTGGAAGTCCAGGGTATTTCATTGCTTGAACATACCATTCGTTACCTGAAATTCTTTGGTGTGAAAGAAATTGTCATCAATGTGCATCATTTCGCTGATCAGATCGAGCAATTTATTCAGAATAACCATTCCTTCGGAATTCATATAGTGATGTCCGATGAACGAGAGGAGCTTCTGGATACAGGTGGCGGACTTGTAAATGCGGGATGGTTTTTTGAGGATAAGAAACCGTTTTTCCTGATTGCCTCTGATGTAATAACCGATCTCGATCTGACAGCTCTTTATGGCTATCATTTGAAGCATTTGCCGCTTGTAACCCTGGCCGTAAAACAAAGGCCCTCGTCGAGGGAATTTCTTTTTGATACGGATCACCGCCTTTGCGGCTGGCATAATAATGTTACGGGAGAAACACGATGGGTTAAGGAAATCCCGAACCCCCTGAAAATTGCATTCAGCACAATCCATGTAATTGATCCCCGAATTTTCGGCCTGGTGACGGAAACCGGTGCATTTTCGCTCATTGATGTGTACCTGCAGCTTGCCAGGGAAAATGTGATCCTTGGCTTTGAGCACAATGATACGAAATGGTATGAATTCGGAAGAATCGAAAACCTTGAAGGGCTGAACCGGTCATCAGAAATCAGCGACATTTTCAGGAGATTTCATATTTAAAAGAGAAAGGTTACTTTTGCACCTCACGGAGGAAATTATGGACGCGAGAATAGAAAAATGGCAGGAGAGATTTGCAAAAGCGGAAGCCACAGATGTATTGACTTATTTTGCAGGAGAATTTGGAGACAAAATTTGCCTGTCTTCCAGTATGGGCCCTGAAGACCAGGTTCTCATGCATATGCTCGTCAACATAAATCCGGGGTTCAGGATCATTACACTCGATACGGGTAGGCTTTTCCCTGAAACACTTAACCTCATCCATAAAACCAATAAAGATTACAGCACCCATATGGAGGTGTTCTTTCCTGATTACAGGCAGGTGGAGGAAATGGTGCGCGAGAAAGGCATGAACCTGTTTTATGATTCGGTAGAAAACAGGAAACTTTGCTGTCATATCCGGAAAATAGAGCCCCTGAAGCGTGCTCTCCGGGGCATGGATGCATGGATTACAGGGATTCGCAAAGACCAGACAATCAATAGGTTCACTACACGGATGGTAGAATGGGACGAAACTCATAACATTGTCAAAATAAACCCATTATACAGATGGACCGAAAAGATGGTGTGGGATTATATTCATGAAAATAACATTCCTTATAATGAATTGCATGATAAAGGATTCCCGAGCATCGGATGCCAGCCCTGCACCCGGGCTGTTGCCCCGGGAGAGGATTCCAGGGCGGGAAGATGGTGGTGGGAAGACCAGGGACATAAAGAATGCGGACTTCATGTTAAAGATTCATAAAAATCAGTCCCACGGGTTCAATTTCAGCGGGTACGATGCAACTTTTTCATTTAAATCCGTAAAAGATTAGAAATCTCATATTATGGCAAAAGGAGCGCAATTTATCGAGTACATGGGAAAACACATTTATTACGTTGATTACTCGAACATAAAAACGAACGACGAATTCATGACTGTTATCAAACAGACGAATGGTTTTCGTGAGAAGGTAAAATCGGAAGGCAAAAAAGACCTGCTGATGCTTGTTGATGTTTCCGGAAGTTTTGTTTATGGTGATGTCCTTACAGAAATCAAAAAAGCCGGAAAAATCACAAAGGAATTAACCCTGAAAGAAGCCGTTGTTGGCATTTCAGGCGGCAAAAAAATATTACTCAGGATTGTCCAGTCCTTTACCAACATGAATCTCAAAGTTTTTGACACCCTCGATGAAGCAAAGGATTGGCTTGTTAAGGCGTAAATAATTGTTTTTCAGTTACATATAATTTCCCGCGGATAGAGCCATCTTTATCTGGCTATTATTCAATTAAAAAACTTTGACTATTAGCCATTAATGTATATTTTCGTAGTTTGCTTTTCGAGCGTGGTTTTTATTTCAATGTAACTGGAGATGAGTGATTTGAATAGTTCTGTTCATGATGAACAAATCGACGACGCGAATAGTGTTGCCGGTGATACGGAGAATGTGCATCCTGCCTCTTTTAAAACGCCTGGCCCTGATGTGACCAGTGTAACGCCTATCGATCCTACTGAAGATGTGGACAGCGATGCTGCACTTAGTGCAGAACCTGAACACGAAGATGATCTTCAGCCTGTAGTAATTCCAGGTTTGTCGGAACATGAAACCGAGGATTACCAGGAATTCTTCAAGGAACTGGATGACAAACAGGATATCCCTGTTGCTGTAAAGCCTGCAGAAGCAGGTGAAAAGCTGTCAACCATACAGGAAGAAAGCGTTAATTACACGTTACTGACGAAGGAGGAACTCATTTCACTCCTTAAAGAGATGCTTGACTCAAGGCCTATTGAGACGATCATTAACGAGGTCGAGAATATTAAGATCAATTATTACAAAAAACATAAGGCCGAAATAGAAAAAAAGCGGAAAGCTTTTGTTGAACAGGGTGGTGAATTGGAAGATTTCCAGGTTGAGGATGATCCCTTTGAAAATGAAATAAAGGAACAACTGCGCAGATACAGGGATCTCAAAGGCGATTACAACAAATCCCAGGACGAGCATAAACATGTGAACCTGGATGAAAAATACAAAATTATTGATGAGATCAAGGATCTTGTCAAGAATAAGGAATCCATTAACCGTACGTTCCAGGAATTCCGCGATCTTCAGAAACGCTGGCGTTCGATAGGCCCTGTTCCCCAGCAGAATGTGAAAGACCTGTGGGAAACCTACCACCATCATGTGGAAGCCTTCTATGATTATATTCGCATAAACCAGGAATTAAGGGATCTTGACCTGAAAAAAAACCTGGAATCAAAGATCCATCTATGCGAGAAGGCTGAAGAGCTTATGTTTGAATCGAATATTGTAAACGCCTTCAAGATATTGCAGGAGCTGCATGATCAGTGGAGAGAGATAGGACCTGTGCCTGCTGAAATGAGGGTAGAGATATGGAACCGGTTTAAAGAAGCAACCTCCAAAATCAATAAAAAGCACCAGGAATATTTTGTAAGTCTTAAGAATGAACAAAAAAGCAACCTGGATGCCAAGAATGCCCTGTGCGAAAAGGCAGAGGAACTTTCGGGCATGGAAATCAAATCCAATAAAGATTGGGCAACCTGTTCCCATGATTTGATGGAATTGCAAAAAGTATGGAAGACAATCGGTTTTGCTCCGAAAAAAGACAATGCGAAAATATATAAACGATTCCGCGAAGCCTGCGATGCTTTCTTTAACAGGAAGCGTGAGTTCTACGGGGTATTCAAGGAAGAACAAAATAATAACCTGCAGCTAAAGACCGATCTTTGTGTACAGGCTGAATCACTCAAGGAAAGTACCGAATGGAAAAAAACTACTGAGGAACTTATTCTGCTGCAGCAACGATGGAAAGAAATCGGACCGGTTCCGCATAAGCAATCTGACAAGGTTTGGAAACGATTCAGAACAGCTTGTGATACTTTTTTCGAAAGAAAGAGCAAGCATTTCTCTGAAATCGACAACTCTTTTGGAAGCAATCTTCAAAAGAAACTCGACCTTATTAAACAGATCGAGAATTTCACACTTGGAGATAATGCCACTGAAAGTCTGGATAAGCTGAAAGATTTCCAGCGGCAATGGTCTGAGATCGGATTTGTTCCGTTGCGGGACAAAGACGAGATCCATGAAAAATACAGGGAAGCCATCAATAAGAAATTCGATGAATTGCATATTGATGATGATCACAGGAACATGCTTAAATTCAAGAATAAGCTTGAGAGTTACCTGGAAAAACCAAATGGAATACAGCGAATCAGGCAGGAACGTGAAAAATACATTACGCGTCTCAAACAGATGGAAAGTGATATTGTATTATGGGAGAACAATATAGGTTTTTTCGCTCGCTCAAAGAATGCTGAAAGCATGATCCGTGAGGTTGAACAGAAGATTGAAAACACCAGGGAAAGCATTGAGCTGTTAAATCACAAAATCAGCCTGATCGATGATCTCGATGATTGAGTGCTGTGGATTTATGAACAGGCAGATGTCGATCTCATATATCATTCATATTTTATTGATTAATTAATAAGGGTAATTTGATACCGAAGTATATATTTGTAACAGGCGGAGTGGCTTCATCACTTGGAAAAGGAATAATTTCAGCCTCCCTCGCCAAATTGCTCCAGGCACGCGGCTACCAGGTAACAATTCAAAAGCTCGATCCCTATATTAACATCGATCCGGGGACGTTGAACCCCTATGAACATGGCGAGTGTTATGTAACAGAGGATGGTGCAGAGACGGATCTTGACCTGGGCCATTATGAACGGTTCCTTGGAATTCCAACTTCACAGGCCAATAATGTAACCACGGGAAGAATATACCAGTCCGTGATTACAAAGGAACGCCGCGGCGATTATCTTGGTAAGACAGTGCAGGTAATCCCTCATATTACGGATGAGATCAAGCGGAGGATTAAACTGCTTGGCGGCAGGAACAAGTACGATTTTGTAATCACCGAAATCGGAGGCACAGTGGGTGACATTGAGTCATTGCCCTATGTGGAAGCTGTTCGGCAGCTGAAATGGGAAATGGGCGATCAGAATGTATTGAATATTCACCTTACCCTGGTACCCTACCTGAAGGCATCAGGTGAATTAAAAACCAAGCCGACGCAGCATTCGGTTAAAATGCTCCTGGAGAACGGGGTTCAGCCCAATATACTTGTACTTCGGACAGAACATGAACTTAGCGAAGATCTTCGGCGTAAAGTCGCCCTTTTCTGTAACGTTGACGCGGATTCTGTTATTCAATCCATTGATGTAAGCACTATATATGAAGTGCCCATCCTGATGCAAAAGGAAAAACTGGATGTCACCGTATTAAAAAAGCTCGGGATGGATTATTCCGGCACTCCTGACCTGGGACCATGGAATAAATTTCTGAAAAGGCTCCAAAATCCAAGATTTCATTCCAAAATTGCCCTGGTGGGAAAATATGTTGAATTACCCGACGCGTATATTTCAATCAACGAGTCATTCAAGCATGCAGGAGCAATGAATAACTGCCGGGTAGACGTAAAATTCATCCATTCTGAAGATATTGATGAAAGCAATTACATTGAATTGCTGAAACCTTATGATGGAATTGTGGTTGCCCCTGGTTTTGGCGATCGCGGAATTGAAGGCAAGATACTGGCCGCCAAATATGCCCGGGAGAATAATGTGTCTTTCTTTGGGATTTGCCTGGGATTGCAGTGTGCTGTAATTGAGTTTGCCCGGGATGTGCTGGGATTGGAAAAGGCCCATTCTACTGAAATGTCGCTCAAAACTCCCGACCCGGTCATTGACCTGATGGAAGCCCAGAAAGGTGTGACTGAAAAAGGCGGAACAATGCGGCTCGGTGCCTATCCCTGTGTGATCAAAGAAGGCACCAAAACGAGCGAGGCATATGGCCAAAACGAAATCAGCGAACGTCATCGTCATCGGTATGAATTCAACAACCGCTACCTCGAAGGATTTGAAAAAGCCGGAATGATCTCTACCGGAATAAACCCTGAAACTTCGCTTGTAGAAATTATGGAAATACCCGCTCACAAATGGTTTATCGGAGTGCAATTCCATCCTGAATACAGAAGTACGGTGCTGAAACCCCATCCCCTTTTTGTGAGTTTTATTAAATCCACCATTTGCTGACCTTACTAATTAAAAAAATCATCTTACAACGTTAACGATTCATACATGGATAAAAATTCGATTTTTGGAATCCTCATCATCGCAGCTATATTGATTATCTGGGGTGTGGTGCAATCACCCAACAAAAAAGAGATGGAAGCCCGCAATGCCAGGCTTGACTCTGCTACCCAGGTACAACAGGTTCAAAATCCAGCAGATACACTGATATCTGTACCGCCCCCGGTAACAGGAAGTGCTGTGGCTGCAACAGCATCAGACAATGCCCGGCAGCTGGTCGATTCAGTTGGTGAGTTTGCCGGTGCTGTAAAAGGCAAAAATGAATTCTATACAATTGAAAATGACCTGATAAAACTGGTTGTATCCACAAAAGGCGGCCGTCCTTATTCGGTTCAACTGAAGAAATACAAGACATTCCTGAATGCACCGGTAGTTTTGTTCGATGGTGATTCAACGCAGTTCGGACTTACCTTTTTCAGCCAGAACCGGAACATCTCAACCAACCATCTCTATTTTCAGCCGGCAGATACAAATTCAAGCAACATATCGGCAATAAGGAACAAAAACAGCCTGGCGATGCGCCTGCAGGTATCCGATGTCAAATACATCGAATATCAATACACTCTCGAGCCCGGAAGTTATATGATCGATTTTGGCATAACCCTGCAGGGAATGAGGGATATCGTTACACGCGACCCGTCAACAATCGATCTGAGCTGGGAAATAAATGTACCCCAGCATGAACAGCTGAAGAAGAATGAAGACCAGTATACTTCTATCGCATACAGGCATTTCAATGAGGATGTTGTATTCTTTAAAACAAACAAAGATCTTCAGCAGGAAGAGATCCCTACCCAGGTTCAATGGGTGGCCTTCAAGAACCAGTTTTTTTCATCCGTGATCCTGGCTGACAAAGGATTTTCAAATGCCCTGATGAAATCCACCACCTTACCGGAAGAAGATAAATATCTTAAGAATTTCAGGGCTGAAATCGGATTACCCTTCCAGCGCCTGGAAAAGGAAACCATCAGCATGAAGATGTTTTTTGGCCCGAATAAATTCAGGTTATTGAGACAATATAAGGAATACAAGCTAGAAGACCTTGTTTTTCTTGGAAAAAACATAATCCGCTGGATCAACCAGTTTGTAATCATTCCCATATTCGACTGGTTAAGCCGTTTTATGAGCAATTACGGGCTTATTATCCTTTTGCTTACCGTAATTATTAAAGTTGCCCTGTTACCCCTGACGTATAAATCCTATTTGTCGCAGGCCCGGATGAAGGTGTTGAAACCCCAGGTTGATGAGTTGAGCCATAAATACCCCAAGGGCAAGGAAGTTGAAAAACAGCAGGCTACCATGGCCCTGTACAAAAAGGCCGGCGTCAGTCCGATGGGGGGATGTCTTCCCATGTTGCTGCAGTTTCCGATCCTGTTTGCCATGTTCAGGTTCTTCCCTACTTCAATCGAATTAAGGCAGGAAGGATTTCTTTGGGCAACGGACCTTTCAACCTATGATGCGATTATTACCTGGCAGCATGCCATTCCGATCCTTGGGAATCACCTGAGTTTGTTTACGATATTAATGACCATTTCCACGATCATCAGCATGAAGATGAGCGATATGTCGTCTACCCAGCAGATACCCGGGATGAAAGGAATGATGTATATAATGCCTATTATGTTCATGTTTATGCTGAACAATTTCTCATCGGGATTAACCTATTACTATTTTCTGGCTAACATGATCACAATCGGACAGAATTATCTCTTCAAACAATTTGTGGATGAAAAGGAAATCCTGCGAAAGATCGAAGAAAAGAAATCCAAAACGGTAAAAAAATCAAAATTCCAGCAAAGGCTTGAAGAGATGGCCAAGCAACAGGGACAACGGAAACTTCCTGCTAAGAAAAAATAACCCTAAATCTCAAATAACAGCCTATGAAACTGGCGCATGGCCGATACGTGGTTGATGGTGTGGATGTGATCGAACTGGTGGAAAAGTATGGTTCGCCGGTTTATGTTTACCAGACTTCAAAAATGAAGCAGCAATATGACACCATGCTGCATGCTTTCAAGGATATTAAGGTGAAGATCAACTTTGCCTGCAAGGCGCTGAATAACCTGAGTGTTCTCAAATTTTTCAAAGGTATCGGAAGCGGCCTGGATGCTGTTTCAATTGAGGAAGTGCAGCTTGGACTGCAGGCTGGATTTACCCCACAGGACATAATGTTTACCCCCAACTGCGTTTCAATTGAGGAAATCATTGAAGGGGTTAAACTCGGAGTGAAGATCAATATTGACAATATTTCCATACTCGAACAATTCGGGAATCTTTATGGCAGTAAGATCCCTGTTTGCGTGCGGATCAACCCGCATATCCTGGCAGGAGGCCATGAAAAAATATCAACCGGGCATATAGATTCGAAATTCGGTATATCGATCTACCAGATGCCTCACGTGCACCGCGTTGTTGAAGCCACCAACATAAGGGTGGAGGGACTGCACATGCATACCGGATCCGACATTCTCGATGTGGAAGTATTCCTGAGGGGCGCTGAAATTATGCTGGATGTTGCCAGGAGCTTCCCTGATCTGAATTACGTGGATTTCGGCAGTGGTTTTAAAGTAGCTTATAAACCGGACGATTACTTTACCGATATCGATAGTCTTGGAAAAGACCTGACAAAAGTTTTTAAGAAATTCTGCAAGGATTACGGACGTGAACTTACCCTGGTGTTTGAACCGGGAAAGTTCCTTGTAAGTGAGGCTGGTTACTTCTTTGCGCGTGTAAATGTTGTCAAACAGACCCTTTCGACTGTTTTTGCAGGATTGGATACTGGCTTGAATCACCTGATCAGGCCCATGTTTTACGATGCCTACCACCAGATACTCAACGTGTCGAATCCGAAAGGGAAACTCAGGATATATACGGTGGTCGGATATATTTGTGAAACCGATACCTTTGGATGGAATCGAAAGATCAATGACATCCGTGAAGGTGATTACCTTGTATTTCTGAATGCCGGGGCCTATTGCTTCACCATGGCATCAAACTATAATTCCCGGCTGAGGCCTCCCGAGGTACTGATCCATGAAGGAAAGGATTACCTGATCCGAAAACGCGAGACACTGGATGACCTGCTGAAAAACCAGGTTATGCCGGAAATATAGCCATTTAACCGAACAACATGAAAAGGCCTGGAATCGTATTTCTTGATGCGGATACTGTAGGAGAGGTAACCGGCTTTTATCAGTTAACAAAACAGGGAAATCTCACTGTTTATCCCTCAACCCTGCCCCATCAGCGCATAGAACGCGTTCTCGGGCGTGAAATCGTGATCACCAATAAGGTTGTCATTGACCGTGAAGTGATGGAAGCCTGTCCTACCCTCAGACTTATCTGTATTGCCGCTACCGGTAAAAATAACATAGACCTGGCCTGTGCAGAAGAAAAGGGTATCCAGGTAAAAAATGTAGCAGGATATTCGACCGAAAGCGTTGTGCAGCATACCTTTGCCATGCTGTTTTACCTGGCCGGACATCTTCCGTATTATGATCAGTTCGTGAAAAGTGGTGAATACGCAAAGAGCAGCCTTTTTACCCACCTGGGTAAACCGTTTTTCGAACTGGCAGGAAAGAATTACGGGGTCATCGGACTGGGAACCATTGGAAAAAGAATTGCGGAGGTTGCCTCATCATTTGGGGCAAGGATACAATATTATTCCACAACCGGAAAAAATGTGAATGCCGGTTACCCGTCAGTTTCGCTGGATCAATTGTTACAGGATAGTGATATTATATCAATTCATTGTCCGCTTACGGAAACCACCCATAACCTGATCGGATATGATCAGTTGTGCAGGATGAAAAAAGAGGCCATTCTCATCAATGCCGGAAGAGGCGGGATAGTAAATGAAGCAGACCTTGCAAAAGCCCTGGATGAGGGACGGATTGCGGCTGCGGCACTGGATGTCCTGGAAAAAGAACCCCCTGAAATTTCGAATCCCCTGTTTAGCCTTAAACAACCTGAAAAGCTTCTCATCACCCCGCATATTGCCTGGGCCAGCCGTGAAGCGCGGGAAAGGCTCATGGACGGGATTGTCAGGAATATTTCGGAGTACATGGAAAAGGATTAATCCCGATAGGGATTGTCTATAGGTAGAAAAGAAATTGCCCAAAATCCACCCCCTGCCCCCGCCTGCGGGGGATATCGTCCCATTAAAATTTACGATTTACGATTTACGATTTTAGAATCCCGGAGGATAAAAATCCCGTAGGGATTAACTATTGGTAGAAAGAAATGGATTTAATCCACCCCCAACCCCCGCTTTTTTCTTATTTTTGCTAAAAAAAAAGGGGTGAAAAAGAATATTGTCCATATCGGCCTGATCCAAATGTCCTGCACATCTTCCATTGAAGACAACAAGGCAAAAGCTGCAGTCAGGATCCGTGATGCGGCTTCGCAGGGCGCCCAGATCATATGCCTGCAGGAACTCTACTCATCCCTGTACTTCTGTGATACTGAAAATTATGACAATTTCAGCATAGCGGAAACCATTCCCGGAGAAACCACAATAGAATTGCAAAAGCTTGCTGCCGAACTTGAAGTGGTTATAATCGCCTCATTGTTCGAAAAAGTGGATGCCGGTATTTATTTCAATACAGCTGCCGTAATCGATGCGGATGGCAGCTACCTGGGTAAATACAGGAAAAGCCATATTCCCGATGATCCCGGATTCTATGAAAAGTTTTATTTTTCCCCTGGAGACACAGGTTACCAGGTATTCAATACCCGTTATGCCCGTATCGGCGTGCTGGTCTGCTGGGATCAATGGTATCCCGAAGCAGCCCGAATAACAAGCCTGATGGGTGCGGAGATCCTGTTTTATCCTACCGCAATCGGCTGGGCCTCCTCCCAGGCTGAAGATGTTAATACTGAGCAATTCCAGGCCTGGCAGACCATTCAACGCAGTCATGCCATTGCCAATGGTGTACATGTGGTGGCAGTTAACCGCACCGGTCATGAAAACGGCATGAGGTTCTGGGGAGGATCCTTTGTGATCAATCCGTTTGGTACTGTTTTGTACCAGGGTCCTCATGATGAGGAGGTGGTTCATGTGGCTGATATGGATCTTTCCCTGTCCGATTTTTACAGGACACACTGGCCATTTATGCGTGACCGGCGGATCGACACATATAATCCCATTACTTCACGCTATATTAAATCATAAAACCGCTGATGAGTATTTTTGAGTTGAAAACCCCGGCGGAGCTCGGATACAGGTTTCCCGCCGAATGGGAGAAACATGCGGGTACCTGGTTGAGTTATCCTCACAATGAGGCATCTTGGCCGGGCAAGATCCATACAATTTTTCCCTTTTACCATGAGTTCATCCGGAACCTGGCAACAGGGGAAATGGTCAACATCAATGTGATCTCCCGTGAAATGCATGACCATGTTGAAGGGGCACTTACATCGTTTGGTGTAAACATGCACAATGTCACCCTTCATCTGTTGCCGACAAATGATGCCTGGTGCCGGGATCACGGGCCTGCCTTTGTGATCAATCCGGGTGCTGAAATACCCAAGGCGATTGTTAACTGGAAATACAATGGATGGGGAGGCAAGTACCCTGCAGATCTGGATACTACAATTCCTTCTCGGATCGGTGAAAAAACCGGTTTGCCTGTTTTTCATCCGGGTATTGTAATGGAAGGAGGTTCAGTTGATTTTAACGGAAAAGGGACCCTGATCACCACCACATCGTGTTTGTTGCATCCAAACCGGAATCCGGGCTTAACGCAGGATGCCATAGAGAAATACCTGATGGATTATTATGGAGTGGAGCAGGTGCTGTGGCTGGGAGAAGGGATTGAAGGAGATGATACGGACGGGCATGTAGATGACCTTACCCGTTTCGTCAATGAGGACACTGTAATAACTATGGTTGAACATAATAAAGCCGATGCGAATTACACCCCTTTGAAAGAAAACTTAAAACTGCTAAATACATTCAGACTTCTGAACGGCAGACAATTAAACATTGTGGAGCTTCCTATGCCCGAACCTCTCTATTTCCAGGATCAGAGGCTTCCTGTTTCCTATGCCAATTTTTATATTGCCAATGCAGGCGTAATGGTTCCGGTCTTCAATTGCAGGCAGGACCAGATGGCCCTTGACATTATATCCTCATGTTTTCCCGATCGTCCTGTTACCGGCATCGATTCCGTTGAAATTATCTGGGGACTGGGAAGCTGGCACTGCCTGAGCCAGCAGGAACCCCTGGGGTAGGGACGAGGGACGAGGGACAAGGGACTAGTAGTTGATAGTTGATAGTTGATTGGCTGGCGCAGCAGACTGCAAGACTGCATGACTGCATGACTGCATGACTGCATGACTTCTTCCTTGTCACTCGTCACTCGTCACTCGTCCCTATTCTATCACACCCGATCCCACCAGCTCCTCCCCCTCATACCAGGCGGCAAACTGGCCGGATGTAATGCCACGCTGCTTTTTGCCAAAGAGGATATATAATCCTTCATCTTTCATATACAGCTCTGCTTCCTGCAGGGGCTGACGGTATCTGACCCGCACCCTCATGGGCTTTGATTCTCCGGGCGACATCTTCAGGTCCGTCCTTATCCAGTGAATATCATCCGGGGGTATGAACAGTCCCCACCGGTTCAGACCCGGGTGATCGTGACCCATACCGACAAACAGGTTGTTTTGCACCGTATCCGTTGCAATTACAAACATGGGCTCAGCCTTGCCGCCAATATTCAACCCTTTTCGCTGGCCGATCGTATAGAAATGTGCCCCGTTATGTGTGCCGGCAATACGTCCTTCGGCCGGTAAAAAATGAAAATCTGCAGCCAGTTCCGGCAACCTTTCCGGGTTCTTTAGGAAATCCCGGTGCAATTGTCCGTATGCATTAAATCTTGCCAGGTCAGCCGGTATCTCATATATATTTCCTTCAGCAGCGTGCAGTTTTTGTTTCAGAAATTCCGGAAGGTCCACCTTTCCAACAAAACAAATGCCCTGGCTATCCTTTCTTTCAGCCGTGGCCAAAGCCTGGTCCCGTGCAATGTCCCTCACCTCCTGTTTCAGCATGTTCCCGATCGGAAACAGAACACGTTGAAGCTGCGATTGTGAAAGCTGGCATAGGAAATAGCTCTGGTCCTTTCCCGGATCGAGGCCCTGCAACAAGCGGTAAACTGTTTTCCCTTCAACCAGGGTTTCCTCCTTCCGGCAATAATGTCCGGTTGCGATATAATCTGCACCCGCCTCTATTGCCGCATCTATAAAAAGATCGAATTTTATTTCGCGGTTGCACAATACATCCGGATTTGGGGTCCTTCCGCGGGCATATTCGGCAAACATATAATCCACCACGCGGGTACGGTATTGTTCGCTGAAATCTACTGTTAAAAGGGGAATACCCAGTTTGCGGGCAACCAGTTCCGCAAAAATAAGATCATCATTCCACGGGCAATCACCCGCCAGTGTACCTGTTGTGTCATGCCAGTTGATCATGAACATACCGGTTACATCATATCCCTGCTTTATCAGCAGGTACGCGGCAACACTGGAATCCACCCCGCCGGATATTCCAACTACAACTTTCTTTTTCAGGATAGCTTAAATTTCCTGCAAAGATAATAATTCATTCATCATGCCTTTTCAACAGGGGTATTTTTGCTGAACAGTTCCCTGATACTCTGCCTTGCGTTAGAAACGATCGGTTGTGCCCAGATACTGATTCCCAGAATATAAGCCAGCGTAATATAGATGAAAAACATGGCCAGCCGGAGTCCGATCAGTTGCGCTATGCCGCCGATGACCAGCGGAACAATTGCCCCACCCACAATTCCGGTGCACATAATCCCTGCAAACGTTCCATGATGTTTGGGAATCGAATTCAATCCAAGCGAAAAGATAATAGGATACATTACTGATATGGTAAATCCGCACAATGGAAATGCGTATAATGCAATCTGGCTGCTTCCGGTGAGAGCAAAGAGCAAAACAACCATCGTTAATATTGTAAATACGAGCAACACTTTTTTGCTGTCGAATAATTTCAGCAAAAGCAATCCAAGTAAACATCCTAAGGTCATAAGTCCCCAGAAGTAGGAAATGGTATCAGCACCCTGCGTTTCCGGGTTGATTCCATGATATGTCTGCAGAAATTTGGAGATCCAGTAAGAAATTCCCTGTTCTGTACCGACGTAGGCAAACAATCCGAGGAAAAAAAGAATCACCGTTCTGTTTCTTAGTAAAGACCGCAGTGTGCTTCCTACTTCAATACGCTCATCATCGGTAAGCTCAACTTTGGGGAACCGGAGCATCCATATAAAGATGATCATGGCCAGCGTAATCGCGGAAAAAACCCAGTACAGGGAAACCCATTTGAGATTTGACGGAACCGCGAACTCAAGAATCTTCGCCAATCCGGTCGAACTGCCCGAATGGACGTTTTGCATCAGGTATGAATAGAGCTGGGGACTCAGGAATGATGCAAGTCCGAAAACCAATTGAGCCATGGCAGAATAGAAAGCGAAATTGGCTTCTCCTCCCGATGTTCTAAGCAAAGGATTGATAATTACCTGCAGCATCGCAAAACCCAGTCCAATGGTAAAAAGGGAACCAAGGAAAACACGGAATCCGGGGTACAAAGCAAAAATCAAAGCAGCCACAAATGCCAGGATAAAAGCACCGATCATCACAGGTTTTTCTGTGTACTTTTCAGCCAAAATACCAGCCGGAATTGACATCACCCCATAAGCCAGGAAAATTGAGAAAGGAAGAAATCCGACCAATGACAGGCTCAGGTTAAAATCATGCTGCGCATTCGGATTTATGGCTCCGAGGATATTTGTAAGAAAAGAAATCACGAAAAAGGTCACCAGGACCAGAACAACCATTATCTTTTGGCGCTTCATACCGGTATAAATTAGATTTTGTTATTACTCGAAATTAATCAGGATTCGCTGCTCCTTAACATTCCATCCCGACACAATAAGACTGATTTTCCCTGACGACGAATCCCTGGCAGGCAGTTTACAGCGATAGGTGCGGCTGGCACCCGGCAACAAACTAACATAATTATCATCCCAAAAAACAGGGAAGATCGTTTCATCATTGTTGTCCCTGAGGTTCATGTGCATAAAGAAAGCCGTTTTACCGGAGAAATTGGTCAGCTTCACATCTACAATCAACTGGTTATCAATCATCCTGTGAGTATATCCAACATTAACTTCTGCCGGTGGCATATAATTTAACCCCCTGAAATCGGATGATTCTTTCAAAGGCGTATAATACCATTCCGTTTTATCCCATGCATATTCGTCTGCCTTAGGCGATAGCCAGTAAAAATTATCTGCCAGTAGTTCGTTTTTTTCATTCAACAGTTCGAGTGAAAGGAACGAAATCCCCGATAAAGCCGGAACAGTGTATAATTTAAGCGTACTATTCTCAACAGCCGTCATCATGCGTTCTTCCGACAGTACTTCCCCGCCGTTCAGATCAACCATCTTTATCCTGGCCTTCAGTTTTGTGAGTTTATCCCGTGTTTCATTTACGAGATAAAGATTGTGATTGCCATAATCGTAAACAATCTGCAGCGGTGCATTGGCTTTTTTTGCTGCATAATAGGCCGATGTAGGCAGAAGGTAATAATCATACAACTGCCAGTAGAACGAAGGCCAGGCTGAATTCAGCATCCATTGGATCACTCCGGTGGCTTTTGTCCGGTTAACCCTGAATGCCTCAAACATGGGCCTCATGGCTTCGTAACCCTGGACATCAGCCTTGAGCAGGTAGTTATCAAGGCTTGTCGCAGATCCGTACCGTTGCTGCATAACGCCGTTGAATAAATTCAGGTTGCCGAATACTGATCTTGGAGGATTGCAGTGATAATTCCATATATCGTTGATAGGCCATAATTTATCCTGCGGGATCATCTTCAACACGGTTTCTTTTACAGGAATCTGCGGTCCGGGACCTGTTTCCGTGTTAAAGCCATAGGCGCCCCCATTCAACGTGTCGACATACCAATAGCTGGGCCCCACATAGTCGTAAGGACCCATCATTTTCATTCCTGTCGGACCACTTAAAGTGCTGGTTCTTTTGCTGGCAGCAGCAAGGTAAGGACGATTGTCAAGACCCTCCAGCATGGCTTTATATTTTTCCTCGAGGGGAGGCCTCGGAATCATATCACTTCCGAGAAACCATACGAACAGGCTGGGATGACGTTGCAGCAAACGGACCTGATCCTCAAGTGATTTCACCATCAGCGCCATGTCAGCTTCGGTTTTAATACCGCCATATTCGTCAACAGCCTTTCCGAGGTATTCCTCCCATTCCCATTGGCAACTCCAGCCTGCCATGGCAAGAATACCATACTTGTCGCACAGGCTATAAAGGCTCTGACTGTTTCCCCAGAACGTTTCAAACCGTATCGTATTCAGGTTCATATGCTTAACATACTGCACCTGAATTTCATTACTTTCGGGGGTATCCCGCAGAAAGATTTCATCAGTCCAACCGGCGCCCCTGATCAGCACTTTTTTACCGTTCAGTTTAAAACCCTTATCGCCCTTTTTGGTCATATAGGTCTGGATGGTTCGTATTCCAAAAGGAACATCTTCCACATCGCTTACCTGGCCCTTTTGTTCAAAACGGAGGTTCAGGTTATGCATATTAGGCTCACCAAGACCATTGCACCACCATAGTTTTGGACTATTAACGCGCAACGACTTTATTTCAGCAGATCCAAGTATTACCTTACGGCGTTCTCCGCCTTTAAGCCGAAAATCCTTGCTGAAGGAAATGCCCTCGCTGGTTCCGACCAGGTCACCACTGACACTCCCGGATGAATGATTTACAAGTTCGGTGATCACTGAAAGCGATGCTTCACTGAGATCGCCGGCTAATTCATCCGTGCGAACCCAGCTGTTTTCAATGGACACATCTCCCGATATACTGAGGGAGACTTCTCGCCAGATTCCCAGGTTGGTATCCGGCGGGGCAGGATTCCAATCAACAAACCCGAGTCCAAAATCACCCGGTCTCTGACGGAATACTTCTACGGCCAGGATATTCATTGAATCTTTCAGAAAATTTGAAACATCAAAGCTGAACGTTCGGAACGCCCCGAAAACGCTGTCGCGTGAAGCTACCTGTTTGCTGTTCAGCCATATATTGGCATAATAATTGATTCCGTCGAATTTAAGCATGATGTGCCTGCCGTCCTTGTTTCCCGGCAGGCTGAATTTCGTGCGGAACCACCATGATTTATTAAACGGTTCACTATTTACATTTTTCAGGCTGTCGCCTTTAAAAAGATCCTTGAATAGTCCGTTTGACATCAGGGTGCCCATGACCGTTGAAGGTACGGATGCAGGATACCACCCGGCGGTATCCAGAATATCGCCGGATACCACGGATCCGGGCAAATTCACTTTACCGGATTCCTGGATCAGCCAATTATTTTTAAGTACAATTCTGTCTGACATGACTGGTTTTTCTTTGGAACAGGAAAAAATCGCCAGAATAAGGAATAAACCGGCGAAAGTCTTTGAGAGGCAATGTGCATCCATTTTAATGTCGATTAATGTTAGACAGATTGGTCCTTGAAACCCATCTCACCGTATAAGCGACGAAGCACCTAAAAGTGTGATGTTTTCATTGGTTGAAGTAAATATCTTAAGCTTTTTCATTGATTCCGGAAATGCAAAATCCTTCATGGATTCAAGCATGGCATCAACAAAAAATGAATAGGCATTTACAAGCGATCCTCCAAGGATGACTACTTCAGGATCATAGGTATACATAACTGTCTTGATCGCAACGCCCATATGAAAGCCGAATTCCTTCCACATGGTTAACGCTTCAGGATCACCGGCGGAAGCCTGCCTGAAAGCATCGAGTGCACTCGTACTGAATTTCTTAGGGAAAAAGCCACCACTGCAATATGCCTCAATATTTTCATCAAGGTAATGAACAAGCCCGAACTCCCCTGCCCCGCAATTGTTCCCGGCATAAAGCTCATTGTTGATAATGATCCCTCCACCTAAACCAGTGCCCATTGCCAACCCAACAGCCGAAGAATACCCTTTGGCAGAACCAAACCTGTGTTCACCGAGAATAAAACAGTTCACATCATTATTTACCTGAACCGGGATGCCAAAGCGGTTTTCAAGGATCTGCTTCAGTTCAACCCGTTTCCAGGAAGGAATATTGGTCACATCGAAAACCGTACCCGTTTTCAAATCAACCACCGAAGGCACTCCAATGCCAATCCCAATTACACCGGGGGCCATTACGGATTCAATTAAACCAGCCAGCTGATCAAGGGTCTTTTCAAGCACATCCTTATCCCTGAGCCGGGTGTCTTTATGAATTTTTATCAGTCCATCTTCAACCTGGCCGGCACGGATGTTGGTACCTCCGAGATCAACCGCAACTACCATAGAAGTATTGATTTTTGATTTGATAACGAATTTAAACAAATCTGTGAGAACTACTCAAAAATGAAGTAGTATTTTGTAGTATTGACAATACCGTTAAGTTTACTGGTATTCAATCAGGTAAGATGCACCGGGAAATGCATGATTTCTTGTACAAAAGAATAACCCCGGATGCGTGAGTTTCGTTAAATAGGTTTTGAATTTAATTTAAGACTCGTTTTATAACTTTATCTTTGCATTTGAAATGTGATCAATTTAAAATAGTTAACCATGAAAAAGTTTTTGAAAGTAACCGCGATTATTATTCTTGTTTTCCTCATCCTGCTCTTTATCCTTCCGTTTGCATTCCGTGGAAAGATCATCAGGATCGCCAAGGAACAAATCAACAGCAGTATTAATGCAAGGTCAGATTTTGAGAATTTAACCGTCTCGTTGTTTCGCAATTTTCCGGACCTGTCCGTTGGCTTAAAAAATTTGTATATCGCGGGAATAGATGATTTTGAAGGGGACACACTTTTCAGTGCGAATTCAATCAATGTGGTGGTTGACATTGTCAGCGCCATCAAAATGGAAAACATAAAGATCAAGAGGATCTTTGTGGATAAGCCCAGGATATATGCCCTTATCCTTGAGGATGGCAGGGCTAACTGGGACATTGTCAAAGAATCCGGCGAAGAAACGGATACAACTGCCAGCGATCTTAACCCGAAAGTTGAATTGAAACACTTTGAACTGAAAGATGCCTATATCCGGTATGACGATAAGGAAGGCAAGATCTATACAACACTCGATAACATGGATTTTGTTCTGAGCGGTGATATGTCACAGGACTTTACAACGCTGTCAATAAATTCCACCACGGGGTTGCTGAATGTGATATCCGATGGTGTAAGATATCTGAAGAATGCATCGCTGGCTATAAATATGGATGTGGATGCTGATCTTAAAAACAGCGTTTACACATTGCGTAAAAATACATTTAACCTGAATGAACTGGTTTTGAAATTTGATGGTACAATCGGCATGCCCAACGATGCGGATATGGTTTTCGATCTGAAATACGGCCTTGAAAAAACGGATTTCAAACCGCTGTTATCCCTTATCCCGGCAATATATATGACTGACTTCAAAGATGTTCAGGCTTCCGGGCAAATAAAACTGGATGGAAGTATTAAAGGAACTTATAATGATAAGGTCATGCCCAATGTTTTGCTCGACATGAAGGTGGACAACGGCATGTTCAAATATCCGTCATTACCCAAATCAGCCGACAATATCGGAATTGATGTGAACCTCTTCTATGACGGTGTGCAGATGGATAATACAACCGTGGATGTAAACAGGTTCCATGTTGAATTGGGAGGCAATCCGGTTGATCTGACACTGAATGTCAAAACCCCTGTGAGCGATATGTATGTAAACGGCAATCTTAAAATGGATCTTGACCTGGCCACGGTTAACGATGTAATTCCCCTGGATAGCACGAAACTTACGGGTCAAATTAAGGCAGCACTTGATTTTATGGGTTATGTTTCATCTGTCGAAAAGGGGGAATACGAAAAATTCAAAGCTGACGGTACCCTGATGATCAAAGATTTTACTTACAATAGTCCGGATCTGCCCCGCGAGGTGCGTATCCTTGAAGCGAATATGTTGTTTTCACCCCGGTATCTTGATATGCAAAGCTTTAAGGCGGTTATGGGCAAAAGCGATTTCAGTGCATCCGGCAAACTGGAGAATTTCATACCCTATGCCTTTAAGGATGAAACCATCCGTGGCAGTTTTATTTTTACATCGGGCCTGATGGATCTGAATGAAATGATGAGCAGCACAACCGAAACAGTTGCCGTTGATACTGCACCGCTTTCCGTGGTGGCCATTCCGGGAAACATTGACTTTAAACTGGTATCCAGAATTGACAAAATATTATATGACAAACTCGAGATTGAAAATGCCATTGGAACCATCCTGGTAAAGGACAGCCGTGTTATACTGGATGGCCTGCGAATGAACATGCTTGAAGGATCCATGCAACTGTCAGGTGAATACAATACGAAAGATATAAAGAATCCTTCAGTGGATATGGACTTTAAAGCCACTACCATCGACATTCCGGCTGCAGTGAATGCATTCAGCATGCTGAAGAAATTTGCACCTGTGGCGGATCAGGCAGTAGGAAAAGTAACACTGGGAATGAAATATTCAAGTTACCTCGATGCGCATATGATGCCCGTAATGAACTCCATCGCAGGTAAGGGAAATTTCACCTCGAATGTAATTGGCATAAAAAATTCAGTGATGTTTGATAAGATTGGTGACGCGTTGAAAACCAAAGCATTCGATAACATGACACTGAATAACTTAGGGATTAACTTTGAAATCCGTGATGGCAGGTTGCTGGTGGATCCGTTTGAAACCAAGCTGGGAAACTCCACATTGTTGATAGGCGGTGACCAGGGACTTGATCAGACCATGAATTATGCCGTAGGGATTACGATACCAAGATCAGAACTGGGATCATCAGCAAATGCTGTAATTGATAATATGATCAGCAAAGCCACCAGTGCCGGATTGAAGGTAGATCCGCTTGAAAACCTTACCATTCATGCCCGGGTAACAGGTACATTCACAGATCCTAAAGTAGGATTGGACATGAAGGAAAATTCAAGGAAGAGCAAAGAAGAGATCAAAGCACAGGTTATGGAAGCTGTAAAAGAACAGATCGATCAGAAAAAGGAGGAGGCCAGGGCCGTTGCCCAGGCTGAAGCCGACAAGATAATGGCGGAAGCTGCAAAACAGGCAGAAGTATTAAAAAAGAACGCTGAAGATGCCGCGAATGTAGTTCGCAAGGAAGCAAATACAAATGCGGATAATCTTGTGAAAAAAGCCAAGGATCCGATTTCCAAAAAGTTAGCAGAAGAAGGTGCTAAACAGATAAAGAAGGAGGGAGAGGCAGGTGCGCAAAAGATCATTCAGGAAGCCGATACAAAGGCTGAAGCTATATTGAAATCCGCTAAGGAGCAGAGCGATAAGTTACTAGGCTACTAGGCTGCTAGGCTGCTGGGCTGCTGGGCTGCTCGACTAGAAGCCTAGAAGCCTAGAAGTCTAGAAGCCTAATAAAAAAAGCGGGCCGAAACCCGCTTTTTTTATTATTCTGCTGCCACTAAATCGCTGACAAGCTTCATTCTCTTTTCCTGGATCCTGGCTTTCTTACCGGTTAATCCACGGAGATAGAAGATCTTGGCCCTGCGAACCCGGCCGTGTTTGTTTAATTCAATTTTATCAATAAAAGGTGATGCAACAGGGAAAATTCTTTCCACTCCTACGTTACCTGACATTTTTCTAACAGTAAAGGTTGCACTGAGGCCTGTACCCTTGCGTTGAAGAACTACACCACGGTACTGCTGTATTCTTTCCTTGTTACCCTCAATAATCTTATAATGTACTGTTACCGTATCTCCTGCTTTGAATGCGGGGTATTCTTTTTTCGTGTCAAACTGATTCTCAGCAGCTTTAATTAAGTCCATGGTTATCGTTTTAACTGTTCGTCCTATAAAATTCAGGTCGCAATATTACAAAATTTTTTCAAGAAAGTCGATTTAATCCGGTATTTTTTTATCTCAAAACGCAAACCCCTCATCTTCCTCAACCTTCAATTCCTCCTCATGGGGGGCCATTGCAACCTGGTGCACGGCATTACCGTCGACATATATTGAGGGATGGGGTTTAACCGGACAAGCAAATTCACATGCCCCGCAGCCGATACAAATGTCTTTGTCTGTTTCAGGAATAGTAAGCCCGTCCTTATAAGGTACCATTTTCACAGCCTGTGTGGGACAATGTTCAGAGCATGATCCGCAGGCTGTATTATCGGTATAAACAATACACTTCTCCTTAATAAAAATTACCTGCCCGATCTGTTCCAGTTTTTTATCTTCCACGGTAAGAGGCAGAATGGCGCCTGTCGGACAAACTTCCCCGCATTTGGTGCATTCATTATTGCAGTATTCAACCGAATAATCCATAAAAGGCTGCATCATTCCGGTAAATCCGTATTCAAGGAATGAGGGTTGCAAGACACTGGTCGGACATACGGTAACACATAAATGGCATGCGGTGCAGCGGTCATTGAAATGTGCGAGACTAATCGAACCAGGAGGTGAAACGGGATGGTTCTTTTTATTTGGTATTTTTCCTGCCTTTCTTTCAATAGGTTCATGTCCTTTTTCGTGAGCATGTTCGTGTGCATGTTCCTGCTTTTTTTCATGCCCCTTCTCAAGTTTGTTTTCCTGGGTAAAACCGTTTTTCGATATCCCTGCCAGGGCGAGTCCGTATACAATTGATTTTCCGATAAATTCCCGTTTTGATGTAACAGTGGGTTTCTCCAGTCTTTCCGGGGTTGATTTTCCATAACGGATACTGTTTTCGGGACAAGCAGAAATGCAGTCATAGCAAGCCACACAACGGGAGAAATCAACTTCGAGGGTCTTAACATTGATGCAGGAAGATTTGCAGGCAACAGAACACTTTCCGCATTTTGTGCAGGAATGTGCCTCCATTCGTATTTTAAAGAACGAAATGCGCGATAAGAGTCCGAGCAAAGTACCCACGGGACAAATTGTATTGCAGTATAACCTGCCAAAATAAAGAGACATCCAGACGATAAGGGCCAGGGTTACAGCAGGTATGAAAACCGTCTTCCAGGTAATCAGTTCAAGGTTTAACAGGGTAAGAGAATACATGTCGAATTTGCCCAGGAGCCCGGCAATCCAGTTATTCACCACTATAAGACCCGGACGGACAATATCTGAAAAGATCCGCCCAAAAATGCTGTATGGGTCAAGGAGGTTTAAAACAAACAGGCTGCCGAACAGGATAAACAGGATAGTAAGTCCCAGAAAGGGATAGCGCAGATAGTCCATCGCCTTTTTATACTTGTACCTCTTAATAATATGCAGTCTTTTAGATATCCTGGAAATAACATCCTGGAAAACTCCAAGAGGACAAATAGCAGAACAGTATACCCTGCCAAAAAGAGCAGTGAGTAAAAGGATGACGATAAAACCAATTCCCGCAAGGGCAGGAATCGTCAAAAAACGAATGACAGAAGGCACAAACTGCAGGAACAATATCCTGTCAGCCCAAACCATGGGTATTAATTCCCTGAAGTCAATAAATAAAGCAGTAATCAGAAGCAGAAACGCGAGTGAAATAAAAATCCTGACAACCCTCAGATGAACCTGCTTCATGCTCCCATCGTAATTCTGTTCACCTTCATTGCATCGATATTGCTGCTGCCAATACCTGCCATTTCAGCCAGGCCAATGTGTTTAACCTGCTTCGGGTCAAGTCCGAATACCTTGGAAGAAGCAGCGTCCACAGCTACAATATCCTTACCGATAATCTGGTATTTCATGGTAACCACATCAGCAACTGAAACCCCGCGCGGACCGTTACGTTTCAAAACGCGGAAGGCATCCACAATATTCAGATCAGGAGTACGGAAAGTCGGAAAATCAGCGATGCATTGGTGAAGATCATTGCTATGCCAGTATTCACGATCCCATACCACACCCATCATGTTCTTCATGGCAACAGAAAGGGTAGAACCTCCATGATTCTTGAGCGTTGGCACATTGATAAACACATCCGATTCAAGAATCAGTTCATGCACCTTGGCATTTTTAAGTCTTTTGCCTTTGGGGATATTCACGGATTGATAATAGCTTTCACTTTTACCTGAAACCATCGTTCCACCGGCCTTTTTAACAGCATCTTCAATGCCGCTCATTTTATAGCAGCGGCTTGCTTCACTGCAGGTATTGTCGAAAACATAAACTGTCTTGGCTCCTGCCATCTTACACTGTTCAACAATACGCCCGATCAGGTCAGGATTTGTATTTGAACCTCGCTCCGGAGCAGCGTCCCAACCTATATTTGGTTTAATAACAACTGTCTCGTTTGGCTTAACAAACTGCTTCATACCCCCTAGTGAAGCGATACCTTTATCGAACATCGCAGCAGCTTCTCCTCCCTTTATGGCAACCAGGTCAAAAGGCAAAGCCATTGGTCTGCTTTCAGCAGCCATCAAATTATTGAAATTCCCCGTCGAAAGGGCCGCTCCGGTAAGAACACCGAGGCCCATAGAATTTATAATAAAATCTCTTCTTTTCATACACACCGATTATGGATGATTACTATTACTTTACCTGTAAAATAATCGTGAAAATTACTTCTTTTTCATTTACTAGTAGTGCAAAATGTGGAAATGCACACAAATTTAGAAATGGTCTAAATAGTTGAAAATATAGATAGTTGACTTTATATATGCATGTTTCAATTGGATATGAGATACAGGGCATGGGCCGGAACAAAAAATAATTGTAATTTCACATCCGGGAATTAACTGGTATCAGCTGATGAAAATATTATACTACGATTGTTTTGCCGGAATTTCAGGAGACATGAACCTGGGTGCCATGCTCGACCTGGGCATTGAAGCTGATTATCTGAAAAGCGAACTTTCAAAACTGCCTGTAAATGGGTATACCCTGCAGGTTACACGTGATATCCGTAAAGGGATATCCGGAACACGGGTTAATGTTCTTATCGATGAGAACCGGCTGATTATGGCGGAACAAGGTCATAATCATAGTCATAATCATGGTCATTCTCACGAACATACACATTCTCATGATCATGGGCACATGCATGCGCATGATCCTCATCCCCTGAATGTACAGGTTCATAACCCCGAAAAAAAGACAAATCATAATTCCTATGCAGAAATCAAGCAGCTGATTCAGTCGAGCAAACTGAATGATAGGGTAAAAGATACCAGCCTTGCCATTTTTTTGAAGGTGGCAGAGGCGGAATCAAAAATACATAACCTCCCGGTTGAAGAGGTACATTTTCATGAAGTGGGAGCAGTGGATTCAATTGTTGACATTGTAGGTGCCGCAATTTGCCTCAATAAGCTGGAGGTGGATGCCGTGTATTGTTCTACTGTTGAATTGGGTGGCGGCACTGTGAGATGTGCGCACGGAACCTATCCTGTACCTGCACCTGCCACGGCTGAAATTGTAAAGCATATGCCTGTAAGAACAGGTACTGTAAATTTTGAAACCACCACCCCGACAGGCGCCGCGATATTAGCCGCGTGCGTAAATGAGTTTACAGACAAAGCTGAATTCAGCATTTTGCGAACGGGATACGGGATTGGCTCTAAAGACGGTGAAATTCCCAATGTATTGCGTGTTTTCCTATGCGAGACAGTTAATCAAAAAGAACCGGACAAAGATTCCTCATTCATCGTGGAATGCAACATCGACGACATGAATCCCGAATTTTACGATTATATCACGGATTCCCTGTTCGCAGCCGGCGCAAAGGATGTCTATATCACTCCCATCATTATGAAGAAGTCCAGGCCGGCAGTGAAATTATCGGTGTTATGCACCACAGAAGACGAACCGGGGATCAATGAAGTGCTTTTCAGGGAAACCTCAACCATCGGGCTTCGAAAATATCGGGTTGATAAAACAATGCTCGACCGTGTTATAGAAACTATCAGCACACCTCTTGGAGATGTACGCGTTAAATCAGCATTCTACAAGGGAGTCTGTATCAAGAGCAAGCCCGAATATGACGATTGCATAAAGATTGCACGCGAAAAAGGGATTCCGGTTAGCAAGGTTTACCGGGAAGTAGAACAGGAACTGCGTAGAAAAGAAGATATACAATGAACCATGAACTCATAAGCAAACTTCTTTCAGATGTGAAAGAAGGCACCAAGTCGGTTGACCAGGCCCTTGAACAATTGAAGGACTTCGGGTCCAAGGATCTGGGGTATGCCACAATTGATACACATCGTGAATTGAGAACGGGATACCCCGAGGTAATTTTCGGGCAGGGAAAAACAGCAGAACAGGTTGCAGGCATTATTGGATTTATGCTGACAAACGAAAGCAATATTCTGGCTACACGCGTGCAGGAGGCGACTTATCTGAAAGTCCTTGAAATTTGTCCTGATGCTGTTTATAATCCCATCGCCCGCACGATTACGGTAAAAAGGAAAGAAAACATCCTCCCCTCAACATTTATCAGCATTATAACAGCCGGGACCTCCGACCTGCCTGTAGCAGAAGAAGCTGCTGTTACAGCTGAAATATTCGGCAACAGGGTTGAACGGGTGGTTGATGTCGGGGTTGCCGGAATCCACCGGTTATACAATAAACTCCCGCTTATCCGCCAGGCAAGGGTGCATATTGTTGTGGCAGGAATGGAAGGCGCACTTCCAAGTATCGTGGGCGGACTTGTTGATAAACCTGTAATCGCAGTTCCGACCAGTGTAGGTTATGGTGCCAATTTCGGCGGACTGTCAGCCTTGCTGGGAATGCTAACAAGCTGCGCAAGCGGGATCAGTGTAGTCAATATCGACAATGGCTTTGGAGCGGGGTTTTTAGCCAGCATGATCAATCGGTTGTAGTAATGCCTTCTCCGAAGCTATGGCTGTCGAAGCAAGCGGCGTCAGCCCATTTTCAAATTTTCAAATTATCACATTTTCATATAGACAGATCATCAAATCAATAATTTCAACTGCATACCTGCCACCGGTTCAGTATATAAGCAAATTTATCAGCGGTGATGTTCTGATAGAAAAACATGAAAATTTTCAGAAGCAGTCCTACCGTAACCGTTGCTATATTTATGGTGCAAACGGCCTCCAGTGCCTTGTTATCCCCGTAAAGAAAATGCATGGAGAAAAGATGCCCATAACGGATGTGGAAATCGATTACTCCTGCCCCTGGAAAAATATCCATCTCAAGTCAATTCAATCGGCTTACCAGACTTCCCCCTTCTATGAATACTATGCAGATGATTTTAATGCCCTCTATTATGAAATGCCGGAGCGGTTATTTGATTTGAATCTCAGCTTACTCGGATTTGTTCTGAAACAGGTTGGTTTAAAATCCACCCTCTGCCTGACGGAAGTCTTTGAAAAAACTCCGGATGATACGGTTGATTTCCGGCAGAGTATTCAGCCTAAACCCCGTCTTAACAAGCCTGATGAAGGTTTTAATCCCGTACCTTATCAGCAGGTCTTCGGGGAAAGATACGGCTTCCTTCCCAATCTAAGCATCATAGACCTGCTGTTTAATGAGGGCCCAAATGCCTTGCAGGTGCTGAAAAAGAGCATAAATACGAGGGATAAATTGGTGTAGAAGGGCAACTTTCAACTAGCTATTTGTCATATTGTCAGCTAAAACATCCTCGATTCATGTCATAATGTCTACATTCGGTCCCCGGCATCATAATTGAAATACCACGCTATGTTGTGTTACATTAAAAACCTTAAAAAATAAACAATATGGCATTTATAAGATTTTATAATCCGGATCTCTTTAACAGGGATGAGAATTCAAATGAAGCTTACGAAAATCTGGTACAACGATTTAACCATGGTGGTTATAATCATACCGCTGTTCCTGCCTCCAATATTATGGAAACCGAAAAAAGTTTTCAGATAGAGATGGCGTTGCCGGGTGTGGAAAAGAAAAACATCCGAATCGAACATGAAAAAGGTATCCTTACAATCCGCATCGAAAAATCAGAAGAAAACAAGGAAAACGAAGGTTATACCAGAAAAGAGTTTGATTTTACGGGTGCATCACGCACATTCAGAACCGGGGAGAAAATTGACACGGAAAATATTTCAGCCCGTTATGAAAATGGAGTATTAACGGTGCAACTGCCGAAAAAGGAAGCTTTTGTTAAGCCTGCAAAAATGATTGAAGTGGAATAATTTTATTGTTCTGCGGTTCTGCGGTTCTCAAAATAAAAAGATGGTTGTAGAGACAAGGCAATGCCTTGTCTTTGCGATTTTCAGCATATAGAAAATTGTATCATGATAGTTGCAGACAAGGCAGGAGCTTTGTCTGAACCCGGTCATGAAGTCAGCCGCGTCAGCCATTTTCAAATTTTCAAATCTTCAAATTAGCCATTCCTGCTCGTCCCTAGTCCCTAGTCCCTTCCTCACTCATCCACCATAATCATCGTACACTTTCCGTTTTCCTCCAGGTAGCCGATCTCAACAAAACTGTTTTTCCGGGCAAAGGCATCAAAATCCGGGGCATGTTTATCAACTGCAATCAGAAGTCCGCCGCTTGTCTGGGGATCCGCCAGGATAACTTTTTGATATTCCGTAAGGTCGCTGATCTTTTCTTCATAGCTCTTCCAGTTCCTGTAAGTTCCACCGGGGATGCAGTTTTTACCGATATACAATGCAAGGTTCTCCACCC
>JBGSSA010000086.1:0-62853 GCA_041737295.1 Bacteroidales bacterium | reverse complement strand
AAAACTGAATAAGGCCATAAAAATGAAAAATCAGGATGAAGCCAATGATATTATCTGGGAACTGGCATTGGAATCCCTGATGGAGAATGCCGATTGGTTGTTGCTGCATCGCTCAAGGCCTATGGAGATTCCGAAAGGGTAGTTGTAAATAAACTTCCCTCACTCATTGATTGTTATTCAATTACCATTCAAGAGTTGTACCTTTGTTATTGGAAATGAAGAAAACCTGGAAAAGAATATTAATCGTAGCTCTCCTTGCTGCCATAATCCCCTTTATATTAGTTTTAATCGTATCCATCGGTGCGTTTGGCATCCTGCAAAGCAAAAAGGAATTACAAAATTTTAAGAATGCCAGCGCCTCCGTGGTATTGTCACAGAAAGGTGAACTGATCGGAAAGATCTTTACTCAAAACCGTACCAATGTTACGTTCGACCAGGTCCCCCGTCACCTGGTAAATGCCCTGATCGCTACCGAAGACATCCGTTACTACAGTCATAAAGGTATTGATTCAAGAAGTCTTGCAAGGGTCTTCATCAAAACCATTCTTTTAAATAACAAAAGTGCAGGAGGTGGAAGTACGATTACAGCCCAACTGGCAAAAAACATGTTTGGCAGAAAAAACAGGGGTCCTTTTGCCATCTATATTAACAAGACTAAGGAAGCATTGCTGGCACACAGGATGGAAAAGATCTTTACCAAGGAGGAAATATTGACTTTGTATCTGAATACCGTTCCCTTTGGCGAAAACGTATATGGTATTGAGGCTGCCTCCAGGCGATACTTCAATAAATCCGTCGGGATGCTGACGATTGAGGAATCTGCAGTACTGGTTGGTATGCTGAAAGCAAACAATCTGTATAATCCCCGTCTGAATCCCGAAAATGCCAGGAAAAGGCGAAATCTGGTGCTGAACCAGATGCAGAAGTATGACTATCTGAAACCCTCCGAAGCAGATTCGCTTGGCAAGCTACCCATGATAGTGAATTATGTAAATCTTGAATCTGATGGCCCTGCAGATTACTTTCTTTACCAGGTGAAAAATGAAGTCAGTAAAATTCTGAAGGAAGTATACGATTCTACAGGAAAGAAATGGAATGTCGAAGAAGACGGGCTCATCATCACAACTACACTGAATCTTCCGCTTCAAAAGCTGGTTAACCAGTCATTCCGGGATCATCTTTCCGTAATGCAGAAAAGGCTGGATAAGCAATACCGGACAAAATCAGGGAAAAGGCTCATTGACCGGCTTGCCGAAAATGAGTTAAAAAAAACCAACCTGTCGGAAACGGCCCATGAATTGAAGCCAAGGATGATTTTCGAATGGCAGGGAATAACGCTGGATTCAATCTCAGTTATTGACAGCATAAAAAGCAGTATCAGGATGCTGCATGCAGGTTTTCTTGCCCTGGATCCGGCAAACGGAGAGATAAGGGCCTGGGTAGGAGGGATTGATTTTAAAACCCATCCTTATGACCAGGTACTGGCCCGCAGGCAAACCGGTTCTACTTTTAAACCTTTTCTCTTTGCAGAAGCATTTGAGGAGGGAATTAACCCATGCAACTACCTCGACAATGATTCCCTTGTAGTTAGTGGATCTGAACAATGGAGTCCCTCAAATTTTGACCATTCTGTAGGAGGTAAATATTCGGTAACGGGAGCGCTTGTTCACTCCATGAACATCCCAACCTTTAATCTCTTCTTAAAAGTTGATTTTAATAAACTGCATTCACTATGGAAAACCCTGGGCTTTTCCTTCCCGCTCGTAAATAATCCCTCAGTGGCCCTGGGAACAGCCGAAGCCAGCATTGCCGAACTTGCGGTGGGGTATTCGGCGTTTTCCAACGGAGGTTACAGGGTCACTCCGCGGAAATTAATCTCGATAAAAAGTGCGGATGGTAACCTGATCTGGGAAAATAAACCCCAGGCTGCAAAAGAGAGGGTCCTCTCAGCCAGAACAGGTATGTTGATGAATGCCATTTTACAGAAAGCCGTAAGGGAAGGAACCGGCAGTAAGCTTGGTTCAGTGTATGGCGTAACTATTCCCCTGGCTGGTAAAACAGGCACTTCGCAGGACTATGGAGATGCGTGGTTTGCCGCCTACAATCCCAAACTGGTTATGGTGAGCCGGGTGGGCGCCTCATTGCCTTCAGTTCATTTCTACAGCGGGTCAAACGGTTCAGGGGGCGCACTTGCCTTGCCACTGGTAGGGATGACACTTAGTAAAGTACAGGAAAACAGTGTATTAATGAATACGTTTGCCGGATATTTTCCATCCCTCCCTTCGGAATTACTAAATGAATTTGACTGTCCCGATTATAAAGAAAAAAATGTGATCGATAATTTCATGGACATATTCAAAAAGGATGAAATAGAATACGATCAGTCTAAAAGCAAACAAAAGAAAAAATCGTTTTTCAAAAGAATATTCAGGAGAAATAAATAGCCCCGATGAGCTGCAGGGGATTAAGCCTACCTGTTATCAACGTTCTCCGGGTTTATATCGTGTTGCCGTAACCTGAATTCAGCGAACTCAACATACCGGGTTCCCGGCTGTCCGAAATTACACCAGGGATCAATGCTGATCCCGCCGCGGGGTAAAAATTTGCCAACTACTTCAATATACCTGGGTTGAAGTAAACCGATCAGATCATTCATGATACTATTCACACAATCTTCATGAAACGATCCGTGGTTTCTGAAACTGAACAGGTACAACTTCAGGCTCTTGCTTTCCAGCATTTTTTTATCAGGGATATAACTGATGTATAGAGTAGCAAAATCAGGCTGTCCTGTTATTGGGCATAAACTGGTAAATTCCGGGCAATTTAATTTCACCCAGTAATCCCTGTCGGGATGTTTGTTATCAAAACTCTCCAGCACCGATTTATCATACCCGAAATTGTAATCGGTTTTATTTCCCAGACTTTTAAAATTTTCCATAGCCTGATTTATTTAATTGGTTTCCAGAAGCTTTACCTGACAAATATTCATTCAACCCGGTTTGGCGCAGACGGCATGAGGGGCATTCGCCACAACCCTCCCCCGGAATTCCGTTATAACAGGTCACGGTTTGTGACCTTACCATGTCTAAGACATCCAGCTGATCAGCCATTTCCCAAATCCCGGCTTTCGTTTTCCACATGAGCGGCGCATGAATGACAAACTCATGATCGAATGCCAGGTTAATTGTTTTATTAGCCGAAAGGATGAAATCATTCCTGCAATCAGGGTATCCGCTATAATCCGTCTGTCCCACCCCGATCACCAGGTTGTCAGCCCCCTTCTGTTTTGCATAAATGGCGGCATAGGTAAGGAATAGCAGGTTACGTCCTTCCACCAGGGTATTGGGAGGCTGATCCGTTGAGGCCGGTACATCTATTTCGATTTCACGGTTTGTAAGGGAATTCCGTGAAATCGATGAAAACGTATCAATGGCATGTACCTCATAAGGAACACGGGCAAATGCTGCAATTTTCGTGGCTGCAGCAATTTCTGAATGATGTCGCTGGCCATAGTCAAAACCCAGGGCGTATACCCTGTCAAATTGGGTTACGGACCAGAACAAACAGGTTGTGGAATCCTGACCGCCCGAAAATAATACAAGCGCGTGATTATTTGCCATTATTTACTCCCTGTTAAACTTCGATGTTCTTATAAGGCTTGTATTTTTTTTACGTGGCACGCCAGTACACGAATTAAAGAGAATGTAAATTTAAAATATTTCTTTAGTTTATCATGTTCCTCTATAAGGATAACAGCCTATTGTCAATACCAGTATAAATCCCTATATTTGATTGCCTTTATTGATATTCCAGTCATATATGGCCCATCAAAATACAGTCAAATATTATTCTTATAAGAAACTTACCAACCGGTTAAACCTATTACCACAGGGAGCCGCTGCTTCTGGTTTGCTTTTTGAAATACTGAAAATTCTTTTTACGGAAAAGGAAGCGGGCCTGGTTTCCAAATTGCCGATAAGGCCTTTTAATACCCGAAAAGCTGCGGAAATATGGAAAACAAAAGAATCTGATGCACAGACCATATTAAATGACCTTGCTGACAGGGGATTACTTCTTGATGGTGAAGAGAATGGCGAAATGCTTTATTCGATGCCTCCTCCCATGGCCGGATTTTTTGAGTTTTCATTAATGAGATACAGAAACGATATTGACCAGAAAACCCTTTCTGAACTCTTCTATCAATATATGAATGTTGAAGAAGACTTTATCAAAAACCTCTTCACCCTCGGGGAAACCCAGTTAGGAAGGACCTTCGTCAACGAAGATGTGATTTCTAACGAAAATGCACTTCATGTGCTTGATTATGAGAGGGCCTCCGAGGTATTGAAAACAGCTTCCATCATAGGTATCGGGATTTGTTATTGCAGGCATAAAATGAGCCATATGGGAAGAAACTGTGATGCCCCCATGGATATTTGCATGACATTCAACGGCAGTGCTGATTCCCTGGTACGGCATGGAATTGCCAGAAGAGTAGATGTTTCCGAAGGGCTGGATCTTCTAAAGAAAGCCAGGGAGAAAAACCTTGTACAGTTCGGTGAAAATGTTCAGGACAAGGTTAACTTTATTTGTAATTGCTGCGGATGCTGTTGCGAAGCACTGATAGCTGCCAGAAGGTTCGGATTTCTTAATCCCGTGCATACCACCAACTTTATTCCGTTTATCCTTGAGGAGAATTGCACTGGTTGCGGAAAATGTGTTTCAATATGCCCGGTAGAGGCAATGACCCTTGTGTCCTCCAATAACCCTGAAAAACCAAACTCAAAAAAAGCAAAACTACAAGAGGATATTTGCCTTGGTTGCGGTAATTGTCTCACCGGCTGCCATAAAAAAGCCATCGAACTTCGCTCCCGGAATGAACGGGTTATCACCCCCATAAATTCGGTACATCGTGTGGTTAGCATGGCTATTGAACGGGGCAAACTTCAAAACCTCCTGTTCAGCAACCAGGTAATGCTCAGCCACAGGGCTATGGCAGCTGTGCTCGGGGTAATTCTTAAACTGCCTCCCCTAAAACAGGCACTCGCCAGTGAGCAATTCAAATCAAGATATCTGGTTGCCCTGCTTAGAAGGCAAAATTATGTTTGAAGTTTTGTTATACTTCTACTATCTTAAAAGGATTATAGGAAATGGCATTGTCAAAAACATCCTGTTCTTCCTTCTTTTTAACCCATTTAACCACCATAGCCGTGAAGGGAAGAATCAGGATTTCATAAACTGTTTTCAGCAAAGCCTGCGTAGCTATCATGATAATTATTGAACGCAACGGAAATGTTCCCGCAAAGGCAAGGGAAATAAACAACAGGGAATCGGCAGATTCACCCGCCATGGTAGATATAATAGCCCTGAAACCAAAATGCTTTCCCTGGCTGACAATTTTCATCCTGCTCATTATAAATGCATTGAGAAAGGAGCCGACCAGGTAGGAGGCGATACTGGCAAATACAATACGGGGAGCCGACCCCAGTATCTTTGCATACGTTGGCTGGTCAGTCCAGAAACCCGCCGACGGCAGTACAATGGAAAGGCTGAAAAACAACACCATCATTATGTTCATGGCGAACCCGGCCCAGATGATCAGGCGGGCTTTTTTGTAACCCCATACTTCGGCGATCACATCGTTGAGGATATAGGCGACCGGGAAAATCAATACCCCTGCAGGAGCCGCAAAAGGGCCGATCTGTATGATTTTTACGGCTAAAATATTGGCCAGCAGGAGACAGGTGGTAAATAAAATGCCTGCCAGCATGAAAGTAACGGAAACCTGGTTTTTCATAGTCTAGTTTTTTACGTGGTATGCTAGTACACGGTACAGTTCATCAAAGAGACCGCAAAATTAGGATAATTCTTCGGTTCTTCAAATTTTTGCCATTGCGGGTAGTGAACGCCTGACGGCGTTTTGGGATTTTAACCGCAAAGGCCGCAGAGTTTTTTCGCAAAGACCGCAGAGTTTTTAATGCTGCTATTTTAAGAAAAAGGGGGCTTTGCTTTGCAGAGAAATCAAAGTTAAACGACCCACAGTGAATCAGAGTATTTGAGGCAGTGAAAGACTGGCGGCGGTCGGGATTTAACCGGGATTCAACTAACTTTCAATAGCTCCCCTGAACCGAATACACTGTTTTGTGTTGAATAGGGGTGATTTATTTCTTTCCGGAATTGTAAACCAAATCATTCTCAAGATGAAAGATACGATTCGCTTTGAGTTAAATGGCAAACCCGCAGAACTGCAGATTGACTCAAATCTGACGTTGCTTTGGGTTCTTCGCGTTCACTTTGGTCTTACAGGCACAAAATATGGTTGCGGCATTGGGTACTGCGGAGCCTGCATGGTGCATATGGATAATGTGAAAGTACCTTCCTGCCAGTTGCGCATTGGGAATGTGAATGGCCGCAACATAACGACTATTGAGGGACTATCCCGCGGAGGTGAATTACATCCCGTGCAAAAGGCTTTTATAAAACATGATGCCCTGCAGTGCGGCTTTTGTACCCCGGGTATGATCATGAGTACCACCGGGCTCCTGCTTAAAAATCCCAACCCTTCAAGAGAAGAAATAAACAGGGAACTGGACCATAACCTCTGCCGGTGTGGTGCACATACACGGATCATCGATGCCGTTCTGACCGCTTCAACTGAAATGAAAGGAGGGAAATGATGATGGCTGATAAAGTGGTAACTCCAACAGGGATTTCAGGCAAAAAATCCAAACCGGGTATTTCCCGGAGAAATTTTTTCAGATTCGCCGGTGGCGGTATCTTTATTTTTTTCAGTACCTGGGATCCGGTCAAATTGTTGGCCCTTCAACCTGCTTCCCGGGAGGAATTGCCAACTGACTTCAATGCTTTCCTGCGGATCAATGAAGATGGAACGGTGAGCGGATTTACCGGAAAAGTCGAAATGGGCCAGGGAGCAGTTACATCGCTGACTCAAATGCTGGCCGAAGAACTGGATGTAGCCTATGATGATGTTGACCTTCTTATGGGGGATACAGATCTCTGCCCATGGGACATGGGAACCTTTGGATCGATGACCACGCGTATTTTTGGTGTCCCCTTCCGGCAAGCAGCCGCAGAAGCCAGGGCCGTACTCCTTGATATGGGCTCGAAAAAACTAAACGTCCCTGTTTCCGATCTGGAAGTAAAAGAAGGCGTAATCAGCGATAAAAATAACCCCGGAAAAAGTGTCACTTACGCCGAAATAGCCCGCGGGAAAAAAATCGAGCGGTACCTTACAACAAAAGCACAGGTAAAAAATCCCAAAGACTTTAAGATAGTCGGGAAATCCTACACACGGAAAGACAGTCTGCTTAAGGTAACCGGACTTGCCAAATATGCAGGAGATTTCAAGGTTCCGGGTATGCTGTATGCCCGGATTCTAAGGCCCCCTTCGCATGGTGCAAAACTTCAATCAGCAGACGCCTCCGAAGCAGAGAAAATGCAGGGAATAAAGTTGATCAGGGATGGTGATCTGATCGCCGTTTTGCATGAATCACCGGATACAGCCAATGAAGCGCTGAAAAAAATCAAGGCCTCATACACTTTTAATGAGCGGGATGTAGATGACAAAAATATCTTTACCCATTTGGTGAAGGTGGCTCCCGAAGGTAAGGAGTTATCAAAATCCGGAAACCTGGAAACGGGCAAATCCCTTTCAAAAGAAATCATTGAAAGTGAATTCTATAACAGCTATGTAGCCCATGCAGCTATAGAAACTCATACTGCTCTGGCCTATATGGAAGAGGGGAGGATGATTGTCAGGGGTTCCACCCAGACACCATTTCCTGCGCAGAAGTCGATTTCACAAGCCGTTAACCTGCCCCTGGAAGGGGTGCGGGTGATCACTCCTTACCTGGGTGGTGGATTCGGAGGGAAGTCCGCAAATCAGCAGATGGTGGAGGCTGCCCGTCTTGCCAAATTAAGTGGGAAGCCTGTAATGGTTGTATGGTCAAGGCAGGAGGAGTTTTTTTTCGATACATTCCGGCCGGCTGCGGTTGTGAAATTGACTTCCGGGACCGATGCCAACGGCAGGATTACCCTGTGGGATTACAACGTGTATTTTGCCGGGGATGGAGGATCCGCTGTTATTTATGACATTCCGCAAAGCCGGGTGTGGGAGTATGGCACCGTATGGGTGGATTCAGGGGCTCACCCGTTTGCCACCGGTCCATGGCGGGCACCGGCCAATAGCACCAATACCTTTGCCAGGGAATCGCAAATTGAAATAATGGCTTCAAAAGCGGGTATGGATCCCCTTGAATTCCGCCTGAAGAATTTGAAAGATGAAAGATTGATCGGCGTACTCAGGGCCGTTGCAGATAAATTCGGATGGAAACCGATCAAGGGGCCGAGCGGTCATGGCATCGGTATATCTATCGGCACAGATGTTGGATCCTATATAGCCCATATGGCCGAAGTGAAAGTGGATAAATCAACAGGCAGGGTACAGGTGATAAGGGTAGCCTGCGCGCAGGATATGGGCCTTTGCATAAATCCGCAGGGGGCTACTCTCCAGATGGAGGGTGGCATAACCATGGGCCTTGGTTATGCACTTTCGGAAGAGGTACTGTTTACAGGGGGCAAAATTCATAATGACAACTTCAATTCCTATGAACTGCCCCGCTTTTCCTCAGTGCCAAAAATTGAAACAGTAATCCTTGATAAACCCGATCAGCCACCCCAGGGAGGCGGAGAACCTGCTGTGACCGGCATGGGTGCTGTGATTGCCAATGCCATTTTTGATGCCACGGGAGCCAGGTTGTACCAGTTGCCCATGACCCCGGAGCGGGTATTAGAGGCATTGAAAAAAGTGTGATACAATTTCATTACCTTTATAGAACACTATCTAACCGGATCCAAAATGATAAAGAAGCCTTTCCTCCCGCTTGTAGTTTTCCTGATTATTTCTTCAGCCTGTAAATCAAAATCAGCTGAACAGCTCAGGAATCTGGAAAAAACAGGAAATCCGACAACCACTGGTTCAGTGGAACGGTTAAGTCCAAAAATGGATGATATCATCCCGCCGGGCGAGTTACCCGAAATAATCGCAGGGGGATTTGAATGGTCTGAAGGTCCGGTTTGGCTTCCCGACCAGGATATCCTCCTCTTTTCCGACATTCCGAATAATTCTGTTTTTCAGTGGTCTGAAAAAGATAGCCTGAAATTGTACCTTAAACCTGCCGGCTATACGGATACGGTGGCCAGGGGAGGTGAGACAGGATCCAATGGATTATTGCTTGACAAAAAGGGACAACTCGTATTATGCCAGCACGGAGACCGGCGAATTGCGCAAATGGATGCACCTTTGGGAAGTCCGGCAGCCCGATATATAACCCTGGCCGATAAATGGCAGGGTAAGCGCTTCAACAGTCCGAATGATGCGGTAATGAATTCACAGGGTGAAATTTTCTTTACTGACCCTGCCTATGGAATGGAGCAGGGATTTCAGGATCCGAAACGCGAAATAAAATTTACCGGTGTGTTCAGGCTGACAACCGATGGCAAGGTAGCGTTGTTAACAGACAAGTTGACCGCCCCTAACGGAATTGCCTTTTCTCCGGATGAAAGCAAGCTTTACATTGCCAATTCAGGTAATCCTGCCTTATGGATGGAATATGGGATTAAAAAGGACGGGTCCCTTAATGAGGGCAACGTTTTTTATGAACTAACGGATAAAGACAAACAAGATCCCGGCGGTCCTGACGGATTAAAGGTCAGGGCGGACGGGATCATCTTTGCCACAGGGCCCGGCGGAGTGTGGATCCTTTCTCCGGAAGGAATTCACCTGGGAACCATTAAAACCGGACAGGCTACTTCAAATTGTGCACTGGATGAAGAAGGCAAATACCTCTATATGACTGCTGACATGTACCTTATGCGTATCCGGCTTAAATAGCCTACTCGGTTCTTTCCATCAGCGCATTCAGAATTGGTTTTACCCAGGTCTCCTTTTCGATATTGTATACGATAAAATCACTGTCGAATTGCCGGTCTATTTTTTGTTGTCCTTTGGTTTGGCTGTTTGGATTGCATTTTCGCCGAATTTAATAGCCTGATCCCAGCTCCCTGCGCAAACATACCAGTCGAAAGAAAAGGCGCTCAACCCATCCATGGGACGGGACAGGACTACCGCAAAAGTATGTCGCGGGGCTGCCCATACGGCTCCGTAAAGAAGTTTTACATATTCTGCGTTTTCGAGAATATAGGCATTGTCTGTTGCCCATTTTGCCGTAGGCACGGCTATTGCAAACCCATTTGTTCGTCCTGCATCCTGGTATCGTCCGGCCAGCATGACAGGGGCTGTACTGCTTGTAAAAGGTGCCTTTTCGTCATTTGCCTTCGCGGGATAGACCGCGCTGAATTCGGATGTCCAGGGAGCAGCTCCTTCCAGCAACCACTCCATAGGACCCGAATCAGCAGGCCGGATATTTACAACAACCTGGTGCAGTTTCAGATAATACTTAGGTGAACCATTCGGATCTGAATTCGGCACCCAGCTGGCATCTGTCTGAATCGTGTAAGGTGTGGAATAACCAGGAGGATAATTATCGCTTACCTGTCCCTTCCATACGGCCCGCAATGGATTCTTTTCAAAGGAGTTGTTAACGCCGGCATCCACCATCATGGCAATAGCAGTCATGGATTTCTCACCATTGCAGGCTACACCCCCTGTAGTTGAAGGAACTCCCATACTGTTCCCCCCCTGGCTCGGATGGAATGCTGACCAGTAGCGGCTGTAATGTTCCGGTGCGGTATCCCTGCGATACACAAACATTTCAACGTTTGCACCGGCGCTATGGCCGAATAACAGTTCCTTGCCCTGATAGCGCAACGAAATAAGGGATGCCCCATGGTGCATGCTAAAACGGGCTTCCTGCTCACCGGCCGGATCGCGAAGCACTACCACCTGTACCGATTTAAGCGGCTCCCGTGCCTGCCAGTATTTAACCATGTTAACCGGGTATTCCTCGTATGTCCCCCTGACATCAGGCATCGGTTGTGCCATTAAGGGACCGCACAAAAGAATGAAAGCAAAAAGTATAAGTAGATTTTTCATAGCGTTGCCTGAAAAAGTTTTTGTCCGTTGATTAATAGTAGCTGTCTTCATTTTACACCTCCTGAAATTCCGATTGTTTTTGAAAATTGCAGGGCCTTCTCCCATGAACCGGCCATCACATACCAGACAAATTTCTTCGAGGCAATGCCATCCAGATTTTCTACAGAGGAAAGGTGAAAACTGTTGTTACGCCACATGTAATCACTGTTAAAGCCGGCTCCAACCTTACTGTTTGGAAAATTGCTGCTGGGCATGGCAATAGCAAGCCCCACTTTCCGGGTGTTGTCGGTGTATAAGCCGCCGGCCATGTAACTGACCTTTGACGCATCACAGGGACAATTTTCAGGACTGATCGCTTTCACGTTGAATTCCCAGTTCTGGTAATCCGCAAAATCATAGGCAAAGGGTCCCATTACCTCTTCGGTGAGATGGGTGATCCGCTCATCCAACCGGAGGTAATACTTCGGTTCACCCCCCGGATTCTTTACCCAATGCGCAAAAGTTTCAAGTACATAGGGCGAAAAATAACTGGCAGGAATGTTTTCGTCAACCTTTCCTCCCCATACTGCCAGCAACGGATGAGGATAGAATCCGTTGTTGTGGTTAAAATCAAGCATCATGGTAATCAGTACCAGTGAATCTTTCCCGTTGCCGCCGATGCCGGTAACCGGGGACATGGATGTTCCGTCCCCTGCCTGTGTGGGATTATAATCCCCGGCCCAGGGACCATCATCTCTCGAATTATGGAAAGCCATCTGTAAAAGTCCTCCCCCATTATACCTCCAGGTGTGTTCAATGCCTTTGTAGACAAATGAAACAATGGCGCCACCCTGAACCAGGTTAAACACGACGGTCTGTTCACCTGCTGGATCAGAAAATTCCACGGCCTGGTCAAGTTCTCCGGGTTCCATGACGAAATCGACCAGCTTGAAGTTACCCTTTATTGCCTCTTTGTCAAGGGGCACAAAAGCCTGTTCCTTTTTCACTGTTGCTTCTGCCGGAATTTTCTTCTGGGCATTTACAGCGAATGGAAAAACAAAACACGTCAGCAATATGACATGTTGCCATTTGATTTTTTGTTGCATAATTTTTTACTCCGCTTTTAGAGATTAGTGATAATTGAAAAGTACCTTGGGTTTATGTGGATCCGATAGTTCATTACCCGGTTCTTTGTATTTGTTTTTCAATAGGATAGGACAAATCAGAATTATAATTCTTCCATGCTGGAATAGCCGGATCAGTCTCTTTAAACAAATATAAAAAAAGAGGCCACAATTACAAAGGTATTAGCGTTAAAGTGGAAAATTGAGCCCGGGATCGATTTCCGGATCAACAGCAATTGGCTGGGTATCTTGTAAAGCTTTTATCCGGGAAACCAACAGGGAAATGCCTATTCCGAAAACACCAATCACGGCAAATGAATACCGTAGTCCAGCAATTTCAGAAATATAACCAATCAGGGGCGGCCCCATTAGAAAACCCAGAAAACTTACGCTGGTAACCGTTGCCAACGCAATTCCGGGAGGTACCTTCATATGCTTTCCCGCGGCACTGTACACGGTGGGTACAATGCTTGAAACGCCAAGGCCGACCAGCATAAAAGCGATGGTGCAAGGGATCAGGTATGGAAAAAGTACCGAGGTAAACAGCCCTGTCGAGATCAATACCCCGCAGATCTGAAGCAGCTTTTTACGGCCTATTTTGGAAATGATGCGATCGGCCATAAAACGGCCTGAGGCCATCATGATCATGAAGGAAGTATACCCCAACACGACAAGCGAGTCCGGTGCCTTCACCACATCTTTAAAATATACCCCACTCCAGTCGAACATGGCTCCTTCACTGGCCATACTGCAAAAACCAATAATTCCAAGCTGCACAAGTATTCCATCCGGTTTTGAAAAGAACTTCCGCCTGGGTGCATCCTTATGAGCACCTGGTTTCACTTTAACCAGGAAAGGATAGTTGATCCATACGATTATCCATACAATAAGGATAACGGTTATAAAATGCCAGTGTGGCGGCACATTCAGATTTATCATGAGCAACCCGATGAGTGCCCCGGCAAACCCGGCAAGACTCCATCCTCCATGAAAAGAGGCCATAATCGAACGATCATAAAGACGTTCGGTGGCAACGCCTTGCGTATTAATCGAGATATTGCAGAGATTCCCTGCCAGGCCAAATAAAAACAAAGCTATAGCGAGTTGCCAGCCAATTTTTACCCAACCTATGTTGTTAAGACAGAGTGTATAAACAGGGAGTGCCCAAAGCAATACCTTATGGCTTCCGAATCGTGTAACCAACCTTCCCGAAAAGGGCATCATCAGAAATTGTCCTACCGGCAAGGCAAAGAGTATACTGCCGAACCGGGCATCATTTAATTGAAGGGCAGTTTTGATCTCAGGGATCCGGCTGGCCCATGAAGAGAAACAAAGTCCCATGCTGAAATACACAAGGGCTACAGCGATCCGGATACGCTTTTTTTCAGGAAGTGCTAAATTATCTCCGTTTTCATATTGGTGGTGCACTGACATCCCTCTTTTATAAACTTTTTTAGCCGGTGCAAAAGTATGAAAACCGTTTCGGAATTGGTTACATTTGTCAGATCCGTTAACCTATTTATTATTGACACTACCGGGAAGGGCATAATAATGGTGTATCCGGATCGTTTATTCATCGCATTGGGGAGCCAACCCCATTTCAATTTTACCGTATAATATCTTCAAACTAAAATTAACGTTATGAGAAAGTATTTCAATGTAAATGTTTTGGTAATCTGCGTCTTAGCATTTTTAACCAGCTGTTCCAAATCCGAAAGCAACAGGAATGCTGAGCTACAGGTAATGTTGACCGATGCGCCTGCGGATTATGATGCAGTACTGGTTGACATCCAGGATGTTCAGATCCACGTTTCGGAAAATGATGCGGAAGGCAACTGGCTGAGCATTGATGTAAATAAAGGCGTTTATAATCTGCTGGATTTCAGAAAGGGTATGGATACGTTGTTGGGATCAATTGAACTGCCTCCCGGAACAATTTCACAATTGAGGCTTGTGTTGGGCCCGAATAACCAGTTAGAAACCGGAGGAGAATTGTATAATCTTCAAACCCCCTCTGCGCAGCAGAGCGGCTTAAAGTTAAACATTCATGCCACACTTTCCAGTGGTATCGTGTATAAGCTTTGGATCGATTTCGATGCGGCCCGTTCGATCGTTCAAAAAGGAAATGGAGAATATCTCCTGAAACCGGTAATCCGTTCCTATACTGAGGCCGCCAGTGGTGCCATTGATGGCAATGTGTCTCCGGCAATGTCCCTGCCTTACATTATGGCAATATCCGGCGAGGATACCCTGGGAGCCTTTGCTGCAGAAAACGGCAACTTTACCATAAAAGCAGTTCCGGCAGGAACATGGGATGTGAAGTTTGATCCGAAAGATCCATTTACAGACTCTACAGTGAATGGCGTCAATGTGGTGAATGGAATAGTAACACGGATGGATACCGTTTTCCTCTCCCAGCCATAAACAACAGGTAAAGAGAGACGGTAAATATGTATGCGTAAGGGATATGAGCGCATCTGATATGCCGCGATAATGCAAAGGTTATGGAATATAAAAAAAAAGGCTATCCGTTTTGGGTAGCCTTTTTTTGATTATCTTCTTCTTCCGCCACCACCGCTGCTTCGGGCACCTCCGCTGCTCATAGAGCCCGTGGATGCCCTTGATCTGGATGCGGATGAAGACCGGTTTGTTGATCCGGTTGACTGCCGGGTTGATGGTGAAGCCGATTGCCGGGTTGAAGTTCCCGTAGACGGACGGGTTGTCGCGTTATTCCGGCTGTTATAATTTCCGCTTGCCTTATTATGATTAACGGTATTGGAACTGTTCCTGGAATTATTGTAATTATTGTAATTGTTTGTATTGTGTATCACCACGGTATTACCATGGTATCCATATCCATGATGATGGTAATGAGAATGGTTAACCGCATAAATACTGACTGCCATTACCGTAAACGGCGCAAAATAAGGCGGATAATATCCATAATAATAGGGCGGATAATAGGGAACGTAAACAGGAGAATACACATACTGCACGATTGGGGCTTGTTCGACCACAACTATTGTGGTTGTTGCCGGAACACTAACCGTAACCGGCTCCTCGCCAACATATCCCGGATTGGCAGTAACCGAAGGAGTTGTGGTGGCCTTAGGTTCAACAATATAATCCTTACCGTATAAATCCTTATCTCCCACAATTTGCATAGTCACTTTTTTCTCTTTGTCCTTAGAAATAAAAATGACGGCAACGTCCTGGGTCTCTTTTTCAGTTACAGCAACCTGGAGTACAAATGTAAAATCCTCCTTCTCCTGCTTTGTGACCACTTTAATAAAATCAACCTTATTATCGAGATCTAAATCCAGGTTATTGATTCCAGTCTGTTCCAGGTTAAGTGACTTTTCAAATTCTTCAATGGTCCTGGACTTTTGAAAAAGGTCCAATACAGCATAAAGATCCAGGTTGTCCCCGGGAAGGCCCAACAATATCGAATCAGCTGGCTGACTCTCTGTTTGGGAAAAAACAGGAAAACTTAACACGCTTATTGCTAGTGCTATACATGCTAAAACACTTTTTTTCATGTTCCTTTATTATTACAATGAATAAAATCAAACTCAAATTAACCAAAAATATACCTGAAAAAAACTGCACCCATGATAAACCAAAACCATAGCCTGCATTGTAAAGGTAGAGAAAATCCAATACTAAACAGACATCCTCCACCTGCTATCAATCAATCATATAATATTCTCTCCAGGTTAGAAACAATACACTGCAGAAAGTTGTACATTTACTATGTAGTTGACGGATCGGCCTTGTAGCGAGGCTATTGCGCAGCAGGTTTTGTTGATAAAAAAATAACTTCTTTAAAAGAATTGTCCTATGAAGAATAAACCAGTAACACGCAGAACCTTTGTAAAGAGAACGTCAATTGGTGCGGCTGGTGCAGCGTTAGCCACAAATGGATTTGCATCTGTATATTCAGTCCTGTTTCAGGATGGTGAAAAGCCCGCACTTCTTGGAGGCAAACCGGTTCGTCCAACGGGTTCAGATCTTGGAGCTTCATGGCCAATTTATGATGATACTGATGTAAAGATGTATCTTGATGCGTATAAAAGCAAAAAATGGTCGGAATACAGCAATTCTCCAAAAGAACTTTCAGTCCGTTTTGAGAAAGAGTTTGCAGCATTTATGGGAGCAGGCTATTGTGCAACTACCAACTCAGGAACCAATGCCCTGGATGCAGCACAGCGCGCCCTGGATATAGGTCCGGGGGATGAAGTAATAACACAGACCAATACATTCATAGCCACTGCACAAACCACTTTTAACCTATATGCGTTGCCGGTATTTGTTGATACAGATCCTGAAACTTTCATGATAAATGCCGACTTGATTGAAGAGCGCATCACCCCGAATACAAGGGCTATTCTTCCCGTACATATTGGTGGTGCTGCTGCAGATATGGACAAGATTTTGGCAATTGCTAAAAAACATAACCTTGCCGTTATCGAAGATGCCTGCCAGGCTCACATGGGAGAGTGGAGGAATAAGAAACTCGGTACTATAGGCAATCTGGGATGTTTCAGTTTTCAGGAAGGCAAGAGTTTATGCGGTGGTGAAGGGGGTGCAGTGTTAGGGAATGACGATAATCTGATGGCAAGGGTTGATGCATATACTAATAATGGAAGAGATCCCAGAGGCCAGGATAGAAGTTTCACCGGATCTAATTTCCGGATAACACCATTTGTGGCAGCTACCTTATTGGGACAAATAAGACGACTTGAAGTACAGAGCACACTCCGTGATGAAAATTGCCAGTACCTTGAAAAATTGTTATCGGGCATTAAGGGGGTTCGTCCTGTTAATAAATACCCGGGGCAGACCCGCCGGGCATACTACGAATATCAGCTGATTTATGAAAAGGAGTATTTTAATGATTTGCCCAAAGCGAAATTCCAACTGGCAATGAGAGCTGAAGGCATTGAATTTGGAAACGGAATCGATTCGTCCCTTCATCTCGATCCTTTTATAGAAACCTATTTTAATCTGAGGGGATTTCAGAAGATATTCTCAAAAGAGCGATTAGACAAATACAGAAAGGAAAATATCTGTCCGGTAAATGAAAGAATTGGCAAAGAAACCGGTTTGTCTCTGGGGCAGAAAACCTTTCTGGGTACAAAAAAAGACATGGAGGATATTGTTACGGCAATCGTAAAAATACAGAAAAATGCCTCGTTGTTATTATCTGCTTAACTTCCATCTGATTCATCCCGTGATCGTGTCATTTGGATTGCTTAGAGTCCGGATTCATTGTGTTCCCGGGTGTTAGTTCTACAGTAAAAAATTGGGTCCCTGTATCGGGAACCCGCAATATTCTCTGGCCCTGCGCGTCAATCAAACCCGATTGGGCATTGATCATTTCTGCCTGCGCAGCATTCACTTCCATAATTGGGATATGCAGTGAAAGTGCCCACAATTCGGCAGAAGATTCATGAAAGGGTCTGTATTTCTGGGCGGTTCCCGAGTTAATGCAGTGTACAATGAATTGAGCTCCCATCTGCTGTAATTTCCAGGGAAGGTATGGATTCGGCATAGTGGTATATCCCGGGGTGGCCCAAAGATCATTACAGATAAGGATACCAAAGCGGCAGCCATCCCATTCAAAAGTCCTTAATGTACCTTCTGCATATTCGGACATTTCACCGGTGCCGGGTACATCAAGTTCGCTGCAACGCAAAATTTTGGAATACACGCCCATGGGTTGTCCTTCGGGAGAATATACCCTTACCTGGTTATAACATAATTCCTTCCCTTTTCTAACTTCTTTGAAGCAGGTACCCAGCATTAAGCCAACCTTCAATTTTTGAGCCGCTGCCCTGATTTCTTCAAGAGCACTTGCCAATTCCTCCTGGTCAAAATCACTTGTATAGCCCGACAGGGACCCTTCAGGCGTAACCAGGAACGCAGCCCTTTCCCTGGCCGCCGCAGTGATGCCTTCCAGGATCTGTTGCTTGTTAAAGCTGATGTCAGAACCAACCGGCATTTGTAAACCGGCCAGCCTGACCGCCGGAGCTGTTCTGCTCAAACCGCCATCAGGCTGGCTGATGGCCGGCGAAATACAGAGGATCAGGGAAAGGATCAATGCTGTGGTATAGAATAATATGCGCCTCATTTGCAGATACTTTATATGGGCTTGAACCATCTAAATTAATGAGAAACGGTGAGCTCCCCAAATTCCGACATTATATATTCAATATTCACCATAAAAAAGCGGTTTGACCGGTTTGGCAAACTACCTGATTTTTATTATCTTTTGCATACAAAATCATTCCATGTAAGCCCGATGCCTTTATGAAGTTTAGTCTGAAATACCGTCCGATCATACGGAATTTACTTCTTATGCTGGCTTTTGGAGTATTATCCCAGCTCCTGGGTAAAATCCGCTTCTTCCTTCCCGGAATGGAAGGAGGCGGGAGTGATATGCGGGAAATCGCAATCCTGCTGAGTGTAATTTATATTCCTCACTGGATTTACCTGATTGGGGTTTCCTTCATAACCTCCATGAGCTTTTCTCAGGATGAAATTGAAGTATCTACTTTTCTGATGCACAGCACGGCTGGTATATTCGCCTGGTTTTTCTATTCCTTTATCCGTAAACGGGTCAGCTTCCCGTATTCCCTGGGAGCATACTGGGCAGGCATGGTCATACTTTACTATATTTTTTTCCTGATTCCTACAATGGTCATTGTATATTTCAGCTATGGCCTGATCAGCAAAAACGATATTATTTCCACTTACAGGCAGGTATTGGTTGGATTCAGGATAGAATTATTCACGGCCACAGCGGTTACAACCCTATTCGTTATTTTGCACCGAACGACAGAAATTCTTAAAGCCCGTAACAGGGAACTTCAGATTGCGCTCACCAGAACAGAGGAAAGTGACCGGTTGAAATCGGCATTCCTGGCAAATATAAGTCATGAGATACGGACCCCGATGAATGGTATTATCGGATTCTCGGAACTCCTGGCAACTCCAGATTTAACTGTGGATCTGAGGCGAAACTATGCGGAATTGATTAGCACAAGCAGCCACCAGCTTCTTTCAATTATCAATAATATTTTGGATATGAGCCATATTGAATCCGGCCAGACCGAATTGAGTCAGGATCCGGTATCGCTGAATGAAATTTTTGACAATATCAGCCTGTTTTATATCAATACGGCACAGCAGAAGCAAATTAGCTTTCAAATCGTTAAAACACTGGATGATGAGGCCGGGACAATCATTACAGACCGGGACAAATTGCAGCAGATCCTGGATAACCTGCTGGATAATGCGTTTAAGTTCATAAAAAAAGGGAATATCATATTGGGATATGTGCTGGATAGAGATATGGTGAAATTTTATGTGGAGGATACAGGGCCCGGGATTGAAAAGCAACAACAGGAAAAGATCTTCGACAGGTTTGCAAAAGTCAATGTTGTAAAAGAGAAACTGGTTGAAGGGGCAGGGTTGGGGTTAGCGATATCTAAAGCCCTGGTTGAACTGTTGGGGGGTACCATGATGGTTTCATCCATACCGGGAAAGGGGTCGGTATTCTCGTTCACATTGCCATACAGGCGGATGCAGGCCCCGCCTCAGTAATTCAGTTCGGCTTTGTATAAAAAACCTCACATAAGCAAAAAGCCCGGTAAATACCGGGCTTTTAGTAGCGGGGGCAGATCAATTATCTAACCTCAAACTTATCCGGGACTTGTCGAAAATTGCTGATTATAGGGATAATATCTATGATCAGTCATAGGAATTTATGCCTGGGGTGCCCTTCACATCCTGAATTAATTATTTCTAACTTGTATTGATTGTAATTATTCTTTGTGTAATTTAGTTTCATCCTTGAATAAGACCAATTCAATAAACCTATAAAAACCCTTATATGAAAATAGTTACAATTTATTTAAGGTCTATCGGGCAAAAGGAAAATAAGCGCCTTTCCCTGTTCGATTCAAATGGCAATGGAGATATTGATAACCTGGTAACGGAAGTTGAAGCCGGGTCTGCTATTATTTGGAAATTAGATGGACTGAGCGGAATAAAGAGCATAACTAAAATATTTTCCAAAACGGGGAAACGCAATATATTCAACACCGATCCGAAGAGGCAATTGCTTTCAAAGTCATTTAAACTTCAATTATCAAAGGATGCGGAAGGAGAAGAAGCATACAACATTGAATATATTCTTTCAGACAATACAACAGTGATCATCGATCCGGTCATTAGAGTTCCACCCCCACCTCCACCCCCAAGTTAGAACAATGAAATTTCGCCTTATTTCTGTTTTTTGTATTGCCTTTACCATAGCAATAAACTCATTAATCATGGCTGCCGGGTCATCAACGGATAGCCTGCTGTATATATTACATCATGACATTATAAAAGAAGATACGAATAAATATAAACTTCTGTGCAGAATAGCCTCTGGTTCAGCTGATGCGGGTATCATTTTAGAATATAGTGAACAGGCCATAAGACTAGCTGAAAAATTGAATATAAGTCCAGTTCAGCCAATCGTTTTCAAAGGAATTGGTTACATTAATTCCGGAAAACTGGCCCCGGCACTTGAATGTTTTTTGAAAGCAGCGAATCTTTATAAAGAACAACACAACGACAAAGGCCTGGCCACTGTATATCTTTATATATCTGAAGCATATAACCTACAGGAAAACCATGATAATGAGAAATATTATCTTAAGAATGCTATTGAGATCTTCAGAAAAGAAAAGGATTCGATAAACCTGGCTTCAGCATTGCACAATTTGGGTTACACAGATTACAGTATGGGGCAGTACGATACTGCTTTAATCTTATTCTCTAAGACCGGTGAAATATACCAAAAACTGGGTTACGTTACTCAATATGCCTACTGCTTGGGTAATTCAGGATTGGTATATTCGCGTCAGTCGCGATATGAAAAAGCAGAAGAATGTCTTCTCCGCGCCATTGAAATACTTACCCGGCAAGGCGATGAATATGCAGTTACCCAGTATATGATTGAATATGCCGGAATTCTTCAGCATAAAGGAGAAATTAAAAAAGCGCTTTCCTGCGCAACCAGGAGTTTTCAATATGCCGTAAAGAATAATATTATAGAGTATACACGCGATGCGGCTTTTCGTCTTGCGCAGCTATACCAGGTTTCAGGTCGGTTTGACAGTGCCTATCATTTTCAGTCGATGTATATAAATGCTAATGATAGCATTAAAAGCTTTAAAAATATTCAGAAAATGGCGGATCTGCGTACTGAATTTGAAGTGGCTAAAAAGCAGGCAGAGGTAGATGTATTGCAAAAAAACAGGGTAATTCAACGCATTGTTATCGGAAGCCTGATACTCATCCTGTTGCTTGCCGTAGGACTCGTCATGATGTATTACTACAGCCTGAAGCGGTCACAAAAGCTAACATCTGCCCTTCATGAGCGCAGAATATTGTTGGAGAAACAAAGCACAGAACTGAAAGAACTCAATCGAATAAAAGATAAGTTTTTCTCTGTCATTTCGCATGATCTTAGGGGACCAATAAGTTCTATTGCAGGTATCTCCTATATGATTAATGAAAGTGTGGAAAACGACAATCCGGCCTTACTTCATGAAATAACCAATTACATCGACCAGACAGTTTTTTCCCTGACCGGTTTATTGGAAAACCTGCTCAACTGGGCTCAAAATCAGCAGGGAAAGTTCCCCTACCATGAGGAGAATATTGATACTAAAGCTATCATACAGGAGGTAATTAAGCTATTCTCAACGCTTGCACTTTTGAAAAACATCCGGATTGAAATGAAACTCAAGCCCAGGCTGTTTATTTTGGGTGACCGTAATAGTATGATGATGATTCTTCGGAACTTAATAAGTAATGCACTGAAATTTACGCATAAGAATGGAATGGTTATGATAACAACATCCATATCGGATGATCAGCGGGCAGAAATTGTAGTTTCTGATAACGGTATTGGCATACCTGCTGAAAAGATTCCCGGGTTATTTGATTTTAGGGAAAATAAAAGCACCTATGGAACGGAAAAAGAAAAGGGAATAGGCCTGGGCTTAACCCTCATTGATGAATTTGTAAAAATGAATAAGGGTTCGATTGATGTGATTAGTGCAGTCGGAAAGGGAACCCGGTTCATATTGCAGTTTCCTTTGGCTGATTCTGGTAAAACAGTATAAGCATTATGCAAGGGGTTCCGGGCATTTTAAAAAAGGATATCCAGAAAAAACCTGACCTGTTGAAAGGCACGGTTTCCGAGAGTTAACAGGTTTCCCTATGTATCGGGATATGAGCCATCATCAACCACCGGGGTTTGTGGCATTATGCCCGATATAAGAATGTTACATAAGAACCCAAGCCAAATTGAGGGGACATTGTGCAAGATAACCAGGTTACCTTTTGGTAAGTTACTTTTAAGTATGTTACCATTTGGTAAGTTAGATTAGGGTTTGTATATTTGTGTATATAATTACTTTAAAATGAAAGCACCTTTTACATTCGGAAAAATTGTTCAGGATATTGATTTTACTGATCGTGAAAAGGAAACCAAAAGATTGGTTTCAAACTTCAATTCGTCTGTAAACACCATATTAGTCTCTCCAAGAAGGTGGGGAAAATCTTCTTTGGTATTAAAAGCGTCCAAAATAACCAAAGCAAAGAATAAAAAAATAAAATTTTGCTTTATAGATCTAAATAATGTACGGACGGAAGAACAATTTTACCAGCGACTTGCAACCGAGGTTCTAAAAGTTTCTTCCACTAAAATTGATGCCATAATTGGGAATGCGAAAAAATTCATGGGCAGGTTCATTCCAAATGTTACATTCAGTCCTGACCAGATAACTGATATTTCTTTAAGTCTCGACTGGAAGGAAGTAAAGAAAAGTCCTGATGATATTCTTGATATGGCAGAAAAAATAAGCAAGGCAGGAAATATTCAATTGGTAATATGTATTGACGAATTCCAGAATATTACCCTCTTTGAAAATCCCCTTGATTTTCAAAAAAAGTTACGGTCGCATTGGCAACTGCACCAGCATGCTGCTTATTGCTTATATGGTAGTAAACGCCATATGATGATGGATGTTTTCACCTCCCCTTCAATGCCATTTTATAAATTTGGTGATCTTGTTTTCCTCGAAAAGATTTCGGTAAACGACTGGAATATATTTATTCGAAAACGATTTTCCGACACAGGGAAAAATATCGGAACAAATGATGCAACACTCATTGCTGAGCTGGTAGAATGCCACCCTTATTATGTTCAACAGCTAGCACAGCAATCGTGGTTTCGGTCGGAAGAAATTTGCACCGATGCTGATATTTTTGAGGCATTCGATGACCTTGTATTGCAATTAAGTATGCTGTTTCAGGCTCTTGTCGATGGATTGAGCAACAGCCAGATAAACTTCTTAAGAGCATTGATCAGTAACGAACAACAGCTAAGTTCTGCGAAAGTGGTACAGGAATACAAATTGGGTACTTCTGCCAACGTTTCAAAAATTAAAAAGATGCTTTCCAACAAAGAGATTGTCGATATTTTGGGCGAACGTATTGCCTTTATTGATCCGCTTTATAAATATTGGTTAAGAAAACACTATTTTAAACTTTCATGAGCATTACACGGGAATCAGTTTAAAGAATACGGGATATAATATGTATGGACACCGCATTGGACGGTGATGTCAACACCTTAAATTACTCTGAACAATACTCTCCTCTGACGAAGTCCTTTGGACAATTAATGAAAAAAGGCAGACCTTTTAGCCTGCCTTCAAGTAGCGGGGGCAGGACTTGAACCTACGACCTTTGGGTTATGAGCCCAACGAGCTACCAACTGCTCCACCCCGCAATATATTGTATTTCAATTTTTCAATTCAACTCCATTCAGTAATGAATGGGAGTGCAAAAATACATTAACTTTATGACAAATCAAAAGACTTATTCGATTTAATAGTCTGACAGTAGAAATACCAGCCTGATTGCCGGAGGCCTCAGATTTCTGACCGTAAATGTTAATTAAGACTCATCGGAAAGAATGCGAAACAACGGGACCTATTATTTCTCGTTTCTGCTTTTATTACTATTAATAATAAATTCTGATTACCCTGAGGTTCACTTCGTCAATAATCTTGTTCCGAATATCAACTTCCGGTTAATTGCAAGGAAAAACAAACCTAAAACCAAGATCAACGCTGAAAGTCCGATCATTATCCCTGACTGGATATGCTCCAAATCTATGGTGAGTATATGCCTAGCCTAACTAGAAACATATTAAAGCTGAAAGTGTTGAAGGACTGAAGATAAATTGTAGGTCAACTATATTGAAATGATAAATCATTATATTTATAAAGATGTTTTCGAAGAACAATAAAATCAAATAATATGCAATCCCGGATAGTTTTACTGACATTTTTTATGTTGAGTTCATGTTTCTGCACAGGCCAGGTAACAAAAAAAATCAGTAAGAGAGGAATTGGATTTTCATTTACTCCATTTGGAAAGAATACTGTATATGCCATGTCAGAAAATGAAGAGTTGGGCAGAGGGGTGTATTCTTTTTCCAATACGCCATATTATGCAGGTAATTTGTATGGCTTTTTCAATATTAAAAAGAATACCCGCCTGGTTATTGGATTCGGATATTCCTATCATGAAATTTTTGCTACAGAAAAATACTATGACGGACCGTATTATTATAATCGTACCCTTAAGGTATTCACCTTTCCTTTATATATAGAAAAAACACTTTTTAAATACATTTTTATAACGTTTGGAGGAATAGTGCATATTGAACACAACTATACGTATGATCATTTCACAAGGATTGATGAACAAGGCGGAGTTGGTTTAATTACCAGCCTTGGAGGTACTTACCATTTCAAATCGGGAATAACAGTTTTTGCAGGTCCATCCCTGTTCATTTACAATGTCCAGAATTCGAAACTCATATTCAGCGACAAAGTTGCCGGTATTGGTGCGGAATTTGGCATGTCGATAGATCTATAGGATCAAAAAAAACACGCTGCTCTGTCCCGGCCTGGTTTCACGGGCAATCCCCCGATTTCAGCAGTACTTTTTCCTCCTGCCACAATGTTTTCTTGCCATTATAACCAAATCCCGCCAGGGAAAAGTCAAACCCGCAAGCCCCGATAAATTGCGATTTGGCCTGCTGACAAGCCGGGGTAAAGGTATAATCCCCACCTATCAGGAACGCCGTTTGGATCCACGGAACAAGTACCTCGCCAAATGCTCCGATTTCAATTCTTGGAAAGGCGAGACCAAAGTTGACCCCGATGGCAGAAGCAGCCCCCGTTTGTGCGATATTTTTATTCATGCTCTGATCTCCCATCGAGGCATCCGCCGATACGGTAGTGCCGTCATATTTAAATCCGGTGGTAGACTTGTAATCAAATTTTACCTCAACCTGGGCAGAGCCATCCACAGGTACCACGCAGTTAATGACGAATAATACCTTCAGGCTGATCACAACCGGTATTGGCCCTACCATTACGGGGTATTTTAAAAGAACAACCGGAAAATCAAATGTGATATCATCCCTTCCTGAGCCCGCAACAGTTAGATTCAGAGTAAGGTCCCCTGTTATATCCGTATTCTTCTGCCCGAATTTTGTGAGCTTGCTATCCGCAAAAGTCATCTCCGTACTTGAATTGAAATTCCCGATGGAACCGGTTGCCCGGAATTTAGCAGTGATCGGACTCACAAGATCTTTCGTGATCTCAAATTCAACATCAGCCTTTTCATCGGTAAAGGCAAATTTTATCCTGTAACTGAATTCCCCGTAGGAAAATTCAAACTCAAAATCATCAGTACCGGTGGATTTGCTTACAATATTCTTCCCATTCATGAGAACAACAGGCTGAACACCATCGCTGAATTTTATTTCCTTATTCCATGAAATTTCACCCTCGCGGATGGCTTGATTTAAGGATGCATAAGCTGTCTCCACGCGGATTTCATCTCCTTCATTTTCTATGGCAGTCACGCGGCGCAAAGCAATACCATACACAAGCAAAATATCATTCACCTTTAAATCAGCTATTTTGGGCTCGGAGGAATCAAAATAATAAACATGCTCAGCCGTATCCATATGAATAAGCGATTGAACAGCCAGGCTGTCTATAAACACTGTATTGTCGGTAAGAGTTACATCATATACGCTGCCCGTTTTCGAAGGGCTCGGAGTGGGATCATCCTTTTTACATGTATTGAAAAGAAAGACAATCAGGACTGGGATCAGGATCAGTTTTAGGTTTTTCATGTTGATTCTTCCGGGATTTGTTTAAAACAAGATAGCAATAATTTTAAACAGAAAAAAATGACAATTGCCTATCAGATTCAGTAACACATAAATGAAACAAATCAACTAATAACGCTCATCATTGTTGTTGTTTCATAAACCAAAAGGAGGTACTGAAATGGCAAATTCACTGAGTGATGCGGAGGTGAGATCATTACTTGAAAACCCTGCAGGCCGCTTTTTTTCTTCTCCTGAGGACTGGCGTGATCAATGGATCTACTTTTTACTCGTAGATCGTTTCAATAATCCAGCTACAGCGCCCAATCCGCCGGACTATCCCTGTAACGTATACCAGGGCGGCAATTTCAAAGGAATTATGAAGCAACTTCCCTATTTACGGAGAATGGGCGTTGGAGCCATATGGATCTCGCCTGTATTGTACAATCCACAATGGTTCAAGGATTATTGGGGCGGATACGGATTGCAGAACTTTCTGCGGATTGAACCCCGTTTTTGCAGTAATCCGCAGGAAGCGGAGGCAGATCCTGAAATTGCCGCACGCGAATTCAGGGATCTTGTGGATAAGGCACACAGGCAGGGAATTTATGTCATCCTCGATATTGTATTGAATCATGTGGGAAACCTTTTTAATTATAACCTCACCCGGGAATCGGCCGGTTGGAATGCCGGCGGGGAGTACGAAATTCACTGGAAAGACAGGAACGGGATCGCGCAAAACCAGTGGAATGATGTTTCCAATATTCCCGGGCTGACAGATAATGCCGGTATCTGGCCAACGGAATTTCAGCGGAATGACTTTTTCAGAAGACGGGGGGACTACAGCAACAGCGGGGATATCACCCGGGGCGATTTTGGTCCGCTGAAAGAACTTGTAACAGAGTACCAGGTCCCCGGCACAAAACTATTCCCGGTTCGGGATTATATCATAAAGGCTTACCAATACCTGATGGCCCGGTTTGATCTGGATGGATTCCGCATTGACACCCTGCAATATATAGAATCTGATTTTGCCCGTGTGTTTGGAAATGCTATGAGGGAATTTGCCCTTTCCATCGGAAAAAAGAATTTTTTCACCTTTGGTGAGGTCTGGATAGAGGACGATGAATCACGGATTGCTGAATTTATTGGTCGGGATACCCAAAAGGACCATGACTTCATCGGGGTAGATGCAGCCATTGACTTTCCGTTGCGAAAGAGGCTGTTTGGTGTTTGCAAGGGATTCATCCCGCCTTCGGAGCTGGCCATGCATTCTAATAACCGCCGTGAAGTACTTAAGAAAACAATCAGTTCCCATGGAGAAGCCGGGGCTTTCTATGTGACTTTTATCGATAATCATGACATCGACCGGCGGTTTCACAACAAGCAGTTTCCGGATCAGACAAGATTAATGCTTGCATGCCTGATGACCATGCAGGGCATACCCTGTATTTATCAGGGCAATGACCAGGGATTTGACGGGTTTGCTCCCGACAACGACAGGCGGAGGGAATATGCACGCGAACCCATGTGGGGAATGCCGGGTTCATTTTCGAGACAAAATGAATTTTACAGGCTGATCCGGAAACTCTCTGATTTAAGGAACCAATACCCGGCCCTCCGATATGGCCGGCAATACTTCAGGGAATGCAGCGGCAACGGAATCAATTTTGGCCATTCACCCTACCAGGGAGGTGTAATTTCGTATTCCAGGATCCTGAATGATAAAGAAATGCTCATTTGTGCCAATACGAGTTCGGATCAGACCAGCACAATCTATATTGTCGTCGATGAAAACCTGAATCCCGAAGGCAGGATATGGAAATCCATTTTCTCAAGTATACATGCAACTGCGATTTCAATTCCTACCGTCACTTTCGACAGAACGCACGCTGTTAAAGTTACCCTGGCTCCCATGGAAGCGAAAATATTATTATAAAGAGCAGGGTCTCCGCGATGCCCGGTCTGACTGCCGGGGTACTGAAACCCGGAGGCCTATTCCTCAACAATCAGTTTCCCGGCTATCTGCACTGCATCACTGACATACCGTGTGCAACGAACACGATATAATTCGCGGGCATCTATTTCTTTTGATTCTTCAGGATCTGCCATATGCAGGCCATCCAGCAGTTCAAGACAATTAATCGAACCATGCTTACCGGTAAAGGCTTTTATGAATTCAACCGATTTTTCATAGGTATGAACCTTTTTTGCATTGTCGTCCATCCTGCCTTTTCCAAAATGCAGGCCTATAACCATCAGGGCACCTGTGACAGCCCCGCATGTATGTTGCTGCCTGCCCATGCCGGCACCGAAGGCACAGGCTATTTTTAAACAATGATCCTCAGCCAGGCCAACTTGCTCGCCGAATGGGGTTAATACGGACTGGGCACAATTAAAGCCTGTGCTGAAATACTGCAATGCTGATTCAGAATTTTCCATCACTCCTGACTATTAATCATATATGAAATTATTACGGATCTTTCCCCGTTTATTGTTTGATAAACCTGCAAACCGAATTCCCGGCTTTTAGAATATACATTCCCGGATGCAATGACCTTACATCCAGTTCATCATCCGCAATTATCCCTGAAAGGCAGGTCCTTCCAAACATATCCAGAACATGCACCTCCCGTGAACCTGAAGATATATTATGTATGTTCAACACATCGTGACACGGATTAGGCCATATCTGCAATTCCTCTTCCGTGTGGTGCGGAATACCTGTCGGAATTTCTTCACTTTGATAATCCAGCACAACCACAGTGTATGCCTGAAGTGTTTTAACGTTGACGTTTACCCCGTCTTCCGTAAATGTAAAATCAAGCCTCTGATATCCCGTGAAGTCGGGTGAAGCAGCCCATACTGAAAGCGGTTGAACAGAAGATCTTGCCTGTATGGTGAAATTACTTTCCGGCACCAGGTTTCCATAACCATCTGTATTTTTATTAATGAGGTGGATAATCCGACGTTGGATTTCCTGTTGGGGTGAATATTGTTCCGATACTGTTTTCACAACTCCGGCGAGACCATTCATATTGACCATGGAATCCCCGTTCCAGGAAGAATTGATATACAGGCTACGGTTAAAATCATACCATTTAACCAGACTCCTGACAGTATCCAGTACCGCTTTAGCAGGTTTGTACAGATTTCCACCTCCGGAAACGGGCCATGCAAATACAGCACCTGATGCAAATATTTCGGGAGCATAAACCCGAAGCCAGAGGATCTGGTCTTCAGGAGGGATCTCCTCAATAAACGGCATACCAAATCCCCAGTCATGAAATACAATGAGCGGGATATCACGGCCTGTATTTCTCATGCTGTATTCCTTAATGTCACGCCAATGTTGAACATATGAAGGTGATATATTCAGCCTGCCTCCTTCCACCCACCAGCTGTCCCATACGCCCATAGTCTGGTAATCGACGTATTTACTGTATCCATTGGTAGTCACGGTCACCTGCCTTCCCTGGCTTTCAGCGTAACTTTTCAGGGATGAGTAAAGGATCTCACATGCTTTCTGATTTCGTTCATCAGAGTATGTGCCGGCATAGTTCCATGGATCTCCGAATTCCTTTCTCAATCCAAAATTGAATTGCATCGGGTCTTTCTCATACCCATTCCTGACCAGGAACTTCCGGTAATCAAATGTACTGATTGTGCCGTCGATGCAATCCAGCGACAGACTGATATTAAAAACAGTTTGCCACCGGGAATCATCCACAGTCCATCCATGCCCTTCACAATATTTACGGATAAGAAACGCATTGAATTCCCCCATGCTGAAATCGCTATACCCTGTATTGGTGGCCGGGGCAGCTGCAATGCCATCCAGGTGCAGCGTTGACGCTCCTGCATCGATTTGCTTATACAGCCAGTCAAGCAAATATTGCTGATATTCCTCATTCTGAAAATCCCCGTTATAAAAACCGAATGCACTATCTCCGGCGAAATACATGGGTTTATTCAGGGGGGTTCGTTCAACCATTCTCAGTAGTTTCGCTTCATCAACTTCATCGGGATATAATGCCTGCACCGTACCTCCGCCTCCGAATAAAATCTGTTGCGCGGCAGATTGATCGATCATCCAACTCCACTGCCCATAATCGGAAGCACTGCCCCATTTGAACCACCCACGGCTGATCACATCCGGGTTATATGACATCGCTTCATCCAGATCGTACTGGCTTAAAACCTGATCATACTTAACCCATATGTGTTTGTTCCGTAATTCTTCAGAAGCAGCATCCCGGGGAATTTCATAAATACAAAGTTCCGCAGCCTGTGAACCCTGGTAACCCGGATCGCTGATCGTTGCAAGCACCTTGTAAGTACCCGGATTCACCGGCAAATCACCGGACCCATCGTAGGTGACCTGCACTGTCAGTCCTGCCGGATCTGTATTGGGGATCACCTGTTTAGGACTGCCGTCGTACAATTGCAGTGTGTTTCCCAGGCTAACAGTCGCCAATGCCTTTCCTACAGCCAGGATTCCCGAAACATTCGTAGTGCCGTCCCAAAAGTCTCCCCCGCCCGTATTATACCCTCCATACTGGTAATTGCCTTCATTAAGCTGTATCCGGCTCGCATAATAATAAATTCCGGTATTCAGACCCCCTCCCAGCGAAATCACATATTCATCTGCCGTTCCGAATTGATTGTTAAATGTGGCAGGTATCCAGGTATTCCAGGTATTTGGATTTGTATTTTCCGTATTGTATCCGATCCATACTGAAACCCGGGGATCTGCTCCCGCCGGTTCTGTGACCCCTGGTTCATTACAGCGGGTATAGATGTTAAAACTGCCCCCCTCGGGGATGTTTGCCCGGGGAGGCCATTGAAGATTCACCCAATCCATTTGATCCGGGGCGCCGGCACCTTTTACCGGTACAACTAATAATTGAGGAAGGATAAGAAAGATGAGAAAAAAAGTGAGAGATTTTTTCATGCAATATGCTTTAATTCAAATGTAATGAATTTCGATGATCCTGGAGAAAGATTATATTAACGGGTTTGGTTCTCGCGGATCTCGGGGATCTCGCAGAAATATATGTTTACGGGTCTTTTTTGCTCGCAGATTTTCGGGGATCTCGCAGATCTATTCCTGGTCCCACACAAAAACAATCAACCATCAACTATTAACATTCAACCAAAACCAAACTATGTTGTTTAATAACTCTCAATCATCCAACAAAAACCAATATGAAACCAACAATCAAATTAATGCTCGCCTTTTTAGTAATGGGTATGCCTTTACTAACCTCGTTTACTGCATCTGAAAAAGTAAAATCAACCCTTAAAGAAGAGAATATCACGTATGTTGCCGATGGGGTTACAATGAAAGGATTTGTTGTATATGACACCAATATAAAAGGTAAACGTCCGGCTGTATTGGTTGTTCCGGAATGGTGGGGCCTGAATGATTATCCGAAAAACAGGGCAAGGCAATTGGCCGGGCTGGGTTATATCGCTATAGCGGTTGATATGTACGGAAACGGTAAAATTGCTGACGATCCCAAGGAAGCCCAGGCATTGGCAGGGACTTTCTATCTAAATCCACAGCTTGGAAAAACCAGGCTGGATGCCGCCATTAAGAAGATAAAGGAATACCCGCAGACTGACCCGGCCAACGTAGCCGCTATTGGATATTGTTTCGGAGGATCTATGGTGTTGAATTCCGCAAAACTTGGATCCGATCTGGTGGGTGTGGTAAGTTTTCACGGTGGACTGGCCGGTGTGAAGCCGGATAAAAACCTGCTGAAATCAAAGATACTGGTTTGTCATGGCGGGAGCGATAATTTTGTTCCCCGGAATGATGTAGATGTTTTCAAGCACCAGCTCGACTCGGTTGGCGCTAATTACGATGTTAAAGTTTATCCCAATGCAACGCATGCGTTTACAAATCCCGATGCTACAGCGAATGGCAAAAAATTCAATATGCCCATTGAGTATAATGCCGAGGCCGACAAAAATTCATGGAATGATATGAAGATGTTTTTTGCATCCCTGTTTAAGTAAATATCATTTACATTTAAATCTATTCCCGGCTTCTTTAGGCTTCCGAATATTCCAGGTATCTGAATTCGGCTTTTCTCAAGAGCTCTTCAAAGATCTGTCCGTTCTCAAGAGTATCCTCATCCTCAGACTCAAAATGCCAGTTTATTATAAAAGATTTAATATTATTGTTTGCATCAAGAATCTTTAAAAATTCGAGCATTTTTTTGGTAGAGGCGCTGTTGAGATACTCCAGGTTTACATCCAGTTTTACCGCTTCTGCGGTCAGCATACCGGCCCATTCAATTAATGGAACATAAAATTTCATTACATTTTCAGGCAGGGATCTTCCTTCTATGAGCATCCTGCCATCAGTATTAAACTGAATTGCAGGGGTGCTGCTGGTTGGTTCAATCATCAAATTATTCATAACAGGTTTGTTTGTGGTGTCTGGTGATTGTACGTAAATGTTTCCGCCAGGATTGTTTCTTATGACGAATGTAACGGAATAATTGACCATTCGATAGCTTATATAAATCAAACGACATATTCAGGTTTTTCAACAGGCGGGATGGAACATTTATCGCCATTTTTGCAGTACTTTTATTTCTTAAATCCGCATTCACCATGGCTATTGAAAGTATTACCGACCTCACCCATCCGATTGAAAGCAACATGCCTGTTTTCCCCGGTTCCCGTCCTGTACACCTAATCACGGAAGCCACATTTGAACTGGAAGGATATCATGAGATCAGGATGGAGTATTCCACCCATACCGGAACACATATTGATTGCGGTTACCACCTGTTGAGGAACGGGTTGAATACGGGTACAACACCCCTCACCCAGTTTTATGGTAAAGGGATGGTGGCCGATTGCAGAGCTATCCCTGCAGGCGGTACCATATCAAAGGGATTTCTTCAGCAGCTTGAACCCTCTCTTGAAAAGGCTGATTTTCTGCTGCTCCTTACGGGCTGGAGCCAATACTGGGGCACAAAAGAGTATTTCAGCAAATTTCCGGTTTTGGATTCAGGTGCCGCCAACTACCTTTCTTCCTTTAACCTGAAAGGCATCGGCGCTGACACGATCAGCTTCGACCCGGCGGATTCCCTCGAATTACCCGTACACCATATAATCCTGTCAAAGGGATTGATCCTTATTGAAAATCTGGTCAATCTCGAAAGTGTATCCAACCATGAATTTTATTTTTCCTGCTTCCCGCTGAAAATAAAGAATGGCGATGGCAGTCCGGTGCGCGCCGTGGGAATAGTGACGAGGGACGAGTGACGAGGGACGAGTGACGAGGGACAAGGAAGAGGGGAGAGACAAATTAAATCACAAAATCATAAACTGTACATTGTTAATTTTTTTCGTAATTTTGTGGGAATTTAAAACATCCGAAGAACTAAATGACAGGAACAAAAGTTCTTTATGTTTCCCAGGAAATAACCCCTTACCTCCCCGAGACTGAAATGTCAGTCATAGGCAGAAACCTGCCGCAGGCTATACAGGAGAAAGGCAGGGAAATACGAACATTCATGCCAAAATATGGCTGTATCAATGAAAGGAGGAATCAACTCCATGAAGTGATACGATTATCCGGTATGAACATAATAATCGACGATTCCGACCACCCCCTCATTATAAAGGTGGCATCCATCCAGGCGGCAAGAATGCAGGTTTACTTCATTGACAATGAAGATTACTTCCAGCGCAAGTTCCTGTTAAGCGATGACAACAATAACTTTTTTGAAGATAATGATGAGCGGGCGATGTTCTTTGCCCGTGGCGTGATCGAAACAGTTAAAAAGCTGCAATGGCCCCCGAATATTGTCCATTGTCATGGCTGGTTTTCAGCACTCTCCTCGCTATATGTGAAAAAACTGTATGATGATGATCCTGTTTTTAAAAACTCAAAGGTCATTCTTTCATTATACAATAGTGAATTTACAAAATCGCTGAATAAGTCATTCAAAAAGAAATTAAGTATGGATGGCGTTTCAGAAGAAGATCTGAAAGGCATCGAGGATCCAACATATCTGAATTATTGCAAACTGGTGGTTAAAATGTCAGATGGCATAATCATCGGCAGCAATCATATCAATCCGGAAGTCCAGAAATTTGTTGAGAAGTCGGGTAAGCCGCTACTCCCCTACCAGGATCCGGAATCGTATGTAGATGCTTATTCTGCTTTTTATGATCAGGTGCTGAACAAATCCTGAACCCTTACAAATTTAAACCTCCCGTTATGTGTGGAATTGTTGGTTACATTGGCAGCCGTGATGTATATCCGCTTTTGATAAATGGCCTGAAACGACTTGAATACCGTGGTTATGATTCTGCCGGCATTGCCATCCTCGATGACAAGGCCTATATATATAAATGCAAGGGAAAGGTCAGTGACCTTGAAACTCATATCAACGGCAGCCATACTGCCGGACATATCGGGATCGGCCATACCCGGTGGGCAACACATGGCGAACCCAATGATATCAATGCCCATCCGCATTGTTCCTCAAGCGGAAAGTTTACATTGATCCATAACGGGATCATTGAAAATTATGCGCAGATAAAAGAAAACCTGATTCGGTCCGGTTTTCAGTTTAAAAGTGAAACCGACTCCGAAGTGCTGGTGAATTTTATTGAATTCATTTATCTGGAAGGCGGGGTTACCGCAGAAATGGCTGTCAGACTTGCCCTTAGTAAAGTTGAAGGAGCGTATGGCATTGTTGTGATGTGTTCCGATGAACCGGATAAGTTAATCGCTGCCCGCAAAGGAAGTCCTCTCGTTATCGGGGTAGGAAATGATGAATACTTCATTGCCTCCGATGCAACCCCGATCGTTGAATATACCCGCAGCGTGATTTACCTGAGCGACCATAATGTGGCCGTAATTACAAAAAATGAGTTGAGCCTGAAAACCCTCCGGAACCTTCCGTTGACGCCTAAAATTCAGCAACTCGACCTTGAAATCGGGGAAATTGACAAGGCCGGGTACAGCCATTTTATGCTAAAGGAAATTTTTGAACAACCCAGGTCAATCCTCGATACATTCCGCGGAAGGGTTTCCGCTGATAAATCCTCACTTCACCTGGGCGGTTTATTTCAGGTCATACCCCGGCTTGTTGAGGCTAAACGCATTATTATTATAGGTTGCGGAACTTCATGGCATGCAGGTCTCGTGGGCGAGTATTTATTTGAGGACCTGGCACGGATATCTGTTGAAGTGGAATATGCATCCGAATTCAGGTACCGTCATCCTATACTGAGTAAAGACGATGTAGTTATTGCCATCAGCCAGAGCGGGGAAACTGCCGATACACTGGCTGCCATCAGGCTTGCCAAGGAAGCAGGCGCCCTGGTGCTTGGTATTTGCAATGTGGTGGGATCAAGCATTCCCCGCGAGACAGATGCCGGCGTTTACACGCATGCCGGACCCGAAATCGGTGTGGCATCCACAAAGGCTTTTACGGCACAGGTGACTGTCCTTGCCATGATGGCCATCCTGATCGGATACAAAAAGAAACTCCTTACCGACGAACAGTATACTCATTATGTTCATGAACTGACCACAGTCCCTGAAAAAATTGAGCGCATCCTTTTACACGACGAGGAATTCAAAAACCTGGCCAACATGTTTAAGGAAGTTAATAACTTCCTCTACCTGGGCCGTGGATACCTGTTTCCGGTTGCACTGGAAGGTGCCCTTAAATTAAAGGAAATATCCTATATCCATGCCGAAGGATATCCCGCAGCAGAAATGAAGCATGGTCCCATTGCCCTCATCGATCATAATATGCCGGTTATTGTATTGGCCATCAAGGACAGTTCCTACGACAAGATCGTCAGCAATATCCAGGAAGTTAAAGCACGAAAGGGAATTGTAATTGCAGTAGTCACTGAAGGCGATACGACAATAAGCCGGCTGGCCAGTCATATCCTCGAGATTCCGGTCTGCGATACCATTTTCTCGCCCCTGCTGGCAGTAATTCCCCTTCAATTGCTTTCATACCACATGGCTGTAATGCGCGGATGCAACGTTGATCAGCCCCGCAACCTGGCCAAGTCGGTTACGGTGGAATAAGGGTTTGAATACACAGGATGCACCCATTTTACGAACAGGATGCCTCCGGCAGCACCTAAGAATACACTATTATAATAGCAGCAATATTACTGCCGCCATTATCCCGGCGCCTGCCATGTAAATCCCCTTTCGAAAGAATTTTGTGCCGGGGTTAAACATCCAGAAAGATGAAAGGGCCATGAATAATAGCAACCCTCCTAATACCAAAGTAAACCAGTGCTTTATATTTTTACTCGGCGTTTTATGCAAATCGGTTAGCTTTTTGATCAACGGGGAGAGCTCTGCTGTTGAATAAGCTGCATCACCTGTCGCTTTGTTGTAGGTACCGTTTTGAAAATAGACTATATCCCCTTCGGTCTTTTCTATTTTAAAATTCCTTACTTGCAAAGCAGGGCCGAGTTCAGCGCCCGTAAGGTTAGGGGATAATTTCTTTTCAACAAACGCTTCCCTCTTTAGGAAATTCGTATCCCTGTATATCAGTACAATTCCACTTAAACTATAAACAATTACCAGTCCGACAATGAAAAACCCGATATTGCGATGCAAGGTTCTCGCGTGCTGATTTAATGATTTCTTTGTTTTTTGTTCCATAATCGTTGTTTTAGAAATTTTAATTTGGTTACGTTTCTCCGGGATACATTAAGGAATTTCACGCCGGATAAAAAGGCCCGCGTTGTATTCAACCTTAGGATCCGGCCCGAACTCGTCGAAATTCACTGCTGCCCCAAACTGGACCCCCTTTATTTCCAACCCGATGCGGATCCATTGGTAACTTTTGATGTTTCCGCCGGAATCAAAAAGATTCAACAACTGCAACCGGGTATACAATTTTGTATTTTCTGACAGTGGGGTTTTGAACTGTACAATGGAGAAGAAATCGTAGGCCGGATCACTTTCAATATTCACCCGGGGGGCAATCAGAATGAATAATTTTTTTCCGGTGATAAGGTATTGCATTCCAAGGGTCGGTTTAAATCCGGGGTTTCCATAAAATATACCACCGGTAAGCCTGAAATTTTTCACAGGTTCAAAGGTCAATAAATTCTGCATGGAAATATCATTTTCTTCCTTGTCGTTATATACAACCCCGATTGTATTCATATGGAAGAATCCAAACCTGGAATCCGGTGTAAAACTTTTGCTCACCACGAGATTGAAGGTTAAATACCGGTAGCCGGTCATAAGTTCTACCGGGATGGGCTGGGAATTGGCAGTATACATGAACAGCATCAGGCCCGCAAACACAATTAGTCTACCTTGCAGATTCTTATATGGTTTATGATATATCCTGTTCATCGGGAATTTTGTTTAACAGGATAAAGGTATGCGGGCAACCGGACTGAATCCTTTAAATGTCAGTGAAGCTGATGAATCGGGGGATGAATTGACAAAATGTGAGAGGGAATCACTCCTGCACCACAAAAGCAGTTCCCCAGAATTCAAATGCATTGAAGCCGAGGTTCGCAATTACCTGTTTGTAATCGTGATCCGCGTCTTCAGCAATGGCGTAATGATGATTGATCTTCAGATCATTAAGCTGCAGGTGAAATTGCTGAACGATATCAAACAGAAAATCCCTGTCACCCACCAACAAACGGATGACAGTATGCTGACGGAGATAATCCGCATTTTTTTGAACCAGTGTGGAAGGATGGTTCACATTAAAATAGGCCGCATCATCTTCAAAAGTATGCACGAGCACTTCCTTTCTTTCCTTTTCAAAGGACGTGATACTCGGGGCAATAGAGGATACCACACCAAAAAGTCCGGGGTACTTGAATCCGAGGTGCAGCGAGCCGTATCCCCCCATCGACATGCCATCGATCCCCCTTGCTTCACGCCGGTTGATGGTCCGGTACGTATCATCAATGTGCGGGATCAGATCGCGGATTATGACATCTTCCACCGGCATGGTGCCGTCTTTTGAGTTATTATACCAGCCAATGGGCAATCCCTGGACGAACACCACAATGCATGGCACCATGCTGCCGTCTTGCATGGCGGAATCCATTTGCGCGCACATCCAGGCACCATCACGGGAATTGCCATTGCCACCGTGTAACCAGTAAATGACGGGATATCTTTTATTGGATGTTGTATAATCTCCCGGTAAATAGATCAGGTAACTGCCCTGTTCGTTTTCTCCCCTGACGGGAGTGGGAAACAGATGGTAGCTGGTCCCGGGGATGGGATTGGTGACAGGATCGATCCAGGAATCAGGCGGACATCTTAAGGAAAGTGGATCGGATTCGGTATGCAGGCCTTTTCGTAAGTGTTTATCAAAGAAACGGATGAGTTGTTTCGAATTTTCAGGTAATTGCAGTATCGAAAAGTCCGGGTCACTTTCAGCAACAAGGGTCATCTGTATTGCTGCCTTCGCGGATGATCTCTGCTTTCGCAAGCTGTTTTGCCATACAAGGACACGGTATCCGCCGGGTACTTGCATGAGGAGTCCTGTTTTCTCCGTATCGAGATTAAATCTTTCTGCATTTTCCCGAAGGTAATCCAGGGCCTGACCCACGTTCTTCCAATGTGCTGATTCATTTTCCACCTGAAGGCTTACAATGGCATATCCGTTCCCGACATATCCCGTCACAGGAGTCGGAAAAATGTCTTTGCCATATCCCGCAAGCCATATCAACACAGGCCTCGGCGACAGGTCAGATCCACCGGGTATTCCCTGTTCGGTTTGTTTCCCGGCTACACCAACACCTGTTGCCAGGGTTTGACCTCCGGGTAAATAGAGATCGAGTTTCAGTGTCTGGCTGTTTTTTCCGGTATAAACAATATTTCGGTGAACACTGAACATGTTGTCGGGGCCGGGTTGTGACACCAGGCGAAAGCCAAAAACGGCTTCTATCAGGATAAGAATTGTAAGCTTCTTCATTTTATAGGATCATTTTTCCAGTATAGGCTTATTTTGTAAAACCGGTAACTGCGCCGATCCAGGTGATCAATCCTTCAGGATCATCATCCGCACAATGTCCCCCATCCCAGAAAACCCAGGCATTCACTTCCTTGTCCATGTTCTCAAGGCTTGTGACCAGGTTCACCATGACAGTTTGTGAAGTGTGGTTATCACTGCTACCGTTCCGGAGCCACCACGCGGCAGCGCAATCCCTGTTGTTCTGCCCGATGAAGTACATGGCATTCATCATATTTACAATTGTTTTCAGATCATTGTCAATCTCTGAATGCTGATCACCGGTAGAGTGCCGCAGGCTGAAATTGGTAAAGTGCCGGGCGGCAGTGGTCGTGTTACCAAACAATTCGGGCTCGGGCTGCTTCCTGTTAAAATCGTCGAAGGCTGGAAGGCCTTTCATTCTGCCGATGTGCATCGCATAGTCAGCAAATGCAAATTCAGCTCCATGATCAGTCCATTTGATCCAGGTGTTGGTTGCCAGGTAGGCTGTACGGGCATTATCTGACAATTCATTTAAATATTTATTCGCGGAAGGTACCAGGAAATACTGCAGAAGATACTTGTCGTAATTGTCGGCTGAGAGAATTCCAAATCCATTTTTACCCCTAGTATTCAATGACTTCTGATATGTGGCATAGGATGCCTTCAACTGGTTTGACAACTCCTGGTCCACCAGGCCCGATCGGGTGGGAACAGAGCCGAACATCCACTCATAGGCTCCATCGGCGTGCTCCAGATCTGTAATGGGACTGTAGCAGGCACTGGCAAAAATATGATCAGCCGCATCGGCCGCGCCAATTTCCTTCAGATAGGGTTCATACAAAGGGCTGTTTCCCGAAGAGCCAAGCAGTGCGGATAATGCCCCGCCTGCGCTGCATCCCACAGAAACAATCCTGTCCGTATTGCCGGGCATCACACCTCTGTTGTGTCGTATATACCGGACCGCTGCTTTCAGGTCAACGATGGCGGCAGGCGCCTTGCCGTAATATGTGCCATCGTCGGCCTTGTTATCACGTCCGCGACAGCCGGGGGATACGATTACGTAACCCGCGGCCAGGGCCACATCTGACCTGCTGCTTCCCCCTTGTCTTCCTCCCGTACCCCCATCAGCATTTTTAACAGACATATAGCCACCTACACCAATTTCAAAGAAGATCGGGGCATTTTCAGCGTCAATGGCTTTACCATCAATCTCAACGGGAACCATGACGTTCAGGCTCTGATAATCTTTGTTGACAGGATTTGCCACGTAGGGAATGTGCCTGTAAGCATGGTAGATGACTTTCTTTTCGCCCGCAACGGTTTTTACCGTCCTGGTTTCCAACGCATAGTTATCCCGGGGAAACAGCAATGGATCCTTGGTCTGTCCTTCCGCGTTCTCACCCCGGATTAGGCACACGACTGTGAGTGCCATTGAAATCATCATTCCTTTTATCATTGATACTTGTTTTGGTTTCATGATAACCCTGCAAACCATTTTTTAAAATCCGGTACGCGGGCTTTGCTGATCAGGATTTTCTCAGGGACTGTAATCTTCAGGTTTACGGACAGCCTGCTGTTAAACCAGAAATCAATGTCTTTTACAGCGTTTCGGGCAATAATGAACTGCCTGTTAGCCCTGAAAAAATCATCCGGATTCAGCATACCAGCCAGTTCATCGAGTGTATGTTCAAATGTAAAGGTCTTGTCTTCATTTGTTTTCGCTTTCACCAGGCCCGCATCGATAAAAAAGCAGGCCAGATCGCTGGTCTGAACCGGAACAAGCTTGTCTCCTTTTACAGGAACAAGAAAATGTGTCTTATAGGTCGAAGCCTTTTTGAAAGAAGCCATAAGGTTCCGGATGTCTGCCTGAAATGGGTTCGTGCCTGACAGCCCCTGCAGCTTATGTAACGCCTGCTGAACGGCAAGAATGTCAATGGGCTTTAGCAAATAATCAATACTGTTCACCTTAAAGGCCTTCAGGGCGTATTCATCGTATGCGGTTGTAAAAATTACGGGACATTGCACCGTTGTCCGGTCAAAAATCTCGAAGGCGGATCCGTCCGCCAGGTGGATATCCAGGAACAGCAGATCTGGCTGGGGATTGTTATTAAACCATTCTATGGTTTCATGGATACTTTCAAGCGTGGCCACGACCTGTAACGTTCCGATATCATTAAGGATCTTAATCAAATTGCGCGCAGCCAGCATTTCATCTTCAACGATTACTGTCTTCATCCGGGATCGGTTTTAGTAAGGGGACTTCCACACGGAACACGTTATTTGAATTTGAGATCCTGATATCAAGACCACTCAGTAATTTATACTGCTTTGACAAATTGGACAGGCCTATACCGGTACCCGGTTCCAGGGAGAGTTTTTCCTGCAGGATATTGGTGACAACCAGACTGTCATAGTCCGTAGTAACTATGGTGATATCAAGCGGATGGCGTTTGCTGATCTCATTATGCTTCACAGCGTTTTCAAGCAAGGTCTGAATGGCCAGGGGAGGCAGCCGGTAATGGTTATAATGCTCCCGGGTATCAAATAGTATATTCAGGTTGGAATTAAAGCGCGTCTTAAGCAGGAAAATATAGGACTTTGCGGCCTCCATTTCATCATATAATGTAACTGTTTGCCTTTCATTACTTTGTAATGTATACCGCAGCACTTGTGAAAGGTCGTTCAGGTACAACAGGGCATTTTTGGGATCATCGCTGATCAGGGTCTTCAATGCTGTAAGGGAATTAAACAGGAAATGCGGACTAACCTGGTTTTTAAGGGATTCATACTGGCTTTGCAGATTCTCACGGATCAGCTTTTCATTTTCAAACCGGATGGCCTGCTTTTCATTGATGATCCGGATTATAAAAACACCGCTAAGCACAACGATGGCAATGAACAGATCGCGAAAAGTGTATAAAAGGTTAAACCGCGATGAATGGGTAGTCGCATAAATCAAATGCTTTAGTGCGAAGAAAGAATCACTTAATATGGTAACAGCAGCAACGGTTATCAATATAGCCAGCAGGATAGTCCAAATGTTAAGCCGCCTGGAACTATTAATAGGCTTAAGTACAAAATAATTAAGTACAAACAGGCAAAATGTAACCAGAAAGGTAACAGCCAACTCCCCGATTACCTCTGTTACATTAACATTGCCTCGATGCCATGAAATATTTTGTCCGGCAGGTGCAGCAACTTCGAGGATGGTATTGAAATGCACCAGGATGCTGATTCCGGCGGATATAAACGCAACAATGGTGATATACTGCCTTACTTGTTTGGTTTTCATGTCCCTCAAAGATAGTGAAGGATCAACTTTTTATTGCAGATAAAACAGCAAAGCAGATAAAACGATTACTGAAGCAGCCAAAACAGGGTTTGAGTTAAATTTTCCACATGCGGAGAATCCTTGGTTGCAACCCGGGATCACCGGTTGTCTTGATTCAGATATGTTGTCGTGGTATGGTCACTTCGATGGTTGTGCCTCTCTGCAAGGTACTGCGAACTTCAAGGCTCCCACCGTTTTTTTCGGCAAATTCGCGGCAAAGTTTAAGACCAAGTCCGGACCCCTTCTCCTGCATCAGGCCCAGGGTTGAATAAGCCGTAGATTCATCGAAAAGATTCTTTATCATTTTTGGATCAATACCTATTCCGGTATCCCTGACGACCAGATTAATACAGCCGTTTTGATCACAGGTAAGCAGGGAAATAGTCCCGTTGGCCGGTGTAAATTTCAAAGCGTTCGACAGTATATTCCGAATCACTATATTGCATTGCTCACGATCACCAAATGCCTGGCCACTGTGCCGGAGATCAGTGTTTATACTAATTTTCTTCTGTGTTGCCATAGAATTGAACTGGGAAATACTCTGCCCGATAACTTCTCCCAGTTCAAAATTGACCGGGTGAAAGGGCAACAGGTTGAGTTTGGAACGGGACCAGTTTAATAGATTGTCCATCAGCAAAAAGGTATTCCTGGCTGATTCATCCAGTGCGAAAAGAGTTTCATTCAGCTTTTGCTTATCCATTACATCGAACCGCTGCGACAGGGTTTCCGTAATGTTCCTGAACCACCAGAGAGGATTGCGAAGTTCATGGGCAATTATTGAAAAAAGGCGGTCTTTTTCATGGCTGACTTGCTGCAATTCCAGGTTTAGCTCCTTCAATTTGCTATTATCCCTGGCTTTGCTCCTATATCGGCTGTACAGCAATACAATGAGTGCTACAAGCAAGAAAAGCATGATTATGCCTGTAAGGATCCATTGATTCTTACGTTCAAGCTGTGAATTCTTCAATTCATTGTCGATCCTCAATAATTCACTTGTCCGCCGGCTTTGCTCAGTTTCATAATGCACCTGCAGGTTAGCAATCCTGTTCCCGTATTCACTCTTCAGGAGAAATTCATTGATCTCATTATACCTGATTGCACAGGCATTAGCTTCTTTGTACATTCCCTCTGACTCATAACAACGTTGCATTCCTTTAAAGCAATCGCGCACAGCTTCGGTAATACTGTTCTTCTGAGCGTGGATAAGGCTGCTTTTAAACTCAGACAGGGCGTTTTGCGTCTGTCCTGCTGCCAGCATCATATTCCCCAGTAAAATACCGCTTTCGGTAAGTCCTTTCATATAACCGGTAAGTAAAGACAAATCTCTTGCCTGTTCAAATGATTCCTTTGCCGCTGTTAGATCCTGGCCATCGAGGCAAATCAGGCCTTCAAGCATCAGGGCCTTGATCCGTCCCTTGTCATAATTTATTGCCTGAAATATCAGGGTAGCTTCCTTTCCATAATACATCGCACTATCAGGCATACCCATCTCATAGAAGAGCCTTCCCAGGTTGAGTAATGACTTTCCGGTACCTTCCCTGTATTGCAGGGATTGTCGGATCTTCAGCGCTTTATGGTGATAGAACAGCGCTCTGTCATTATCTTTCTGCTTTGCATAAATATTTCCCAGGTGGTTACAGGTGGTTGCAAACACCTCACCCTCCATTTCCAGTTTCCCCTGTAAGGAAAGGGAACGGATACACATTTCCAGGCCTCCTGCCACATCCCCCTGTGTTACGTAATGCTTGCCAAGATTATTCAATACACTGGCCATTCGCAACGTATCATGAATCTTTTCGGCCAGAGACAGTGTAAGTTCATAATACTTCAGGGAATGTTCATACTCACCTTTGGAATGATAATACTTACCAATGTAATTCAGGGCCTCTGCTTCCAATTGCTTAAAACCTGACCGGGCAGCCATACCACGTACATCAATAAACTGCTTCAGGGCAATATCAAATTGTGATTTATTGTAAAGTACTATCCCTATTTCCAGCTTTAATCGGGCCACCTGTTCCGGATGATCTGCCAATTCTGCCATTGCCAGTGCCTGGTGATATACCCTCATTGCCTCATCGTTATTGCCCAGTATGGCATGGCTTTTTCCAAGTACTATTGCCTGGCTGAGGTATACCCCCGTGTCCCCGGCTTTGATGGCTTTATCAGCCTCCCTTCCGGCGATTATTACAAATTCTGCCGCCGTATGTTCAGCTTTTCTCGGGATCCGGTACCCAATGGGATCCTCATCATCCGGGATTTGTCCCTGAACCGGTCCGGAATGGATGACTGCTGCCAGGAGTATCCATGGAAACGGGATGAAGAAAAAGTTTCTCAACTGATCAATCCGTTTTGAATGGCGTACCGGGTAAGTTCTGAGTTGTTGCGTAAATGAAGCTTCTTCAGGATGTTATTGCGGTGATTGCTGATAGTATGCTTGCTTACAGCCAGTTTATCTGCAATTTCCCCCTTCATTTTGCCGGTTGCCAGCAGGTGAAGCACCTGCAATTCACGGTCGGTCAACTCTTCAAAAGTATTCTTTTTCGCTTCGGAAACTTCATTGATATATTCCGCCATCATTTCCACCTGCCGCGGGGAAAGATACCTTCTGCCACTAGCAACTGTCTTTAATACCCCGACAATTTCGTCAGGATGACAATCCTTTTTTAAATAGGCAGATGCACCTTGTTTGAAAAACCTCAACGCATAGGGCTCCTCCGGGTTCATTGTAAAAATTACAACGGGCAGGGCGGGATGCAGCAGTTTAATCTCGCGGAGCACATCAATAGCTTCCCGGCCCGGCATCGAAATGTCGAGGATGATTATATCACATATGTCCGGGTTCGCTTTCAGCCTGTTGAGCAGATCATCGCCATTCCGGACTTCATCCACCAACATAAAACTCCCCGTGGCATCAAGAATGAGACCCACTCCTGTGCAAACAACAGCATGATCATCGGCCATCAAAATTCTTGTCATGATCTGAATCAAATTTCAAAGCTGTTACATTAATATGATAACAATATGAATCCACTGTTAAGATTCTGTGAATTCTTTACCCGTCACCCCCTGAACTGCCTCCGGAAGATGGAACATTTGTCAGTCGTCATGCTATATAATACTCATTATATAGTAGTTACATTTCGTCGTTTTGTCATGGTAAATCTTACTACATGGCCGTATTCATACTTACCATTGCGTGGCTTGCGATTGAACCCTAACATTGTTGCTGAATGTTAACCAAAAAAATCGCAACGTATGAAAAAATTATTACCTATTGTTTTAGTATTGCTTGCCCTGAGTATTTACCAGGTGTCTTACGGGCAGGAAATGATTGATATTCCCATTATTCAGACGGGTGAAATCATTGATGAAGAATCACAGGACACACTCGCCATTTCGTCGGATGATGCCGAACAGGAAAATAATGAAATCGATGCTCTTGATGATGATGATCTTGATTCAGGCTGGCAAGGCCAGGAAGGGGATGCAAACATACTGACGCTGGGTCTGCGGTTCCAGAATGTCAATATACCCCGGGACGCAACAATCGACTCCGCATTTGTGGTTGTTTATTCACACGAGGGGAAAAGTGCCGGTGATGTGGCCAATATCAATATCTATGGTATTGCCTCGGACAGCACAGTTACCTATTCCGAGGACAGCCTGATAACTGACCGTCCGGCCACTGAAACCTCAGTTGAATGGGTGGTTGACGAAGACTGGATTATTTATTTTCCGTATCGTACGCCCGATCTGAAAGAAATTGTCCAGGAAATCGTTGATCGTGAAGGTTGGAAGCCTGGTAATGCCATTGGCATTGTTTTGGCCGGTGAGGACCAGGGCCCGAGCGATGTGGAAAATGCACGTGAAATGGAATCTTTTGAAAACATTGAAGACCCTGAGGATGTAGACTTTGAGGGCGTTCCGGGTGACGGACTCAATCACCCTGAAAGAGTTCCCCGGCTGATCGTTTATTATTCTTCGCTTGCATCTGCAATAGAAAATTACCGGGATTCCAAATCGTTGGAGATTTTCCCAAATCCTGCCAATGGTGAAGAAATCACAATTGCACTTCCTGCATCCGGAAAATCGATAATTCGCCTGCTCGATTCCACAGGAAGAATGGTCAGGACCTTTCAGGGAAACGAGGCCAGCGTAAAGCTTGATATTCAGGGTATCCACAATGGACTGTACCTTATAAGGGCAGAACAGGACAATAATACCTACACCCGCAAACTGATCGTTCAATAGTCTTTCATCATTAAATCCGTTAGGTGCCCTTTTCGGGCACCAACGGTTTATCATATTTTAACTCATCCCCATATAATCGAATGAAACTGACCATCAGCTTGTTATTGACATTTTTGTTATCCTTTTCTGCATATACCCAGACTGTAAACAGGGTCAGCGGAAGAATATTGGATGCCGATACCCGGGAACCCCTGCCTGCTGCTTCAGTCAGAATCCAAAATACCTCAATCGGAACGACAGCTGATCAGAATGGCAATTTCGTATTGGATAGGATTTCCGGTGGACAAGTGGTGTTGAACTTCGACTACGTAAGTTACGAATCACAGGTTTTGACCCTGGATTTTGCAAATACAGTTTACAAGGAACTGGTAATTCTCATGAAGCCCTCTTCCACTGAAATAGATGCCGTAAAAGTAACCGGAAATGCTGAAGGCCAGGTGAAAGCGGTACTGGATCAGAAGGTCTCGGCCAACATTAAAAATATTATCTCCTCTGAACAGATCTCCCAGTTTCCCGATTTGAATGCTGCCGAAGCCATGCAACGCATTCCGGGTATCACACTGAAGCGTGATCAGGGTGAGGGACGGTTTGTCCAATTGCGGGGCACTCCTCCTGAATATACCACTTTCAATGTAAACGGTGAACAAATTCCTTCACCCGAGGGTGGTGTGAGGTATGTGGGAATGGATGTCATATCGGTTGATCAGATTGAAACCATCGAAGTAACCAAGGTGCTGACTCCCGATATGGACGCTGATGCGATCGGTGGATCGGTTAACATCGTTACCAGAACGGCACGTTCGGAGGTGCCTGAAATTAAAGCCTCCCTGGCTGCAGGCTATAATAACCTCCGTGGAACGGGCAATTACCAGCTGCAAATGGCTTATGCCCAGCGGAAAGGCAAATTCGGATTCAGTATGAACGGAAGCCATTACCTGAATAACCAGGGCTCGGACAATCTTGAATTTGAGTACGATAAACTTCCTTACAGGGGTTCAGTGGGTCAGGACCCGGGTTCGGAAAACTACCATTTGTTATACACTGAAATGCAATTGCGCCATTACAACATTATGCGCAAAAGAACGGGTTTCAGCGGAACCCTTGATTACCGGTTCAATGAGAATTCCATGATCTACCTCAGAGGTATGTATAATAAATTCCAAGATGAGGAAACCCGGAGGCGAAAAATCTATACCCTCGACGACCCGATTAATGAAACCTACTTTACCTATGGTGGAATCGCCCATGACATGAAGAACCGGACAAAGATCCAGGAGATCAGCACCCTGAACCTGGGGGGTAAACATTTGATCGGCAAGACAATCCTCGATTATGAAATAGCCTATTCGCTTGCCGCTGAAAATCAACCTGACCGTCTTGAGATCCGGTTCGAAGATCCCGTTCAATCCATTGCGATTAAAATCGATAACAGTGATCCCCTGTGGCCAAAGGTGTATTTTCCCGAAGAATCTGATTCCATAGCTGCCTTCGCTTACCAAAACTACGAAATGGATGAAATGCTCATTCAGCAGGAAACAATTCGTGATGAAAACATCACAGCCAAATTTAACCTTGAAATTCCGTTCCTTGCTGGCGGATACAAAACGAGTATAAAACTTGGATCCAAGATGAGGTTGAAGGATAAATACCGTGATAATGTGGCCCGGGTCTACAGCAATTACTATGAGAATAATCCGATATATTTTGGAACCGCCCCTCCCCTTAATCTGCTTACCGTTTCAGATGATTTCAGGGAACCGGATCTGCTCAACCGGGGTTATGTGGTTGACCACATGCCTGCTCCCGGTGTAGTAAGGGACTTTTATGATTCCTATCCCCAGCATTTTATATTTGCCCGCAAGGAAACCATGCGACGATCGAATGAAGAAGATTACACGGCTAATGAAAACATATATGCTGCCTATGCCATGTTTCGCATGGATATCAACAAATTGATGATATTGGGAGGTTTACGCCTTGAACGGACGGATATTGATTACAAAGGCAGGCTGATCAATCTGCAAGGTTCCACATTCGACGAAATAGTAGACACACTGACCGATGACAGGAGCCACGTGTTTGTACTTCCCCAGCTCCAGCTTAAATACAACCTTAATCAACGGACCAACATCCGGGCCGCGGTTACCCGTACATTCTCAAGACCCAGTTTTGAGGATGTTTTGCCATACCGGCAACAGGACCTCAAGGAAGTCAAATATGGCAATCCTGAACTGAATTATCCGGTTTCCCTTAACATTGATGTTCTTGGGGAATACTATTTCCAAAAGAGCAGCATCCTGTCTGCCGGTGTTTTCTATAAGAAGATCGATGAATTCATCTTTTTCTATATATTGCATGCGTATGAGTCAGATCCCTCAACCGGTTCCACAAAGTACATTATTGAGATCCCTCTCAATGGTGAGGATGCTACGGTTCTCGGGGCAGAATTCCTCGGCCAGTTCAAGCTGGAATTTTTGCCCGGCTGGTTCAACCGTTTTGGCATCTATACCAATTATACATACACTTATTCCAATGCAACAATTTATAAACGATACCCTGCCAATGAACAGATCAGGGTTATTAAAATCGGAGATGATTACCAGTCCTATTTTAATACCGATGATACAGAAAACATCACATTGCCCGGTCAGGCCATGCATACAATAAATCTTGCCCTGTTTTATGAATCAGAAAAATTTTATACAAAGCTGTCAGCAAATTATCATGACCATTTTCTCGACAAGCTGGGTGCTGATCCTGACCTGGATGAGTATTATGATGCTGCCTGGCACCTGGATCTTACTGCCAACCTGGAGCTTACACCCGAGGTGAGTATATTTGCCGATGTAATGAATCTTACCAATTCACCCCTGAGGTACTTTATTGGCACACCTGAAAATACAATGAAACAGGAATATTACTCCTGGTGGTGCAGAATTGGACTTAAATTCGATCTTTAACTAATTATTTATTCTCAAGATGAGACATTTTAAATTTCTGTCCCTGCTATTCTTGATATTGCAGGCCTGCCAATTCAGTCAAAAGACATACGTAAGGACTCAAACCGACAGCATAGTTTTTGCCCGGAACGAAACCATGCCGGTCACTTCAGGTAAGGGGGTAGATGCGGCAGACGATCCGGCCATCTGGGTCAATCCGGGCGATCCGGAATTAAGTCTGATTATTGGCACCAATAAAAAAGCAGGCCTCTATCTGTATAATCTTTCGGGAGAAGAAGTATCCTTTTACCCCCTTGGTAATGTTAACAATGTGGATGTAAGATACGGCTTTACCCTCACAGGCGGAAAACAAGTTGATATCGTTGGCGCCAGCAACCGTTCCGACAACAGCATTGTATTGATGGCCATCGATCCGGTATCTCAGTCTCTTTATGATATCAGTCAAACTAAAATTTATTCCGCACTACCGGAGGTCTATGGATTCACTTTTTATCACAATAAAACCAGGGGGCGCTACTTTGCTTTTGTTGTAGGGAAGAATGGTCAAACCGAACAGTGGGAACTTACACCTGCTCCCGGTCAGAAAATAAGTCTTAAACTTGTCAGAAATTTTAGTTTTGACTCTCAAACAGAGGGATTGACAGTGGATGACGACCTGGGATTCCTGTATGCTGCAGAAGAACGCAACTGTATCTGGAAAGTGGATGCAGATCCGGAAAAATCGGCAAATAAAACAAAGATCCTATTAAGTGACTCCCTGAACACCCGGATTGTTTACGATCTCGAAGGCCTCGCCATCTATTATGGTGAGGATCAACAGGGATACCTGATCGCCTCAGTTCAGGGCAACTATTCTTATGCCCTGTTCGAGCGCGGAGGCAATAACCGCTACCTGGGAAGTTTTACCATAGCTGATAAAAATACAGACGGTGCCGAAGAAACAGACGGTCTCGAAGTGACCGCTGAACCGTTGGGGAGATTGTATCCGAATGGTATCCTGGTGGTCCAGGATGGGTTCAACTATGAAGCAGATTCCCTTGTCAATCAGAATTTTAAGTTCGTGGCATGGGAGGATATTGCAAACCTCTTCGATCCGCCCCTGATAGTAAAAAAAAGGCCGAAATGAAGCCTGCAATCATCGGTTCACATATTGTTTTTCATAATATGTTGAGTAGTCTCCGCTGACCACATGCTCAAGCCAGGCCTCGTTTTTAAGGTACCAGTCGACCGTTTTTTCCAACCCGGTTTCGAAGGTAACCGATGGCATCCAGCCGAGTTCCTGTTTCAGTCTGGATGAATCAATGGCATACCTGAGGTCATGGCCGGCCCTGTCGGTTACATAGCTGATCAGCTTTTCCGATGTTCCCGCAGTCCGGTCCAGTTTCCGGTCCATGATCCTGCAAAGCAACAGGATAAGATCGATATTCTTCCATTCATTGTTACCCCCTATGGTATAAGTCTCCCCGTTCCTGCCACCATGGAAGATAGTATCGATGGCACTCGCGTGGTCTTCCACATAAAGCCAGTCGCGAATATTCTCACCCTTGCCATATACAGGGATCTGAATATTTTTTTTGATATTGTTGAATGCCAGTGGAATAAGCTTCTCCGGGAACTGATTGGGACCATAATTGTTTGAACAGTTTGAAACCACTACCGGCAATCCATAGGTATGGTGATAAGCTCGTACAAGGTGATCCGAACTGGCTTTTGAGGCTGAATACGGACTCCGGGGATCATAGGCGGTATTTTCATTAAAATAGCCTTCCTTTCCAAGCGAGCCGAAAACCTCATCGGTTGAAATGTGATAAAACATTTTATTTTCGAAACGCGACTTCCACTGTTCCTTTGCAGCATTCAGAAGGTGAACGGTTCCAAGGATATTGGCATATATGAATTCCATCGGATTTGAAATCGACCGGTCAACGTGCGATTCAGCAGCCAGGTGGATAATGCCATCAAACCGGTGTTCATGAAACAGGGCATTAACATTCTGAATGTTCGTTATGTCGGTTTTTACAAAATGATAATTATCCCTCTTTTCAATATCAGTGAGGTTTTCAAGATTGCCGGCATAAGTAAGCTTGTCGGCATTGATGATCATATAGTCGGGGTACTTACTGACAAAAAGCCTTACTACATGGGAGCCGATAAACCCCGCCCCTCCGGTGATCAATATTGTTTTGCCCATTTGTTTATGGATGAGTTAACTATTTGAGCGAATCCTTTTTTCCCAGTTCCAGGCAGATAACAGGGTTTCTTCAATGCTGGCTTCAGCCTTCCATCCCAATTCTTTATTTGCCAGGGAGGTATCCGCGAAAACGCCTGCGATATCCCCCACCCTTCGTGGCTGGATAGCATAATTTACCTTTTGTCCGGTTGCTTTTTCAAAACTATGGATTACTTCAAGCACCGATAATCCCTTGCCTGTTCCGAGGTTGAAAACCTCGTAAGGCTTTTTGTTTTTGCCTTCCACTAGCCGGTTAATGGCAACCACATGGGCTTTTGCAAGGTCAACCACGTAAATATAATCACGTATCCCGGTACCATCGGGGGTATCATAATCATTTCCAAACACCCTTAATACATCCCGTAATCCAATTGCGGTCTGGGTGATATACGGAACCAGGTTCTGCGGTGTCCCCAGCGGCAATTCTCCGATCAGGGCGGATTTGTGCGCTCCCACGGGATTGAAATACCGCAGTGAAATCGCCTTCATGCCGGGATTGGCCGCAACGGTATCACGGATTATTTCCTCCGAGATTTGCTTTGTATTTCCATAGGGTGAGTTTGCCGGCTTAATAGGTGAATGCTCGGTTACAGGCAAAGCATCCGGTTCTCCGTAAACCGTGCAGGAGGATGAAAACACGAGCGAAGGTATCCTGAACTCATTCATGACCCGTAATATATTGATCATTGAAACCAGGTTGTTGCCGTAATAATCAAGTGGTTTTTCTACTGATTCACCAACCGCTTTGTATGCAGCAAAATGGATGATGGCTTCAATTCCCGGATACTTCCGGCAACATGACTGAAGGGGGTCATAATCCATCAGGTCAAAGTTCTCGAAGGCCGGACGTTTCCCCGTGATCTCCTCAATACCGTCCAGCACGCTGATCCGGGAATTATACAAATTATCTATAATAATTGCTTCATAACCGCTGTTCATCAGTTCAACAACAGTGTGTGAACCGATAAAACCGGTTCCCCCGGTGACAAGAATCCGTTTTTGCATATCTAGGAAATGAGGATTACGTGGTTGTTTTCAAGTTTATATCTTTCTTTACTTTCCGGGCATTCAGCAATTCCTTCAATATTGAAGTTCAGCCTGTGACCGAAAGTACTCATCCACCCGGAATGGCGTGCCGGATTGCCGACAACCAGTTCAAAATCGCTTACATTTTTGGTTACTACCGCCCCTGCGCCAATAAAGGCATATCGGCCAATCCTTACACCGCAGATAATGGTAGCATTGGCACCAATGCTGGCGCCCTTTTCAACCCGCGTGGTCTTATATTGGTCTTTGCGGGCCACGGCACTGCGCGGATTGATCACATTAGTGAAAACCATGGAAGGTCCAAGAAAAACATCATCCTCACAGATTACCCCGGTGTATATGGAAACATTATTCTGAACCTTTACCTGGTTACCCAGCACAACACCCGGGGAAACCACCACATTCTGGCCCAGGTTACAATTTTCACCGATCACTGAGTCCTTCATGATGTGGGTAAAATGCCAGATTTTTGTTCCGTTGCCAATTTTACAGCCCTCATCGATTATCGCGGAGCTGTGCGCAAAATAGTCGGGGTTCACGGTTCAGCGTTTTATAAATTCGACAATTGTATCGGTAATATATTTCAGCTGTTCTTCTTCCAGTTCCGTATGCATGGGAAGTGACAGAACGGCCTTGCACAAGTGTTCCGACACGGGAAAATCCCCTTTATGATAGCCAAGATATTCAAAAGCTTTTTGCATATGTCCGGCCACAGGATAATAAATCATGGCAGGAATGCCCCTGCTTTCAAGGAAGCTTTTGAGTTCATCCCTGAAGCCATCCACCTGTAAAGTGTACTGGTGAAAAACATGGGTGCTGAAAGGGGATCTTTCGGGGATCCGTATCCCCTGTAAGCCTCTCAGATTCAAATCGTACCAGGTTGCTGCATAATTTCGGGCCGCGGAATAATCATCAAGATGCCTTAGCTTTACGCGTAAAATAGCAGCCTGCAGCGTGTCCAGCCTGGAGTTTACACCGGTCACATCATAGTAATATCGTACCCGCATACCATGATGGGTTATGGCAGATAATTTACTGGCAAGTTCCGAATCATTGGTGAAAATTGCACCCCCGTCTCCAAAGCATCCCAGGTTTTTTGTCGGGAAAAATGAAGTACAGCCGATATGACCCATGGTTCCTGCCTTGCTGCTTCGCCCGCTTTTGTCAATATAGTCTGCCGACAAGGCCTGCGCCACATCTTCAATGACATAAATGTTATGACGGGATGCCAGCTCAAGAATTTCATCCATGTTTGCGCATTGCCCGAACAAATGTACCGGAATTATCGCCTTGGTTTTCCGTGTAATTGCCTTTTCGAGTGACCGTATGTCAATATTGAAGGTTCCCGGTTCCACATCGGTCATTACCGGGGTAAGTCCAAGGAGAGCAGCTACTTCAACAGTGGATATAAAGGTAAAGTCAGGGGTTATCACCTCATCACCCGGCTTCAGGTCGAGAGCCATGAGACTGATTTGTAATGCATCCGTCCCGTTGGCACATGCGATGACATGTTTGACACCCAGGTACCGGGCCAGTTCGGCCTCAAAGGTTTTCACATCCGGACCCTTAATGAATGCACTGGTATCTATGACTTCCTGAATGGCCAGGTCAACCTCTGTTTTGATTTTCCTGTATTGACCTTTCAGGTCACACATGCTGATCTTGTTCATTGATAATACGGTAAAAAGTATAGTGATACGAAGATAGTTATTTGGTGCTTACCGATACATATTTTATTAATTTTGGGAATTGGTTCTCATTTTCAATCATTCAACTGTGAATATATCTTTAATCATCAGGGACCTTTTACTCCGGAATGAACAGGTTGTCATTCCCGGTGTGGGTACCTTAAAAATTATTCATCGCCCGGCGCAGTTCAGCAAAACCACACAGGTTCTCATACCTCCTGCCAAAGAGATTGTTTTTGACAGCCAACTGAAACCGGGGGATACTCAATTGCTGCTTTCCATTAAAAAAAGGAATGGCCTGACCGAAAGCGATGCCGGCGAAGCATTAAAAAAATTTATTCATCACCTCGAAGAAGGCATCCGGTCAACCGGATCCGTTATGCTTGAAGGACTGGGAGAACTAAAACGGAACAGCATAGGCGGGCTGATGATCGAACCCATTCCGGAATTGCTGAACCCGGGAGGCATATTTGCCCTTCCGAAAATTGAAATGCCGGCTTCGGAACAAAAAGTAATAATCCCCACGGTTACTGAATATAAAAAAACCCTGCCGATTCCTGAAGTCCGGAGACACAGAAAATGGTGGATCCCTGCTGTTGCTCTTATAGTGCTTGTAATGATCGTTTCTGTTGCGTATTTTACGGGATTGATCACCCAAATTCCGGGGATAACACCTAAGAAAGAAACAGTGGTTGTCAAAAACAAGGATCAGAGCAGGATCGTCTTTGGCACCAAATCCAATGCACAAAAAGATACCGCGAAAGATACGGCCAGGGAAGCTATCAGCCGGCAGCTGGATGAGCGGACAGCACGGGAAAACGCTCTCCGGTTTGAGAATGAACAGAAACAAGCAACGGAAGCTGTCAATGTAGCCCCTGCGATAAAGCCTACTGTCCCTGCAGGCCCTTTCCAGATTATCTCAGGATCATTCACGCTGACTGAAAATGCGGAACGGCATATACGGTCGATGCGGAAAAAGGGGATTAATGCAGAATTGCTGCCCCGCCGGGGAAAATTTTATATGGTAACCCTCGGCTCCTATTCCACCCTTTCCGATGCACAATCTGCTCTTGAGTTACTCAAAGGTCAATTGGATCAGGATCTTTGGGTGATGAAAGTAGTGACAAGTGACGAGTGACAAGTGACGCTATCCCCCGCTGGCGGGGGCAGGGGGTGGACATTTGACGTTGTAACAATGTACATTTGTGTTATTCGCAATCTTAAATGTTATAGAATATGAACAATCATTCCTACAACAAAACTCTTCAACCTTATGCAAAAGATCTGCGAGGAGCAATGACTAAAGCAGAAGCTTGTCTATGGAAATATGCTTTAAAAGCAAGGAAGATGAAAGGGTATTCATTCCGGCGGCAAAGGCCTATACTTAGTTTTATCGCTGATTTTGCCTGCCTTGAACTCCAGTTAGTTATCGAAGTTGATGGATACACGCATTCATTGGATGAAACTATTTTTAAAGATGCCATTAAGCAGGAGGCTCTGGAAAAAGCAGGCTACTGTGTAATGCGGTTTTCGGATAAGGACGTTTTACAGGATATGGGAAATGTAATTATGAGAATTGAATCATTTATTGAGGAGTTGGAATCCACCCCCTGCCCCCGCCAGCGGGGGATAAGGGTCCCTAATTGATCTTCTGGAAAGCTTTCCACCACAACTCCGGTATATCGTGGTTGCAGGCTTGCTGATACTCGTCACCCGAGCAGGAGACGATCATTTGTTTACCGGTTTTCAGATCAGGCACTTCCATCCACCACCTTCCGGTCACCTGGCTTTTGTAAAAAGTAAGGGCATGTTCCATATCCTGGTGATTCACCATAAAAACCTTAAAATCGGTATTGTTTTGTGAAGGAATCTCCCGTTTCCGCTGGCTGACCCCCTCCATAAAATACCACACCGCCTGCGCCGCCAGGTGTGACGTCTGATCATGAGTATCGTATGCCGGATTTACTTCGAACATGCCAAAACAGGCAACCTGTTCACTCAGTCCTGCATACCGTGCGAGCTGGCATGCTTCCTCGGCCAGAAGTCCGTTTGGGGAAGGATACCTCGTGGCAGGTGCTTCCGATTGCTTCACAGCGGAAATATCCAGGCTCACCAGGTGTGCATCGCGGAGAAAGGGCTCGGCCACTGCAAGGTTGGAACGCAATGCACCCAGCCGGATCACGTCAGCTGATTTTTCCTCCAGCTCTTCCTGCTGCCTTTTATTTATAAGATATTGCTGGTGTCCCAAGGTGGTGCATCCAAACAGCTTTTTGCTTTTCACCAGGTGGCTCAGCCAGGATGTAGAATGAATGGCCCCGGGTTCCATATCCAGCCTTGAGTCAATTGACACAACATTTACAGATTCCCTTACCAGCTCAAAGGCCATAAAGATCCCATGTGTCAGATCCTGTGTGCCCCCCAGTACAATCGCCGTTACCTGGTTATTCAGAATTTCCATCATTACGTCCCTCAGCCCGTAATATGTATCATTCGTGGTTACGGACCGTTTCAGGTTTCCCAGATCGATTATCCTCAGTTTCTCATTCACCCGGCTAAGCTCATACAACTTCATCCGGATGCGGTCCGCCGCCTCTGAAGCTCCAGTATTTCCGGAATTGCGGTCTTCATTGACACCCAGAATGGCAATATTGTAATTGCTGATTTCGTCAATGCCTATGCTGGCTGTATGAATCCGGATATTACGGCCAAAAAGGGCATCGCCCGACCTGAAAGATTCCTCAGGCTTGTCCAGCGCTACCGGTTCAAAATAATCATTCAGATCCATGTACCGTATTATTTTTTCTTTTTTGTCTTAACAGGAGCTTCATGAATGATCTTCATACATTCATCATACGTTAACTTTTTCGGATCAGTACCTTTTGGAATTTTGAAATTGTCTTTTTTATAACTGATATAAGGACCCCACCGGCCATTCAACACAGACAATTCCTTGTCATTTTCGTATTGAAGGATTAACTTATTGCTGTCCTTTTCCCTTTTTTCAACGATGATTTCAATGGCATGGTCCAGGTCGACTGTATACGGATCATCCCCTTTCCTCAGGGAATAAAACTTTGATTTGTGGAGGGCATAAGGTCCGAAACGGCCTGTTGAAACCGAAACATCGCTTTCCTCAAACTGCCCCAGTAACCTGGGCAACTTGAAAAGACCCAGTGCTTCGTCGAGGGTGATGGATTCAATATTCTGCCCTTTACGGAGCTGTGCATATTTCGGCTTTTCAGCAGAATTTGTATCCCCAATCTGGGCAACTGCTCCAAAACGGGCCATGCGCGTATAAACCGATTTTCCGCTTTCAGGATCGGTGCCCAGCAGACGTTCTGCTTTGGTAACCTCTTTTTGGGACAGGGTTTCCTCAACCTTTTTATGGAAAGAGCTGTAAAAACGGCCGATCATATCATTCCAGTTTTTCTTGCCATCGGCAATTTCATCGAACTCTTTCTCCACCGAGGCTGTAAAATTGTAGTCCAGGATCTCGGCAAAGTGCTCAACAAGAAAATCATTAACGATCATCCCGATATTATCAGGAAATAGTTTTCCTTTTTCCGCTCCAGTAATTTCAGTATTTACCTGTTCACTGATCTTATTGTTCACCAGGGAAACAACGCTGAATTTCCTTTCCTTGCCGGGCCGCTCTTCTTTAATGACATACCCGCGCTGCTGAATGGTGGAAATGGTGGGGGCATAGGTTGAAGGACGGCCTATTCCAAGTTCTTCGAGCTTTTTAACAAGGCTGGCCTCTGTATACCTGGGAGGATAGTGGGTAAACCGTTCGGTTGCCGTAATGGATACATAGGGCAATATCATTCCTTCTTCGATGGGAGGCAATAATTCCTCATCTTTTTCCTCCGGCTCTTCATCCGAAGATTCCATATAAACCTTTAGAAATCCGTCGAATTTCAACACCTCGCCCTCGGCAATAAATTTTTCTTTTTGTCCGGATACCGTAATGGTAGCCGTTGTTTTTTCCAGCCTGGCATCGCTCATCTGGGAGGCAATCGTCCGTTTCCAGATCAGCTCATACAATCTTTTTTCCGTGTTGTTTCCCTCCACATACTGGTTGGCGATATATGTGGGACGGATTGCTTCATGAGCTTCCTGGGCGCCCTTCGATTTGGTTTTATAATTCCGGATATTCACATAGTCCTTTCCGAATTCACGGGTTATGGTTTCCTCGGCTGCGGTAAGTGCAGTATTGGAAAGATTTACCGAGTCGGTTCTCATATACGTGATCAATCCGGCTTCATACAGATGCTGCGCTATCGTCATGGTCTGTGCCACAGAATACCCCAATTTTCTGCTGGCTTCCTGCTGCAGCGTTGAAGTGGTAAAAGGAGGAGAAGGGGACTTCTTGGCGGGCTTTTTAACCACATTCGCAACCGTAAAAATGGCATTCCGGCATTTTTCAAGAAATGCCGAAGCCTTTGCCTTATCGGGAAACCGCTCGTCCAGCTCGGCTTTCAAATGGTATACCTTATTATTCTTATCCTTTACTTCAAAATCAGCGATAACCCTGAAGGCGGAAACACTTGTAAAATTGATGATTTCACGTTCCCGTTCAACAATAAGCCTTACAGCCACCGATTGAACCCGTCCCGCGGAAAGGGATGGCCTGACCTTTCTCCACAGAATAGGAGAAATCTCAAACCCTACCAGCCGGTCCAGGATTCGCCTGGCCTGTTGTGCATTTACAAGATTCTGATCGATTGTCCTGAAATTCTCAATGGCCTCGAGGATAGCTTCCTTTGTGATCTCATGGAATACAATTCTCTTTGTATTGTCTTTTTTGAGCTTTAATTCCTCGCTCAGGTGCCAGGCAATGGCTTCTCCTTCCCGGTCTTCATCAGAGGCAAGCCAGACCGTTTTGGCTTTTTTTACAAGGTCCTTTAATTCAGAAACGATTTTCTTTTTATCGGGTGGAACAATATAATTGGGTTTAAAATTGTTCTTAATATCGATACCGAGATCCTCTTTGGAAAGATCACGAATATGTCCCATGCTTGACTTTACCTGAAAATCTTTGCCAAGGAATTTCTCAATTGTTTTGGCTTTTGCCGGGGATTCAACTATAACCAGATTATTAATCATCCTATCAACGTTTAATGAGGGTGCAAATAAATCAATAAAGCCCCTAAGTTCAAAATTTTAATTCAAATTATTATTACTTTTACCCTCTTCACTTGCTTTTTGTATGACATTAACCAATATCAACCGTAAAAAGTTTAACAAGTACTTCTGGATCATTTTTGCATCCCCTTTCGCAATAGTGGCCTTGTTACTTTTGCTTGCCGCCCTGGGAGCCCTTGGTGATATGCCTAATATTGCCACGCTTGAAAATCCCAAGATAAACCTGGCTTCACAGGTGATCAGTGATGATGGCAAGGTCATCGGTTCTTTTTATTATAAAAACCAGAACCGAACCTTTGTGGATTATAATGAACTTCCCCCCCATCTTGTGAATGCCCTGATTGCCACGGAGGACAAAAGATATTACCGCCATTCCGGCGTGGATGCAAAAGGAATGGCCCGTGTTGTAATAAAAACCGGCCTCCTTATGCAGAAAAGTTCCGGTGGAGGAAGCACAATCACTCAACAGCTGGCAAAACTGTTGTTTCATGAACCCCCAAAAACGCTCTTCGGAAGGGGTCTCCAAAAAGTTAAGGAATGGATCATCGCGGTGCGTCTCGAAAGAGCCTATACAAAAGAAGAGATCCTCACGATGTACTTCAACCAGTGCGACTTCCTTAACCAGGCTGTTGGCGTTAAATCCGCGGCACAGGTTTATTTCAGCACCGTGCCCGATTCCCTGAAAATAGAAGAAGGCGCCATGCTGGTTGGCATGGCAAAGAATCCGTCTTTTTATAATCCTGCTGACTCAGCAAAACGCGCCCGGGTGAAGGTCCGTCGGAATACCGTGCTGAACCAGATGAAAAAATATCATTTCATTACATCGGAACAATGTGATTCCCTGAAAGGTCTTCCCCTCTCCCTGAAGTTCCAGCGAATTTCTCACGATAAGGGACTCGCCACATATTTCAGGGAGCATGTCCGCCGGATCTTAATGAATAAGGAACCGAAACGCAAAAATTATTTCGACTACCAGCAATATCGCGCCGATTCAATGAGCTGGTCAAACGATCCGTTGTATGGCTGGTGCAACAAAAACAGGAAACCCGACGGAAGTGTTTATAATCTTTACACCGATGGCCTCCGGATCTATACGCCCATTAACTCGAAAATGCAGCAGTATGCGGAAGAGGCTGTAACTGAACACCTCAGTGGTTTTCTTCAGCCTGAATTTTTTAAGGAAAAGAAGGGGGCCAAACGTGCACCTTTTTCGAAGGAACTGACCGATAAAGAGATACAAAGCATCATGACCCGGGCCATGCTGAATTCAGATCACGGCAAAAGCCTCAAAAACCAGGGATTGTCAACTGCCCAGATCGCTAAGGAATTCCGGAAAAAGGTTCCAATGAAAGTATTCACCTGGAAAGGTGAGAAAGATACGATCATGTCTCCCATGGATTCGATCCGGTATTACAAGCATTTCCTGCAGACCGGCTTTATGGCCATGGACCCGATAACGGGCAATGTCAAAGCATATGTAGGGGGTATTGATTTTATCAGCTTTAAATATGACCATGTAACCCAGGGCAAACGGCAGGCTGGTTCTACCTTTAAACCTTTCCTTTATATCCTTGCCATGCAAGAAGGGTATAATCCTTGCGACGAAGTCCCCAATATTTCGCAGACTTTTTATGTGAACGATACAGTATATATTCCCCGGAGTGACAGCAAGAAAGAGGATCTTGGCATGATGAAAACCTTGAAATGGGGCCTTGCCCATTCGGAAAATAACATCGCGGCCTGGCTGATCAAGCAGTTCAAGCCAAAACCCATTGCCGATATCGCGCATAAAATGGGGATCACAAGTTATATCGACCCTGTACCCTCCATGATATATGGTACCTCCGACATGTCTGTAGCGGAAATGGTATCTTCCTACGCTACTTTTGCCAACAAGGGGGTTCATACCCGGCCGGTAATGATTACCCGGATAGAGGACAAAAACGGCAATATACTGGCAGAAATAAGACCCGAAAGAATGGAATCCATCAACGAAAAAACAGCCTACCTGATGCTGAACCTGATGGAAGGCGCTGCAGATTTCGGAACCGCCGCCCGCCTGCGTTTCAGACATAATATATACGCGCAGACTGCAGCAAAAACCGGAACTACACAGCACCATTCCGATGGCTGGTTTATGGGCATTACCCCGAAAATAGTTGCCGGTGCATGGGTCGGTGCGGAAGACCGCTCCGTGCATTTTGACAGGATGTCGATGGGGCAGGGCGCTACAATGGCGCTGCCCATCTATGCCTATTTTATTAAAAAAGTATATGCGGATAAAACCCTCGGCATAACCGAAAAGGATGTTTTTGAAGCTCCGCCGGATATGCCTCCCATTCCAAATTGCACTGAATATGCAAAACAACTGGAAGACGAGGGGGAATATGCCACGGATGAATGGTAGGAGCAGGGACAAGGGACAAGGGACGAGGGACAAGCAGGAAAAAATCCCGTCAGGGATAAACTATCGGTAGAAAGCAGTGACAAGAGACAAGAGACAAGGGACGAGGAAGAATTATCCCGTCAGGGATAAACTATCGGTAGAAAATGCAGTCAACTGCTGAAGCCGAATAAATCCCGTCAGGGATTGACCATCGGTAGAAAGAAGTTTTGCAGTTTTGCAGTCGTGAATTCTAAGATATAAGCAAGTTTTTTAATTAAAATTTTGCTGATAAATATTCACATAAGGTGACTGTCTTTTAATAACCGCAAATACTCTATTTACCAATTTACATCTTATGGAGTTAATTATCAGATTAT